>JBCCVD010000021.1:0-96130 GCA_039195745.1 Pseudomonadota bacterium | reverse complement strand
CCTTCAGAAAAAGCCCAACAATCCCGCACATCTCCACGCCCCTCAACCTGATCAGAACTCCGACTCAAACGCTAACACCAAATCTCAAACCCAACAACCACTAGGAAAATAAATTTCCCATCAGTTAAAAAAAGAGTCGCAGGTCTCGCATGGTAATGATTGTGTTAGGCTTCAATTCTTGTTGTTGGGATGAAGTCTGGAGGTTGGAAGAAAGTGCCGTCAAGTGATCTCACCAATATCAGTTTCTTGATCTTTCCGGGGTTTCCGATGGCCTGTCTGACCTCGATGATCGAACCATTACGCGCCGCAAATGAGATTGCGGGAACGCGGACCTTTGATTGGCAATTGATGTCAGAAACCGGCGCTGCAGTAACGTCAAGCGCGCGGGTGGTGTTCGAGCCGGATGCTGCCTTGCAGGACATGGTCATGTCAGAGATCTTGATCTTGCTGAGTGGGCCGCAAGGGCAGTTTTCAAATCCCAGCAGATCAAATGCTGCGTTGCGCCGGTTCGACCGGGCCGGTGTGATCCTCGGTGGGATCAGCGGCGGGGTTTTCCCACTGGTTAAAGCAGGAGTTATGGAAGGGCACCGATGTTCCGTTCATTGGTGCTATGAAGCGGCGTTCAAGTCGGAATTTCCGACGATCCTGGCAACAGATGATGTGATCGTTATGGATCGTCGCAGATACACCGCATCAGGTGCAGCGGCTGCGTTTGATCTTGCACTGCGCCTGATCGAGGAGCGGCTTGATGCGGGGATCGCACATGAAGTGGCCTGTTGGTTTCAGCATCCAACGATGCGCGGGGAAGGCATCCGGCAACGCGTTCCGATGAAAACGACACCTGATCCGGCCTTGCCAACGCTAGTTGCCCGCGCAGTCGATTTGTTTGTCGGCCGCATGGATGATCCGATTTCCATCGGTGATGTAGCCGATCAGTTGGGCGTCACACCGCGCCAGATCGAGCGGGCCTTCAAGAAAGCGACCGGGCAAAGCCCTTCCCATTATTACCGTTCCATCCGCATGGCCGCCGCTCGGCAGTTGGTTCTTTACTCCAAGGACAGTGTTGGGCAAATCGCAAGTGCGGTAGGCTATATGACGTCAACGCCCCTTGTCGCGCATTACCGAAAAGCGTTTGGGGTCACGCCCCAAGAAGATCGCGACCGGATGAATGCGTTTCGCGTTGAAGGCAACACACCTTTGCCGTCAATCTGAAGCTTTATTCGTCAAAGGGCGGCCTGCATCGCAGTCAGGATCGCATGATGCAAGGATCCGGCTGAAGCACGCGGTCCCATTACTCGCAATCCGTCTGCAGGATCGCGTCGTGTCACAAAGCAGCCCAGATGATGAATGGATGTGCGTTGCGCATCCCCCATTTTCATTGCCCGGATATTGATGTTGCACAAGAGCTCAAGGACCGCTTCGATCCCGTCACCGCGCAAGTCGAAACAGGCCCAGGCATCGGTTTGCTCAGTGATGGATGCGGTGTCGCCAAACTGCAATTTGAGCTGTGCCGCGAGGTCCTCATGCGTTTCGATTGGAGCCTCGACCATCCAGTTGTCCGGCCCCATCCAGAAACCTGACGCCGGGTTGTGAAGTTGCACTTGCCCGGGCCCCGGTACAGAGCCGAGCAAGGCAATGAGGTGTTTTCTGCACTCCTCTTCCTGACCCAGCCGCGCGGCGACGGAAGCGAGGGCGACGTTCGGGTTCTCGGATAGGGTCAGGTCCGCAACAGTGTCGACGCGCGGTTCGGTGCTGCCAAGGCTCGTGATGGGTGTCAGGCTATGCACGGACGCGCTCCCCTTCTGGATCAACGAAATGAGCGGAGACGATTTCGACCTCGACCGTTAGGTCCGTCACAGGGGAGACAAGCCGCATCTTTTCGCCCTGCCGCTCGCCTCCGTTTTTCAGGAAACCAAGCCCGATCATACTGTCTAGCGTCGGGGAGAAGGCGGCAGACGTGACGTAGCCTTGGTCGTGTTTGGCATTAACCGGCCCGCTTGCGTTCATCAAGTGGCCGCCTGCGGTAATCTTCTTTGAGGGATCCACGGGTCGGATACCAACCTGTTTCAACGCGTCGTCCTCATTCAGGCCGGGCCGCTCGGACAGTTTTGAACCGATGCTGTCCTTTGCCTTGCTGACCATGCGCCCCATGCCGAGGTTGTTGGCGGTTGTCGTCCCGTTCAGCTCATTGCCTGCCGCATGGCCTTTCTCGATCCGCATAACGCCGAGGGCTTCAGTGCCGTAGGGGGTAACCTCGAACTCTTCGCCTTCCTCCATCAGCTTGCGCATCAACGCGTCGCCGTAGCGGGCGGGGACGGCGATCTCGAACGCCAATTCACCACTGAAGGAGATGCGGAAGAGCCGCGCGCGCAACCCACCACAGACGGTGATGTTGGCGCAGGCCATGAAGGGGAAACCCTCATTGGAAATGTCGAATTCTGCATCGACGATCTTTTGCAGAAGCTTGCGCGAATTTGGACCGGCGACAGCATATTGCGCCCAGGCTTCCGTGGTCGAGATCAGCTGAACATCCATATCCGGGAACAGGCATTGGCGCACGAATTCCATGTGCTGGTAGACTTTCGCCGCATTGGCCGTGGTTGTCGTGACGACGAAATGGTCTTCGGCCAGACGACCCGCTGTGCCGTCATCCATGGCGATCCCGTCTTCGCGCAGCATCAGCCCGTAGCGCGTTTTGCCCACGGCCAGTTTGGCGAAGCCGTTGCAGTACACCTTGTTGAGGAAGGCGGCCGCATCTGTGCCTTGCACGTCGATCTTGCCGAGTGTGGTGCAGTCGCACACGCCGACGGAGGCACGGGTTTGGCGCACCTCGCGGTCCACGCTTTCGCGCCAATGGGTTTCGCCCTCAATCGGGAACCACTGCGCGCGGAGCCAGTTGCCGACCTCGACAAACACAGCGCCGCGTTCTTTCGCCCAGAAGTGGGAAGGCGTCAACCGGGTCGGGTGGAACTCCATGCCCTTCATGCGACCGGCCAGCGTGCCGATCGCGGTGGGCGTGTAGGGCGGGCGGAAGATCGTGGTGCCGACCTCCGGGATGGCTTTGCCCGCCAGTTCCGCCATGATCGCGAGCCCGCCCATATTGGAGGTCTTGCCCTGATCCGTGGCCATGCCGAGCGTTGTGTAGCGCTTCAGATGCTCGACGGAGCGGAAGCCTTCCTGATGGCTGAGCTTCACATCCTTGACGGTCACATCATTTTGCTGGTCGAGCCACGCACGGGAACAGCCTTCGACATACCAGAACGGGGTTTGGCTGACGGGCGTATCTTCCGCTTGCGGTGTCTTGGCGGCTTTGCCTTTAAGGCCCAGCGCCTTTTTCGCGGCGACCGCGCCGGAGGTGAGCGCTCCGTGGGTGGAAAAGTCTCCATTCGCGGCCCCGGCGACGGACATCCCGGGCGGCAGCGTGCCGCCGGGCACAAACGCGGCAAGGCCCGCGTTCCATTCGGGCCGTCCGCGTTGGTGGCAGGTCAGATGCACATTCGGGTTCCAACCGCCGGAGAGGCCGAGCGCGCCGCATTCAAGCGTGCGGCTCGTGCCGTCCGCAAGTTTCACCTCCGCAAAGGTCAAGCCAAGGCGGCCTTTTGTGTCGGTCACCTGTGCGCCGCGCAGCACTTGGTACATGTCATTGAGTGGCGCGTCCGCGCGCGTGTCGACAACCGCTGCAATCTCCACCCCTTTTGCTTGCAAATCAGCGGCGGTTTTGTGCCCGTCATCATTATTGGTGAAAATCGCAATCCGCTTGGCGGGCGTCGCGGCCCAGCGGTTGGCGTAACTGCGGATCGCAGAGGCCAGCATAATGCCGGGGCGGTCATTGTTCTCAAAAGCGATGGGGCGTTCGGTAGCGCCTGCGCAAAGCAGGGTCTTGGGGGCGTAGATGCGCCACAGGATCTGGCGGGGTTTGCCCTCGTCAGGCGTGTGCAGATGGTCGGAGACCCGCTCCACCGCGCCGTAAATGCCGTGATCAAACGCGCCGATGACAGTGGTGCGTGGCATGAGGCGGACAGTGCGCAGCGTCGCCAGCTCGGCGACAGCCTGCGCGGCCCAGTCGGAAGCCGCCATATCGTCGATGGAGAGCGTTTCGCTGTTCAGCCGACCGCCCATGCGGAAATCCTCGTCCGCCAGAATGACTTCCTTGCCTGCGCGCCCTGCGGTCAGGGCGGCCATCAGGCCTGCAGGCCCCGCGCCGATGATCAAAAGATCGCAATGCCGAAAGCCTTTGTCATAGGCGTCGGGGTCTTCTTTCATGGAAAGCGAGCCGAGGCCTGCCGCCTTGCGAATAATGGGCTCGTAGATTTTTTCCCAGAAGGCTGCGGGCCACATGAAGGTTTTGTAATAAAATCCGGCTGTCAGGAAGTTCGAGAACCGGTCATTGATCGCCATGGCATCGAAAGCCAATGAAGGCCAACGGTTTTGGGATTTGGCCATGAGCCCGTTGAACAATTCTGTGGTTGTGGCGCGCGTGTTGGGTTCCTGGCGCGCGCCGCCGCGCAGCTCCACCAAAGCATTGGGCTCTTCTGACCCGGCGGTTAACGGGCCGCGTGGGCGGTGGTATTTGAACGAACGGCCCATCAGGCGGACATTGTTTGCCAAAAGTGCGGAGGCCAGCGTGTCGCCTTGATTGCCTTCATACTCCTTGCCATCGAAGGTGAATTTCAGCGATGTGTTGCGGTCGATCTGACCGCCTTCGAGACGATTTCTCTGGCTCATTTTGAACGTCCTCGCGCGCGGGCCACATCGCGGGCCATCTCGACCTTGCTGATCTCATGGGTCAGCGTGTTGCGCGTGACGACAAGCCAGGAACGGTCGCCGCCTTCATGAAACCACAGCTCGCGATGCTTGCCAGCTGGGTTGTCGCGGAGGTAGGCGTAGTCGTGCCAGTCCTGCGGGCTGGCGGTTTCAGGGTTTGGGCGGTCGATCATAGCGGCGTCGCCCATATAAATGAATTCGGCGCTGTCGCGGGGGCCAAGAAGCGGATGGTCAATAATCATCAGTGCAAATTGGGCTGATTGCCCATCCCTTTTTCGTCGATCATGTGGCCTGTTTCGAACCGGTTGAAACGGTAGGCTGTGGCGGTTTCATGCGGGGCGTCGCGGGCCAGAAGATGCGCGAAGGCGTAGCCCGAAGCGGGCGTTGCCTTGAAGCCGCCATAACACCAGCCGCCATTGAAATAGAGCCCGTCAATATGGGTGCGGTCGATGATGGGCGAGCCGTCCATCGACATGTCCATGATGCCGCCCCACATGCGCAGCAGGCGCGCGCGGCCGATCATGGGCATGATCGCCATGCCGCCCTCGCAAACGTCTTCAACCACCGGCAAGTTGCCGCGTTGCGCGTAAGAGTTATAGCCGTCGAGATCACCGCCGAAAACCAGCCCGCCCTTGTCGGATTGAGAAACGTAGAAGTGCCCCGCACCGAACGTGATAACGCCGGGCAGAACGGGTTTGAGCCCCTCTGAGACGAAGGCTTGAAGGACGTGGCTTTCAATCGGCAGGCGCATGCCGGCTTTCGACATCAGCCTGCCGGAGGAACCCGCCACAGCGCAGCCGACGCGGCCCGCGCCGATGAACCCTTTGGAGGTCTCAACGCCGAGGCATTTGCCGTTTTCAATTTTGAAACCCGTGACCTCGCAGTTCTGGATGATATCGACGCCGCGCTCATCGGCTGAGCGCGCGTACCCCCAGGCGACCGCATCATGACGCACCGTGCCGCCGCGTCGTTGCGCGAGCCCGCCTTTGATCGGGAAACGCGCGTCGTTGAAATTGAGGAACGGATATTCTTTCTTTATGGCGGCAAGGTCGAGATATTCCGCATCCGCGCCATTCAGCATCATCGCATTCCCGCGTCGGATAAATGCGTCGCGCTGCGCATCCGAATGGATCAGGTTCATGATCCCGCGTTGGGAGACCATGGCGTTATAGTTCAGATCCTGCTCCAAACCTTCCCAGAGCTTGAGGGAGAATTCATAGAACGGCTCGTTTCCGTCGAGCAGGTAGTTGGAGCGAATGATCGTCGTGTTGCGTCCGACATTGCCGCCGCCGATCCAGCCTTTCTCGATCACGGCGACTTTCTTCTGATCGAACACTTTGGCCAGATAATGCGCGGTCGCCAGACCATGCCCACCGCCGCCGATAATCACGATGTCATAATGTGGCTGCGGTTCCGGGTCGCGCCAGGCAGGCGTCCAGCCTTTGTGACCCGTCAGAGCTTCCTTGATGACTTTGAAACCGGAATAACGCATGGAATCAGACTCCCCTTCACGCCATGGTGCTCTAAAATTGACATGCTGTCGCTTTGAGATCCGACATCTGCTTCGTCAAATCGGACCCTCGTTGGGGCGCCTGCGTTTAGAGGCCGCAGATTTGAAGTCTAAGCGCAGGGCTCACTTTATCGCCGTGCGTCTACCATCCCGCTGATCAGTTGGTGGCTCAGCAGGTCCGCAATCTCATGCGGATCGCGGATCAATGCTTGAGTGTGCGCAGCGTATTCTGCGACCTGTTGTGCCCAGCTTCGGTGCGCCAGAAGGGCATCTTCGTGGCTGATAAACTGGAACTTGAGCTCTACCCCCGGTGTGGCCTGGGCCACGCGGGGCAGGTCATCTGGCAGAACTGTGCCAATGCGCGGGTAGCCCCCTGTTGTCTGGCATTCGGGAAGCAGGACGAAAGGAAAACCCTCGCCGGTCATCTGAATATCGCCAGCGACCATCGGTTCAGACAGAATGCCGAGCTGATCTTGTGAGGCGAAAGGCGCGCCCTCAAAGGTCAACTCAGCGCCCTGACGATTGCCGCGTGGCGTCCGTGAAAATGCCGTGGCCTGAAAACGGTCACGTGTTTCTTGACTGAAATGGGCGGTTTGGACACTCGGCAAAATGCGCACCAACCCGCCATCAAAGCGATCGGCTGGCGGTAGTTTTAGTCCCACATGATCCGGGCGCGGGTCTGGGCTCAATTCAAGACTGTCGTCGCTTTGGATCAGACCACCGATGCCAGCGACGATATGTGTCGCACGACTGTTGAGGAACAGTTCCGTCGCAAATCCTCCGCCGACATGCAGATATCCGTAGATGCCTTTCTTCGCGGCGCCGATAGACAGAATTTGCCCCGGTTCCATTTGATGACTTGCATTCCAAACCAACGGTTGATCATCCAGCATGGCGCGCATCGGCGCTCCGGTGAGCGCTATGCGGGTGGGCTCCGACACTTCGAACTGCCCGCCCATTCCGGCCATTTCAATTGCGGCCAACTCCAGGCCTTGCCCGAGGAGTGCCGCACCTTCCGCGAGGCCTGCGCGGTCTGCAGCGCCACCGTGCGACAACCCCCTCGCCATGAAGCCGGAGCGTCCGAGGTCTTGAATGCTCATTGCAGGACCCGCGCGCAGCACTTTCATGGCACTCATGTCAGCCACTCAGTCTTGGCGCCGCCATCGCCAGTTTGATCTTGTGCGATTGCCTTCGCAAGATCGGCAGCACTCACTGGATCGAACCGGATTTCATCACCGGGGGTCAGAGGAAACGGATCGGGTTGCTCAGGCCGAAAGGCGCGGAAAGCGCATTGCCCGACATGCCGCCATCCGGTGGGGGAGGCTGTTGAGAACAATACGATTTGTCGGATCGCGACCGTAATCGCGCCGATGGGCACTTGTTTGGTCAGGCCCTGCTGTCTGGGAATATCCCACTTTGATCCAAGCGAGCCCAGATAGGGTTGGCCGGGCGCGAAACCCAGCGTCATGACGCGCAGGCTGACATCACACAGGCTTTCGATGGCTTGCGGGACAGACAGGCCGGCAAGATCCGCGGCCTCTTGCAATTGCGGCGCGTATTTGGGGTCATCGAATACCGCAGGGATACGCCATAATCTGCGGCCGTCAGGCAATGCAGCTTCAGTCCAGTCCTGCGCCAGCAAGTTCTGGAAATACTCTTTCAAACTGGCTCTTGGCAAGATGTTCGGATCGTAGAGCACGAAGGTTGAGGTCAGCGATGTCGTGGTCTCTGTGACGCCTTCGATCTCCAATTCTGAGAGGCGCGCGCGAAGGGCTAGTGCGGCACGATTTGCGCCCTCGGTCAGCGTGTCAGAGAAGGTGACGAGCATACCGGTCAGCCCGACATCAGTGATGCGCGGATATGTTGAGTCTATGCGGGACACGGGGCGGGGCCTTTGAAACGCTGGATTGGGGAAGGGTTAATTCAATGCTTGCGGCAGGAAAAGCGCGATTTGCGGGAAGGCAATCAGCGCGGCCACCATGGCAAGCATGACGAGGACGAAAGGAACGGAGCCGAGCATCACCTCTGTCATTGTCCCATCTTTGCGGGCGCCTTGTACCACATAGAGGTTTAAGCCCACAGGTGGTGTGATCAATGCCATCTCGATCAGGACGATCATCAGAATGCCGAACCAGATCGGATCAAAGCCCAGATCGACCACTAATGGCACGATAATCGGGATGGTGACGACCATCAGTGACAGCGTTTCGATGAAGAAGCCAAGCACGATGTACATCAAGACGATGACGAAAAGCGTGCCCATCGGTGACAGGCCGAGGCTCGATAGAAACCCGTCCAGCGCTTGTCCGAGCCCGGCAGAGGCGAGGGTGAAGTTCAGGAAGGATGCGCCGATCACGACGAGCATGATCATGGAGGTGATTTTGACGGTGCCGTAGAGGCTCTCGGTGATCATGGTAAGCGACACGCCACCGAAGAAAGCAGCGATCAGGAAGGCCCCTGCGACGCCCACTGCGGCGGCTTCGGTCGGGGTGGCCCAGCCGTTGTAGATCGAGCCGATGATCATGGTGAAGAGCAAGATGATTGGCAGAAGATGGGTCAGCGCGCCCATCATTTCACTGAAGGCGAAGACGCGGCGTTCGCCACCCAATGACGGCCGGATCGTGCATATGATTGCGACGGCGACGATGAAAGCGATGGCAAAACCGATGCCGGGGATCAGACCTGCGAGGAACAGCTGCGGGATCGAGGTTTGAGTGAGGAAGCCGTAAACGATCAGATTGATTGAGGGCGGGATCATGATGCCAAGCGTGCCGCCAGCCGCAATCGCGCCTGAGAAGAGTTTCGGGTCATAGCCCAGCTTTTCGGCCTGTGGCATGGCGACAGTTGCCACTGTCGCAGCGGTCGCAACTGATGAGCCGGAGGTGGCTGAGAACATCGTAGCCGTCGCAACATTTGCATGAACCAAACCGCCTGGCAGCCAGGACACCCAGCGATCCAGCGCCGCATAGGTGCGCGCGGCGACGCCCGAGCGGACAAGGATTTCGCCAAGCAGAACGAAGAACGGGATGGCAATTAGCGTTGCACTGTTGGATGCGCTCCAGACCATGTTGCCCAAGCCCCGGATCAGCGGGAAGCTTGAGAAGAACCAATCAATCCCAAATCCAAGCAGGAACAGCACGATGCCGACAGGGATGGAGAGGCTGAGCAAGGCCAAGAGGCCGATGGCGACATAGGCGATCATTTTAAAGTATCCGCTTCTGCGAATGCGCCGATGGCTTGTTCGGTGTCGTCAAGCTCGCCGCGCAGGATCATGATCAATGCGGCCAATGTCGTCAGGCAGGCCATGACAGCGAACCAGACCCAGCCCGCGAACCATGGGCCTTGAACGAGGACAAGCGGTGTCTCCAAAGGTGTGTTGGCGGTGGAGCCGTGTTTGATGGAGCGCTCCAGCACGGGCCAGCATTTGAGAGCAATCAGGACGATGGTGCCAGACAGGACCAACATGGAGAACAGGTCAAACAAGCAGCGGCTTTTTGCGGCGCAGCGCGATCTGAGCAGGTCGATACGGACATGGCCGAGTTCGAGCATTGTGTAGGCCATGCCCCAAGAGGTGGCGATGGCCATGACATAGCCGCTGATCTCGTCTGTCCCTCCGAAGGAGGACCCCAATTGACGAAACACAATGTCCAGCAGAACGAACGCGGCGCAGGCGAGAAGCATAATGCCGGTGAGCATTGCAACGCCTTTGTTGATCGTTCTGAGTGTTGAGATGAGTTTCATCTTTTCGGGGTCCTCAGGGGAGATCTACTTGATTTCGACGCCGACAACCTGGCCGACGGACGCATTCCAGCGCGCAGCCCAGTCACCGCCTGCGCGCTCAGCCCAACCCGGCAGCACTTCGGCCACGAGGATGTCGCGCGCTTTCGCAAAATCAGCGTCAGAGGCTTCGACCAGCGCCATGGAGCGCGCGTCACCTGCGGGGCAGTCGCCATTGCCGGTCAGGCAAGCGATATCATTGACCAGCGCGTTTTGCGCTGTGGCCCAGGCCGGGTCTTCAAAATCAGTTTTGATCTTGGCCTCGATCAAGGATTTTGTGGCGTCATCCATGCCGTTCCATTTGTCCATATTGATGGCGGTCACAACCGGATCCCAGCCGCCAAGTGGCAGCGGCATCAAGTGAGTAGAGACTTCCCACCAACCAGCGCTATAGCCAGAACCTGCACCAGTTACGGCGCAATCTACGACGCCTTTCTGCAACGCACCCGGCACTTCGGAGAAGCCGACATTCACACCTTCAGCGCCCAAAGCTTCGAGCAGCTTGGCGGTCATCCGACCAGACGCGCGGACTTTGAGCCCTTTCAGATCATCGAGACCTTTGATGTCGGCGTTACAGAACACGACCTGTGGCGGGTATGGCGCGATGGCCAGCACATGGCTGTTGAAGCGGTCTTTGTAGATGTCTGCAACCATCGGGCGGGCCGCATCGACCATGGCGCGGGCCTCATCGGCGCTGAGCGCGATCAGCGGCACGTCTAGGCCTTCCAACTCTGGCGCATCGGCGACCGCGTAGTCCGCCACCGTCATGGCGACGTCAAAAACGCCTTGGCCCAGAAGGTTGTAGATATCGCCAAGGCCCAGTCCCATCTGGTTATGCGTTGTCAGCTCAACTGTCAGCTTGCCCTCTGAGGCTGCAGGAAGTGCATCGCCCCAGAAAGGCGCTTCATATTGTTTGTGCAACGGCAGGCCGGACCAACTGCCAACAACGGCGAGGTTTTCGGACAGCGCAGGTGTGGCCAACGCGAGCGACGTAGCGAGGATAGGTAATGCTTTATGCATAGGTGGTCTCCTTGTTGAGGTCTGTTTTTTGTAGGAATTGTTGGTCTTGAAGCGTCTCGGACAGGTCCGCGATCAGCATATGTCCTGGTGCATGCGTGATGCAGAAAGGCAGTTTCGCGTTCAGCAACACGTTTTGCGGCGTGACACCGCAGGCCCAGTAGACAGGGATTTCATCCGAGGCGACAGGCACAGGGTCGCCCCAATCAGGCGCGTTCAGGTCTGCGATCCCGACCTGCGCAGGATCGCCAAATGCAATCGGTGCGCCATGCGCGTGCGGGAAGGCGGCGCTGATCTCATAGGCGTCTGCAAGGCGCGATTTGTGGATCGGGCGCATGGTTGCGACCATTTCGCCTGCAAAGATACCTGCGGGTGTCAGGGCAATATTTGTTCGGAACATCGGCACGGTTTTGTCCTGCTCAATGTGGCGCACGGGAATGCCATTCGCGATCAGGGCATTCTCGAACGTGAAAGAACAGCCCAAAGCCACAGTGACAAGATCGTCGCGCCAGAGGGTTGAGATGTCTGTGACCTCATCGCTGAGCGCGCCGTCGCGAAAGATGCGATAGCGGGGGATATCAGTGCGAATGTCGATATCGTCGCCAAGTGTCGGCATGAGCGGATTACCTGTATCGCTGACACCAACGACAGGGCAGGGCTTGGGATTGCGTTGGCAAAAGCGCAGAAAATCGAGCGCAACGCTTTCAGGCAGGATCGCGAGGTTGCATTGCAGCTTGCCCGGCGCGAGGCCCGCTGTGTGGCGGTCATACCCTCCCGTGCGAATTGCAGCGCGGACATCACGGGCGCTGCGCCTGCGCAAATCGGCGTAACTGGTCTTGGCAGATGACATGATGCGCGCCCCGGATAAAGAATCTGATCCCAGCGTGGCACGCAGATTGCATCCATTCAAATTATCATTTTGTATTAAAAGCGATAGAGTTTCTGTATCAATGTGGACGTCTGTTTGCCCAGATCTGCGCGATGTCTTCCGCAATTTCAGCCCCGCGTTCGGCGAGGATGCTGCGCGGCTCGCCCAAGAAAGACGCTGTAAATTCCAGTGGGTTGGGCTGAAAGCCCGGATCGAATTCTTCTATCTGGCCGGAAGAAATCAGGCTTGCGGCAAGCGTGCGCGGGTAGGGGCCAACGGCGATGCCTGCGGCGATCATCTGCAAGCTGGCCGATAGAGAGGCGGAGGAATAGACGCGCACATTCGGGCCGATCCTGCGTGTCAGCTCTGCCATCAATTCGCGGTACGGCCGCGTGCGGGCGGAGTAGGATATGACGGGAGTATCGCGCAGATCAACGGGGCCAGTGGCGGTCGATTTATACCAATGCAGATGGAATTTCGGCAGCGCCACGTTCTCCACTGTGAATTCCGAAACGGGGCCCATGAGGAAGGCCAGATCGACATTTTGCTGGAGCAAAGCGTTGCGCAGATTGCCGGAGATGTCGACCGTCAGGTCAATATTGACGCGCGGGAATTCCTTGCTGAAGGCTTTGAGAAAGTCTGGCAGCCAGGCCTGTGCGATGGTCTCGGACGAGCCGATACGAAACAGGCCCTCGACTTCTGATGTGTTGGCGACACGTTTGACGATTTCTTCCTGCACGAACAAAATCTGCTCTGCGTAGCCCAAAAGCGATGTGCCGGGTTTGGTGAGGCGAATGCCTTTGGAGGTGCGTTCCATCAGTTTGACGCCGAGCGCGTCTTCCAAGGTCGCGATACGGGTGGAGATCGCGGGCTGCGAGAGGTTCAACTGCTCGGATGCGCGATGAAAACCGCCTAAGCGGGCGACCCAGAAGAAGGTTTTGAGCTGTTCAAATGTCATATCGGTCCTTGGGGCGCTGGACAGTCCGGACGGCTGCACGCAGTGTTGCCAGAGCAAGTTAGAAGATGTCAGGCGCGGATATGCAATTTAATACTGAAACCAAGACCGGAGCGGGCAGAGTTGACATTAATGTGCGCGATCTGACCATTGCGGGCTGGACGGGACGCGATGCAGCGGCTGTACAGCATCATATTGACGAACTGGCTGCTATTGGCGTGGCGCCCCCCTCGCAAGTGCCGCTGTTCTACCGTGTCTCGGCTGATTTGTTGACCACCGCACCTGACATTCAGGTTCTTGGTGAGGCGTCTTCGGGGGAAGCGGAGCCGATGTTGATCCGCGCGGGTGGCAAGATGTGGATCGGGCTTGGCTCAGATCATACGGACCGGGCGCTGGAGGCAGTGTCTGTCGCTTCATCCAAGCAGGTCTGCGCAAAACCTTGTGCAGACGGTTTGTGGGATTTCGATCTGGTGCGCGATCACGTGGACCAGCTTCAAGTTCAGTCGTGGATTTGGGAGGGCGGCGATTGGGTGCTCTATCAGGACGGCACACTTGCGCAGGTTTTGCCTGTCGCTGACTTGGCCAATGCGATTGATATGCGCGACGGCCAAGCGATGATGTGCGGGACATTTGCCGCGATTGGCGGCGTGCGGGGCGCCACGATGTTCAAGGCGCGGCTTCATGACCCGGTGCGACGAGCTGAAATCGCGTTCAGCTATACGGCGCAACCCCTGCCTGTGGTCAGTTAGGCTTTTGCGCGGCGCGCGGCCTCTGCGATGCGGGGGATCAGCATTTTGTATTGCAGGAAGATCAACAACTGCCCACCTTGCTCGACCGTTTCGATGTCGATCCACGGATATTGCTCGCGATAGGCGGAGATGGTCGCACTGTCATAGAGCGGGTCTTCCATTCCGTTGACGAACCATGTCGGTGTGTTCTTGGCCTTGTGCAGGGTATCGGACCAATCCCCTTCTGTTTCCAGCAACTCCATTGCATAGGCGGTCGCGGCGTTCTTCTTGTCACCGATGCTGAGTTGACCGTTTGCCTCCAGAACCGGCAACATTTCGGGATCCTCCAGAAGTCTCAAATCAGCTGGCGAGTTACTATTGACCCGTGCAAACATATTTGCGCTGCCCAGTTTGCGGGCCAAAGTGAAGCCTGCCCGTATCGTATAAAACAACAGATGTGGCGCGTGCTGAGCTGTCGACAGGAAGAACCGATGCCACGCACTCATCGCGGCGTAATGCTGGTCCCCGTGCAGGAATGGGCGCGCGCCGAGGCCAATGATCTCTGAGACGCGCTCAGGATTACGAACCGCCAAGTCGCAAGCAAACAGAAGATCATTGCCTTGGACGACATAGGGCAGCTTGTCGATCTTGAGATGATCGAGGAGTTGCACGGTATCATCCGCGAGGCTCGCTAAGACATCTGCTTTGCGATCAAGCTGATCACTGTCGCCGTAGCCCGCGCGGATCGGGCAGATCACCTTTAGTCCATGGCGGTAGGCTTGCTTGAGCATCGAACGTGACCACCGCACCTGACAATAGCCCATGTGGGAGAACAGGATCGGTGCGCCATCCATCGGGCCCTGCACATGATAATGCATCACACGCCCGTCTTTCAGCTTGATCGTTTCAAACGGTTTCCACACTTCCGCATCCAGCCAATCCGCGGAATGGACAGTCGATTTCTGGTTCTGCTTGCGGGTCGCATCCTCTTTTTTGCCGACAACGTCGCGCATCGTCAGGACCAGACGAATGAGTTCGGTCTGCGATCCTGATTTGGTTTTGCCGAGAACATTTCGAATCTGTGTGCGTACGGTTTCAATACTTGTGCCACGCGCTGCTGCGATGGACTTGGCGTCGTTGCCTTCCACCAGAGCTTGGACGATCCCCAGTTCTGCTGATGACAAGGAAAACACCTCGCCCAGTGTTTCATTCAGTGCAACTGGCCAGAAGAATTCCGTTGTCACCACAAGAACAAGTGGCGATGCGCTCAGCGCTGTTCCAGATTTCGACTGCGTCACCCGTTTAACGTGGAAAATGACAGGTCGACCGGTTCGTACAGACTCGAAATTGAGAAGGACATTTTGGTCGGCGCTGCCATGTACCATAGTGGACAAGACGCGGGATAATTCCTCCTGCTCCGCTTCATAAAGATCCAGCGTGTCCAGGCGACCACCCTCAATGAGGCCATAGGCCGCCTTCGCACCGGTGTTCAGCGCCACGATTTGCAGCTGCGCATCGAGAATCAAGGCCGGTGAGGCATCAAAAGGTTCCAGCGCCTCCTGCAACAAAGCGTTACGGTCTGGGGTCTTATGGCGTTCCAGAAACGTTGTCGCGCGTTCCAGATGGCTTTGAAAGTCACTGTCAAACGCGTCGATTTTGGTGACAGTTCTACGGACGCGTTCCGCATCCAAACCAGCTTCATTCCACGTGTTGATAAAGCGGTCCAGCTCGCCGGGATCCAGCGCGATGTCATAGAGGTGATCAACGATTTCCTCATTAACTCCGGGCTTTGATGTATCGTTTGTCATCGTGCAGCGCTCCTGTCGCGGGAATGGCTGACGCGGCGGGTGACATGACAGGCCGGGGAAAGAGGAATCATAATCTGCATAAACCTTGTTAACTCTACGGCAAGTATTGGGTTGGGCCTAGGAAAACCCGTCCACCCAAAGCAACCGCTTGGAAGAGGGGGCGGAGGCTTTGGGCGATGGGCCATACGCTGCAGCGGAGGTAAAAGCGCTGCAGCGCACAACGTCTGAAAAGATCGGTCAGGCTGAGATGGTATCTGCGCGCACTCTGCGTAAAAGCAGTCCCGCGATGCCAATTGTGATCCAACACCCCTGAATGAGTGCCGATGCGAGATTGAAATCTGCAATCAGGCTGAGCATCACCAGAGATGCAGCGGCAATGTTGGCCAATGTGTAGCTAGAGCTTTTGCCCTCGATGAACTGCAATTGCAGTGCAGCGAATGCGCCTACGTAAACAAAAAATCCCAATACGCCGCAGGCCTGCAGGAATTGCTCCAGTTCGAGCGTTGCCAATGTGTTATGCACAGTCTTTACCCTTCGTTCTGACTTGGGCTGAATATGTCTGCGCTGTGGTTTGCTCGCATACCCCACGTTGGGTATGGTGCCAAAATCAGTTGACCTTGGGGCAATTTCACCGGCACTGTGGCCGGGCAAAACGGTTTGCTATGTGCTGATTTTTCAAATGATTCCGGTGGGATGGTTGCTCCATTGCGCATGGTGAGCCGAAGAATTTCGGTTTGCTTGCCGCAACGTTAAAAGGCGTGTGATGTCTGGACAGAAATTATTGGGTATCTTGGCCCGCTCCTTCAAATGGCTGGGTGGGATTGTCGCGCTTGCCCTGATCGCCTTGGTCGGCGCTATGATCTACGGTCTTACGTCGGAAGCAGAAATCAACCACGTGTTTACCGCTGAAGAAGCGACGCAGTGTGAGGACTTGCCGGAGGCACCCGACAGAATACTCGGTGTGGGTTTTTCTGGCGGTGGTAGCCGCGCTGCAATGTTTGGCGCTGGCGGTGCGGCAGCATTGCAGGATGCAGGGCTGCTCAAGAAAGTCACTCATTTTTCAAGCGTGTCTGGCGGCGGCTTCACGTCCTCTTATCTTGCGACTCATCGAAGGGATTATTGCACGCCCAATGTGCAGGGAGCGACACCGGATAACTGTCTCCAATTAGACTTGGAGGATATCCGGTCAGCAATGGGTCAGCCGTATTTCTGGTGGATGGAATGGCAGCAGGCAATTCACCCTGTGCGCTATTTCAGCCCGTCTCGACGGATTGTTTCGTTGCAGGAAGCGCTAGAAGCCGGCTTTCTCGGTTCCGAGATGAGCTTTGAGAAGATGCCAGAGCAGCCGGCATTCTTTTACAACGCTGTCAGCTACGATTCTGCCGAACGGTTTGTCTTTTCAAACCAGCCGCTTCCACACCCTGACGCGGATGCGAATCTGGGACTCGCTCCGGAATTGCGCACGATATCGTTCACCGAACGTCAGGGATGTGCATTATCCGCTCCGAAAGATTTTCCTGTGGCGCTCGCTGTCGCGACTTCTGCTGCGTTTCCGCCGGTTTTGGGACCTCTTACGATACAAGTGCCTGTTCGCGGAGATTATGGCGAGGAGCTTTTCTGGCATTTGGGTGATGGAGGCGTGATCGAGAACACGGGCCTCGACACGCTCATCGATATGGCTCTGAATGCACGCGCGCGAAATCCCTATCTTACGGAAGCAACACTCATTTCCTTTAACGCGGGATTGCGACTTCAACCGGAGATTTCTGTAAAAGAACGCGATCCCAGTTTGTGGAGCACGGATCCCGGACGCCTTGTGGACGTGTCAAATCTGCGCGCAGATCGGTATCGAGATGCGTATTTGCGTGAAATTGCGAAAAGGACCGGTCTCAAGATAAACATCGTGGACATTGATTACCTGAACAGCAAACTGACGGCTTGGCCAGACGAGTGTGCGGCCCATGCAAACGAACCAATAGAGAAGATCAAAGATATGATCGCGGAGATTCCCACGGATCTGGTGATCACACCTTGCCACGCGGCGCTTGTGCTTGCGGGCGCGAAAGCACTGGTCGACGCAGAAACGCGCGAGGGCGGGCGGCTATTCAAGCTACGCTGATCAATCATTGCGCCGAACGGGCGAAGCAGTAAAGTTGGGCGTGCAGATGCATTACGAAAGGCTGTCGATATGAAATGCGTATTCGTTCAAATCCGCTGCCGTCCGGGAACCGGGTACAAGGTGGCTGAAGAAATTGTGCTGCGCGAAATTCATTCCGAGCTTTTTTCGACCAGTGGTGAGTTCGATCTTCTGTTGAAGCTCTACATTCCAGAAGATCAGGACGTGGGTTTGTATATCAATGATAATCTGCTGAATGTAGAAGGTATTGAGCGTACATTGACGACCCTGACATTCAAGGCATTCTGATCTGGCATGGTGCCACTGTATGCCATTGCATTCAGCAGTTTGACGCCCGGCCTTGTTGGCGCTAACACACGAGCGCAGAGCTAAGGGAGCGCAGGACATGACGCAATCGGATATCGGCCTTATCGGGCTTGGAACAATGGGTGCAATGCTATCGCTCAATATTGCAGAGAACGGATTTCCGATTTCGGTGTTCAATCGCACGACGTCACGCACGCATGAATTCAAAGCAAATTCTGGTCCGCTGTCAAAGAAAATTACACCCTGTGAAACGCTTGATGCACTCGTTGCTTCACTGAAATCCCCACGCGCCATCATTTTGATGGTTCCGGCAGGTGATCCGGTGGATGAACAGATCGCTGCGCTGCGCCCGCTATTGGATGACGAAGATCTCATCATTGATGCAGGCAATGCCAACTTCCGCGACACACAAACACGCGCCGCGGCGGCCAAAGAGGCTGGCGTGCCTTATCTGGGGATCGGTGTGTCTGGCGGCGAAGAAGGCGCACGATTTGGGCCCTCAATCATGGGAGGGGGCCCTAAAGAGGGCTGGGACCGTGTCGCTCATATATTAACAGCGATCTCGGCAAAATACGAAGGGACAGCCTGCGCCACATGGATGGGTGAAGGCGGTGCTGGGCATTTTGTAAAGGCCGTGCATAACGGGATTGAATATGCCGATATGCAGATGATCGCGGAAACCTATGGGATTATGCGTGATGGACAAGGCAAGTCCGCTGCAGAATGCGGATCGGTTTTTGAGGCGTGGAATGAGGGTATTCTGCAGTCTTATCTGGTAGAGATCTCCGGAAAAGTATCCGCCGCTACGGATGAGAGTGGCGCAGCAATGCTTGATATCATCGTGGACAAGGCGGGACAAAAGGGCACTGGGCGTTGGACTGTTATCGAGGCCCAACATCTCGGCGCACCCGTACCAGTAATTGAAGCTGCCGTTGCGGCGCGCAACATGTCGGCGCTCAAAGCGATACGGGCAAAAGGCGAGAAAGCGTTTGGCGCGGCACCCTCTCGCTTGTCCGACGCGGGGCTGACGGATAGCGATCTGGAGCAGGCGCTGATCCTGGGGAAAGTCATGTGCTACGCGCAAGGCTTTGCATTGCTGGATGCTGCGAGTGCGGAATTTGACTGGAAGCTCCCCATGCCTGAGATCGCGCGTGTCTGGCGCGAAGGCTGTATCATCCGGTCGTCAATGCTCAACGATATGGCGGATGCACTCACGCAAGCTCCACACGACAATCTGATGTTTGCGCCTTACTTTTTGGAACTGATCCGCCAAAACGAACCCGCTTTGCGTAAAGTCGTAACAGTGGCGATTGGTGAAGGGTTGCAAGTGCCTGCGCTGTCTGCTGCGCTTTCTTATTTCGACATGATGCGGACCGAACGCTCAACCGCCAACATGATCCAGGCGCAACGCGATTTCTTCGGCGCGCATGGTTTTGAGCGGACGGACAAAGACGGCAGTGACTTTCACGGCCCTTGGGGCGGGCAGCTTTAACGCGCCAGCCTTTTGACGGCTTCATGGCAATGGCAGGTGACGAGGTGGTCGTTGACAAGGCCAGTCGCCTGCATGAAGGCATAGACAATCGTTGGTCCGCAGAACCTAAATCCCACTTTCTTAAGATCTTTGGAAATGCGCTGACTTAGCTCTGTTTGTGCTGGAACCTCATCGAGACGGGCGAACCGGTTTTGAACTGGTTTCCCGTCAACGTAGCCCCACAGAAATTGGTCAAACCCTTCGCGCTGCTCAATTATTTGCCATGCACGGGCATTGCCAATCGTCGCTTCGATTTTGCCACGATGCCGGATAATGCCCGCATTCTGCAGGAGCCGCGCGACCTCTGGCTCACCCCAAAGCGCGATAACATTTGGATCAAAGCCTTCAAACGCCTCGCGGAAATTGTCACGCTTTTTCAGGATCGTGATCCAGCTCAGACCTGCTTGGAAGCCGTCGAGAATCAGTTTTTCCCAAAGCGCGCGGCTGTCATACTCAGGCACGCCCCACTCCGTGTCATGGTACTCGACATAAATCGGCTCTTCACCGCACCATCCGCATCGTTCAGCCATTTTGATTTTCTTTCAAAGGGTTATTTGACACGAATGCAGGTTACTCAAATTAGAACAAAATTGGAACATTAACCTGCGTTTAAACTGCTGCGGTCTATGAGGTTTTTGTCCCACATTAAGGAGCGGCAGTGTGTCAGAGCATCAGGATTGGGCAGTTGCAGATAACCCTCTCGCGGCGGCAGTTCAGCAGCGTGATGCTGACATCTTGCAGGTTGTGCGCGACGCGCTCGATACGCGAAATGTCATGCTCTCCTTCCAGCCTGTGGTTCAGGCCTCCAATCCGGGGCGACCGGCGTTTTTCGAGGGTCTGATCCGTGTGATGGACGACACACGCCGGGTGATTCCCGCGCGCGAATTCATAAATACGATCGAGCCATTGACCGAAGGGCGGATCATTGACTGTCTCGCTCTGGAAATGGGATGTCAGGCGCTTATCGAAAATCCAAGTCTGCGCCTGTCGATCAATGTTTCGCCGCGCACCATCGGGTACCCTCGGTGGGAGCAAGTGTTTGAGGCAGGCATTGCTGCAGACCCCACATTGGGGGAGCGCCTCATTCTCGAAATCACAGAAGCGTCAGCCATGGTTATGCCGGATGTCGTGATAGACTTTATGGACCGCATTCATGACCGGGGTGTCAGCTTCGCTTTGGATGATTTTGGGGCCGGCTACACCGCGTTTCGGTATTTTAACGAGTTCTTTTTTGACATGGTCAAAATCGATTGCAGTTTTATTAAAGAAATTCACATGTCTCGCGACAATCAAATCTTGACGGAGGCGCTCGTCTCCATTGCTCAACACTTTGATATGTTCACCGTTGCTGAGGGTGTCGAGACACGTGAAGAGGCCGAATATCTGATCGGCGCTGGGGTGGATTGCCTTCAAGGCTATCTATTCGGTGCGCCGCAACTTCGTTTGCCGCCAAATGCTGCAGGGTCCCTCTCCAAGACCGGTTGAACAGCGCATCTTGCGCAATCACTGACCCTCCGCTCATTTTGTCTGACTTTTGATGCACTGCTCCTTCAGCCCAAAGGATTGCCAAGAGCGTATAGCGGTTTTGCACATCAGGTGCCGTTGGGTCATTTGCAAACAAACCTCCCTCCTGTTACGTGATGCGCGCGCTGCGCCATTGTGAGCGCCGAATGAGAACCGTTCATCGACGTTCCGCGTCGGAAAGGAAAATTTATGACAAATGTCGTCATTGCGTCCGCTGCCCGTACCGCCGTTGGTAGCTTTTTGGGCTCTTTCGCCAACACCCCTGCTCATGAGTTGGGCAAAACTGTCTTGGAAGCCGTTGTTGAACGCGCTGGCATCGAAAAAGGCGAAGTTTCTGAGACGATTATGGGTCAGGTGCTTGCCGCCGGTCAGGGACAAAACCCTGCGCGGCAGGCGCACATCAATGCAGGCCTTCCGCAAGAAAGCGCAGCGTGGGGAATCAACCAGGTTTGTGGTTCCGGGTTGCGCGCAGTGGCGCTTGGCGCCCAACATATTCAACTCGGTGATGCGGATATCGTTGCTGCGGGCGGGCAAGAAAACATGTCCATGTCACCCCATGTCGCGAACCTTCGCGGCGGTCAAAAGATGGGTGACATGAGTTACATCGACTCGATGATCCGCGATGGGCTTTGGGATGCGTTCAATGGCTATCACATGGGGCAGACGGCAGAAAATGTCGCTGAAAAGTGGCAGATCAGCCGTGAGATGCAGGACGAATTTGCCGTTGGTTCGCAGAATAAAGCGGAAGCGGGCCAAAAGGCGGGTCGGTTCGCAGATGAGATCACGCCGCATGTCGTACCGAACCGCAAAGGCGATATCACCGTCGATAGCGACGAGTATATTCGCCATGGTGCGACGCTTGAAAACATGGCGAAACTGCGCCCTGCCTTTACAAAAGACGGGTCTGTCACAGCGGCGAACGCGTCTGGCTTGAACGATGGCGCGGCGGCGACTCTTTTGATGTCGGCGGCGAATGCCGAGAAGCGCGGAATTCAACCTCTGGCGCGGATTGCCTCTTACGCGACTGCAGGGCTTGATCCTTCAATCATGGGCGTTGGGCCGATCTACGCGTCCCGGAAAGCGCTTGAAAAAGCCGGGTGGAAACCCGAAGATCTGGACCTCGTTGAAGCGAATGAGGCATTCGCGGCGCAGGCCTGTGCTGTCAACAAAGACATGGGTTGGGATCCGGACATCGTGAACGTTAATGGCGGTGCGATTGCGATTGGGCACCCCATCGGCGCCTCTGGCTGCCGTGTTTTGAATACGCTGCTCTTCGAGATGGTGCGTCGTGATGCCAAAAAAGGTCTTGCGACTTTGTGCATCGGCGGGGGCATGGGCGTGGCGCTTTGCGTCGAACGCGACTGATTTCTGTCCAATTGGGTTGCGTATGAAAATTACGCAACCTATATCCATTGTGAAATAAAATTACTTACACGATTCTGGAGGATCAAAATGTCCCGTGTTGCTCTCGTAACTGGCGGCTCACGCGGTATCGGCGCCGCAATCGCGAAATCTCTTGCTGCAGATGGCTGCAAGGTTGCCGCAACCTATGCTGGCAATGATGAAAAAGCTGCCGCATTCACTGCTGAGACAGGCATTAAGACCTACAAGTGGAACGTCGCGGATTACGAAGCCTGTGCTACAGGCATCGCTCAGGTTGTTGAAGACCTCGGGCCGGTCGATATTCTGGTCAACAATGCAGGGATCACCCGCGACGCACCGTTCCACAAAATGACACCGCAGCATTGGCACGAATGCATTGATACAAACCTGAACGGTGTCTTCAACATGACACACAACGTCTGGGGTGGCATGCGCGAACGGAAATTTGGGCGCGTTGTGACCATAAGCTCGATAAACGGGCAGAAAGGCCAATTCGCTCAGGCCAATTACGCCGCAACGAAAGCAGGCGATATCGGTTTTACCAAGGCTTTGGCTCAAGAAGGTGCGCGTGCTGGCATTACCGTGAATGTTGTGGCTCCTGGCTACATCAACACGGAAATGATGAGCACGATCCCGGAAAAAGTCATGAACGAAGTGATCTTGCCCCAGATCCCAGTTGGCCGCTTAGGCGAAGCTGAAGAGATCGCGCGAACTGTGTCCTTCCTGACCTCTGACGATGCCGGCTTTATCACCGGATCGACGATTTCCGCGAATGGCGGTCAATATCTGGCTTAAACGCGCCAAAAACGATCAGACGGGGCCGCGCCGACCAACGCGCGGCCCTTTTCTGTGCGTGATGCCTAGGAGCGATGCCGAATAGAAGAAACGATTTTCGGTAAGGCGCGAAAAAGTGCTGCGAATGCCTGTCCGCGTTCCTGATGCGCAATGCGCTGCGCCGTGTTAACACGCGCGCTGTGATGTGTCTCGATCATGATGTGTTCCTTGTCAAGAATGTCTGAGTTGATCTGATTTTGTGCGTTACAGATGCTTTTGACAAACGAGACTTTTCAAGGTTTCAGTTAAGTATTACTTATCTGAAATGAGCCGTCGACTTCCCCCACTCACCGCATTGCGTGCTTTTGAAGCGGCAGCACGTCACATGAGTTTTACGGCTGCTGCAGATGAATTGAACGTCACTCCTGCGGCGCTCAGCTTTCAGATAAAATCCTTGGAACAACACCTCGGCGCGCCAGTCTTTCGCAGACTGAATCGCGCTGTCGCATTGACGGAAGAGGGCAAGCTCCTGCAGCCGGGCGTGGAAGATGGGTTTGCCGCCTTGCAAGCCGCATGGCGCAGTGTGGAGCGCAGGTTGGACACGGCCACGTTAACGGTGACAGCCGGTCCTGGATTCACAGCAAAATGGCTTGCCCCGCGTATGTTTTCGTTCGCCCAGGAAAATCCTGATGTGGAGTTACGATTTTCTGCCAGCTTGCAGATCATGGATTTCGAGCGGGATGACGTCGATATTGCAATCCGGTTTGGGCAAGGACGCGACAAAGGGCTTTATTCGCGCCGCATTATCGACGAGTGGGCGTCTCCCATGGTTGCGCCGCAATTGGCCGAGCAACTCACATCAGCATCTGATCTCGTCAGCTTGCCTCTTTTGCATGATGACCACATTTCTTTTGTGAAACCAGATCCCAACTGGGCCTATTTTTTCAAAGCGTGTGGCCTGAAAGCCCGCCCTCAGCAAGGTCTGCGGTTCAGCCAATCTGACCATGCCATTGATGCGGCTCTGGCCGGGGCAGGCGTTGTGCTGGGGCGGATCTCGATGACGGAAATGTATCTGAAAGACGGCAGATTGGTGCGACCTTTGGATGTCGCAATTAGGCTAAATGCGTCCTACCGGTTGGTATGTAGTGAAGGCGCCGAAGAACGGCCACAGGTCGCGCGTTTCATTGACTGGGTATTGGCAGAAACGTCTACGATGGGTGCGCTCGCCGATGGCATTAACTTCCTGACGGATGAATAAATCTAAAAAAACAAAGGCCACAGCTGCCAGTCAGGCAGGTGCGGCCAGAACAAATTATAAGTATTTTCTTGGGCTTTAGGCTAATGCGCCAAGCGCACCATTTCTTCCTTTAACCGCAGTTTCCGCTTCTTCAGTTCGGCGATTGAAAGCGCATCCATACCAGGTTTACGCTGTGCCGCTTCCACTTCTTGAGATAACGCTTCGTGTTTCCGTTTCAGCTCCGACAAGTGCGAACTGATGGTCATTGGCATTCCTCCTTCTTTGGGTGTGGTAGGGTTAGTCCAGCATATATGGTGCCGTCTGTCACGATAATTAAGAGATGCAATTATAAAGATTTGGTTAAAATTGCAGTTGCGCGCCCTGCCGTAGAATCGCCCGCGCTTCGGTCGTGTAGCTATCTGTATCAACGGTATGGCTGTCGCCCTCATGCAAAATCAAAGGGTATGACAGAAGCGTTTTGGCGCGTGATCCTTTGCGCGCTCTAAGAACGAACCGCGTCGTGGCCTTGCCAAGTCTGGGAGAAAGCGGCTTGATCTCAATACCGCCAGCGCGTTTGTCGAGTGCAACGATGACTTCAGGAAAACGTTCGATTGCCTGAATGATCGTCAACCACCCACGGGGACGGAGGCGCCGCAAACCCGCGTCGATCCATGTGGCCAGTTCCGTTTCTTCTTGTCGGGCGAGGGCACGACCTGAGTTGGAAGCTTTGGTGCCCGGTCCGAAGAAGGGTGGGTTCATGATCACATGATCAAACATCCGATCTTTGAATGCTGTCGGCATGTTCGATAGATCGCCCTTGCGCACCTCCATCGCGAATCCGTTCTCCCCCGCATTCTGTTGGGCCAGGGTTGCGTAGTCAGACTGAAGCTCTAACCCAAAGAGTTTCAGCTCTCCGACGCGCGCGCTCACACATAATGCGGCTGTGCCTGCGCCACATCCAATGTCGAGCAGGCTTTCGCCTGATTGAGCCGGGCATCCTGCCGCCAGCAAGACAGGATCGGTGGCAGCACGGTAGCCTTCTTTCGGTTGGCGGATCAGCAACCGTCCATCAAGAAATTTGTCTTGGGTCAACTGATCCGCATGAAATGTCACAGCGGCGTCAATCCCCGACTTCTATGTTGTTATCCCGTAGAACAGCACGCGCCATGAACAGATCGCGTTCCACCACCATCAGGCGGCGCGGCATTATGCCTATACTACCTTCTAGCGCACTCATATGGACGTCCAATTCAAACACGCCTATATCCTCACCTTGGAGGAGGGCTTTTGCAAAGGCGATAACGGTGGGGTCGTTGCTGCGCAGGAGTTCTTTCATTCCGTGAGATAAAGGCAGCCCGCGCGGTTTGTCGAGAGGCGAGGCAGACGTGACCATTCAATCCGAGATGAGCATCAAGCCACATGACCGGCTTCAAGCTGCGTTAGATGGCGATCTGATCGCCGTAAACGGCTTGATCCGCGAGCGGATGGCGTCGGAACACGCCCCGCGCATCCCTGAGGTGACCGCGCATCTTGTTGACGCGGGTGGCAAACGGGTGCGTCCGATGCTGACATTGGCAGCAGCGCGGATTTGCGGTTATGATGGCCCCTATCATGTGCATCTGGCGGCAACAGTCGAGTTCATCCATACCGCGACGTTGCTGCATGACGACGTAGTCGACGAATCGCTGCAGCGCAGGGGGCGCCCATCGGCCAATCTACTGTGGGACAATCAGTCGAGTGTGCTTGTCGGGGATTACCTTTTCGCGCGGGCTTTTCAATTGATGACAGAGCCCGGGCGCATGGATGTGCTGCAAGTCCTCTCAAACGCTGCCGCAACAATTGCGGAAGGCGAGGTCTTGCAACTGACTGCGGCACAAAACTTGGCGACGACGGAAGACACCTATTTGAAGGTCATTCGCGGCAAGACGGCCGCCCTCTTCTCTGCAGCGACACAAGTGGGCGGGATGATCGCCTCTGCGCCCCCATCTGTTTGCCAAGCTCTCTTTACTTTCGGTGATGCTTTGGGTGTCAGCTTCCAGATCGTCGATGATGTGCTCGACCTAGGCGGCGCGGGCACGCAGATCGGAAAAAACATTGGCGATGACTTTCGCGAGAAGAAGCTGACATTGCCTTTGATCAAGGCAATCGCAAAGGCTGATGACGCAGAGCGCGCCTTTTGGGTCCGCACGATCGAGAAGGGTAATCAAGCGGAAGGCGATCTTGAACAGTGTTTAGCCATCCTTGCGCGGCACGGAACGTTGGAAGAAGCGCGCGCAGAGGCGCATGATTGGGCAGGCAAGGCGAAAGCTGCGCTGCAGCTTGTTCCGGAGCATCCCATGACTGCTATGTTGTCAGATTTGTCTGATTACGTAGTTGAGCGTCTTAACTAAGACAGGCCAGACGCGCTTGAGACTTCAATAGGGGTTCCAAAGCCCTGCACACTCTAAAGCCTTGCAATGAGACGTCACGTTGCGCTTGTCTCGCCCTGTGAGTGGCGCAAGATCAATCGAGGCCGAGGTCATAATTTGCTTCCGTGTCAATCAGCAGCCTTAGCGGCTTCTTCTTCGTAAACCACGTCCAGCCCAACTTCGAGCTTTCTGCGAATACGAGCGGCTTCGTCTTCTTCGGGATCAAAAGATAAGGCACGGCTCCATTGAAACTCGGCCTCGCGGAACCGGCCAACCTTCCAATACACGTCTCCCAAATGGTCGTTCACGATTGGATCGACAGGCAGAAGCGACACGGCGCGCTCCATTGGGGCGACGGCTTCTTCATAGCGGCCCAGCCGGTAAAAAACCCAGCCCAGACTATCGGTGATATACCCGCTTTCCGGGCGAAGTTCGACCGCGGTCTCGATCATGCCAAGGGCTTCATCAAGCTTGGTCCGTTGCTCCACCAAAGAGTAGCCGAGATAATTCAAAATGTCAGGATGGTTCGGCTGTAATTCCAATGCTTTGCGGAAATCTGCTTCCATCGCATCGAAATCGTCCACGCGTTCATGAACAATACCTCTTGCGTAATACACCGGCCAAGCGCGCCTGTCGTTGTCAGCACGCAGTTCGAGTGATTGTGTATAGGCTTCAATGGCCTCTGCATCACGATCTGTCCGCCCGAGGAAATCGCCCAATGCTGCATGCACCATTGGAATATCTGGGTGGGATTTAGCAAGCGCGGACAGAACTTCTGTCGCCGCATCTTTGCGGTCGTCAGCAAACAGAACGTTCGCGCGGCCCATTTCCGCGAGGTAAAATGAGGGGTGTTCTGGCGGCATATCAGCATATGCATCCTCTGCCAGCGCATATTGGTCGAGGTCTTCGAGCATTTCGGCGCTGCTCAGAAGCGCTTGTGCGTGGTCGGGGCGTAGGTAGGTAGCCAGACGGGTATAGATCAAAACATGCTCGGCGGCGGCGCGCCCTTGCAAGATCGCGGCCAGAGTATACAGAACTTCAGCGGCCCCATCCTGCGGCGTGGTCACGAAGCTGTAGTCGACTGTCTCGCCTGCTGCGATTTTCTCGCTCAGTGCTTTGAGCTCTGGATTGAAGCGTTGCGCTATGGCCGCATCAAGCAGCGCTTTGGCGTCATCGGCACGTTCAAGTTGCATCAAGACCTGCGCATGACCCTGAATACCCCGTGCACTCAACGTCAATGGTCCGTCTCGATCCCCGGAAAGAATATGGTCAGCTGCTTCAAAATCGCCGACCTGCGCCAGCGCCAAAGCCTCATGGTAACTCGCAAGTGGCGCAAAATCCGGTTGATCTGCGACCTTCTTGAAGGATGCGGTCGCGGCGCTCATATTGCCTTCGCCCAGCAGGGCCCATCCCTGTAAAAGCCCCTCAAGCAAGGGGGCCAGACCTTCGGTTTGGGTCGTGCCTTCTGCAGCGGCTGAATAGTCTCCGTCTTTCAATGCGGCGATGTCCGTGACAAGGGACACGATCTGATTGCTGCTGCCGGTCTTGGCGTAAGTTTCAGCGATACGTGCAGCCGTTTCGACGTCACCTGCGCCGACATTCGCAAAAACGGCATTTTCCAGCAATTGTGCATTGCTCGGATCTTGCACGATAGCGCGCGCATAGTATGCGACAGCCTCCGTGTAATCAGACGAGATGGAGGCTTGCCGCGCGGCGAGGTATGGACCAGCGATATCCGCTTTGAGAGGGGTCGCACAGATGGCGGCTGCCAGTACCAGTGCGGTTGTTCGTTTGAGGTTCATGTGCCTTGCCCGTTTTGCGTTGCCTGTGACAAAAGCTAGGGTGGCAGGGGCGCATTGTCCATGCGCCCCGCGGTCACAATCCCTCTACATGTTCGGGTAGTTCGGCCCGTCCCCCCCTTGCGGGACGGTCCACACGATATTTTGGCTGGGGTCTTTGATATCGCAGGTCTTGCAATGCACACAGTTTTGAAAGTTGATGACAAATTTCTCGTCGACCACCTCGTAGACCCCGGCTGGACAATAGCGCTGCGCAGGCTCTGCATATTTCGGCAAATTCACATCAATTGGAATGGCGCTATTTCTGAGATGAAGATGCGCCGGTTGGCTTTCTTCATGGTTGGTTGCCGAGAAGCTGACATTAGTGAGGCGGTCAAAGCTCAACACACCGTCGGGTTTTGGGTAATCAATCGGGGCGTGTTTGTCAGCTGCTTCGGTGCTGTCCGCATCGTTCTTTTTGTGCGGTAACGTGCCGAAAAGCGAAAAGCCCAGAGTATTGGTCCACATATCCATACCACCAAGAACGAGCGACGCTGTCAGGCCGTAATTTGACCAGAGCGGTTTGACGTTGCGCACTTTCAGGAGGTCTTTGCCAATCGGGCCGGTTTTGACTTCTGTATCATAGTCTTCCAACGTATCGCCTTGGCGGCCTGCCGCGATTGCAGCGAAGGCCGCTTCTGCAGCGGCCTTGCCCGACAACATCGCATTGTGATTGCCCTTGATGCGCGGGAGGTTGACCATCCCGGCCGAACAGCCCAGCAATGCGCCGCCAGGGAACGCGGTTTTTGGCATGGATTGGAAACCGCCTTCAGTGATGGCACGGGCACCATATGCAACGCGTTTGCCGCCTTTGAGCAACTCGGCCACCATCGGATGGTGTTTAAAGCGCTGGAATTCCATATACGGAAAGAGGTGTGGATTTTTGTAGTTCAAGTGCACCACGAAGCCGACATAGACCTGATTATTGTCGAGGTGATAGATGAAGCTGCCGCCGCCTGCGTTGCCGCCCAGTGGCCAACCCATCGTGTGCGTCACAGTCCCTTCTTCATGCTTGTCCGGATCAATTTCCCAGATTTCTTTCATGCCAATGCCGTATTTCTGTGGGCTGACATCTTTGCTGAGGTCGTATTTCTCAATCACCTGTTTGGAGAGAGAGCCACGCACACCTTCCGATAAGAAAACATATTTGCCATGCAATTCCATGCCTGGCTCCGTGTTCTCGCCGATGGAGCCGTCTGGTTCCAATCCGAACACACCTGCGACAACGCCTTTGACTTCGTTATTCTCACCATAGACCAGTTCAGAACAGGCCATTCCGGGGAAGATCTCCACACCAAGGCCTTCCGCAATTTCAGCCATCCAACGGCAGACATTCGCCATGGAGACGATGTAATTGCCATGGTTATTCATCAGACTTGGCATCGGGAAATTTGGGATGCGCACCTGACCGGCCTCGCCAAGAACATAAAAATTGTCTTTCTTGACAGGCACTTTGATAGGGCTGTCCATGTCACGCCATTCAGGAAGCAGAGCATCCAGACCACATGGGTCCAGCACTGCGCCGGACAGGATATGCGCGCCGACCTCGGACCCCTTTTCCAGAACCACGATATTCATATCAGCATCAAGCTGCTTCAGACGAATGGCAGCAGAAAGACCTGCGGGTCCTGCCCCTACGATCACCACATCGTATTCCATGCTTTCGCGTTCAATTTCGGCCATTGCCACACATCCTTTTAACGGCGCCCCACTTCCGCGCTCTTAACGCAAATAGTAGATGTGTTTCAATCAGGCAGGCTTCATTGACGCAAATGCGACGTTGCGTCGCTGCTGAATAGCCCATGCCGCGAAAATCAAGACCATGGATGCGTATCCGTCAACGGCGTAGTGCCAGCCATTGTAGACCGAGGCGAAGCTGATCGTGCCGAGAAACAGGACGGAAACGGGAATGAGCGCGCGGCTTCGTTCAGCGAGATACAAGGCAAACACCGTGGCAACACCGACATGTACGGATGGGAATGCCGAGATACCGGAACCGATGGATTGTCCGTTTTCGATGTATTGCGTCCAAAGTCCCTCTTGCACAACGCCCAGCTTGCTCGCCGTGATGCCGGATGTCTCAAGCGCACTTGTCAGATCTGCAAAGCGCGTGCCGCCAAGGAGGCGGTCGTAATAGACTGGCCCCACTGAGCTGAGAATCGTCGCCACGACATTGCCCAGTCCAATCCAGCAGAGCACGTGCAGGACCAAGAACCGTTTCGTGCGGTCATCGTCTGTGTCCGTGATCGCGATAATCACCGGCAAGAAGATCGCAGGGAGCGTCCAGAGTCCGAAATACAAAATCACAATCGCATTTGCCGGGATGTAGTCTGCGAAGCTATGTGCCACTGTCCAAGGGTCGAAACCGAAATGAAGCGCCGCGTCGAGATTGGCGAGCATTTCATCGGCATAAAACGGCACAACCGAAGGTATCGAGGTCTTCACCAGCGAAAAGGCCGCAGAAAACATCAGGCATCCCATGATCGCATAGAGCGTCGGAACGATGCGCTGCTTCAGGCCAAGATGACGCGTGAACCAAAGGCCGATGATCAAGAACACGCCGAAATACTTGGCGTAGTCCACCAGATAGGTCGCAAGGCTGACAGATTTGATCAGCACGAACAGGAGCAATGTGATAGGGTCCTCCCGGACGAGCATCACAAGTGCAATGCCCGCCAGCAGGTAAATCAAGGAAAAGAAAAAGAACTGTCTCATATCCGCGCTCCTTATGGGCCGTATCGACCTACGCCAATGCGCCTTCAAGTTCGGGTGTTTTGCAGGGTTTGGACGGTGCGGTTTTGCCATCAGGCAATGCCTTGCGCAGCCCATACCAAACCGCCGTGACGAGAATGATGGAGACATAGCCGTCAATTGCATAGTGCCATCCGACATAGACAGACGCGAACAGGATCGCGGCACTGAAGGCGATACCGACCGGGGCCAGCCACTTGGAGCGTTCCCAAAGATACAGCATGACAAGTGTCGCAACACCGTTATGGACTGATGGGAAAGCCGATATGCCGGACCCGACCATTTGGGTGTGCTCTGTGAAAACCTTCCAGAGGCCATATTGCACAGTGCCGATATGCGTGCCGGTGATGCCACTGGTCTCAAGCGCCAGAATTAGATCGGCAAAACGCTCTCCTCCGATCAGCCTATCATAGTAAACCGGACCGACTGAGCTGCCCATATAGGCCAAGAAGTTACCAAGGCCGATCCAGACAAAGCCAAAGAGCAACAGGAATCGTGCTTTCCTGTTTGCATCGTTATCCGTTGCGGCGAGAAGGAACGGGAAGAAAGCTGCGGGCAGACCCCAGATCGCAAAATACAGCACGCTGATCAAATCTGCGTTCAGGTATTGCGCAAAACTATGCGTGAAAACCCAAGGGTCCACGCCGCCATGTAGGGCCTTGTCAATGTCAGCAAAAAGAGGGTCTGCATAGAATGGAATGATGTAAGGCAGCGAGGTTTTCATGAATGTGAAAGCGGATGAGAACACGAGACATCCAGCAAAGGCCCAGCCCATTTCTGCCAGCGTTTTTTTGCTGAACAGCTGTTTGCTGATCAAATACAATACGATGAAACCGCCAATAATGTAGGGAAGGTAGTGCACAAAAGCGATCATCGTCTTGGCCGTTCGCCTGCCTGCATCCCAAATTTGATAGTTCGGGTGTTCCCGGAAAAGAAACAGCACAGCCGTTGCGCACATTAGATAGGCTACGGAATAAAGAAAAAATCTTTTCATTGGTCCCACTCGTTTCAATCTTACTCGCTCTGTACGGGATTAGATGGCGATTTAGGCCAGTTTGTGGCGACAAGGCGGGGTTTTCCTGACGCAGATTCTGCACTAGATGCTCGAAGCAATACTGGCTGAGGAGGGCAGCAATGTCCGTTTTGCGTATGATATATCTGGCCCTCGCGATCTGGGGGGCGATCCATCCGATGAGCTGGTTCATCGCGTGGTTCAATGAAAATGGCTACTCCCTCTCGGCGATGGTTAACGCGTGGCATGCCAACGCGGCGACATCTGGTTTGGTATGGGATCTGACCATTGCGGCCGTTGCGTTAACGGTCTGGATCATTGCAGAAGTTTGGGTGCGAAAGAACTGGAGTGCGCTCATCGCCATTCCTGCTACGTTTTGCATTGGCGTAAGTTGCGGGCTGCCACTTTACCTGTTTTTGCGTACGCGTCCGGTCACGTAGAGGAACTTCATGGATCATTTTTTGTATCGTAACGGCGAGCTCTACGCCGAAGACGTCCCGCTGCGCGAGATTGCGGCCTCAATAGGTGCGCCCTTTTACTGCTATTCGACCGCGACACTGACGCGCCACTTTCGTCTTTTTGACGAGGCATTGGCGGGGATGGAGCATCTGGTCTGCTATGCGATGAAAGCCAATTCCAACCAGGCAGTTCTGAAACTGTTGGGTGATTTGGGTGCAGGTATGGATGTGGTTTCTGGCGGGGAATACAGGCGTGCCCGCGCGGCCGGTGTTCCGGGAGAACGGATCGTGTTTTCCGGTGTTGGTAAAACCGAAGCTGAGATGCGTTTGGCTATCGAGGGCGGAATCCGTCAGTTTAACATTGAAAGCGAACCAGAGATGGAGCGTCTATCAGCGGTCGCGTCGTCGATGGGCGCCGAAGTGCCCGTGACGGTCAGAGTGAATCCCGACGTTGATGCCAAAACGCATGAAAAAATCTCGACGGGTCGCAAAGGCGATAAGTTTGGTATCCCGATTTCCCGCGCTCGGGAGATCTATGCGCAGGCGGCGGCCTTGCCCGGTTTGAAAGTGATTGGCATCGATGTGCATATCGGAAGCCAGATGACCGATCTGGAGCCATTCCGGCTGGCCTTTCGCAAAGTTGCCGAATTGACGGAAGCGTTGCGCGCGGACGGCCATGAGATCGCACGGCTTGATTTAGGGGGCGGGTTGGGCATCCCTTACGAACGCTCCAACGAAGCGCCGCCCCTGCCAGTAGAGTTTGGTCAGGTTGTTCGCGAGGAGATCTCCCATCTGGGCTGCGAGGTGGAGATTGAACCGGGGCGCCTGATTTCGGGCAATGCGGGTATACTGGTGTCTGAGGTGATTTATGTGAAATCCGGTGAAGACCGTGACTTTCTGATTATAGACGCCGCCATGAACGATCTGATTCGACCGGCAATGTATGGCGCATACCACGATATCATCCCTATCGTTGAACCGGAGCTGGGCGCGGAACCCGCCAGATACGATATCGTGGGACCTGTCTGCGAAAGCGGAGATACCTTTGCAAAGCAGCGCGTTATGCCAAGAATGCAAGCCGGCGAGTTGGTGGCGTTCCGGTCTGCCGGTGCCTATGGCGCAGTGATGGCGTCAGAGTACAATTCGCGGCCTTTGATCCCTGAAGTTTTGGTGCATCAGGATCAATTCGCTGTCATCCGGCCACGTCCGACCTTTGACGAGATCATAAATCGCGATACCATTCCTTCATGGATGTAGCGCTATGGTGTGCTGGACCCTGATACAGAGGGCCTGACCTTTGAACGAAAATGATCGCAAAATCGCGCTGTATGAGCTGGGTCGTCCGCTATGGCTGACCCGGCTTGGCATGTTCGCAGAACAAGCAGTGCGCGGGCTTTGGCCGCTGTGGGTCGCCTTGCTTTCGCTTTTCGTCGTTCTGTCTTTCGGTTTGCACAGCTCTGTATCGGTTGAACTGTTCTGGATAGGTGCTGCGGCATTCCTGGGCGCAATTGGCTGTGGCCTTTGGTATGCAAAGCGGCATCTGCATTGGGTTGGCCACAAAGACGCGGTAGACAGGCTTGACCGCTCGATGCCGGGGCGTCCGCTGACGGCAACTTTTGATGACATGGCAATAGGCGCTGATGATGATGCCTCTCGCACTGTCTGGCAGGCCCATATTCTGCGCACCCGGAAACGATTGTCTGAGGCCAAGCCAGTCGCGCCTGACCTCAGGTTGTCCAGTCGTGATCCTTACGCACTGCGCTATGCGGCGTTGCTGTTTTTCGGCGTCGCAGTTGTGTTCGGTTCGATTTTTCGTGTTACCGCACCGGGCGGGGTTTTGCCCGGAACGCCCGGTGAAGCGGTTATCGCTGGCCCCAGTTGGGAGGCATGGATTGAAGCGCCGCGCTACACGGGGCTGCCGACGATTTACCTCAACGACGTCTATCGCGACGCATTTGAAGTGCCGGTTGGCAGCGAGATCACCATGCGGCTCTATGGGCAATTGGGATCGACCTCTTGGTCGGAAACGCTTTCTGGCAATCCTGCCCCGGAAGAACCGCAATCCGCGTTTAGCATTGAAATCAATCAAAGCGGTGACTTGGTAGTTGGGGATCGTGCCTGGTCAGTGTCCGCGCGCGCTGATCAACGGCCGAAAGTGTGGTTCCAAGGCGCGATTGAGCGCAGCGTCGATGGTGAGATGAAGATGCCATTCAATGCCTCCGATGATTACGGGGTCGAAACAGGCACAACATCTATCACTTTGGATCTTGCGAAGGTTGATCGCCGGTATGGGCTTGCGATCGAGCCCGAGCCGCGTGAGGTTTTCGTCCTTGATCTACCGATGCCAATCAACGGCCAAAGGGACAATTTTTCCGAACTTTTGGTCGAAAACGTCGCTGAACATCCTTGGGCGGGGCTAAATGTAAGATTTGACCTCGATGTGCTGGATGGGGCTGGGCAAAACAGCGAAGGTGATACAATCGACACGACTTTGCCCGCGCGGCGGTTTTTCCAGCCTATTGCCGCAGCGCTGATTGAGCAGCGTCGTGACTTGCTATGGTCGCGGGAAAATGCGCGGCGCGTCAGTCAGATCTTGCGCACGATCACTTATGAACCGGACGGGTTTTTCCCGACACAAACGTCTTATCTGAAAGTAAAACGCATCCTCGCGCGGCTCGAAACGAATGATCAGTTCGGCTTGTCCACTGAAGTGCGCGACGAGATTGCACAGGCGCTCTGGGAGGTTGCAAACCTTCTTGAACTCGGTCGCTTGGCAGATGCTTTGGCGCGATTGCAGCAAGCGCGCGAACAGCTGTCGCAAGCGATGCGAGATGGCGCGTCCGACGAAGAAATCTCCGAACTCATGCAAGAGCTTCAGGACGCCATGCGCCAATATATGGAGCAATTGGCGCAAGAAGGGCAGGACGGTCAGCAGCAACAGCAAGGCCAGCAAGGTGAAAGTCAGGAGATCACACAAGATCAGTTGCAAGAGATGCTGGATCGCATCGAAGAACTGATGAAGGAGGGACGTACCGCCGAAGCAGAGCAGCTGCTGCAAGAACTCATGGAGATGATGCAGAACATGCAAGTCACCCAAGGCCAGCAAGGCCAAGGCCAGCAGGGTGAGGGTGAACAGGCCATGGAAGGATTGGGCGAGACCCTGCGCGAACAGCAGGGCCTCAGCGATGAGGCGTTCCGCGACCTGCAAGAGCAATTCAACCCGGGCGCACAGGCCGGTGAGAATCAAGGCAATGAGGGTCGCAATGGCGGGCAAGGCCGTGGTGAAAGCCATGAGGGCGGCGGCGGACAAGGTCAGGCACAAAATCAAGGCGAAGAGGGGGAACGGCAAGGCGAAGGCCAAGCTGGGCGTGGTGACCAAACCGGATCACTTGCCGACCGTCAGCAACGCCTCCGCGAGGAATTGAACCGCCAACGCTCCGGCCAGTTGCCCGGTGCGGGGACTGAAGCGGGTGAAGCGGCGCGCGAAGCACTGGAGCGTGCAGAACGCTCAATGGAGCGCGCAGAAAAGGCGCTGCGCGACAACCAAACGGCTGATGCGCTTGGCGCCCAGTCTGACGCGATGGAAGCGCTGCGTGAGGGATTGCGCAATCTGGGGGAGGCCATGGCCGAGAACCGGCAACAGGGTCAGCAAGGCAGTGCTGATGGCCAGTTCGCAGAGCAAAACCGCGATCCATTGGGTCGAGAGGCGGGCGAGAGCGGTCGCATCGGAACAGATGAGAGCCTCCTCGGAGATGAGTTGGCGCAGCGGCGCTCAAAAGAACTGTTGGACGAAATCCGGCGTCGCTCGGGTGAGCAAGAGCGACCTGAAGTAGAACGCGACTATCTCAATCGGCTGTTAGATCAGTTCTGAGGTGTCAGTTTCCGACGCGTTCCGTGAGGTCTGTCACGATTGCCAACAATCCCTGCGCGCCAAAATCCAAAGTTTCGCGAAGCCGGTCAATCAGGCTGACATAGCCGGACAAAACGCCTTCTGCGGCCGGGAATTTGTCAATCAGCCCCGGCGCATAAACGTATAGCGCAAGCAGGGCTGCTGTAAGCATCAGCATCAGGCCAAATCCAATTCGGAAGCCGCTTCTTGCCCGTTGTTCCGTCGCCGCTTCTTCTGCGGGGGTCTCCTCCTCGACAGGGTCTGGCGCGTCAGCCAAGGTTGAGTTGATTTCCTCAATGTCAGGAAATAGCTCTTTCTTGGTGGGTTGCGCGCGGCGCGGCGCAGGTGCCACATTCGCATCAGCGACTGCGGGTTCGACATCTGCCGGTTTCTGACCCGCCGGCTTTTCCTGCAATCCCAGATCGGCTTGTGTTTCAAGCGAACCGCTTTCGGACTGTCGGGCGCGGGTTTCGCGCTCTACTTCCTCATGGATGATCTCCAGCGCTTTCGGATCCGTTTTTGGCCGCTGGGGTGTTTCATCTGCTGTTTGGGATGCCTCTTCTTTCGTGTCTTCAGCATCCGCATGTTTCTGAAACCAGGTGACCGAGCAGTTAGAGCACTGCACATCACGACCTTCAGGCGGAATCAGCGTATCATCCACCTCATACTCAGCGTCGCAATTCGGGCAGACCAGCCGCATTCTTGTCCCTTATCCGCGCAGTAAAAGCACAGCGCATCCCCAGTTTCGCTCTACTGTCTTACCGCGCAAAAATGTCTAATCCAAGCGTTTGTGTTTCTCATTCATTGCAACTGTGGTCTGCAATGTCCTAATTGTCATCAAAACAGGAACCGGAGCAGTGCAGGCGTGATAGAGTTAGACAATGTGGCCTATTCATATGGCGGCGGTGACCTGTTGAGCGATATCACCCTGCGCCTGCAGCCGGGCTCCTTCCATTTTCTCACCGGCCCGTCCGGAGCGGGCAAATCGACCTTTTTGAAACTCTGCTATATGGATCTGACAGCCACCAGCGGCATGGTGCAGATTTTTGGCCAAGACGTCCGAAATCTTGAGCGGGACGACATTGCGTTGACCCGCCGTCGCATTGGGGTGGTCCATCAGGACTGCAAGTTCCTTGATCATCTTACGGTGGCTGAGAATATCGCGCTTCCGCTGACTGTATCGGGGCGAGACACCGCGTCCGAGTTGGACAACCTCAACGCATTGATGGATTGGGTCGGTCTGAAGCGCCAACAGCATCAGCTGCCGCCTGAGCTATCGGGTGGCGAACGCCAAAGGGCGGCTTTGGCACGGGCTGTGATCATGGGACCAGATGTCATTCTGGCAGATGAACCAACGGGCAATGTCGACTGGGAGATGTCCCAGCGGTTGTTGTCATTGCTGGTTGAGTTGAACAAGATGGGCAAGTCGGTGATGGTTGCGACACATGATTTGAACCTGATCCGAACAGCCAAGAATCAAGTCTCCGCACGCGTATTGCGCATTGCCAATCGCAAGTTGCAATTGGCGGGGGCTGATCTATGAAGCAGCTTTTGGGTACCTTAAGGGATTTGTTGAAAGGCGACGGGCAGGCAGATCGTGTTGTCCCGCCAACGGGATTTACCGCGACCCTGACCACATTTACTGCCGCTGCCATGGCATTTTTGGCTGTGTTTGCGATGGCTCTGTCATTCGCAACCGGACGTCTGGCGGATCGCTGGTCATCAGAACTTGCCCGCTCATCGACATTGCGCATTTCGGCGCCCGAAGCAGAGCTTGAGGCACAAACACGTGCGGCACAGGATGTGCTGCGCTTGACCCCAGGCGTCGCAAGATCCCGCGTGTTGGGTGATGAAGAACAAAGGCTGCTGTTGGAGCCCTGGTTTGGACCGGATTTGCCAATTGATACGCTGCCGATCCCGCGGTTGATCGAGGTGATTGAAGAAGGTGAGGGCTATGACAGCGAAGGTCTGCGCTTGCGTTTGGCCGCGGAGGCGCCGGGTGCCGTTCTCGACGATCACACACGTTGGCGCAAACCTCTGGTGCGCGCGGCGAGCAGGCTCAGAACGCTGGGTTGGGTCTCTATCGTTCTGATCGCAGTGTCGACCGCCGCAATGATCACGCTCGCAGCACGCGCGGCATTGGCAGCAAATGCGCAGGTGATCCGCGTGTCAAGGTTGGTCGGTGCGCGTGATGTCTATATTGCACGCGCCTTTGTGAGACGGTTCACGCTCAGGGCATTGATCGGCGGGGTTGCGGGCACAGTGCTCGGGATGATCGCGATTGCGTTTCTGCCTGCGGCCGCTGAAGAGGGTGCGTTTCTGACGGGCCTCGGGTTTCAAGGCTGGAACTGGCTCTGGCCGCTGATCCTGCCGCCGTTGGGCGCAATCGTGTCTTTCTGGGCCACACGCAGCGCTGCATTGCGGGTTTTGAAGGAGGTCAAGTGATGGCATATGCGATCCAGTGGATCCGCTCTTTGGTTTTCATAATCGTTATGTATCTTGGCATGCCGATTTACGCGCTGATTTACCTGCCATGGACGATTGCAAGCCCGCATGGCGCCGTTGCGGCATGCCATGCATATTGTCGCTACGTGAAGTTTCTGGCCAGAGTGATGGTCGGGTTGAACACCGAGGTGCGCGGCACGCCACCCACGGATCAAGTCCTTGTTGCGGCGAAGCATCAATCATTTCTGGACATCATCATGATTTACGATGCGATCCCGCATGGCAAATTCATCATGAAACAGCAGCTTTTATACGCACCTATCCTTGGTCAGTTCGCATATCGCCTGGGCTGTGTTCCTGTCAATCGCGGCAAGCGTGGCAAGGCGATTGAAAAGATGCTGGCCGATGTCAAAAAGGGGGAGGCGCTGCCCGGCCAGTTGGTGATCTATTCACAAGGCACACGGCTCGCGCCGGGTGTAAAGCGACCCTATAAAGTTGGCACAGCGGTTCTCTATGAGCAGATGGGCACTGCCTGTTATCCTGTTTCCACCAATGCCGGCGTGTTCTGGCCGCGTCATGGCATCTACCGCAAGCCCGGCACGGCAGTTGTGGACTTCCTACCCCCGATCGAACCGGGCTTGGACAAAGACGGGTTTCTCGAAAGACTTGAGAGGGAAGTTGAAGCCTCCTCAGAAGCGCTTCTGGATGAAGCCGGTTTCGTTCGAAGGGCAGAGTGATGGATTATGTAACGGATGTGTCAGAGCTGGAGACAGTTTACGGTGCCCCGGGGGAAGCGTCTCTCATCAAAGTCGCAAAACATATGACGCCGAGCTACCGCAAGTGGATTATGGCGTCGCGCTTGTGCATTTTGTCGACCGTCGGCCCGGACTGCACGGATGGTAGTCCACGCGGGGATGACGGCCCGGTTGTGCGTGAGCTGGATCAGAATACGCTCGCAATGCCCGACTGGCGCGGGAACAACCGGATCGACAGCTTGCGCAACATCGTCGCTGACGGGCGTGTGTCGATAATGTTTCTCGTGCCGGGGTTTCATAATGTCGTGCGTGTCAACGGTTATGCAAAGGTGACAACAGATGCAGCGCTATGTCAGTCCTTTGTGCAGAAAGGTCAGCATCCCCGCTCTGTTATCGTGATCAAGATATCCGAGATTTACAGCCAATGTGCGCGCGCGCTACTGCGGTCTGATACATGGTCAGGTGACGACCGCAGCGCGGGGTTGCCGAGTGTAGGTGACATGCTGCGTGAAATGACCGATGGCGCGTTTGACGGTGTGCAGTATGATGCTGATTGGGCGGGTCGGGCAGCCAAGACCATGTGGTAGCTTCCCGCTTCTCGTCCGCCGCGAAACCGGACCTATGCGGCGAGGCCTTTTGAGCCCAACTCCAGATACTTTTTGCGCCGATCTGCGATCAAAGCGGTGCTGTCGAGTTTGGAGAGTTCTTCTAGCATCGCCTCGATCTGACGCCCAACCCGTTCAATGGTTGCAGCTGCGTCGCGTTGGGCGCCACCCATCGGTTCACCGATGACAACGTCGCACACACCGAGTTTCTGCAAGTCTTGCGCAGTCAGCCGCAAGGCTTCGGCGGCTTCACGCATCTTTTCTGCATCTTTCCAAAGGATCGAAGCGCAGCCTTCAGGTGAGATCACCGAATAAATCGAGTGCTCGAGCATTGCGACGCGGTTCGCTGTGGCGAAGGCAACGGCCCCGCCGGACCCCCCTTCGCCGATGATAACCGAAATCAACGGAACGCCAAGCTCGAGACATTTCTGCGTGGACCGCGCGATGGCCTCTGATTGGCCACGTTCTTCCGCGCCCTTGCCGGGATATGCGCCAGGCGTGTCGACGAGGGTAATCACCGGAAGCTTGAAACGGTGAGCCAGATCCATCAAACGGATGGCTTTGCGATACCCTTCCGGCCGCGCCATGCCGAAATTCCGTTCAATTCTTGTTTTGGTGTCGTGACCTTTTTCATGACCGATCACCATGACTGGTGTCCCGTTCAGCCGCGCGAGCCCGCCCATGACGGCGTGGTCATCAGCAAAATTTCGGTCACCTGCAAGCGGCGTGTATTCGTCAAACAGAGCTTCGATGTAATCTTTACAATGCGGACGATTGGGATGTCGCGCCACCTGACATTTGCGCCAGGGTGTGAGGTCTTTGTAGAGGTCCTCAAGAAGCTTCTGGGCTTTCTCGTCAAGTGCGGCCGCCTCTTTATCGACGTCCATATCCTCATTCTGACGGGCCATGGCGCGCAGCTCTTCCGCTTTGCCTTCAATGTCAGCCAGTGGCTTTTCAAAATCGAGATAGTTCGTCATGGGGTTCTCCGGCGTCTTGTCGCTTCTATATGGCGTTTTGGGCGGGGCGATACAACTCCGCAAGATTTGTGAATCCGACTCATGTCATGTCAGTCTCGGAACGACTGATAAGGGAAGTAACCAGATGCAGAGCTATGAGAAACGCGTGTTGCGTGTGCTGAGCTATATCCATGATAACCCTGCCGGGGATCTGTCATTGGACACTCTGGCAGATGTCGCGGCGATGAGCCGGTTTCACTGGCACCGCGTGTTTTCCGGCATGATGGGCAAGACCATTGCGCAAGTCACTCGCGAGATCCGGATGCATCGCGCGGCCTGTTGGCTGGTGCAAAAAGACTGGTCCGTGGCCGAGGTCGCTGCGCGCGTAGGTTATCCGAATGTGGGCAGCTTCACGCGTGTCTTTGGTGAGGAATATGGGCTGTCTCCTGTGGCGTTCCGCAACCGTGGCGATCTGAGAGGATCGTTGCCTGAACCTATGAACGGAGAAACATTCATGTATAGCGTTGACATCGAAACCCATCCCAGCCGCCCTGTCGCGGCATTGCCACATCGAGGCAGCTACCTTGAAATCGGAGAGCAATTTCAAAAAGCTGGCACGATTTTTGCTTCGCGCGGGCTGTTGCCTCAGATGCGTGGCATGCTGGGTCTGTATTACGATGATCCGGGATCTGTTGCCGAAGCCGATTTACGATCTCATGCGGGGGTGATGACCGCCGAGGGTACGGATGTCCCGGAAGGGATGGAAGCGGTGACAGCAAGTGGCGGGCGGTTTGCTGTTCTGCATTATACCGGGCCCTATGCAGGGCTGAAAGCCGCATATGACTATCTCTATGGGCAGTATATTCCTGACAACGGGTTGGAATTGCGGGACGCGCCCGCGATGGAGATTTACCTTAACGGCCCGCATGATACTGCGCCGGATGACCTGAAAACGGAGGTCTGCGCCCCGATCGTTTGAGGTTTTGCGCCGCCTTTGGCGTCGCGACGGCGGGGGCATTCTGCCCCCGCACCCCCTGAGCATATTTTGGCAGAAAGATGTTCAGCCCTGGATCATCTCGAATTGCTTGACGATAACCTCGGCTTGTTTGATCGAAGCGATGTCAACGAGGCGTCCTTTGTAAACAGTCGCGCCTTCTCCATTGTCTTTGGCGGCCTGCATGGCCACGAGAATCTCGCGTGCTTCGTTGACCTGGTCCTGGGACGGGGTGAACACTTCGTTAGCCAAGGCGATCTGCTTTGGGTGGATCGCCCATTTGCCGACCATGCCAAGTGTGGCCGAGCGGCGGGCTTGCGCGCGGAAGCCGTCATCATCTGAGAAATCGCCGAACAGCCCGTCAACCGGCAGCACGCCATGGGTCCTGCAGGCCGCCACGATGGCAGCTTGCGCCCAATGCCAGGGGTCGGACCAGTGTTTCTCCCCCTCGCGCGCCATATAGTAGTTTTCCTGCGTGCCGCCAATGCCTGTCGTTTGCATGCCCATCGAGGCGGCGAAGTCGGCTGCGCCAAGGCTCATCGCTTGCAGGCGCGGTGAGGCGGCCGCGATCTCTTCAACATGTGCGATGCCGGCCGCAGATTCGATGATCACTTCAAAAGCCACGGGTTTGCGGCGCGCCTTTGCTGCTTCGACAGCTGTCGCAAGCGCGTCGACCGCGTAAATGTCGCTTGCGCATCCGACCTTGGGGATCATGAATTGGTCGATGCGGTCCCCCGCTTGTTCGAGAATGTCGACGATATCGCGATACCAGTAAGGTGTGTCGAGCCCGTTTATGCGTACGGAAAGATGCTTGTTGCCCCAATCCACATCACGGATCGCCTCAATGATGTTGCGCCTCGCCTGATCTTTATCCGAGGGAGCGACAGAGTCTTCGAGATCAAGGTTGATCACATCTGCATCTGACGCGGCCATTTTTTCAAACAGTGCAGTTCGAGATCCGGGACCAAAGAGCTGGCATCGGTTCGGGCGGGCAGGGGGCGTGGGTTGCAGGCGGAAGCTCATCTGTGCTGACCTTTGAGTAAGGAAATGTCGTTTTTGATGCGGATGTGGTTATGATATTGCGTAGCAGCATGCAAGTGCTGCACTGCGGCAATGCAGTGAAAAACGAACGTGCCGTGACTTACTTGGTAAGTTCACAGAGTTTCAGGCGTTGTATCTTGCCCGACGGTCCTTTGGGCAGCTCTGCCATGAAATGTACATGGTCAGGGGCTTTGAAACTGCCGAGCTTTGCTGCGCAGATCTCGATGAGCTCGGCTGCTGACAAAGTGGACCCTTCGCGAATCGCGACGGCTGCCTCGACCCGTTCGCCGTAGCTCGTGCAGGGCCGTGCGAAAGCTGCGGCTTCGATGACGTCGGCATGCGAATAGAGCGCCTCGTCAATCTCGCGCGGGGCGATGTTCTCGCCGCCTTTGATGATAAGCTCCTTCAGGCGGCCTGTGACGTAGATGTAGCCATCAGCATCCTTGCGGCCCAGATCGCCCGTCCTGAGCCAGTCGCCAGCAAAGCTGGCAGCATTCGCTTCAGGATTCTTGAGATATTCCAGCATGACATTCGGGCCGCGGATCGCAATTTCCCCTTCGACATCGGGCGGACAGGGGTGCAGGTCTGGAGCGAGGATCGCGACCTCATTTCCATAGGCCCGGCCGGGCGAGCCGATCTTGCGCGTTCCGGGGGGCAAGGGGTTCGACAGGATTTGCGCGGCCGTTTCCGTCAGGCCCATCGTTTCAATGATCGGCACATCAAAGCGGGTTTCAAACGCGTTTTGAATATCTGGCGCCAAGGCAGAAGACGCGGAGCGACCGAAACGCATACGCTTTTTCGTCTCCGTATCGGGATCGTGCGAGCCATGCAGCAAATGGCTGATGATTGTTGGGACGACCGAGAACCACGTGACTTTAGAAGAGGAAGCGGTGCTCCAAAAGGTCGAGGCGGAGAATTTCGGCGCCATAACCACGGAACCGCCGGAGACCAATGCGCCCATAACGGTCACGCATAACCCATTGATGTGATAAATCGGCAGGACACAGAAGCCGCGATCTTCTGGCATGAGCGCATGCGCGATAGAGGTGGTCCATCCCCCCGCCAGCAGACTGGAATGGGTGTGTACGACCCCTTTGGGACGGCCCGTCGTGCCTGATGTGTACATCAGCAAGGCATGATCACTGGGCAGGACATCGGGCAGGGCGACAAATTGCGCTTCTCGCAACGTGTCAAAACGGTACATGCGATCAGGTTTCGCCATCGCAAACAGCTCGGCTGCGTCATCATGCACGAAAGCGGTCCGCGCTTCAGAATGCTCCAGCGCATAGGTGATTGCGTCGCGACCGGCCGCAAGATTGATCATGGTCGCACGAAACCCGCCATATAACGCGCCGTATAGCGCGATCACACCGTCCCGTCCGTTCGGCTGCATGATCGCGATACTCTCACCCTTCTCATGGCCCGCGCTATGCAGCATTGACGCGATCCTGGTCGCCTCGGACTGCAATTCTGACCAGGTCAGGCTCGACCAATCATCACTGAAAATGAACGCTGTGCCGCCCTCCATCGCGCGGTGATCAAGCCAATCGCGGACGGTCCCGTCAGGTGGATTGTCTTGGTGCAGGATCATTTTCCTGCGGCCGCCCAATAGGTGTCGAAAATTTCGTTGAGCGTGGGCTCGCGCGCAGGGATTTCGCGGATGATTTTTGTGGTCTGCATGAAGTGTTTCCAATGCAGATTATCGTCAATCGAGTTGCCGCCCCAACTGCCGCACCCCATCGACAGGGAGAATGGCATGCCATTGGTGAAAGACCCACCAGTTGCAAATGTATGGGCTTGATTGACGATGACACGACAGGTTGGCACCGCTGTCGCAAGCATCATGGCGCGGCTTTCATCAGTGGAATGCAACCCGACAGAATGCCCGGCGCCCTGATGGGTCAGTATCCTTTGGGTTGTTGCAACCGCGTCCTCAAAATCTTGCGCGCGGTAGAGCGCGGCAACGCGGCTGAGCTTCTCACCAGACAGCGGATGTGCTGGGCCGATACCCGCGGTTTCAACAGCAAGAAACTTGGTTTCTGCGGACACTGTGCCCTCCATGCCCAAGGCCGAAAGCATCTTGTCCGCGTCCTGTGCGATGACGGAGCGATTGAGATGACCGTCAGGCCAGAGTTTTGCGACGATCTTTGCCTCGTCTTGCACATAGGCTCCACCGGCTTTCGCCAGTTCTTCCACGAACGCATCATGGATCGCAGCAACGGTCACGATGGCATTCTCGGATGAGCAGGAGGTCGCATTATCGAAAGTCTTCGAGGCCGCAATTTTCTTTGCGGCGGCTTTTAGATCGGCGGTTTCATCGACGATCACGGTGACATTGCCAGCACCGACCGCCAAAGCGGGTGTGCCAGATGTATAGGCGCGTTTGACGTTGTTTTGTGAGCCGGTGACGACAATCAGATCACTGATCTCAAGAAGCCGTTGGGTTTTGTCCTTTGATCCCGGCGCGGGCACCATCTGAACGAGGTCTTTGTCCTCGCCAATCTTGTCGAACTCTGCGTGAATATAATCGAGCAGCAGTTCGCAAGACGGAATCCCTTTTGGCGATGGGGACACAACGATTGCATTGCCGCATTTCAGAGCATTGATAATGTTGTTTGCAGGCGTTGCGGCCGGATTGGTCGAAGGTACGACCGCTCCGATTACTCCCATGGCGCGGGCGATCTGCGTGATGCCGGTGTCCTTGTCATCGGAGATGATGCCGAAGGTCTTAGCCTGCGCGATGTCACGCATCAGGCCAAGTGTCTTGCGATGGTTCTTGGTGATTTTGTCTGCTACATTCCCTAGCCCCGTTGTTTCAACGGCGAGTTCCGCAAGGTTGCGGTTTCGCGACGTCTCCATGATCGCCCAAGCTGCTGCTTGTGCCGCGCGGTCGTAGCGCGCCTGCGAGCCGTTGGCTTCATAACAGGCTTGCGCTTTGCGCGCGCTGGCAACGATTGCGTCGACGTCCGCAAGGGTATCTGGAGCGTTCATGAGGATGTCCTGTGGCAGGATGCACCCCGCCCTCAGTCAGAAAAAGGGCGGGGTTATTTCAGTTAAAGACCTGCGAGAAGTTCTTTGAGGGTTTGCTCGCGCTTTTCCCACATGGCGAGGACTTCGTCGCGCGTCATGATATGCATGGGCGATCCGCCTGCTTTCATCTTTCCAGCCACGCGCTTGTTTTCAAACATGGTTGGAACTGTCGCGGCAAGCTTGTCGATGACGCCTTGTGGCGTGCCTTTGGGCACCATCACGCCGCGGAAATTCACTGAAGAATTATCGACGTCGAGGCCCGCTTCCATCATTGTTGGCACGTCAGGCATGAAGTCGTTGCGTTCCAGATCAGCGACGCCCAGAATTTTGACGTTGCCCGCTTCACGTGCGCGGAAGGCGTCGGAGAGGTTGTTGATGCCAGCCATCACGTCGCCTGCGATCACAGCTTTCATAGCGGCTGCACCGCCACCTTTGGTCGGGATATAGGCCATTTTGCAGGCACAGGCTTTTTCCATTTGCAAAGCGGCGATGTGATGGCCAACAAACAAGCCTGCCCCGGAGGTAGTCAGCTTGCCGGGGTTTTCCTTTGCGAAGGCCACAACGTCTTCCAGCGTGTTGAATTCGCTATCCGCACCCACGACCAGAACAGCGGGGTCTGCACCCCAATTTGCAATGGGCTCAAAGCTGTCGCGGGAATATTCGACACCGCCCTTGATCGACTGAGCGATGAAGTGCGGGATGTTATATGCGCCGAGCGTGTAGCCATCGGCCTCTGCCTGCGTCGCGAGCCAGTTCCAACCGACACGACCGCCAGCGCCGGGTTTGTTGAGGATTGCAATTGGCATGCCCAATGCATCTTCGTTACCTGCGGTCATCGTAACGATGCGCGCCTGAAAATCCGTGGCCCCGCCTGCGCCGTAGCTGACCATCATCATGATGGGTCGTTCTGGGTAGTTGGTATGACCATCTGCAAAGCTCGCGCCCGTCATGACTGTGAGGGCAAAGGCTGCCGCTGCGATAAGGTGTTTCATGTGGTAGTTCCTCCCTAAATGTGGATTCTCTGCCGGTGATCCGGTTCAGAAGAAAATCTCTCGCGGTGTGTAGACTTGTAAAAGTTTTGCAAAGAGACCGTACATGACGGCCATAAAGACCGCCGTGATGAGAATGCGTTTGCCCCATGATTTCAACTGCGTATGCGGTGCAGGATCGTAAAGGCTCAGCAAGATGAAGAAAGCAATTGTCGTTGCCGTGTAAAATCCAAGGCCCTTGGCCGCCCAAAATATATAGGTCAGGGCGACCAGCAGTCCGGTAACGAGGTTTCTGAACTGTTTTGGCGAGATGCCAGTGCCGACTTTGGTCCATCCCAAACAGGCTTTGGCGAATGTCCAAAGTGCAAGCACGACGAAAATCGTCGCGATCAGGCGTGGGAACAGAAACGCCTCAGAGGGTTGCTGCGTGTAGCTGACATAAGCGACCCAGACTCCGACCGCTGCGACGATGCCGGAGCCAAGCACGTGTTGAAGGCGGGGCAGGGACGGCGCACTCATTGCATAATCTCCTCTTTGGAGGTGTAGCGGCGTGTGCGCAATTCCATATATGCCGAGTAAATCACCGACGCGATGACGATTGCGATCAGGAAGATATTCAATGTCCCGCTCAGGAAATAGGGCACCATGCCATCCGTTGCATTCGCAATCATGGACCCTTGGATGAAGTTGGCTTCCGCAATGGGGCCAAGGATCAAGCCCAGCACCAATGGTGCTGCAGAGAAGCCGAAGCGTTCAAGGAAATACATCATCACGCCGAGGCTGGCCATAACGTAGACATCGCCCATACTCGACTGGACGGAGTAGCTGCCAAACACCGCAAGGCCCAAGACCACGGCAGCCATAACCGATTGCGGCACTTGCGCGACCTTCGCGGCCAGCCCCGCAACGTAGAGGCCAAAGATACACATCAACACCTGGCCGATCAGCATGGAGTTGATGAATGTCCAGGCAACATCCGGGTGGTTGTCGAACAAATCGGTCCCGGGAAAAATACCATGGATCAGAAGCCCGCCCAGCAGAACTGCCGCGGTAGGCGATCCGGGGATCGACAGGGTCAAAAGCGGGACCAAAGACGGGCCAACCATCGCATTATTTGCACTCTCAGCGGCAATCAGACCTTCGGGATGGCCGGTGCCAAACTTCTCACGATTGGGGCTAAATTTCTTGGTCTGATCATAGGCCACCAGCCCTGCAATCTGACCGCCTACGCCGGGGATCAGGCCGATAATGGAGCCAACTGACGTGCCGATGCCCATAGCGCGGATGTTCTGGCCAAGTTCTTTGATCGCGCCTGAGATCGGGTGCTTTTGGACTTTGATAACCTCGGCGCCGTCATTGTAGCGCCCTTTGGCGAACATTGTGATGACTTGCGGGATCGCGAAAAGGCCGATTAACGCCGCGATGATGTTTATGCCGCCGCCTAGGGAAGGGTGAAAGATAAAACGCTGCGCGCCCATGATGTCGTCGAAGCCGATCGTCGCGAGCCACAGGCCGATGCAGCCGGACAAGAGGCCTTTCACGACAGATTTACTGTCCAGCGACCCGATGACTGTCACCCCAAGGATCGCGAGCCAAAACAGATGGCTCGGTCCAAAGGCCAGAGCCCATTGCGCCAGGACTGGCGTGAGAAAAATCAGAAGCAAGACGCCAAAGACGCCGCCAACGGCGGAAGCGAGGAAGCTGAGCTGAAGGGCTTTCGCGCCTTCTCCCTTCTGGGCCATCGTATGGCCGTCGAGCGTCGTGGCGATATTCGCAGGCGCGCCGGGGATTTTCAGAAGGATCGCTGACACTGCACCACCGGCAACAGTCGACGTATATGCCGCGCCCAGAAGGATCAGACCCTGTGCAGCTTCAAGTTGAAACGTGAACGGGATCAGAAGCGCGACAGCCATCGTAGGCGAAAGCCCCGGCGTTGCCCCTAAGATCAATCCCCCAATCGTTCCGAGCAGCAGCAACCCAAAGTTAATGGGTGTGAACACATCTCCGAAGTAGAAGAGGAATTCCATCAGGTCCTCCCAAACCTTTTGGCCGTTCATTGACACGCAAGGGTATGGGATGAAAATAGTATTGCAAATGTTTTCATAAAATTGCTGTGGGAGGCGAATTTATGTCATTAAAACAGTCTGGTAAGGCTGATATTGTCGATGTTGCAAGGGCTGCAAAAGTATCGGCTTCCACCGTTTCACGTAGCTTCAACCATCCCGAATTGGTCAACCCGGCGACTCGCAAAAAGATTGACCGTGCCATTGCGCGACTGGGGTACATTCGAAATCGCGCGGCGCAAGCCATGCATGGAAAGCGTTCAGGGACCATTGGTTTGATTGTTCCCACAATCAATCACGCGATCTTTGCAGAAGTTGTTCAGAGCTTCTCCGACGCAATTGAAAAGGCGGGTTTTACAATTCTGATGACCTCGCACGGGTATGACCTGCAACGCGAATATGATGTGCTTAGAAAGATGTTGGAACATCGCGTAGATGGCGTGGCGCTGATCGGGCTGGCACATGATGACAAGACATATCATTTGATTGAACAGCAGGACGTGCCGTGTGTGACCATCTGGAACCATGACGCGGGTTCTCGTGTCTCCTGCGTCGGCGCGGAGAATTTTGCCGCCGGGCGGCTCGCAGCAGACCATATTCTTGGCTTGGGTCATCGCAAGATTGGGATGATCTTCCCGAGCGTCACAGATAATGACAGGGCGCAAGGACGACTGGACGGCGCGCGTGCCGCGCTTGCTGCGACGGGCGTAGATGTTCCAGTAGGTTGGCAACTGGAATCGCCCTACTCGATCAGCCTTGCGAAAGCTGCGGTTGAAGAACTTTGGCAGTCAGGCGCGCGTCCAACTGCATTGATCTGTGGAAATGACGTGATTGCACAAGGCGCCGTATACGCTGCGCTGAAACTGGGCGTACGGGTTCCGCAAAACCTATCAATTGTCGGGATTGGAGATTTCAAAGGTTCGCTTGAAATGGAACCTGCCTTGACGACAGTTCATATTCCCGCACAGGACATCGGACGCATTGCAGGCGAGGAAATCGTGAAATCTGTGGCCGCGGACGCGCGGGATGTAACGCGTGTCCGCTGCAATGTTGAACTGGTCGTGCGCGCAACGACGCGCGCTATTGCAGATCGCTGAAAGCGCTTTGCATGCGACGGACGGCCTCTTCGACCCGTGCGCGAGGCATTGCAAGGTTGAAACGGTGGAATGTTTCACCGCCAGTGCCGAAATCCGGTCCTGGGCTTGCGCCGATCTTAGCATCGGCCCGGACACGCCGCGTGATTTCATCTGAACTCATGCCTGTTGCAGAAAAATCAACCCACGCGAGGAAAGTGGATTGCAACGGCATGGATGACAAGCCGGGGATCTCATTGATGCCGGTGTTGAACAGCTTTGAGTTTCCTTCAAGATAGACGTTAAGCGCGTCCATATAGCCTATCCCATCTGGAGAATACGCCGCCTTCGTAGCGATGATGCCTGGAACGCCCGGTGAGTATTCGGTCATCGTCAACCTGCGGCGATACGCTGCCCTGAGTGTGTCATCGGGGATTATAGCCTGGCCTGTGCGCAAGCCTGGGAGGTTGAACGCCTTTGATGCGGCTGTGATGGTGACGATGCGGTCGCGGTGCTGCGGCGCCGCCACATCCATCGGCACGTGATGCGCTGGTGCGAAGGTAATATCAGCGTGGATTTCATCGGAGATCAACAGCAGGTCATGGCGCCCCGCGAATTCTGCCACTTGTCGCATTTCTTCGCGTGTCCATACGCGGCCAGACGGGTTTTGCGGCGCGCAGAAGATCAGAATTTTAACGCCGGGGTCGAGGATTTCCGAGGCCGTTTCAAAATCGAGCTCATACTTGCCGTCAATCAGCGCCATCGGCAGTTCAACAGGACGCCGTTCCGCGCGGAGTGTTTTGAGGCGGAACTCATGATACACAGGCGTGAAGAATGCGACACCGTCACCGGGTTGCGTCCATGTATCAAATGCCATGCCGATCGCGTGACCAAGACCTTGCGTCGTCAAAATCCAGTCTGGCTCGATATGCCATCTGTGGCGCTCTTTCATCCACCAGCACACGGCGTCCCGATAGCCTGCATCGTCAAATCCGTAGCCGTAAATCCCGTGATCTGCGTAAGCGCGCATCGCCTCAATGATATGAGGCGCGGTTTGCAAATCCCCGTCTGCGACCCACATGCCTAGGCCATCTTTGGGTGAAACGCCGGAAAAGGCTTCAAGAGAGTCCCACTTCGAACAATAGGTGCCGCGGCGGTCAGGTTGGTCGTCGAAATTCATCAGCGTATCTCCTTGTTGAGCGCAACCTAACGCGCGGGATCGCAGCCGCAAGAGAGATTGCGGAGCCACGCTACCTGTCCTAAATGGGAGGCTATGATCTTGCCCATTCTCATTCATCCCGATCCGCGTCTTAAGAAATTGGCCTCGCCTGTCGCCGACAGCTCAGATGCCCTGCGCGAACTGGCCGACAACATGCTGGCTACGATGTACGACGCGCCCGGCATAGGTCTTGCGGCCCCGCAAGTTGGGATCATGGATCGCTTGATCGTGCTCGATTGCGTGAAAGAAGAAGGGGAAGCCGCGCGGCCCTTGGTCATGCTCAACCCTGTCGTCGAAGCCGGATCAGACGAGCTGAACACCTATGAAGAAGGGTGCCTGTCCATCCCCGAGCAATTCGCGGATGTGACCCGTCCGGCTGAGGTGACCGTTTCCTGGATGGATTTGGATGGAAACGCGCAACGCGAGACGTTTGACGGTCTGTGGGCCACTTGCGTCCAGCATGAGATTGATCACCTCGAAGGCAAGCTTTTTATCGATTACCTCAAGCCACTCAAACGCCAGTTGATCACGCGCAAGATGGTCAAGCTCAAACGCGAACGGGCGCGCGCTTGATCCGGCCTGTTGTGATGCACCCAGATGACCGTTTGCGGCAGCTTTGCGCGCCGGTGATCACCATTGACGACACGCTTCGCGCACTTTGTGCGGATATGTTCGATACGCTCTATCATGCAAAAGGCCGTGGGCTGGCTGCCCCGCAGATTGGCCAGCTGATCCGGCTGTTTGTCATGGATGCAACATGGAAATTTGGGGATCCGACACCGATGGTTTTTGTGAACCCTGAACTGCTTTCGAGCGCGGCTGACCTTCAAACCAATGAAGAAGCTTGCCTCTCGATTGCCGATTTTTCGGCCAGCATCGCAAGACCCGCACGTATTGAGGCGATGTGGCTTGACGAACATGGTGCGCAGCAACGTGGCGCGTTTGAGGGGTTTGAAGCGGCTTGTATCTGCCATGAGATTGACCATCTAAACGGCACGCTGATCCTTGACCGAAGGGCTGCAGCATGACCCCGTTTGTGATGTGGCCGGATCAGCGTCTGCGCAGCATGGCGGAGCCCGTGGCAGACATCACACCGGAGGTGCAGGCCCTGTGGGAGGACATGATCCTTGCTATGGATGCAATGCCGGGGGTCGGGCTTGCGGCTGTGCAATTGGGTGTAATGCAGCGCCTTGCTGTCGTTGACGCGTCCGAGACGCGTGGAAAAGCCGTACGGATGGCAAACCCCGAGATACTTCACGCCAGTGCGCAGATGCGAACGCATGAGGAGGGCAGTCCGAACCTTCCGGGCGTCTGGGCCAAACTGGAGCGTCCGCGCGCTGTGACCGTCCGTTTTTTGAATGCGGAGGGTCATGTTGAGGAGCGGGACTTTGTCGGCCTCTGGGCCACGTCGGTGCAACACCAGATTGATCATCTGAACGGCAAGATGTTCTTTGACAGATTAAGCAAGGTGAAACGCGATATGCTGCTGAAAAAGGCCAGGAAACGGCGCGGATGAGACTGGTTTTTATGGGGACGCCGGACTTCTCGGTTGCGGCATTGGATGCGCTGGTTGAGGCTGGTCATGAGATCTGCGCGGTCTATGCGCAACCGCCGCGGCCCGCCGGGCGTGGCAAGAAGCTGCGTTCCACCCCCGTTCAGGCGCGCGCGGAGGCTTTGGGGCTGCCTGTGCGCTGTCCAGTCTCTTTGAAGAGTGTTGAGACGCAGGCAGAGTTTGAAGCCCTCAACGCTGATCTGGCCGTTGTTGTGGCTTACGGGCTTTTGTTGCCGCAGGCGGTTCTGGATGCGCCGCAACACGGGTGTCTGAATATTCACGCCTCGCTTCTGCCGCGTTGGCGCGGGGCTGCGCCCATTCATCGCGCGATTATGGCTGGAGACGCGGAGACCGGAATTTGCATCATGCGGATGGAGGCCGGGCTGGATACCGGGCCAGTTTTGACGCGATCTGTCATCCAGATTGGAGACACAGACACAACCGGTGTTTTGCATGATCGGCTGGCCGCTCAAGGCGCGGCACAGATCGTCAAAACACTTGCGCAATTGCACCTGCTTACGCCTGAGCCGCAGCTGAAAGAGGGTGTGACTTATGCCTCCAAAATCGACAAGGCTGAGGCGCGGGTGGATTGGTCGAAACCTGCCGTCGAGATAGACCGTCTCATTCGCGGCTTGTCCCCGTTCCCGGGCGCTTGGACTGAGGCAGCGGGCGCGCGCATCAAGCTGCTTGGCTGCACCTTGAGCAGCGGTGAGGCTGCCCCCGGCACAGTGCTGGGCGGGTTTCGCGTGGCCTGTGGGAGTGGCGCGGTCGAGATCACCCATGCGCAAAGGCAAGGCAAGAAGCCAATGGATCAGTCTCGTTTTCTGGCGGGGTTCGAACTGCCCGAGCGGCTGCTCTAGATGCGGCTGCGGGATTTGCATATTTTGGCAGAAAGAAGCCGGGCGTGGTACGTCGAATGCTTCGGGAGGGACAAGACATGTTTTTCGCATTTTTTGGAGCGATGATGATTGCCGGCATTGTCGGCTACGCTTCAGAGAAAACCGGCTTCACGCATAATGGATATTTGCAATCCATTATCATTGCAGTCGGTGGTGCGGTTTGTTTCTTTATGGTGCGGATCATGTTCGGTGTCAGCTTTGGCCCCCCGGGCGTGGATGCGATAGTAAGCGCTATCGGTGCGCTCGTTCTGATCCCAACGCATTACCGAAAATAGCTAGATCGCCGCCTTGATCCAATTGATCGCGGCCTGGAAATGTGGATGCCAATCCGGTGTCTGATCTTGCAGGTTCAACCAATGAAATCTGAAAAGATGCCCGCCATCGTCCCGCGTGAAGTGCTGCCATCTATCGCGCACGGGTGGAGCGATCCGACACAGTGTGAAGTGCCAGAGTTGTTCATCCGCGATCTTCCCGCTTTGTCCCAGCGCTAAAGTCGCGCGCGTTTCTAGCCCGCTTTCCTCAAAGAGCTCCCGCGCAGAGGCCGCTTCTGGGCTCTCGTTTGATTTGATTCCGCCTTTGACCAATTGGAACCCCGCACGCGGATGTTCAAAAACAGCCAAACGCGGCGGCCAGCCGTCTGGATGAAGGGCTATCGGGCAGGCTTTATTGATCAAGGCTTAAACGGTGCCATGCCTGCGCGCGCGAGCTCATCGGCTTTCTCATTTTCAGGATGGCCCGCATGCCCTTTGACCCATTCCCACGTGACGCTGTGGCGGGATTGCGCCGCATCAAGCTGTTTCCAGAGGTCGATATTCTTGATCTCGCCGCCTTTCTTTTTCCAACCTTTTGCTTTCCAGCCATGGATCCACTTGGTGATCCCATCTTTGACGTAAACGCTGTCTGTAATCAGGGTCAGTTTTGAGGGTTTTTCAAGCGTCTCAAGAGCGTTGATCGCGGCAAGAAGCTCCATCCGGTTGTTCGTGGTGTTCGCTTCACCGCCGCTGAGCTCACGCGTCTTCAACACGGTTTGACCGTCGCGCGCGATCAGCAAGGCGCCCCAACCACCGGGGCCCGGATTGCCTGAACAGGCGCCATCTGTATAGGCGAATAGTTCAGCCATCAGACAGGATTATGATGAAATCGGCCAGCTTGCCATCCAGCCCCTTTTCGGCCCCCTTGCGGATCGAGCGTGGCCGGAAGCCCGCTTTCATAAGAAGGTCGGTCAATTCGTCTTCGCTGTAATAGCTATAGAAGCGCCCGATCGTGTCACGGGCGCTGTTCTCTCCGAGCTTGGTTCCGATGTGAAACACACCGCCCGGTTTCAACGCCTGCCTGAGTGCCTTGAGATGACGGGGCATGTCTGACTTTTCGGCGTGCAGAAGTGAGAAATTGGCCCATATGCCGTCATAGAGGTCAGTGCCGTCGATCTCTTCGAAGGTCGCTTGTCTGGCCTCTACGTTGAATGTGTCCCGTGCCATACGCACCATTTCGATTGATGCGTCCGTTGCGTCGACCCTCAGGCCTGCCGCTTGCATCATCGCCGCAGAGTTGCCCGGACCACATCCCAGATCGAGCGCGTATCCTCCTGACGGCAACGCATCGATAAAAGCCTGCAAGTCCTGGTCTGGAGCATCATGCGTGACAAGTTTCGCATACTTCGCCGCCTGCGCGTCGTAGACATTGATCGTTTCTTTGTCGCTCATGCGTAGAGTCCTATCAGCAGGCAGCCCAAGACAATTGCCGTGAGCAGCGTTCTGAGTTTTATCCACCACGTGGGTGTCAAACGCCAGACGGCGAATTGCAGATCGCAAAGAAAGACGAGGATGAAGCCGACGAGCACGGCAGAGGTCGCCTGCCTCTCTCCCCCGCCGATGGCAAAAAATGCCCAAAGCGCAGGTATCGTCGACATTGCATATGGAATGAGCCGTTCCGATTTGGTGGCAAACCCCCATAGTACGCCCGACATGAAACACATGATCACCGTGCCGTAGCTGATCAGAACGTAAGGCGCGTTAAACCTGGGGCCGATCACGCTCACTGTGGCCTCTGACAATCCGGGAGAGAGAACACCAGCGGCAGCCCAAAGAAAAGGTAGGAGGCCAGCAAGGCCGAGATAAAGGGGCGCGCGCGGGATCGTATTCATAGTGTTCTCCGTCTCTTACCGGTCCTCATAGCGTGGATCAAATGTGGGGCGAAAGAGCGATCAATCAACGAGGCACTGTGCAGCCTGTTCCAACAGGACAGTCGCGCGTTTTCTTCGGTCCTGCTTCAAGCGCCCCGGCTCACCGGGGAAGGCGCGCCATTTAAATGTAGCGGGACCCGTTTCAGGTGGCGGCCTGAAGAGGGCGGCGATCCTGACTATGTCGAAGATGTTCCGGTGACGTCCAGGGAGGCCTAGCCATCGATTTCTTTCAAGTCATTGCATCAGCGCGATAGCTCCGCTGGCTGCCTTCCCCAGCTGGAGAGGTGCATCGCGCCGTAGTCTCGAAATGGGAAAGGTGCCGATCAGCGCGCACGCTCAACAGAACTTCACGCTCAAACAGAAAAGACCGCGCCCTTTGAGAGGCGCGGTCTCAATAGATTTAACGCGATACAGGTCAGTCAGCGACTTCTGGCTCGCGTGGTGCGAATGAGTTCTCTTCGCGGGGTGGACGGCCGATGACGTCACGCAATTCATCGAGCTCGATGAAGTTATCTGCCTGACGACGCAGTTCGTCCGATATCATGGGAGGGTTGGAGCGAATGGTGGAAACCACCGAAACGCGCACGCCTTTGCGTTGGATTGATTCGAGCAGTGGCCGGAAATCCCCATCTCCGGAAAACAGCACGATGTGATCTACGTGAGGCGCAAGTTCCATGGCATCGACTGTCAATTCGATGTCCATGTTGCCCTTCACCTTCCGTCTCCCCTCGCGGTCGGTGTATTCTTTTGCGGGCTTTGTTACCATTGTGAAACCGTTATAATTCAGCCAATCCACAAGTGGGCGGATGGGTGAATAGTCATCGTTTTCCAACAGTGCTGTGTAGTAAAATGCGCGTAACAATTTGCCACGGCGCATGAACTCATGCCGAAGGAGCTTGTAATCAATATCAAACCCCAACGACTTTGCGGCAGCGTATAAATTGCTGCCATCTATGAACAGCGCAAGCCGCTCGTCTTTATAAAACATCAAGTGTCCTTTCGATGTCTGCCTTGCCTGATCGAACCGTGAGTGATTAAGGCATTGGGCAAGGCCGCCAGCGAAGATAGGGGAAATGTTATATGTCGCAACCCACGACCTGTCACAAAACTGTAAAAATATCCTATATCGCCATGGGTTCTAACGTAACGTCATCAAGCGGTTCACCGCAATTGACAATTAATGAGACTCTCCGACGCATCCCGAACGATTCAATAAGCATTGAAAAAGTGAGTAGATTCTATGCGACACCCGCCTTTCCACCCGGCAGTGGGCCAGATTTCGTAAATGCCGCGATTGCCGTGGAGACGTCGCTCGCTCCACATGCGTTGTTATCCCGTCTCCATAAGATCGAGCGGGAACTAGGACGGGAAAGAAAGTCACGATGGGCCGCGCGGACAATAGACCTTGATTTGATTGCCTTTGATGATTGTGTCTTGCCTGACCTTGAAACTTTTGAGGAATGGTCCGCACTTCCTTTGGAGCAGCAAATGAACCTTGCTCCGGATCACCTCATCCTGCCGCATCCGCGCTTACAAGACCGGTCCTTCGTTCTGGGACCGCTCTGCGATATCGCGTCAGATTGGCGGCATCCCGTTCTTGGCCAGACCGCAGCTGAGATGTTTGCAGCGCGGCCGGATGCGGAACGTGCTTCATTAAAACCGCTGCCAGCACCGGCCTAATCATGGGTTTTTACTTGTAAAGCCAAAAAAACAGGCCTATCTGAAGCGTCTGATATTCCCTGAGAGTTGTCTGGAGAGCCCCATGGCCCGCGTGACCGTCGAAGACTGCGTTGATAAAGTCCCGAACCGTTTTGATCTTGTGATGCTTGCGTCGCATCGCGCCCGCGAAATCTCCGCTGGCTCCGCAGTGACTGTGGATCGCGACAATGACAAAAATCCTGTCGTGTCGCTGCGTGAGATTGCCGAAGAAACGCAAAGCGCGGAAGATCTGCGTGAGCGTATGATCGAGAGTAACCAGACACAGATCGAAGTGGATGAGCCGGAAGAAGACGCGATGGCGCTTCTGATGGGCGTTGAACAGGACAAGCCGGCTGAAGACGATATGTCCGAAGAAAAACTGCTGCGTGCGCTTATGGAAGCTCAAGAGCCAAAGTAAACTACGCCCGTTGAGACCAAAGGGCAGGCGAGCACATGTTGGACGTCAGCGATCTGATCGATCTGATCCGCGCCTATAATCCAAACACCAATGAAGACCTGATCAAGGCCGCCTACACTTATGGCGGCCTTATGCATGAAGGTCAGCTTCGGCATTCGGGTGAACCCTATTTTACGCATCCTGTCGAAGTTGCAGCGATCCTGACCGAACAGCGGTTGGATGACGCGACAATCGTAACCGCGCTTTTGCATGACACGGTGGAGGACACGCGTTCCACCTACGGAGATGTCTCTTCGAAGTTTGGACCCGAAATTGCAGAGCTCGTAGACGGGGTCACCAAACTGACCAACCTGCAACTCTCTTCAACAGAGACAAAACAAGCCGAAAACTTTCGCAAGCTTTTCATGGCCATGTCGAAGGACTTGCGCGTGATCCTCGTGAAGCTTGCCGACCGTCTGCACAATATGCGCACGATCCGCCATATGAAGCCTCACAAACAGGCGCAAAAATCGCGCGAGACCATGGACATCTACGCGCCTTTAGCGGGTCGCATGGGGATGCACTGGATGCGGGAAGAGCTTGAAGATCTGGCATTCCGGGTCCTCAACCCGGACGCACGGGCGTCGATCATCCGCCGCTTTATCAAGCTGCAAAAGGAAACTGGGAATGTCGTGCCGAAAATCACGGAAGACATCCGCAGCGAACTGGCAAGCGCAGGCATCGAAGCCGAGGTCATGGGACGGGCGAAGAAGCCCTATTCTATCTGGCGCAAGATGGAAGAAAAGAAGCAAGGGTTCTCCCGGCTTTCGGACATTTATGGCTTTCGGGTTATTTGCGGCTCTGACGACGAATGCTACCGCGTTCTGGGCGTCATTCATCGGCGCTGGCGATCTGTACCGGGGCGGTTCAAGGATTATGTGTCCCAGCCGAAGTCAAACGGTTACCGCTCTATCCACACGACTGTATCGGGTCGTGACGGTAAGCGCGTTGAGGTGCAGATCAGGACAAAACAAATGCATGAGGTGGCAGAAGCAGGGGTCGCCGCGCATTGGTCTTACCGCGACGGGGAGCGGGTAGAAAACCCCTTTGCGGTTGATCCAACGAAATGGGTGACGCAGCTTACAGAGCGGTTCGGCACGACGGAAGATGAGGATCACGAGGAATTTCTCGAACATGTGAAGTTGGAGATGTATTCGGATCAGGTCTTTTGCTTCACTCCGAAAGGCGACGTCATCAAACTGCCGCGCGGCGCAACGCCATTGGATTACGCATATGCAATTCATACGCGGATCGGTCATAACTGCGTGGGGGCCAAGGTTGACGGGTTGCGCGTTCCGCTTTGGACACGGCTCCGAAATGGGCAGTCGGTTGAAGTCATCACGGCCGAGGGACAGCGCCCTCAGCCGACCTGGATCGACATCGCCGTGACAGGTCGCGCGAAAGCGGCGATCCGCAAGTCCCTGAGGGAAGAGCATCGCGACCGGTTCATCAAGCTGGGGCGGGAACTGACCCGCGCGGCCTTCGAGCATGTGGGCAAGAAGGCGACGGACAAAGCGCTGGCGACTGCAGCAAAAGAGCTGAGCCTGACAGATGCCGCGCAGCTTTTGGAGTTTGTCGGATCAACGGAACTCAGCGCCCGGGAAGTCGTGCAAGCCATCTACCCGGACCTTGCAGCCAAGAAAACTGAGATCCAGGTTGATCCGAAACGCTCCGTTGCGGGTCTGCCGCGTGGTGCCAATGTAAAGCGCGCACGGTGCTGTCAGCCCGTTCCGGGAGAGCGGATTGTCGGGATCAAGCATAAGGGCGAAGGCGTCTATGTTCACGCTATTGCATGCGAAACACTCGCGGCATTGGAAGATGAACCGGATCGCTGGATCGACCTGCATTGGCATGAAGGGCTGCATCCTGCCGAGAATGCTGTGACGCTGAATGCGACAATCTCCAATGAATTTGGCGTGTTGGGGCGCATTTGTACATTGATTGGCGAGCGTAACGCCAATATCTCTGACTTGCATTTCATTGATCGTAAACCGGACTACTTTAGGATTCTGGTCGATGTGAATGTGCGTGACGCCGAGCATCTGCACGGGGTCATGACAGCCATTGACGCTGAAAGTGATGTGGCATCATTGGAACGGCACCGCGATTTGAACCGCGCGCCGTAAAATTTCTGCCGCATTTTGTTGGCATCAGGATTGGGCTGCTTTCTATCTGAAGGCCGCACAGTTAACGAGCAGAGGACGAGTTGGTCTTTAAACGTCGCACACCAAAGAGCTGGGCCCTATGGGCTTTGCATCTCATTTGGCCGCAAGGCGGATGGGCACGGTCTGCGCAATATGTCAAACATCGCGTGCGCCGTTTGCCAGACAGCCCGAAACGCATTTCTCGCGGTGTCCTGTTTGGCGTGTTTACGACCTTTACTCCGTTTTACGGGCTGCATTTCTTCATCGCGGCGGGGCTTGCAAAAATCGGTCGCGGCAACATTCTTGCTGCGTTGATGTCGACTTTTTTCGGCAATCCGCTGACCTATCTGCCAATCGGTGTGATTTCTCTGAAGACGGGGCATTTCCTTCTTGGGACTGAGTTCGAAGAAGACATGAACATAGGGCGCCGATTTGCCGGGGCCTGGCGGGATCTCAAAGACAATTTTTTTGCGATTTTTACGGATGATCGTGCGGATTGGCATCGATTGGGGATCTTCTATGATGAGGTTTTCTTTCCCTATATGGTGGGGGGCATCATACCAGGCGTCATTGCCGGAATAACCTGCTACTATCTGTCACTGCCGCTGATCACCGCCTATCAGAACCGTCGCACAGGCCGGCTGAAGGCCAAGCTGCAGGAAATTCGGGACAAGAAAGCAGCGAAAGCGGCTGGAAAATCTGTCGGTGAAAAGCCTGCTGAATAGACGCGTGCCCTTTGGCTGGGACTGATAATTTCGATCTGATTTAGGTCCGGTTTCGTACGTTCTTAACGGGTTGCCTCCGCCTGCGCGCCCTGCCTTTATAGCGGCACGATCTTGCTCTTTAGACACCGGGATTTCGATATGACCAATCATCTGCGCCTTGGCGTTAATATTGACCACGTAGCGACGGTTCGAAACGCGCGCGGTGGCTCTGTGCCAGACCCCATCCGTGCGGCTGTTTTGGCGCAAGAGGCCGGGGCAGATGGCATTACAGCGCATTTGCGCGAGGACCGGCGGCACATTGGTGATGCGGATATTGAAGGGCTGATGGATGCCCTGACCGTACCGCTGAACTTTGAGATGGCCGCAACCGCAGAGATGCAAGAGATCGCACTGCGTCACAAACCACATGCCGTGTGCATCGTTCCAGAGAAGCGGGAAGAGCGGACCACCGAAGGTGGGCTTGAGGTCGCCCGTGAGGAAAATCAGTTGGCGCACTACATCGCGCCGCTGCGCGAAGCAGGTTGCCGCGTGTCGATCTTTATCGCGGCGGATCCAAAGCAGATTGAAGCTGCTCATCGCATCGGCGCTCAGGTGATCGAGTTGCATACTGGCGCCTATTGCGATGCACATGCAGAGGGTGATTTTGCGACGCGGGACGCTGAGTTTGAGAAAATGCGCGAGATGGCGAAATTTGCAACCGGATTGGGGTTGGAAGTGCATGCTGGCCATGGCCTGACCTATGATACCGTGAAGCCCATCGCGGGGCTTCCGGAAGTGATGGAGCTCAATATCGGGCATTTCTTGATCGGGGAGGCGATTTTCCGTGGTCTGCCCGATGCTATGGTTGAAATGCGCCGCCTTATGGATGAGGCCCGCGCGTGAATGGCGCGGAGCTCATCTTGGTTTTGATCGCGTGGGCCGTCGGTGGGGCGTCCCCCGGTCCTGCAACATTGGCGATTGCTGGGACTTCGATGGAGCGAGGCCGCAAAGCGGGACTGTCTGTTGCGGCGGGCATCGTGTGCGGCTCCGCCGCTTGGGGGATTGCGGCTGCGGTCGGGATGAGCGCGATCATGCTCGCCAATGCCTGGCTCGTTGAAATCCTGCGCTATGTCGGTGGGGCCTATCTGCTTTATCTGGCGGCCAAGGCCATGAAATCTGCTTTGAATGGGAAACCGCTTGCAAAAATCACCGCAAGGCGCGGCGATTATCGGGCCCTCTACATCAAAGGGTTGCTGCTGCATCTCACCAACCCAAAAGCGATCTTTGGCTGGGGCGCGATGTTTGCGATCATTGTGCCGCCCACGTCAAGCCCGGTTGTCGTGGCACAGATGTTTCTGGCTCTGATTGCCGTGTCGAACATCGTGTTCTTTGGATATGCGCTGCTCTTTTCGACCAGCGCCTTTTTGCGTGGCTATCAACGGATGCGGCGGGGGTTTGAAGTGGCGTTTGCACTGCTTTTTGGAGCGGCGGGGCTGAAAATCCTGACGACTCGGCTGACGTGATTTTGGGAATTGGCACAGATCTGGCCAATATCGAGCGGATCGAAGGCACGCTGGACCGGTTTGGAGATCGGTTTCGCAACCGCGTCTTTACCGATGTTGAACAGCGCAAAGCCGAACGGCGCAAAGATGTGGCTGGCACATATGCCAAGCGCTGGGCAGCAAAAGAGGCGTGCTCCAAAGCGCTGGGCACCGGGTTGCGAATGGGCATTTCGTGGAAAGACATGGCCGTGAGCAACCTGCCCACTGGCCAGCCCGTGATGGCGGTTACAGGCTGGGCGGAAGAGAGATTGCGTGAGATGACGCCAGAGGGCCATGAGGCCATCATCCATGTCACGCTGACCGATGATCACCCTTGGGCGCAGGCCTTCGTCGTGATCGAGGCGCTGCCGGTGAAGTGATCTTGCGCGGTGCTCTGCCTGCTTGACACCCGGCTGTGCAATCCGCATTTACCCTGCAACCTTGGTGACATAGAGGCCGGTTATGGCGAGCGTAGAAGAAAAACCTGACAGCATCACGGAAACAGTGAAAACTGTCGTTTATGCTCTACTGATCGCTGCGGTCTTTCGCAGCTTCTTTTTCCAGCCATTCTATATTCCAACCGGCTCAATGAAAGACACGCTGCTCGTCGGTGATTTCATGTTCGTCAATAAGATGGCCTATGGCTATTCTCAGTATTCCTGTCCATTTGGAATCTGCCCAATCTCCGACCGCATTCTCGCCCGAGACCCCAAACGCGGCGATGTCGTTGTGTTTCGTCATCCGACGACGGGTCAAGATTACATCAAGCGGCTGATTGGGCTGCCCGGCGACACAGTTCAGATGAAAGAGGGCGTCTTGTTCCTCAATGGCAAGGAGCAGGTCCAAACTCCTGACGGAAATTTTGTCGAAACCAACGCGCCGCAAGGCTCTGTTGGTGGGTATCCACGATGTTTCAATGGTGCCACGGGCCTTGGGGCCGATTGCATAAAGCCCCGTGCATTGGAAGCGCTTGAAGGTTACGGACAACACCATGTTCTCAACATCATTGACCTGCCAGTTCCGGCACAGGGTCAGCTCAACGCGGATAACACGCCGGTCTACACTGTGCCCGAGGGCCATTTTTTCTTCATGGGTGACAATCGCGATAACTCTCTCGATTCCCGGTTTTCGCAAACTGCGAATGGCGTTGGCATGGTGCCTTTCAAGAATCTTTTGGGACGGGCAGATCGGGTGATCTTCTCCTCCGCAGGTTCGCGGATGCTGTTCTTCTGGACGTGGCGCGCTGACCGCTTCTTTGAAGCGATTGACTAAGCATGCGCCGCGCGCATCGCAGTGAAGTCGCGTTTCTTGTGGTGTTTGCGCCGATCGCATTGCTGATCATTCTGACGCTGCTGCTCTATCGAGCTTATTGGATCCCGTCTGGTTCAATGAAACCAAGCCTGTTGATCGGTGATTACCTGTTGGTCAATCGTGCTGCATACGGCTTTCCAGCTTTGATGTGCGGTATCGGTCAGTGTGACGGTGATATGGGGCCATTTGCGGATTTACCTGAGCGCGGTGACATCGCCACATTCATTCACCCGGTGCGACCTGAACATTTCATCAAACGCATCATCGGTTTGCCGGGGGATGAGGTGCAGATGCGCGCGGGTCAACTACACCTGAACGGAACGGCCGTTGAAACGTTTAAGCAGCGTCCTTTCGAAGAAACTTATGTTTTGGAGAATGGCTACATCGCTTGCAACAACGCGCCGGTGGAGATCGGTGCGCCTTGCTTCAAGGATCAGGTACGCGAGGCGCTTCCAAATGGGCGCAGCTATCTGACGATCAATATCGCCGATGATCTGACAGCAGATAACACGAAGACATTTACTGTGCCTGCAGGCCATGTGTTCGTGATGGGGGACAACCGTGACAACTCTCTGGACTCGCGTTTCCCGCCGGTGCGAGGGGGGATTGGCTTCGTTCCCTTGGAGAATATGATCGGTCGGGCAGACGTGATACTGTTTTCACTGACCGGGCAGAAGGGGCGCGTACTGACATGGGTGGAGTAAAGCTGTCAGCCGATTTGTCAGCATTCATGGACCGTTTGGGGTATCGTTTCGACACGCCTGAGCTGTTGATCCGCGCATTGACTCATGGATCGGTCTCCTCAGCGACACGCCCTGACAATCAACGTTTGGAGTTTCTTGGTGACCGGGTGCTGGGCCTGCTGATCGCAGAGGCGCTTCTGGCCGAAGACAAAGCGGCAGCGGAAGGCGTGTTGGCGCCGCGTTTCAACGCGCTGGTGCGCAAGGAAACCTGCGCCGATGTTGCGCGCGAGCTCGATCTTGGCGCGGTCCTGAAACTCGGCAAGTCAGAGATGGTATCTGGTGGCCGGCGCAAAGAGGCATTGCTGGGGGATGCGATAGAGGCTGTCATTGCGGCTGTGTATCTTGATGGCGGGATAGAGGCGGCGCGGGCCTTGATTTTGCGCTTCTGGTCCAAGCGGGTATCAAATGTCGAAGAAGATGCGCGCGATCCAAAAACGGCCTTGCAGGAATGGGTGCAGGCACGTGGTCAAACACCTCCGAAATACGAGATCGCACATCGTGCAGGTCCTGACCATGCGCCGAAATTTACCATTGAAGTTCGCACAGAAAGCGGACAGACCGCGCGGGCTGAGGCCGGATCGAAGCGGCAGGCGGAACAGGCGGCCGCGAAGGCATTATTGGAAAGTTTAGAGAATGAGTGACGCAAATACGCGCGCCGGATTTGTGGCGTTGATCGGCGAGCCCAATGCAGGCAAGTCGACGCTCTTGAACCGGATGGTCGGAGCGAAGGTCTCGATCGTGACGCATAAGGTGCAAACGACACGCGCACGCATCCGCGGAGTTGCGATGGAAGGCGATGCGCAGTTGGTCTTTGTTGACACGCCCGGCTTGTTCAAGCCGCGCCGCCGGTTGGACCGCGCGATGGTTGCTGCCGCGTGGACTGGCGCTTCAGATGCCGATGTCGTCGTTCTGATGGTTGAGGCGCATCGCGGGATCACGGAAGGGGTTTCTGCGATTTTGGAGGGCCTCGGCGAACGGGTTGGGACGGCCAAGGTTGCCCTTGCGATCAACAAGATTGACCGGGTGAAAACAGATGTGCTGCTCGGTCTCACGGAGAAACTGAATGCGGCCTATCCCTTTGCGGAGACATTCATGATTTCCGCGGAGAAAGGCCATGGCGTCGATACGCTGCGCCATTGGTTGGCGGGTGAGATGCCTGACAGCCCGTGGCTCTATCCCGAAGATCAAATTGCTGACCTGCCCATGCGGATGATTGCTGCAGAAATCACGCGCGAGAAACTGACCCTTCGGCTGCATCAGGAATTGCCCTATCAAATGACCGTGGAGACAGAGAATTGGGAAGAGCGCAAAGATGGTTCGGCCAAGATCGACCAGATGATCTATGTCGTTCGCGATGGTCACAAAGGCATTGTGCTCGGAAATAAGGGCGAGACGATCAAGGCCGTCGGTAAGGCCGCGCGCGAAGAACTGGTGGAGTTCCTCGGGCGCAAAGTACATCTGTTCCTGCAGGTGAAAGTTCGCCCGAATTGGCTCGAAGAGAGTGAGCGCTACTCGGAGATGGGCCTAGACTTCAAAGACGGAAACGCGTGACCAGATTGACGGCGGAATTCTGGGTCGGTGCGTATCTGCGCCGCTTGAATTTGGTGGATGTTCCGGCCTTCGTGACGTCCAAAGGCGACGCAACAGCCGGTGCGGTTTTGGTGAAGCTCAACACATTGGATGGCCAGGCCTGCTGCTATCAGCGCTCCTTCGATCTGATGAGCGGGAAGCGCGCATGGATGGTCTTGGCAGAGGGCATTGAGTCTGATGTTGATGCGGTCATCCGCAAGCAACGCAGCTTTGATCCAGACCTTTGGGTGATTGAAGTGGAAGACCGCGCCGGACGGCATCTGCTGGATGAGCCGGGTTTGGACGACTGATGGAATGGCGTGGTGAGGGCATTTTGCTGTCAGTGCGACGCCACGGCGAGAATGCGGCCATCATAGAAGTGTTTACGCCAGAGCAGGGTCTGCATGCGGGTGTTGTGCGCGGCGGAACCTCTCGCAAGCTCGCGCCGATCTTACAACCGGGGGCGCAGCTCGATTTAAGCTGGCGGGCACGTCTGCAGGACCATCTGGGCGCGTTTACCGTGGAGCCCGTAAAATCGCGTGCTGCGCAGGTGATGGGGGACCGGACGGCCTTGGCGGGCCTGAATGCAATCTGCGGTCTTTTGTGCTTCTCACTCGCTGAACGCGATCCGCATCCAGAGCTCTATGCGCAGACGCGCGATCTGTTTGACCGATTGGGGGATGATCCTGCTTGGCCGCTTGCCTATCTGTTTTGGGAGACGGCTCTGCTGGAAGCACTTGGCTTCGGACTTGATCTGGAGAGCTGTGCTGTAACGGGTGAGACGCAAGACTTGCGCTATGTCTCGCCAAAATCCGGGCGAGCCGTGTCAGAGAAAGGCGCGGGTGATTGGGCAGATCGATTGCTGCCGCTTCCGCCCTCGTTGCGCGGGTTGATTGGCTCCGATGCTTTGCAAGAGGTGCCCACAGGATTGCAGACGACTGGATATTTCCTTGAGAAATGGGTGGCGCCCCAGTTGGGTCACAAACCCCTTCCTGCGGCGCGTCAAAGGCTGGTGGAAGCGCTGGGCGGTTAGGCGATCTACATGCATATTTATGCCAAGATGAAACCTATTCCGCTTCAAACACCATGGTTTCACCTTCTGACGTGCTGAGGATCAGAGTCTTGCCGGAGACCTCTGAGAGTGTCATTCGCGAAAGCGCCGCGAAATACGCAGTTTCTGCTTGCAGGTCCGGGCAAGCGCGTTTTGTCGCGGCAATTGGACCTGCCTTGAACCACGGATAGGGGAGCCCTTGCGTTGAGGTAAATCTGTTGCAGGGGCCTTGGCCTATGATCTGGCCTTCTTGAGGGAATTCAATCGTCGCGCGGGCGGGGAACGCTTCTTTATTGATCGCGCGCAGCACGAATACCTGATCAGCAGCGCCATGGCCGGTTAGTGTTTCGTCACCCGTGCAGTCCGGCAGAATGGCAATTAGGAAGAGAAAAGCATATCGCATGTGACGCGCCTAGCGGAGGAGTTTTTTTGACATAAGGAATGCCGCGCTGCTGCGGATCGCGTCGTCCATTGAACGAAATTCCATCCCGAGCAAGGTTTTGGCTTTCTCATTCGAGATTTTTGGGCACTGGCCAAGTTGTGGCAAGATTGAACGGACCGCAGGGTCGAACAGACCCAAGGCGCGCATCAGAAAGCTTGGGGCGGTGCGCGTGGGGATTTTCCTGTCTGGATAGGCCGCGGCAAGCGTTTCGGCGATGTCTTTGAACCAAAGGGACCCTGCCACAGCAAGGATGCGTTCACCTGCAGCCTCTGGCGCCTTCAGAGCACTGATATGCATGGCGGCTACATCTTTGACATCGACAGCAGCAAATCCGAAATTCGGGACCATTGGATCGCGGCCTTTCATCAGGCGCTCGATCAACTGGATTGAAGTGCCGAAATTCTCGTCAAGGGGTGCGCCGAGCACGAGGCCGGGATTGATTGTTGTCAGTTGCATATGCGGGGCATCTGCGGCGATGAAATCCCATGCTGCGCGTTCCGCCATCGTTTTTGACTTGGCATAAGCATTTGTCATCGGATGAGTGAGGTCAGACCAATCATCCTCCGTGTAGTGGCCGCGCGCAGGAGTCGGACCGGACGCCACTGCGACCGTGGATGAGGTCAGAATGACACGTTTGATGCCTGACGCATCTGCTGCCTTCAAGGCACGTAATGTGCCTTGTACGGCAGGCGTGATCAGGTCGTTTTCGTCCTTCGGTTGAGACAACGGAAATGGCGATGCTGTGTGCATCAGCACGTCCGCGCCTGACAGCGCTTCTGTCCATCCCTCGTCACGTGTCAGATCGAGAGTGACGGTTCGTAACCGGGTCTCCAACCCATCTGCTGCCTCCAGATGGGGCGAGACTGCCGCGCGCAGCTCTGCGTCTCGTTCAGCCGAGCGGGTTGACCCTATGACATTAAAGCCCGCGTTCAGCAGTTGCAAAACGAGGTGTTTGGCAATGTAGCCAGTCGCACCGGTAACGAAGACGGTCTGTGACATCTGGGCTCCTTTGCAATGAGCAGGCCTTACCTGCTGCACTTGGCCAGATGCAAAGCGAAAAAGCTAGCCCAACAAGCGCCGTGCGATCACTTGAGCCTGAATTTCTGCGGCACCTTCGAAGATGTTGAGAATACGCGCGTCGCACAGGATCCGGCTGATCTTGTATTCCAAGGCAAAGCCGTTGCCGCCATGAATTTGCAGGCCGTTATCAGCGCATGACCATGCCACACGTGCGCCCAGCAGCTTCGCCATGCCTGCTTCCAAATCGCAGCGACGGTCGTTGTCTTTCTCGAATGCGGAGAAGTAGGTAAGCTGGCGCGCGATCATCGTCTCGACTGCCATCATCGCCAGTTTGCCAGATACACGCGGGAAGTTGATCAGGGATTTGCCGAATTGCTTACGATCCAGCGCGTATTGCATGGAAACGTCCAGCGCAGAGGCCGCAACACCAATAGCGCGCGCTGCGGTTTGAATGCGCGCGCTTTCAAAAGTCTGCATCAATTGCTTGAACCCTTGGCCTTCCTGGCCACCCAACAGGTTCTCCCCTTTGACATGAAAATTGTCGAAGCCGAGTTCGTACTCTTTCATGCCTCGGTAGCCCAGAACTTCGATCTCCCCACCGGACATGCCGTCTGTCGGGAAGGGGGCGTCATCTGTGCCCGGTGTCTTCTCCGCGAGGAACATCGACAGGCCTTTGTAATCGCTTGTCTCCGGATCTGTGCGGGCAAGAAGCGTCATCACCTGGGTTCTTGCGGCATGGGTGATCCATGTCTTGTTGCCGGTGATCTTGTAATCGTCGCCCTCTTTGACAGCGCGGGTCCGCAAGCTGCCGAGGTCTGACCCGGTGTTGGGCTCTGTGAAGACCGCCGTTGGCAGAGTTTCTGCGGAGGCCAGTTGGGGCAGCCATTTCTGCTTCTGTTCTTCCGTGCCGCCGCACAGGATCAACTCTGCGGCGATCTCGGAGCGCGTGCCGAGAGACCCCACGCCAATGTAGCCGCGCGACAATTCTTCGGAGACAACACACATGGCAGTCTTGGACATGCCAAACCCGCCATACTCTTCAGGGATGGTCAGGCCGAAAACGCCGAGCTCTGCCATCTCTTCGATGATCTCCATCGGGATCAACTCATCTTTCAAATGCCAGTCATGGGCATGTGGTTCGACCTTATCGAGGGAGAAGCGGCGAAACTGTTCGCGGATCATTTCCATCTCTTCGTCGAGCCCGGAGGCGCCAACCGTTGCGTTGGCAGACTGTTCCTGCATCATTTCGACAAGCCGTGTCCGCGCGGCTTGAGTGTTGCCGGACTGGCTCAATGCCATCACTTCGGGGATCATCATTGCGCGCTGGTCGTCTTGGGTCAGACCGATATCTTGCGGGCGCAGCATTTCGCCCTGCGACATTGGGATGCCGCCGTATATTTGCCAAAGATACTCACCGAATGCGATCTGATGGATCAGCTGTTCCGCTTCGCCGAATTTACCTTCAGCGTCGAGCCGCTCTGCCCAGGATTGCATTTGTGTCAGAGCCTGCGCGTATGTGGCAAGCCAAGCCAGCCCGTGTGCAGCAGTTTGATTTTCTTCAAGCAACGCGCCTGAAATCCGTCCGTTAGAGGTCAATAGCGTTGCAACTTTTGCCTTCGCCGTCGCAAGTAATTCGTTGACGGCGGGGACAGCAGCTGCGGTCTGTCTCAATAGATCCCGGAGAATGATTTGATCTGCGTCGTTCATTGAGATGTCCTGACCGTCATGCGCCATTTTCGAATCCTTACCTTGGTTTGTAGCAGGTTTAGGCATTGTGCAGGTGCAGCGCAATTATAATGCGACATCGGTTTCTTGATTGAACGAATATGTCGCAGGGCTGTTTTGGGATGCAGCGGCCGTCAGGCAGGTCTATCAACGCGATATGGAACAATTGCTCAGTCTTTACGGCGCGTCGGGCATCGCCATGGCCGTTTTGATCGCATTTGCTGCAGGTGCGATCAAAGGGGTCGTGGGATTTGCGATGCCCACGATCATGATTTCGGGACTTGCCTCCTTCATGTCGCCGGAGCTTGCGCTTGCTGGGTTGATCCTGCCAACCTTAGTGACCAACGGCATGCAGGCGTTGCGGCAAGGCGTTCGGGCGGCTTGGACGTCCATAAAGAAGTTTCGGGTGTTCCTTTCGGTTGGGCTGCTGATGTTGCTTGTCAGCGCACAGCTTGTGCGGGTTTTGCCAATCCATTGGTTGTTTCTGGGCATCGGCATTCCAATCACCGTTTTTACTGCCAGCCAGATCGCAGGTTGGCGCCCCGCCAGCATCTTGCGCAGCACGCGTATTGAGGCTGCTGTTGGAGCTTTGGCTGGGTTTGTTGGCGGTTTGTCAGGCGTTTGGGGACCACCAACTGTAGCCTACCTAACGGCGATTGATACGCCGAAGACTGAGCATCTGCGCATTCAGGGTTCTATTTACGGGCTGGGCGCGACAGCGCTGTTCTTGGCACATCTGCAATCAGGCGTCATTCGTGCCGAGACATTGCCACTTTCGCTTGGGCTCGTGCTTCCTGCCGTCGTTGGATTGTGGATCGGCTTCCAGGTGCAAGACCGGATCAATCAGGAGCTGTTTCGGAAGGTGACGTTGTGGGTGCTGTTCCTTGCCGGGTTAAACCTGATCCGCCGTGGTATGTTCGGCTAGCTGGTGAGTGAAATCCCGTCACACAGGTTCGCCATCTCTGGCACAGTCGCGGGGTCCACAACTTTGAAGGAGACAGTGTAGAGGGTTCGTATTCCTTTTCGCGCCGTCATGGTCCAGATACCTTCCACCATCTCGTCAGGGACCTCAAACTCAAAGAAGTTCAGGTTAGAGCCGTTTGACGTGAATTTGGCCGACCACTTGTCGATTGTCAGGCCTGACTCATTAAAGGGTGGATGCGTCACAGTGATCGTCACATCGCCGATTTCGCGTGGGCCTGCCGGCGCCACGTCCACTCCCAGTGCCATGCCTTTGACAAGCGGGATGATCTGCGTCTCAAGAATGATGTTTTGCCAGTCCTCACGCTTTTGGATCGTGCCCTGAGCGGTCTGTGGCGCCGGTATGGTTTCCGCCGTGTCGGAGCCGCAGACAAGGCCGTAGCGCAGCTCACCCACACGGGATTTATCAAATGAAATGCCCGCCGCCAGTGCTGGCAGCGGGCAGAAAAGCAATGCGATGAAGGCGCCCTTAGCCAAGGGCGGCCGCTTTTACGTCAGCATCAATATGAGGCAGGTATTGCTCGAAATTCGCCGAGAACATGTCAACAAGCTTGGCAGCCTGACGGTCATAGGCCTCCGTGTCATCCCATGTCCGGCGCGGGTCGAGAATAACATCTGCGACGCCCTCCGCAGACACTGGCACGTCAAAGCCGAAATTCGGGTCTTTGCGGAACTGCCCCTTGTTCAGTGATCCATCCAGCGCAGCCGTTAGCAAAGACCTTGTGGCCCGGATTGGCATCCGGGACCCCGTGCCATAGGCACCTCCCGTCCAGCCCGTATTTACCAGCCAGCAATGGGAGCCGTGCTTGGCGATCTTTTCTTGTAGCAATTTGCCATAGACTTCCGGTCTGCGCGGCATGAATGGCGCGCCAAAGCATGTGGAAAACGTAGGCTCAGGTTCCGTCACACCGCGCTCAGTTCCAGCGACTTTCGACGTAAAGCCGGACAAGAAATGATACATGGCCTGTGCAGGGGTCAAACGTGCAATCGGAGGCAACACACCAAAAGCGTCACATGTCAGCATGATCACATTTTTAGGGTGCCCGCCCATCGCAGTGTTGGATGCGTTGGAAATGTAGTGCAGCGGATAAGCACAACGCATATTGGCTGTCAGGCTGTCATCTTCAAAATCCAGCTCTTTGGTTTCCGGATCAAAAACCATGTTTTCGATCACGGTGCCGAATTTCTTGGTGGTGGCGTAGATTTCCGGCTCCGCCGTGGCAGACAGGTTGATTGTCTTTGCGTAACAACCTCCTTCAAAGTTGAATGTCCCACGGTCAGACCACCCGTGCTCATCATCGCCAATCAGTGTCCGGGACGGCTCAGCGGAGAGCGTTGTTTTCCCGGTGCCTGAGAGCCCAAAGAAGACGGCTGTATCCGCTGGATTGTCCGGCGCATGATTGGCCGAGCAGTGCATCGGCATGATGCCTTTTTCGGGCAGCAGGTAATTGAGGAGCGAGAACACGGATTTCTTGTTTTCGCCCGCATAGGCCGTGCCGCCGATAAGGATCAGCTTCTTGTCAAAATGCATCGCAATGACAGTCTCAGACCTGCACCCATGCTTTTTAGGGTCCGCCTTGAAGCTGGGGCAATTGATGACGGTGAACTCAGGGGTAAAATTCTCCAGCTCAGACGCTTCAGGTCGACGCAGCATGTGCCGGATGAAAAGCCCGTGCCACGCAAGTTCGGTGACAATGCGTACGTCAAGGCGCTGTGAAGGGTCGGCTCCTCCAAACAGGTCCTGAACGTAGTAGTCGCGACCCTTCATGTGGGCGAGCATATCCGCATGCAACGCGTCAAACGCATCGGGTTGCATCGGCGCATTGTTTTCCCACCAGATCGTGTCCTCGACGCTTTCAGTGCGTACGACAAACTTGTCCTTGGGCGAGCGTCCAGTGTGCGATCCGGTTGTGACCAGAAATGCACCACCTTTCCCCAATGTGCCCTCTCCACGCTTCAGCGCGTCCTCGATGAGCGCAGGCTCGAGGTAATTGTAATACACGTCTCCAAGTTCGGTGATGCCTTGAGTGTCCAGCGTATGATCCGGGTTGACGCGTCCTTTGTTCATGGATGAGCTCCAGTTACGAGGGGTGCTGTCCTCGCAGGTTTTATTTCATGCGAAGGGCCAATATCGCATGTTGCCGCTGCGATGCGGCATAGGAAATGTATAACATGCTGACAAAACCTTGGAACCGGTCAGATAGGGTCAGTTAGCGTTATCATCGGAAACAATGTGCGGCAAATTAGTCAAACATTAGGGCGTAAATGGCCAAATTGACTCAGGTTGAGAGCGATTCGGAACAAAACCATTGATTCTTAAAGGGTCTCAGCGGATGGTATGGAAAAAATAAAATAAACGAGCAGTACAAAGGGTTTCCCATGTCCAAGATTGCGTTGGTTGACGACGATCGGAACATTCTGACGTCGGTACAAATGACACTTGAGGCCGAAGGCTTTGAGGTAGAGACATATAATGACGGTCAAAGCGCGCTGGACGCTTTTTCCCGGAAAATGCCGGATATGGCAGTTCTAGACATCAAGATGCCTCGGATGGACGGCATGGACCTGCTTCAGCGTCTGCGTCAAAAGTCGGAAGTTCCTGTGATCTTTCTGACCTCCAAGGATGATGAGATTGACGAAGTGCTGGGTCTGCGCATGGGCGCGGATGATTACGTTCGCAAACCGTTTTCACAGCGCCTGCTGGTTGAGCGTATCCGCGCAATTCTGCGCCGCAAGGATGCAATTGCGAAAGACGATGCAGGTGAAGGTGAGGTCGCGCAAACCATGGTGCGCGGCGACCTGATCATGGACCCTCTGCGCCATACAGTGTCGTGGAAAGGCAATGATGTTTCCTTGACCGTGACAGAATTTCTGCTTTTGCAGGCTTTGGCGCAGCGTCCGGGCTTTGTGAAATCGCGTGATCAGTTGATGGATGTCGCCTATGACGACCAAGTCTATGTCGACGACCGCACGATTGACAGCCACATCAAACGCCTTCGCAAGAAGATGCGCACAGCAGATGATGAGTTTTCCGCGATTGAGACGCTGTACGGGATCGGGTACAGGTACAACGAAGAGTAAACGTAACTGTGGCGGCGGGGCTTGCTGTGGCAAATACGAGACCTTCGGGTGGCGCAGAATTGCAGATGGGTGAGGACTGGACGGACGATGATGTGTCCGTCGAGGCAGAACTGCAGTCCAGCCGTGAGAAACGCAATTTTATCTCGCTGAACAGGTCACCGCTCGCGCGGAAGATCATTACCTTCAATCTGCTCGCGCTGATCATCCTCGTTGTAGGCGTTTTGTTTCTGAATCCTTTCCGCGACAGCCTTGTCGCCCAGCGCGAAGCAGGCCTGGTTTCGGAAGCCCAGCTGATGGCAGATGTGTTTGAAGCACGTCTGGAAGGGACCAACTTTTCGGATCTGAGTGCCGCCGGCAGTGCGATTGCCGTGCAAACACTGGCAGGCCTCGACATTTCGCCCGGTGCAGAAGTCTATGTCTTCTCTCCCGACAAGGTCCTGATCGCCTCAACTGAGGGGGTAGAGCGCCAAACCCTCGCCGGGACAGAGGCGCTGCAGCCTGATAACGACAGCACGATCATCACAAATTTCCTAAATTCCGTGTGGGAGACGGTCTCCGGCATTGTCGGGCCGGAGGAGATTTCGGTGCCAAGCGTCACCGGTGAGGAAGAGGCGCGTAAGCTTCTTGCAAGCGCATTGGAGGGGGCGACGGAGGTCCGTAGCGGCCTCGATGGAGCAGGAAGCAATATCTTTTCTGTTGCCACCCCGATTGAGCTACAAAACGGGACCGTTGGCGTAATAGCTCTGACCACAGTCGCAGGCCAGATTGACCAACTTGTGCGGGTTGAGCGCGAACAAGTCTTGCAGATGTTTGTCATCGCAATTCTCGTGTCCATCGGCCTCAGCCTTGTGCTGGCTTCAACAATCGCGAACCCGCTCTCCGATTTGGCGGCAGCGGCAGAACTCGGCCGCGACAAGAACGCGCGGAAAGTTAGCCCGTCACGGGTCCGCATTCCCGACCTGACGGCGCGTCCTGATGAAATTGGCCGTTTATCAGGAGCGATGCGTGGCATGGTGTCAGCCCTATATGAACGCATCGATGCGAACGAACAATTCGCCGCTGACGTGGCCCATGAGATCAAGAACCCGCTTGCATCGCTTCGGTCTGCTGTCGGCACGCTGCATGTCGCCAAGACGGATGAGCAGCGCACAAGATTGCTCGAGGTGATCGAGCATGACGTGCGCCGGCTTGATCGGTTGGTGAGCGACATCTCAAACGCATCGCGGCTCGATAGTGAGCTCGTCAAAGAAGACGAAGAGCCCTTCGATCTCATGAAAATGCTGCACAACCTGACGGAGTACCTAGGTCAGCAAGCCGCCGAGAAAGGTGTCGAATTTATTCGCGACGTGCCCCGCGACCCGATCATCATCCACGGTCTTGAGGCGCGATTGGCTCAGGTCTTCGTGAACCTTATCACGAACGCAACCTCGTTCTGCGAAGATGGCGACGCCGTTCGGATTTGGGCGCGCCGCCGCGATAACCGCGTGCTGGTCGTCGTGGAGGACACAGGGCCGGGGATTCCGGAACAAGCTTTGAATAAAGTATTCAACAGGTTCTACTCAGAGCGGCCCGAGCAGCAATTTGGCAACCATTCCGGATTGGGTCTCGCAATTTCCAAACAGATTATTGAGGCGCATGGCGGTGTCATCTGGGCAGAGAATATCCGCCCGACTGACGCGGATGTCACGTCCGAGCCGCTTGGCGCTCGTTTTGTTGTAGGCTTGCCGACCTAAGCCCCGTTTCTGCGGCGGCAGGCGTGAGCACGTAGATGGCAGATCAAGAAACAATCCTTCTTCACGCAACGGCAATTTCCGTTCACGGGCGCGGCGCGGTTCTTACAGGTCCGTCAGGTTCCGGAAAATCATCACTTGCCATCAGGCTGATCGCGTTGGGCGCAACGCTAATTGCAGATGACCAATGTGAGTTTTGGGCACAGGATGGCGGCGTGCATGTTGGCAGGCCTTCATCTCTGCCTGAAAAGATCGAAGCCCGCGGCATTGGTTTGATTACGGTCCCTACTTCACCGGCCGCAAAAGTAGAGCTGGTTGTTGATATGAGCCTGACCGAGACAGCGCGTTTGCCAGTGGAACAGAAGATGAGTTTGCTGGGCCATCAAATAAAGATGATCCGAAAAGCTGAGGCCGACCATTTCCCTTCCTCCATTTTGCTATACCTTAGGCATGGAATCGCAAGTTAAATGGTCTCCATGCCCACTCCGCCCGCACCGGCCAATCAATCCATTGTACTCGTAACAGGCCCGTCTGGGGCTGGTCGATCAACGGCGATCAACGCGCTGGAAGACATCGGGTTTGAAGCCATCGACAATCTACCGCTCAGCCTTGTGCCGCGTTTGCTCTCTGGTCCACCACTTGGACGCCCGATTGCGCTTGGGCTTGATGTGCGGAACAGGGATTTTTCGCCAGCGGCTGTTTCTGGTTTGCTCGACGAACTTGCGATGCAAGACAGTGTCGATGAACAGCTGCTTTTCCTGGACGCAAAATCGGACACGCTGATCCGCCGATATTCCGAAACGCGCCGCAGGCATCCCTTAACCCCCGAAAGCACCCCCAGAGAGGGGATTGAACAAGAACAGACCCTTCTTGAACCTTTGCGCGCTCGTGCAGACATTCTAATTGATACATCGGAGCTCTCGCCACATGCATTGCGGGCAGAATTGGTAAAGTGGTTCGCGCCCGATAAGACGGGTGATTTGGCCATCACGTTGGAGTCCTTTTCCTACAAAAGAGGGTTGCCACGAGGGGCCGACTTGGTCTGGGATTGTCGTTTCCTCAACAACCCTCACTGGGAAGAAGCGTTGAGGCCCTTGAACGGAAAAGATGCCACGGTGGCGAATTATATCGAGCAGGACGACCGATATGCGCCATTTCTTGAGAAATTGCTTGATATGATAGAGTTTCTTTTGCCTAGTTTCCGCGATGAAGGCAAATCTCATCTGGCGATAGCAACGGGTTGCACGGGCGGGCAACACAGATCTGTTACCGTTGCGGAAGCACTTGGCAAAGCCCTTGCAAATAAGGGGTGGCGGGTGTCTATAAGACATCGGGAATTGGATGGACGCCAAGCGAAAGGGAGTGGCTAGGCGTCTGAAATTTTTGGCTTGGCACTGATGTCCATCAGTGTGAAGGGGACCGAACCGCGTGATAGGTATTGTGATTGTAGCACATGGTGGGCTGGCCAGAGAGTATCTGTCTGCCATCGAACATGTTGTCGGTGCACAGACGGGGATACGAGCGATTACGATCGAAGAAGATCATGACAGATCGTCCAAGCAATCCGAGATTTGCGCCGCTGCCAATGATGTGGATGCAGGCGATGGTGTCGTGGTTGTCACCGATATGTTTGGAGGGTCTCCTTCCAACCTGTCCCTGTTGGCTTGCGAACCGAGGAATCGACGGATCCTGTATGGTGCGAACCTGCCAATGCTGATCAAACTCGCCAAATCGCGGCATCTTGATGTTCCGCAAGCCGTTGACTCTGCGATGGAAGCCGGTCGAAAATATATCAATAGTTTTAACGGACTGGCCGCGGATGGCTGAACGCGATTTTGAGATCATCAACGAAAAGGGTTTGCATGCGCGCGCATCTGCAAAATTCGTAGAAGTCGTTGAACAATTTGAGGCAACAGCAACCGTCAGCAAAGATGGTATGGATGTTTCAGGAGACAGCATAATGGGTTTGCTCATGCTCGCCGCATCGCGTGGAACATCTATTCGTGTCAAAACAGATGGTGCGCAAGCTGATCCGTTGGCTGACGCTTTGCAGGCTCTGATCAGCGACAAGTTTGGTGAAGACTGCTAGCTGCATGGCTCAAGAATGACCAACACCCCAACAACTGATGATCCCGTCGAGGAGATGACGCCTGATCATCCTGAATATGTTGCATATGACAGGCGCAATCTGTCATATGCCAACACATTCACCAATCCTTTCAAGCGCTTAACCATTCAAACCATGGAGCTTTTTACCGGCAAGCTTCATCTGCTTTACCTTATCCGCAAGTTCGAGCGCGGCGGGGTCAAATTTGGTCAGGGATTTTGGAAAGACGCGCTCGACATGATGGGGATCGAATTGCAGACCCCTCAATACCAACTGGACAGAATTCCCAAGACTGGTCCCGCAATTGTGGTCGCAAACCATCCCCATGGCCTCGTTGATGGCATGGTCCTTGCGGAAACGATTGGCCGGGTGCGGACGGATTACAAAATTCTGACCCGCTCCTTGCTGACGGGTGTGAATGCAATTGACCAATTCATGATCCCCGTACCCTTTCCCCATGAAGAGGACGCGCTACAGCAAAATCTTGAGATGCGTCGCAAGGCGATGGAACATCTGAAAGACGGGGGCGTGATCGTGCTGTTCCCCTCGGGCGTGGTGGCCGCGTCGGAAACGTGGTTTGGTCCCGCGATTGAGAAGGAATGGAATCCGTTCACTGCGAAGATGATCCAGCGCTCCGGGGCAGCGGTGGTGCCAATCTTCTTCCCCGGCCAAAACTCGCGCGCCTATCAGATCGCAAATCAAATCTCACCGACGCTGCGTCAGGGGCTGTTGATCTATGAGGTGCGTCACGCCCTCTACAAACCCCAGGCGCCCGTTGTGGGCGAACCGTTTGACGCGGATGTGGTCAAGCAATGGGGCTCGAACCCGCGCGGTTTCATGGCTTGGTTGAGGGAGCAAACGCTGGCGCTGAAAGCCGAAGCGAAACGGTAAGCTAGCGCGTTGGCACGGGCGGGTCTTGCCGATAGTCGTAGAAGCCGCGTTGCGTCTTGCGTCCAAGCCAACCGGCCTCGACATATTTGGTGAGCAACGGGCAGGGTCGATACTTCGTGTCAGCCAACCCGTCATGCAACACGTTCATGATCGCGAGACACGTATCCAGCCCGATGAAATCGGCAAGCTCCAGCGGTCCCATCGGGTGGTTTGTACCGAGCTTCATCGCGCTGTCGATTGAGGCAACACTGCCGACCCCTTCATAGAGGGTGTAGACAGCTTCATTGATCATCGGCATCAAAATCCGGTTCACGATGAAGGCTGGGAAGTCTTCGGCGGACGCTGCGGTCTTGCCCAAACGATCTACGACACCGAGGCAGCTTTTATACGTGTCTTCATCAGTTGCGATGCCACGGATCAATTCCACCAATTGCATAATCGGGACGGGATTCATGAAATGAAAGCCCATGAATTTCTCTGGTCTGTCCGTGCGTGAAGCAAGGCGCGTTATAGAAATAGAAGACGTGTTCGAGGTGAGAATCGTATGCGGCAGAAGATGCGGCAACAGGTCATCGAAGATGGCGTTCTTGACGGTTTCACGCTCCGTCGCGGCCTCAATGATCAAATCTGTTGGACCAACTTCCGACAATTTTAACGTTGTGCTGATGCGATCCAGAGCTGTCTGACGTTCTTCATCCGAGATTTTTTCGCGGCTGACCTGCCGTGTCAAATTGGTGTCAATCTGGCCAACTGCGCGGTCCAGTGCATCTTGGGAAACGTCACTCAAAACCACATCATAACCCGCTAAAGCAAAGACATGCGCAATCCCGTTGCCCATCTGTCCGGCGCCCACGACCCCGATTTTGTTGATAGCCATGAGCCCCGTCCTTATGCGTCAGTGCAAGAGTAGCGTGGCCGCAGAATAGGCGCGCAACACCGCAAAGTACAAGGGCGCGAAGCCGGTAAAACTTTCCGCAAATCTGCAGTTTAGCCTTTTGGAAAGGGGTCGGACGCACATTCGGGCTGTGTGAGTCGAAAGAGGTGGGAAATGGCCTATGAAAGACCCGGGGAAAGCCCGTTAGATTATCAACAGTGCCGTTATGGGCACTCCAGATTACTGTTTCGTGGACCCAAACGGGAGACCAAGCATAAGTTTCTGGCCTTCGTCGGAGGCACGGAAACCTATGGCAAATACATCCCTGAACCGTTCTCGGAACTGATTGAGGAAAAACTGCAAATGCCCTGCGTCAATCTTGGCGCGGTCAATGGCGGTATCGACGCATTCGTGAATGATGACACAGTCCTGTCTTTATGCTGTCGTGCGGACGTGACGGTCATTCAGGTTATGGGCGCGCATAATATGTCCAACCGTTTCTACTCGGTGCATTCGCGCCGGAATGATCGGTTCTTGAAAGCCTCGACACTGATGCGCACGATCTTCCGTGAAGTAGATTTCACGGAATACTCGTTCACCCGTCATCTACTGACCAGCTTGAAAACCATGTCACCAGACAAGTTTGACGCGTTGGAACAGGAGTTGAAAACAGCGTGGAGCGCGCGGATGGAAATGTTCCTGAGCAAGGTCTCGGGCCGCGTTGTACTTCTATGGGTGTCGGACCGCGCACCTGGGCACCCGGAACCTGAAAGCGGATTGGGCCGTGATCCTTTGTTCATCGACGCCGAAATGATCGCGGCATTGAATGATAAAGTTCACAACTATGTTGAGGTTGTGGTGCCGCCGGAAGTGATCGCGCAAGGCACAGATGGCATGTTATTTCCTCAACTGGAAGCGGCTGCTGCGCAGGAAATATACGGCCCAGCTGTTCATGATATGATTGCCGCAAAGCTCTTGCCGGTTCTGGATTAAGACGCGGCATAAAAAAAGGGGCCCTGCATTGCAGAGCCCCTTTCTAATTCAGTTGAGGTCTGTGTCAGACCTTTTCGATCAGTTCAGGAACGGCATCGAACAGATCAGCGACCAAACCGTAATCGGCGACTTGGAAGATCGGAGCTTCCTCATCTTTGTTGATTGCAACAATGATTTTCGAGTCCTTCATGCCGGCCAAGTGCTGGATCGCGCCAGAGATTCCGACAGCGACATACAGGTCCGGAGCAACCACTTTACCGGTTTGACCAACTTGCCAGTCATTCGGTGCGTAGCCGGAATCAACCGCGGCGCGCGATGCACCGACGGCCGCACCGAGTTTATCAGCAAGTTTTTCGATCAGTGCGAAATCTTCCTCTGAACCGACGCCGCGTCCGCCAGAGACAACGACACCCGCCGAGGTCAGTTCAGGGCGATCAGACGCAGCGACTTTATCTGCGACCCACTCTGACAAGCCCGGATTGCCTGCAGCCCCAATCTTGTCAACAGAGGCAGACCCGCTCATCTCAGCGGCGTCAAAGCTTGAGGTCCGGAAAGACACCACTTTCTTGGCATCATCCGACTTGACAGTCTGGATAGCGTTGCCCGCATAGATCGGGCGTTCAAATGTTGAGCCATCCACGACACCCAAGACATCCGTCATCACCATAACGTCCAGCAACGCGGCCACGCGGGGCATGATGTTTTTGGCATCGGTCGTGGCAGGTGCCACGATATGCTCATAATCACCGGCGAGCGAGACGATGAGGTCAGCCGCAGGTTCAGCAAGGCGTTTGCCGTAAATTGCGTCTTCGGCGCAAAGAACTTTTGCGATGCCACTGATTTTGGCGGCTTCCTCTGCTGCTGCGGAACATGTTGCGCCAACACACAGGACGTGGATGTCACCGAGCGGCGCTGCCGCCGTGACTGCGGATGCGGTTGCGTCAACAGCCAATTCGCCGTCATTGACCTCTGCAAGAAGTAGTACAGCCATTTTACAAAACTCCCGCTTCGTCTTTGAGTTTTTCAACCAGCTCGTCTACCGAACCGACCTTGACACCAGCCTTGCGCGCTTCTGGTTCTGCCGTCCCAACGACGGAAAGCCGCGCACCAGCATCTACGCCATAATCAGCGGGTGTTTTTTCGTCCAAAGGCTTTTTCTTTGCCTTCATGATGTTGGGCAAGGAGGCGTAGCGTGGCTCATTCAAACGCAGATCGACCGTGATGACCGTGGGCATGTTGACCTTGATCGTTTGCAGACCGCCATCCACTTCGCGCGTGACCACAGCCTTGTCGCCTTCAATTTCGACTTCTGATGCGAACGTCGCTTGGCTCCAACCCATCAGGGCGGCCAGCATCTGACCGGTCGCATTCATGTCATTGTCAATCGCCTGCTTGCCACACATGACCAAGCCGGGTTGTTCTTCATCGACAACAGCTTTCAGGAGTTTGGCGACCGCGAGTGGTTCGATGTCATTGTGTACATCGTCCGCCGCAACGATCAGGATCGCACGATCCGCGCCCATTGCAAGGGCAGTGCGCAGCGTTTCCTGACACTGTTTGACACCGATCGATACCGCGACGACTTCATCAGCCTGACCAGCTTCCTTCAAACGGATCGCCTGTTCGACAGCAATCTCATCAAACGGGTTCATGGACATTTTTACGTTTGCGAGATCGACACCGCTTCCATCCGCTTTGACGCGAACTTTTACGTTGTAATCAATCACGCGTTTGACCGGTACGAGGACCTTCATCTGCGGTATCTCCTAAAATCAGTGCCTGACTGGCACGCCAAGACTTCTCAATTCACTTAGCGGAGCGCCGACTCAGAAAACAGGTCAAAATCGACGCGCAGTCCCATTCTGACGTCGCGTTCGTGAAATTCCAACTGATTTTTTCATGGCGTGAGCATGTTTTATTCGAAGCAGCGTTTCGCTTTCTTCGAAGCATGTTCGTCCGGGCGATTTTTTGCCTTACCGGTTCGCGCCAGGGACCCACAGGACGTCATCTTTGCCGTCATTATTCGCGATCCGAGACGCCACAAAAAACCAGTCGCTGAGGCGATTGAGGTATTTGACTGCGGCCTGATTCACGGACTCCATGGTTGCAAGCTCAACGGACAGGCGCTCTGCGCGACGCGAGACCGTCCGACACATGTGAAGATGTGCGGCAAGTGGAGAGCCACCCGGCAAAATAAAAGAACGCAGGGGTTCAAGCGCGTCGTTCATACCGTCAATTTCGCTTTCCAGACGCGACACTTGTCCATCCGTGATACGCAGCGGCGCATATTCCGCATCTTTGTCCTTTTCCATATCCGGCCGACACAAGTCGGCACCGAGATCAAAGAGATCGTTCTGGATAGCCGCCAACTGATTGTCCAATTCACCTGTGGCGTGCAAACGCGCAAGGCCGACAGTTGCGTTCGTTTCGTCGACCGTGCCGTAGGCGGTCACGCGCATGGAGTGTTTTGCCACGCGCGCACCGTTGCCAAGTGCTGTTTCACCGGCATCGCCGGTTTTGGTGTAGATTTTGTTCAGAACGACCATGGATCAGGCTCCTCCACTGCGACGGAAAAAGACGAATGCAAGGATCAGCAGGATAGCGACAAATTGCGCATAGATGCGATAGCGCATGACTTTGTTTGCATGTTTGCGATTGAAATCACCGCCTTTGGCAAAGCCGCCAATTCCGACAAGCAGAATGCACAAAACGCCCAAGCATGCGATTGCGACCACGATAAAAAGTGGATCATCTGCCATGACTGTCGTCCTTCTTCTTGGTTGGAGCTACGACTTAGCGGGGCGCGTGCAAAAAGCGAACCCGAATTTACAGTTTTGCGCTGAGCCAGTCCAAAGTCCGGGTTGGCAAAATGCGTTTGAGGATGGCCATGATCGTTGTGATCCTCGTGACCCTGTAGCGCGGTTTGGGATTTGGATGCTCAAGTGCTTTGATCAAGGTCGCGGTAACAGCGGAGGCGGGCAGCTCAAAAATATTGTTACCGCTTCCCTCGTAGAGATCTTTTAGCAGATGGCTTTCATATTGTGCCCGGCGCGCGGAATTTTCCCATTTGACCCATTTCTCAAAATGCGGGATCGAGTTTTCTCTGATCTTGGTCTTAATGGGTCCGGGCTGGATCAGAACGACTTTGATCGCTGTGTCCCGCATCTCGAGTCTGAGCGTATCAGTGAGACCTTCTAGCGCAAACTTCGTTGCGTTATAGGCCCCGCGCCACCGCATCACCGCGAAGCCGAGCACGGAAGAGCAATTGATGATCCGCCCATGCCCCTGCGCGCGCATAACGGGGATGACCATTTTGGTGAGCGCGTGATAGCCAAAGACATTTGCCTCAAAAATCTCTCTCAACGCGGCTGTCGGGATGTCTTCGACAGGCCCAGGTATTCCGTAGGCGCCATTATTGAACAATGCGTCAAGCGTGCCACCAGTGCGGGCCAGACACTCTTTCAAAGCGTTTTCCATGCTGGCATGATCCGTGTGATCAAGTGCGAAGCTCTCTAGTCCCTCGGCAGTCAATCGGTCACAATCCGCTTGCTTCCGACAGGTAGCAAAGACGCGCCATCCATGCTCTTTCAGCGTGATGGCCGCATCATAGCCGATGCCAGACGAGCATCCTGTGATCAGGATTGATTTCAGTTCACTTTCCATAGCCTGTGGCTATGCCAAACATGTGGCCTGTGCAAAGCGCTTATTGTCTCTCACGTTCCAGAAATGCCGCCGACATATAGGCCTCTTGCCCCGTGTCGAGAATGTAGACGCGAGCCCAGCCGTTATCGAGCAGTTCAATCACTTCGGCGCTGTCACCGCGGCGCGTTTGACCCAGAACCGCTGTTTGGGTGGACGCGCCGGCGCGCAGGTTTACTGTTGATCCGGTAACACGCCAAATCTCACCGATACCGTCGGTGCTGGCCGCTGGTGCTGGCTGTTCGGATTGTGGGGCGACTGGTTCTTCCGTGGCGAGTGTCGCAACTGCGTTGACGATGTCCTGCGCAGCTTCGGACAATTCCGGCGCTTGCGTGGCCAGAGTTTCGGATGCGGTATCAAGCGCAACTGTTGTCACCGTCTCGACGAGTGGTTTCGCTAATTCCGCGGTGACAGTGTCTGTCTTCACCGGCTCTGTCTTTGTTTTTTCAGGTTGCGGTGCAGCAGGTTCAGCGGGCTTCGTTTGGATCAGGTCCGGAGTTTGTGCGCGGGCAACGGTTTCCTGACCTTCAGGCGCCTCTCCGAACACAAGCAGTGTCACGTAAATGGCAGCGCATAACCCGACGACCCATTTGAACACGGTGATCCCCCCTCAAACTCATAACCTAGTACGCCACAATAGCGGATCGCGACGGGGAAGGACTAGGGGGAATAATTTCAAATGAAGCTCGAAATCTGAGTACTTTACCGCGCTTGTTTGTGGGGCTACACAGAATCTATGGCTGACGAGACGGACAACCCCAAGATGAGCGACGCCAACATGGCGGAACCGCTGCGCCGTGCCATCGGCGAGCGGTATCTGCAATATGCGTTGTCGACCATCATGCACCGCGCATTGCCGGACGCGCGGGACGGGTTGAAGCCTGTGCACCGCCGGATTCTCTATGCAATGCGGGAATTGCGACTCGCCTCAAATGGAGGATTTCGGAAATCAGCCAAGATTTCAGGCGATGTGATGGGCAATTACCACCCGCATGGTGACGCAGCGATCTACGACGCCATGGCGCGCTTGGCTCAGGAATTCAACGTCCGCTATCCGCTTGTCGACGGGCAAGGCAATTTCGGCAATATCGACGGGGATAACCCGGCGGCTGCGCGGTATACAGAGGCGCGGATGACGCCTTACGCAGAGGCGTTGCTGGATGGCTTGAACGAGAACGCCGTTGACTTTCGCGACAATTACGACGGCACGCTTCAAGAACCTGCGGTTCTGCCTGCGAGCTATCCGAATCTGCTGGCCAATGGCGCGGCCGGGATTGCTGTGGGGATGGCCACCAACATTCCGCCGCATAATATCGAAGAGCTGATCAATGGCTGTCTGCACCTGATCAAAGCCCCGAACGCGCGCGATGACACGTTGCTGGAGCATATTCCGGGCCCCGATTTTCCAACGGGCGGGATCATTGTCGAGCCACGGGAAAACATTGCTGAGGCCTATCGCACCGGGCGTGGTGCATTTCGCCTGCGGTCCCGATATGAGGTCGAGGATCTGGGGCGCGGACAGTGGCAGATTGTCGTCACGGAAATTCCTTATCAGGTTCAGAAATCCAAACTGATCGAGAAGATCGCGGAACTGATCCAGACCAAGAAAGTTCCGATTCTTGCCGATGTGCGTGATGAGTCGACCGAAGACATCCGCCTGATCCTCGAGCCGCGCTCAAAAAATGTCGACCCGGATGTGCTGATGGGCATGATGTTCCGCAATTCCGATCTGGAGACGCGGTTCTCGATGAATTTGAACGTGCTGATCGACGGGATGACGCCGAAGGTCTGCTCGCTCAAGGAAGTGTTGAAGGCTTTCCTCGATCACCGGCGCGAGGTTTTGATCCGCAGGTCGCAGCACCGGCTTGAGAAGATTGATCACCGGTTGGAAGTGCTGGAAGGTTTCATCGTCGCTTTCCTCAATCTTGACCGCGTGATTGATATCATCCGTTACGATGACGATCCGAAATCCGCGCTGATGTATGAGGACTGGGGCAAAGATCATGCGCGCGCCATGTCGGAGGCGGATTATGTCGGCGTATTGGTCCGCGACGATGAGCCTTCGCTGACGGAAGTTCAGGTCGACGCGATCCTGAATATGCGGCTGCGATCTTTGCGGCGGCTGGAAGAGCTGGAGCTCAAGCGCGAGCGCGACGAGTTGATGATCGAGCGGGCAGGACTGGAAGACCTGCTAGAAAGTGAAGACCTGCAGTGGAAGCGGATCGCAGAGCAGTTGCGCGAGACCCGCAAGGAGTTTGGCAAGGGCTCTGATATCGGGGCGCGGCGGACCGAATTTGCGGATGCAGTAGAGTTCGAAGAGGTGCCGATTGAAGCCATGATTGAGCGGGAGCCGATCACCATCGTCTGTTCTCAGATGGGTTGGATCAGGGCGATGACGGGCCACATTGATCTGACCCGCGAGTTGAAGTTCAAGGATGGCGACGGACCGCGCTTTATCTTCCATGCGGAGACGACGGACAAGCTGATCGTGTTCGGATCGAACGGGCGCTTCTATACGCTGGCGGCCTCCAACCTGCCTGGTGGGCGGGGCATGGGGGAGCCGGTGCGGCTGATGGTGGACTTGCCTAACGAAGCGCAGATCGTGGATCTGTTCCTGCATGATGCCGAGCGCAAGCTGCTGGTCGCCTCGACGGAGGGCAACGGGTTTATCGTGGCAGAGAAGGACGTGGCGGCGCAGACCAGATCGGGCAAGCAGGTCCTGAATGTGAAGAACGAGGTCCGCGCGGCGATATGCAAGCCAGTGGCGGGGGATCACGTGGCGATTGTCAGCCAGAACGGGAAGTTCCTTGTCTTCCCCGTCGCGGAGCTGCCTGAGATGGGGCGCGGCAAGGGCGTTCGGCTGCAGAAATATAACATGGCCCGAGGCAAGCAAGGATCGCTTGAGCTGGACGGGGGCTTGTCTGATCTGACGACCTTTAACTGGGCGGACGGGCTGAGCTGGGAGATGGGTGGCGGCAAGACCCGGACCGAGCCTGATATGAGTGATTGGCTGGGCAAGCGCGCGGGCGTGGGCAAGCGCCCCCCTTACGGCTTCCCCCGCAATAACCGGTTTGACTGAATTCCCCGCATGCGGGGAAATCCACTAAATATATGAAATAAAACAATATTGCTGAAAGAATTTACTGAAAATTAACCCTCGAAAACCGCTGCGATGCGGGAGGTGCTGTCAACGCCAGTAATGGTTGAATGCGCGCGACTTGCGGCGTATGGCTGAGCGCAATTGAGCTTGGTCAAATGGGGTGTTGGGATCATGAGCAACGCAAAGAAAGTCGTGCTGTCGAGCGATCATGCAGCGATTGAGCTGCGTCAGGCGCTGGCGACGCATATCGAGGCGCAAGGCTGGGAGGTCGAAGATATCGGACCCAAAACGCCTGAAAGCACGCATTACCCGAAACATGGCGAGGCCGCGGCGCGCAAAGTGGCTGCAGGGGAGGCCGCGTTGGGCATTATTCTGTGCGGCACGGGGCAGGGGATCATGATGGCTGCCAACAAGGTCGATGGTATCCGCTGCGGTGTCTGCTCGGACACGTTTTCCGCCAAAATGATCCGCGCACATAACAATGCCAATATGCTGTCGCTGGGCGCACGCGTGATAGGCGATGCGCTGGCGGTCGAGATCGTTGATGCCTTTCTGGAGACAGAGTTTGAAGGCGGCCGCCATGCAACGCGGGTCGAGATGATTGATGCGCTGGAGTGAAACCTTAAGCAGGGTCCGCGCAGGCTGGCGTTGAGGGGGCGCCTGCGCAGACCCTGCTTGCGTCAAGGCATGAGAGGTCTCAAGCCTCAAGCGGTATGAAATTCAGCGCTGCCCCATTGATGCAATGGGTCATCACCCGGTTGATGATGAGCAAATGCCCCAGATGGCTGCCGCAGCGGCGGCAATGCAGCTCTGTCACTGTCTTTCCGCTATCGGCCATCTGGCCGTATTCGGGCACTGGCCCGTCAATTCCGGTCAGCACGGCGTTGGGCTGAGAGTGATCGAAAAAGACCCAGCCTTTGTCAAGAATGATCTTCCATTTGCCGTCATAGCTGGTCAGATCGCACCCTTTGCAGTGATAGGTGCCGGGGCGGAACTCCATCCAGAGTGGGCTGGATTTGGGCTCTTCGGTGAGGCCCTTGCGCATGATGAAATAGCTGAACTCATCGAGATGTTCGAGCCACTCCGCCTCTGTTCGGGTGACCTCATAGACCATCTCCTCGCTGGTCGGTGTCGTCGTGGCTGTCTCGGACGTTGCGGCTTTGGCTGCGGTGCCGACGCTGAGCGCCGCCGCGCTGGAGGCCGCGAAAAACTTGCGTCTTGTCAGTGATGGCGTGACGTTCATTTCCCTTCCCTTCGATGAACTATTGGTGGTGCTCAAACCCGCAGGGCGGGTTTGAACCGGCTTTGAGTGGCAGGCGTCAGTTGCTGACCCGCTCTGCTGCGCTGTCGCCATTCATCAGTTTGACTTGCGCTGCGAGGATTTGCTGTTGGGTCTTCTGGTCTGCTTTGAAGAAGGTTTCCCGTTCTGCTGCGCTCATGTTGCCGAGCGCAAAGCGCATCTGCGCGCGGCTGATATCGCCGCTGGACGTCTCACCAAGCATAATCTCAGCAGCAGAGTTGTTGCTCATCGCCAGAAGAGCAGCCACGTCGAGATGGCCGTCTGCGACGCTGGGTGCTGCAAATGCAAAAGTTGCGGCGGTCGCAATCATAAGATGTTTCATTGTGTTCTTCTCCGTTTTTTCAAGTGAGATGAACGGGTCGTTTGCAACAGGTTGTCCCCTAATCTGCGACCAGATCATCCGGGATTAACCCTAGGGAAATAGAAATCACGTGGGGGTAAAGCCTCTGTGCCGGATCGCTAGTGTTCCGTGATGGATTGTAACAATTCGGATTAGGCTATTGTTTTCAAGTCGCTTTTTCGACGTTTAACCAGACGCCGCCCTCCGGTCTGAGGGTCAAAATCAAAACCGGCTTGGGATCTTTGCCGGGAACACGCGTGAACTTGTAACGCGAGATCACGGTGGCGAGCATGATCACGGCTTCCTGAATCGCAAAGCTCGCGCCGATGCAGATTCGCGGGCCATCCCCAAAGGGCAGATAGGCGTAGCGGTTGATCTGCTGCGTGCCGTCAAAGCGGGACGGGTCGAAGCGGTGCGGATCGTCCCACAGGAGGTGTGAGCGGTGCAATGCGTAGATCGGCAGGGTCACCGTGTCCTTGCGCCTGATCCGGCGTTCGCAAAGCATGTCGTCCTTCTGGGCCGTGCGCGACAGGAAGGCTGCGGGTGGGTACAGGCGCAGCGTCTCGTCGATGACTTGGCGGGTGAAGGGCAGGTTTTTGACATCCTCAGCGGTTGCGGTTTTGCCGTGCAGTATCTGTTGTGCTTCCGCGCGAAGCCTGTCTTGAGCGGCCTCGTCAAAGGCCAGCAGGTACAGCGCCCATGAGAGGGTCAGGGCGGTGGTCTCATGGCCCGCGACGATGAAGGTGAGCAGGTTGTCGCGCAGCTCTGCTGTGTTCATGGAGCGGCTGGTTTTGGGGTCCTCGCCTGCGAGTAGCAGGTCGAGCAGGTCAGGAATGTCGCCTTTGCGTTTCTCGCGGCGTGCATCAATGACGCTGTCGGACATGTGCTTCATCTGTTTCATCGTGCCCGTGGGCATCATGCGCGAGGCACGCGGGATCCACGTGGGCAGGCCCAGCAGATCAAAGAGGGAGACTTTGGCGGTCTGGTCGATATAGCCGTCAACGGCGCGGTGGACGGCTTGGCGGTCAAACATCTCATCGCCGGAGAATGTCACGTCTGAGATCACCTCGAACGTGGCGGTCATCATTTCCGTGTAGAGGTCGGCCGCGCGGCCCACGCTGGCCTCTATCCGGGCGCAGCTGCGATCGGCGGCGGCAGACATGATCGGCGCGAGATTGGCAATGTTGCGATGGGTGAAGACAGGGGCTGCGGCGCGGCGTTGCCAGCGCCAATGCGCGCCCTCGGCCACGAAGAGGCTTTCGCCAATGGCCGGGCGCAGGATGTTCTTGGTGACGTCGGATTTCGGGTAGTCATTGACCTTCTCAAGCAGGATGCGTTTGAGCGCATCCGGGTCCATGACCATGTGCCAGCGGCGCCCCGTCTGGCCAGAAACAATCGGCTGATGCAGCGCGATTTCGGGGATCAGTTCAAGGATGTTGCGTCGTGCGGCGGCGAGCGATTGCCAGACCGACCAGGTTTCGGTGGTGAGCGGGACTTGCGGAGGATAGCTGGTGACGCTGTCTTTCATGGACCCAGATATATGTTGCACTGCCGCCACGGCAACAGGGTGCGCCGATTGCACGCAATCAGGCGCAGGGCTAGGCTGATTGAAACTTGCCTTTGGGGGGCTTTTGAGATGATCCGTTCTGTGTTGGCTGCGTTTTGTCTGGTGGGGTGTGCGGCCTGTTCCACGCCGGACCCGGTGACGGATGAAATGCTCGATCTGGGTGATTTCCGTTTGCTCAGCAATGTGGCCGTGACCACCAATGCCAAGATGATGGGTGTCTCGCGCGATGCGACGGCGGAGGAATGGGAAGAGGTGCTGGAAGCGGCTGTGACCAAGCGGCTTGGGCGCTATGAGGGGGAGGTGCCCTACACGGTCAGCTATTCGCTGGACGGCTTCATTTTGTCGACGCGTGGCGGGCGGCTGGTTCTGGCGCCCAATTCCGCGATGAGCCTGACGGTGCATATCTGGCAGACCCAACCGCTGAAGCGGCTTGAGGCGCGCTCCAAACAGTTGCTTATTCTGGAAGGGCTGGACGGGGAGACGGCGCTTGGCTCGGGCTTGTTCCGGACGCGCGATGAGCAGATGGAGCGTCTGGCCTTGCGATTTGCAGCGGCGGTGGAGCGCTGGCTGGGCGCGAATTCGGATCTGTTCGGTGTGGATGTGAGTGACGCGGCGAAAGAGGCTGCGCGCAAGGATGATGCGGCGGCCATTGCCGAGCAGGTTCAAAGCGATGTGGATACATCGGCTGCTGCGCAGTAGGGTCATGCAGCGGGGCTGTCCCGCCAGTTGAGGAGGGGGCTACCGGATGGAGGACGCGCGCCGGTCGAGTTTGACGGATGATGAGCGCCATGCGCTTGAGGCAGCAGCGCGTGCCGCGATTGCCTATCGCGCCGGTATGGACGACGCCCCGGTGACGCCGGCGCTGCGGCCCGCTGATATGGCCGCGCGTTTTGATGAGGCCCTACCCGAGGCCGGCACGGACGCGCTGGCGGTGATCGAGGCGCTGGCCGTTAATGCGGCAGAGGGGGTGCACGGGCACAGCGCGGCGCGTTTCTTTGGTTACGTCTGCGGAGGGTCGATGCCGGTCGGTGCAGCGGCTGATTTTTTGGTGACCGCCTGGGGGCAGAACGCGGCGTCCTCTTGGGAGAGCCCGTCTGTCGCGTTGATCGAACAGACGCTGTGCCGGTGGTGTCTGGAGCTGCTGAACTTGCCCAGAGAGAGCGGTGTCGGGATCGTGTCGGGCGCAACGGTTGCCAACACGCAAGCCATCATTGCGGCCCGTGACGCGCTGTTAGCACGGCAGGGCTGGGACATTGGGGAGCACGGCCTGTTCGGCGCGCCCGACATCCCCGTTCTGATCGGTGAAGCAGCGCATTCCGCGCCGATGGCGGGGCTGCGCTATGCCGGGCTTGGTCTTGGCCGCGCGATGCGTATTGCCACGGATGCGCAGGGCCGCATTGATGTCGACGCGATGAAAACCGCTCTTGCCGATTGCGAAAAACCGCCGCTGGTGATCTTGCAGGCGGGGCAGATCAACACTGGCGCTTTTGACCCGTTTGCCCGGATTATCCCGATGGTGCGCGCCGCCGGGGGCTGGGTGCATGTTGATGGCGCATTTGGCCTCTGGGCGCATGCAGTTCCGGAACTGCGTCACAGGCTGGCCGGTGTCGACGAGGCCGATAGCTGGGCCGTCGATCTGCATAAATGGCTCAATGCGCCCTACGATGCGGGGCTGTGCATCCTGCGGGATCGCGCGGCTCTGGTCAGCGCGATGACCGCGCGGGGCGCCTATCTGCCGGAACTTGGCGACACGTGGGAGCCCAGCGACTCCACGCTGGAACTGAGCCGTCGCGCGCGCGGTGTCCCGAGCTACGCGATCATCAAACAGCTTGGCGCGGACGGCGTGCGCGCGATGATCGCACGCCATTGCGCATTGGCGGTCTATTTTGCCGAGCAGATAGAGAAGCTCGCGGGGGTAGAAGTGCTCAATGAGGTGGTCCTCAATCAGGTCGCCATTGCCTGCGAGAGTGATACGGTCACGACAGAAGTGCTGCGCCTCGTGCAAGAGCGTGGCCATGTCTATCCCAGCCACGGGATATGGCAGGATCGCCAGATCATCCGCGTCTCCATCATCAACCATGCAACGGATCGCACGGACATTGATCTGCTGATCGCTGAGATAAGAGACGCGCTTCAAATCGTCAGAGCGCCTTAGACCGCCAAACCCCGCCGCTGCCCAGAGTCTTGCAGCATGTGCGGGTGGCAGGCCCGAAGTGCCTGATGAGGCTTGACACTTGGCAAAGCATTCCGGTCTCTTGCAAGTCATGCGTGGCAATTGGTACGACACCGGTTGGCGTGTTTCGGAGGGCGAGTTGACATCTGACGGGACGACAGCGACCTCCAAAAAGGATCAGGTGGTGCGCGGGGCTTTTGATGCCTTGCTGACCCATGGGCTTGGCAACCTCTCCTATGACCACGTGGCGGAAAAGTCGGGCATGTCGCGTCAACTTGTGCGTCATTACTTTCCCGATCAAGACGCATTGATGGTCGATGTGTGCAACTACCTTGCGAGCCTCTATCAGGAACCTCTTATTGCTGCGGCCAGTTCTCTGGAGGGGCCGCAGCGTATCTCGATGTTTCTGGATTTCTATTTTGACCTGCTATCCGACATGCCCAAGCCGCGGGACGATCAGGCCTATACGCGATGATGGCCGCCGCTGCAAAGTCGAAAACCATCCGCACGACTCTGTCCAACCAATACGGTCTGTTGGGTCAGGTGCTGGGGCATGAATTTCTGGTGCAATATCCCGAGCTTGACATGCAGTCTGCCAATGAACTGTCATTTCTGTTCGTCAGCCTGATGTATGGGCACTGGAAGATGGTCGCGTCGCTTGGCTATTCGCAAGAGCATAATCGCGTATCGCGGCAGGCCATGGACCGGCTGATCGTCTCCTATGTCGAATCGCCATCGCAGTTGAAAGATACGGTGAAAATCTGGTCAAAAGAGCCTGATGGCTGATTTTCATTTTGAAAATCTGTGGCTGGATTGCGCGAGGCGTATGTCACTCAAGGCGCTGGTTTAAGTCAAAGAAATCGCGGTTCTCAGCGATGCGGGTTTTGGGTGCTGCCATTAATCGGGCGGCGTGGATTTTCAAAATGAAAAACGCTGTGCCAGATCGTTGACACAGCGTTTTGGGCTATGTGTACCCTTTCCCCATTCGACGTTTTTGTGTGTAACGAATAGGGGAAATATGAGGGGATTTACGAATTTTTGCGGCACGCTTTGTGCCGCCATGAGCCTTGGCGCCGCCGCACATGCTGCGCCCGTGCAATGGGACAGCGCATCGGGCGGGAACGGTCATTGGTATGATTTCGTCATTCTTGATGACGGGATAACCACAAGTGCGGCGGAGGCCGCGGCGGAAAGCGCTACATTCATGGGTGAGACGGGGTATCTTGCAACCATCACCAGCGCAGCAGAGCAGGCGTTTTTGAACACGATCTGGCCGGGCGCAGGATCGGTGACAGGTCTGTTCAACGATTACAGCTACTTTCTGATCGGTGCCAGCGATAGGGCAACCGAAGGGGCGTTTGAGTGGATTGGCGGCGATGAAGAAGGCGATGCGCTCAGCTACACCAACTTCAAGTTGGGCGAGCCCAACAACAACAATGGCAGCGGTGGTCAGGAGGACTACGTCGTTGCTTGGTGGGAAGACAGCGTGTCTGGCCTATGGAATGACGTGGGCGAATCCGCGAATATTCGTGCCTATCTGGTGGAATATGACGCGCCGGCAAACATGTCGCCTGTTCCGCTGCCCGCGAGCTTGCCAATGCTTGTTCTTGCGCTTGGTGGGACGGTCGCATTGCGCCGCAAAATGACCCGCTAGTCACTGGCTGGGCAGCTTGCGGTTCTGCCGTGCGCTGCCGGTTGACTGGCGACATATCGCGCCCCCGCATCCTGTTTGTTTGACGAGGATCACTGTACATTGCGGGGGCGTGTGCTTGGCCTCTTGACGCGAAGTGCCTCAGCCTAAGCAATGCCGCGTTGCTGTTCTTTGTGACCGCCAGACTGGGAGCCCGTGCAACTCAGACTTGATTTTTCCGTTCGCTGTGAATAGGTAGCGCGCGAAGTGAAATCGGGGCGGGGAAGCTCCATTAAATGAAGGGCGCCTTTCGAGATGGCTAAGGAAAAATTTGAACGCACGAAACCGCATGTGAACATTGGCACGATTGGTCACGTTGACCATGGCAAGACGACGTTGACGGCGGCGATCACGAAGTATTTTGGCGATTTTCAGGCCTATGACCAGATCGATGGTGCGCCTGAGGAAAAAGCGCGCGGGATCACGATCTCGACCGCGCACGTCGAGTATGAGACCGAGACACGTCACTACGCCCACGTTGACTGCCCCGGCCACGCTGACTACGTCAAAAACATGATCACCGGTGCGGCGCAAATGGACGGCGCGATCCTGGTGGTGAACGCGGCTGATGGCCCGATGCCACAGACCCGCGAGCACATCCTTTTGGGCCGTCAGGTTGGCATCCCGAAAATGGTCGTCTTCATGAACAAGGTCGATCAGGTCGACGACGAAGAACTGCTTGAGCTGGTCGAGATGGAAATTCGCGAATTGTTAAGCTCCT
>JBCCVD010000020.1:0-98580 GCA_039195745.1 Pseudomonadota bacterium | reverse complement strand
GGCGCGGCGTTTGACGCCCGGCTTGGCGCGAATGAAAGCGTCTTTGGCCCCTCGCCCAAGGCGATCCAGGCCATGGCTAATGCCGCGTCTGAGGTCTGGATGTATGGCGATCCCGAAAGCCACGATTTGCGCCATGCCATTGCGGCGCATCACGGTGTGGGGGCGGATTCCATCATGGTGGGTGAAGGGATCGATTGCCTGCTGGGCTATCTGGTGCGTCTGCTGATCGGCGCGGGTGATGCGGTTGTGACCAGCGACGGCGCGTATCCGACGTTCAATTACCATGTCGCGGGCTTTGGCGGCGCGTTGCACAAAGTGCCTTACGTGGATGATCACGAAGACCCTGCCGCGCTGCTGGAAAAGGCGCAGGAGGTCGGCGCGAAGCTGATTTACTTCTCCAACCCCGATAACCCGATGGGCACGTGGCACGACGCGGATGTCGTGCAAAAGATGATCGACGCGGTGCCTGCGGGCAGCCTGCTTATTCTTGATGAAGCCTATATCGACCTCGCCCCGCACGGGACCGCGCCTGCGATTGACACCAGCAACGCGAATGTGATCCGCATGCGGACCTTTTCCAAAGGCTACGGGATGGCGGGGGCGCGGGTCGGATATGCGATTGCCGAACACGGGCTCACGCGCGCGTTCAACAAAATTCGCAATCATTTTGGGATGTGCCGGATCAGCCAGGCGGGCGCCTTGGCGGCCTTGCAGGATCAGGCCTACCTTGCAGATGTCGGGGCCAAAGTCGCGCACGCCAGAGACCGTATCACATTGATTGCAAAGGAAAACGGGCTCACACCGCTAAGCTCTGCCACCAATTTCGTGACGATTGATTGCGGTCGTGACGGGGAGTATGCCCGCGCTGTTCTGGCGCAACTGATCAAGCGCGGTATCTTTGTGCGGATGCCCTTCGTGGCGCCGCAGGATCGGTGCATTCGCATCAGTTGCGGTCGTGACACTGATCTTGACCTGTTCGCGGCGGCCCTGCCTCAGGCCTTGGCGGCCGCAGGTTAGGCTTTTCATAATCCTACGGCTTGATACTGTGGCGCGATGATGGAGTACAAACCCCGCCAACCGACCAAAGCGGTCGAGGATTACACCAACGCGTTCCTGTGCATGGCGGCGCTGTTGGTTTTCATGATGTTGGTGGCACTTTGGGCCGTCTTCGGCTACGTGATGTCCTTGCTGACGGCCGCTGTCTTCTTCAAAGCGCTGCGGTATCTGCCCCGGCGTGAGGATGTCGCGCCGAGGCAGTGAGCTTCACCCGATGATTTCGTTCAGCGTCACGGACGGGCGCATCACGGCGGCGGTTTTCTGAGCATCACCACGGAAATAGCCACCGGTATCGGCAGGCGCACCTTGCACTGCGGCGAAATCAGCCGTGATTTTCGCCTCATTCTCTGCCAAGGCTGCGGCAATCGGAGCGAAATGCGCAGCCAGCTCTTCATCATCTGATTGCGCAGCCAGAGCTTGCGCCCAGTAGAGCGCGAAATAGAAATGGCTGTCGCGATTGTCGGGCTCACCCACTTTGCGGCTTGGCGATTTGTTGTTGTCCAGAATGCCTTGCGTTGCCGCGTCGACCGCATCGCCCAGCACTTTGGCCTTCGCATTGCCTTTGACCTGCGCGAGATATTTCAGGCTTTCGCCCAGCGCACAGAACTCACCCAGACTGTCCCAGCGCAGGTGGTTCTCTTCCATCAGTTGTTGCACATGTTTGGGCGCAGAACCGCCTGCACCCGTCTCAAACAAGCCGCCGCCATTCATCAGTTTGACGATAGACAGCATCTTGGCCGAGGTACCAAGCTCAAGGATCGGGAACAGGTCTGTCAGATAATCCCGCAGCACATTGCCCGTCACCGCGATGGAGGTTTTGCCCGCGCGGATCGTGGTAAAGCTGACTTTTGTCGCCTCCGCCGGCGCGAGAATTTGGAACGTGTCGGCAACCCCTGCCTTGTCGAGCAGCGGGCGCACATATTTCAGCAGTTCGGCGTCATGGGCGCGCCCCTCGTCCAGCCAGAAAATTGCCTCGCATTTCTCCAATGCCTGACGGTCAATCGCAAGTTGCACCCAATCCTCTATCGGCGCCTGCCGCGTGGAGGCGGAGCGCCAGATGTCGCCCGCCTGAACCTCATGTTCATGCAGCACATCGCCACTGGCCAGCACCATGCGCACTACACCATCCTGTGGAATCTCGAATGTCGTTGGATGAGAGCCGTATTCCTCGGCCTTCTGGGCCATCAGGCCGATATTCTGCACCGTCCCCGCTGTTGCAGGGTCTAGCGCGCCATTGGTTTTGCAATCCTCAATCGCCTCCGCATAGACAGCCGCGTAAGAACTGTCAGGGATCACACAATTGCTGTCCGCTTCCGCGCCGTCCGGCCCCCAGCCTTTGCCGCCTGCGCGGATCAACGCGGGCATGGAGGCGTCGATGATCACATCCGATGGGACATGCAGGTTGGTGATGCCCTTGTCGGAATTCACCATGTAAAGCGCGGGCCCCGCCTGTATCGCAGCCTCGATCGCTGCGAGGATCTCGGCAGATTTTGCAGAGCTTGCCACCGCTTCCAGCACAGCGCCCAAGCCTGAATTCGGGTTGGCACCACAAGCCGCCAGATCGTCCCCATAGTGCGCGAAGACAGGTTTCAGGAACGCCTTGACCGCGTGACCGAACAGGATCGGGTCGGAGACCTTCATCATCGTGGCCTTGAGGTGGAGAGAGAAGAGAATCCCCGCCTCCTTCGTCTTGGCGACCTGATCCTCCAGGAAGCGCGCAAGGGCTTTGGCAGACATGAAGGTCGCGTCGACGACTGTGCCTGCGGGATATGCGATATCCTCTTTCAAGACTGTGACGCTGCCATCTTTGGCCACCAGTTCGATCTTGGCCGTGGTCGCGTCGTTCAACGTCGCGGATTTTTCGTTAGAGCGGAAATCATGCGCGCCCATGGTGGAGACATGGGTTTTGCTATCCGCGACCCATTCGCCCATCCGGTGCGGGTTGGCCTGCGCGAAATTCTTGACGGCAGCCGCCGCGCGCCGGTCTGAATTGCCCTCGCGCAAAACCGGGTTCACCGCGGAGCCCTTGATCGCATCATAACGCGCGCGCACGGCTTTTTCTTCTTCTGTCTCAGGGGCTTCCGGGTAATCCGGCAGGGCAAACCCCTGCGCCTGCAATTCCGTCACCGCCGCCACAAGCTGCGGCACAGAGGCAGAGATATTGGGCAGCTTGATCACATTGGCCTGAGGCGTTTTCACCAATTGGCCAAGCTCCGCCAGATCATCATTTTGACGCTGTGCTTCGCTCAGGCTTTCGGGAAAGGCTGCAATGATGCGCCCGGCAAGGGAGATGTCCTTGGTTCCGACCGTCACCCCCGCCGCGGCAGCGAATCTTTGGATGATCGGAAGGAAAGAGGCAGAGGCCAGTTCTGGGGCTTCGTCAACTTTGGTATAGACAATGTCAGGCGTATCCATGTGCGTCATGATCCCTTGGCAGAAATGAGTTTGCCCCTGACCTAGTGGACCTGCGCCCTAAGGTCCAGCATCAATGTGCACAATGGTATACAATCTGGACGGCTCAGCCCCCCGCACAGACCTGCGCTGCCGCGTCTAATGCGCCTGACCCGTGCGGAATTTGCAGCGCGGTCAGCCCGGCTTGAATGCTGCCCAAGGTGCCCAGCAACATGTGACTGTTGAGATGGCCCATATGGCCGACACGGAAAAACCCGTGCCAGGCTGGATCATCAGGTTCCGCCATGCCCAAGCCGATGCCAAGCGTCACGCCTGCCTCTTGCGTCAACCAATCGCGCAGTTGCGTGCCGGTTGGCGCCCCGATGCGAACAGACGTGACCGCGTTGGATCGCAACGCCCGGTCCGCCATGTTCAGCTCAATCGGGCCATCCGATGACCAGGCTTCAAACGCAGCCCAAACCGCGCGCGCCAGCGTGGCATGGCGGGCCCAGACAGTCTCGATCCCTTCTTCGTGCACGATCATGTCGAGGGCCTCGCGCAACCCATAAAGGTGATGCGTGGGCGCAGTCCCGCACCAGTACTGATAGAACACATCCGGATTGGCGCGCGGCACCCAGTCCCAATAGCTCGACACGCGCGCCATCCCCGCCCGCGCCTCAGCCGCTTTGTCGTTGAAATAGACAAAACACATGCCGGGCGGCGTCATCAGCCCCTTCTGACAGCCCGCCACCATGACATCGACGCCCCAGGCATCCATTTGCATCTCGTCGCAGCCAAGACAGGCGATGCAATCCACCATCAACAGCGCCGCATGCCCCGTCGCATCCATCGCCTTGCGCAGCGCTGCAATATCCGACTTGGCCGAGGTGGACGTGTCGGTTTGCACGGCAAGCACGGCTTTGATCTTGCGGGTTTTGTCAGCTTCCAGAGCCTCTGCAACCCTCACTGGATCAATCGCCGCACGGTTGCCAAAATCAATGATCTGGGTCTCTATCCCCAGACGTTGTGCCATCTGCGCCCAGCCATGCGAAAAATGCCCGCTGGCTGGCACCAGAACCGTCTCCCCTGGTGCCACCACATTCACAAGGGAGGCTTCCCAAGCCGCATGCCCATTGCCAATATACATCGCCACATCATGCTGGGTCTGTGCGACGGTTTTCAGATCCGGCACCAGACTGTCCGCCAGATCCAGCAATTGGCCGGTATAGATATTCGGCGCCGGTCGGTGCATCGCTTGCAACACCCTGTCGGGCATGATCGAGGGGCCGGGAATGGCAAGAGTATGGCGGCCATCTGCAAGCGTCATAGGGACATGTCCTTCACAAAACTGCCCTACAGCTAGGCGGCAGGCCTGCCGGGGTCAATCGCTCAAAAGATCAGGAATTGTGATAGCGCCTATCGCCCCCTATATCTGCGGGTGACGCCCTTTCCCAGAATCGAGACGCGCATGACAGGCGAACGCATTGACACCCGCCAAATCCTCGAAGTGACCGGCACGGACCGCGTAGGGTTTTTGCAGAATCTTCTGACCAATAACGTGGAGAAACTCAGCGACGGCCTCGTCTACACCGCCCTGCTCACGCCGCAAGGCAAGTATCTGGCGGATTTCTTCCTCGTGCCCGCGCCTGACGCTATCCTGATTGATGTCGCGGCTGAGATCGCACCGCAGCTCATGAAACGGCTGACCATGTACCGCCTGCGCGCCGCGGTCCAGATCGCGCCCATCGACATGGCGGTCACCCGCGGCCTTGGCGACGCGCCGGACGGCGCTTATCCGGACCCACGTCATCGGGCACTGGGCTGGCGCAGCTACGGCACAGCGGGGGCAGCGCCTGAAACAGACTGGGCAGCGCTCAGAGTTGCACATCTGATCCCGGAAACCGGGATCGAACTGGTCCCCGATGACAGCTATATCCTTGAGATGGGATTTGAACGCCTGAACGGCGTTGATTTCAAGAAAGGCTGCTATGTGGGTCAGGAAGTCACCGCGCGCATGAAGCACAAAACCACCCTGCGCAAAGGCCTCGCGCAAGTCACCCTCGACGGTGCGGCTCCTCCGGGCACGCCGATCACAGCCGATGGGAAACCAATCGGCACCCTGCACAGCGTCGCGCAGGGGAAAGGCCTCGCCTATCTGCGCTTTGATCGCGCAAAAGGCGCACTTCAAGCGGGTGAGGCCACCCTTACCATGGTCAACTGATCTGGGGTTTTGCCTGCGTGGCTGAGGGGGCATCCCCTCAAAGAACGCAAAACATCACATGCGCCGCAGGCGCGCAATGGGATCAAACGTGCGGAGCAACCAATCGGATCAGTCCCGCGCACGGATTTCCTTGGCGAAGGCAGGGAAAATCTCAGGGTTGGCGCAGATCACTTGCCCGTCCTCCAACAGGTCCTGCCCGTCACGGATCGGCTCGACAAACCCACCGGCTTCTTTGACGATCAAAATGCCACCCGCAACATCCCAGGCATTCAATCCGCGCTCCCAATACCCATCATAACGCCCAGCCGCGACATATGCCATGTCCAGCGCGGCAGAGCCCCAACGCCGCACGCCAGCGCATTGCGGCATCAACCCGGCCAGGTCTTTGAGTGTCGCGGGCAGATATTTCCCGCCGCCATTCGGCACACCCGTGGCAAAAACCGCTTCGATCATACGATCACGGCCCGAGACGCGCAGCCGCGTCTTGTCATTCAGCCAGGCCCCTTGGCCTTTCTCAGCGAAAAACATCTCATCCTTGGCCGGGTCATAGATCACGGCTGACACGATCTCGCCTTTATGTTCCAGCGCAATAGAGACCGCCCAATGCGGCATGCCATGAAGGAAATTGGTGGTGCCGTCCAGCGGATCAACGATCCAGCGCCGTGTCGGGTCCTTGCCTTCTACGGCCGCGCTTTCTTCACCCACCCAGCCGTAAGTCGGGCGCGCGCTCAGCAGTTCTTCGCGAATGATGTCTTCTGCAGCCAGATCCGCCTTTGAGACGAAATCGCCCGCCCCTTTCAGGGAAACCTGCAGGTTTTCCACCTCGCGAAAGTCTTTCACGAGGGAGCGGCCTGCTTTCCGGGCGGCCTTTACCATCACGTTCAGATTTGCACTGCCTTGCATGGGCGGTTTCCTTGAGAAGCGGGGTCAGGCCGCGCGTATAGCCGTGGGTGTTGCGGAGTTAAACCCCTTTCGATCACAGGAAGTCATTGCGGAGCACGAAAATAGGGCATAGCCTCTGACCTATGAAACAGGATGTCACGGCAGACCGTCCCACATTGGGCATTCTTTTGATGCTGGGCTTCTGCGTGCTGGCACCAATGGGCGACGCGCTCGCGAAAGTCCTCGGAGAGACGATCCCGCTCGGTCAACTGCTTCTGACACGGTTCGGTATCCAGGCTCTGTTGCTGATCCCACTCGTGATTTTTACGGCCCGCAGTTTCCGCATGTCGGCCCGCGTGTTCAAACTGACCGCGCTGCGCACTATTCTGCATATTCTGGGCATCGGCGCGATGTTCACCGCGTTGCGTTTCATGCCATTGGCGGACACAGTCGCCATCGCCTTCGTGATGCCTTTCATCATGCTCTTGCTGGGCAAATATGTCCTCGGCGAAGAAGTCGGACCCCGTCGCCTGATCGCTTGCATCATAGGCTTTATCGGCACGCTCTTTGTGATCCAGCCCAGCTTTGCCGCCGTTGGCTACCCCGCCCTTTTGCCCCTACTCGTGGCGCTGGTATTCGCCCTGTTCATGCTGGTCACGCGGCAAGTCGCAAAGGATGTTGACCCGATCTCGATGCAAGCCGTCTCCGGGATCATGGCAATTGTGATCCTTTGTCTGCTCTACCCTTTGCTTGGCGGCCACGTCTGGGGCGCGCTTGCGTTGATCACTCCAAACACCACCGAGTTTGCCTTGCTCGGACTGATTGGGTTTTTCGGCACGATTGCCCATCTTTTGATGACGTGGAGTTTGCGCTTCGCGCCCTCCGCCACTTTGGCCCCGATGCAATATCTGGAAATCCCGGTGGCCACGATCATCGGCTTTCTGGTCTTTCGGGATTGGCCAAACGGTTTGGCGCAGATCGGCATCGCGATCACGATTGGTTCGGGGCTCTACATCATCTTCCGCGAGCAACGGATGAGCCGGATCGCCCCACCTGCTTCCTGAGCGGTTTCGCCGCCTTCGGCGCCGATCCGCTGGAGGGGTTTCACCCCTCCAGACCTCCCCAGCATATTTTGCCAAGATGAAACCTGCTGCATGCAGTCAGGCGCTGCGCTGCAATTTGACCGGTTCAGTGCGCGCGAGCCGGATCACGTTGGACATGAAAGGCTTATGCGTGTCATCCACGCGCGTCGCCGCGTAGAGGCGTTTGGTTTTTCCTTCTTTCGTCAAAGGCCGTGTCACGTAGTCGGAATTGTACCGGACTTCACGCACGACCCAATCCGGCAGAACCGCCACCCCGCGGTTTGAGGCAACCAAAAGCAAGATCACCGCCGTAAGTTCCACCTGACGCATCGCGCGTGGCTCCACACCTGCGGGGATCAACAGCTCAGTGAAAACGTCCAGGCGTGTCCGGTCCACAGGATAGGTGATCAACATCTGATCGGCGAGGTCTTCCGCAGTGATAAATTCCTTATCTGCGAGAGGGTTCTGGGACGAGGCGACAAAAACAGGTTCGTAGTCGAAAAGCGGTGTGAAATCAACGCCGTCCAGGTCTTCCGGGTCAGAGGAGACCACCAAATCCACCTCTTCTCGCATCAATGCAGGCAACCCGTCAAAACTGAGGCCCGGGCGGATATCGACGTCGATGTCCGGCCAGCTCTGCCGAAATCCTTCGAGCACCGGAAACAGCCATTCGAAGCAGGCGTGGCATTCAATTGCGATATGCAGCCGGCCGGTCTTGCCCATCCGAAGCGACATAAACTCCTCCTGCAGCGCCGCGACTTCCGGCAGGATCCGCTCCGCTGCGCGCAGCAGTTTCATCCCGGCGGGCGAGAGCTTCATCGGTTTCGAGCGGCGGATGAACAGCTCCACCCCTGCCTGATCCTCTAGACCCTTGATCTGATGCGACAGGGCCGATTGCGTGATGTTGAGCTGATCGGCGGCTTTGGCCAAACCACCTGCCTCGTGAATGGCCTTCACAGTCCGCAGGTGGCGAAATTCGATATGCATATAAAACTCATGTTAATCTTGAGAGTTATGAAATTGTCTCACAATCCTCGCTATGGGACAACCCGAAGGCACTCCAGCAAAGGATTCGGACGCATGCAACGCCCCAACATTTCATTTGAGTTTTTCCCACCCAAAAATCTCGCCGCCTCTTTCCGGCTTTGGGACACGTTGAATGTGTTGGCCCCGTATGCGCCTGATTTTGTGTCTGTGACCTATGGCGCAGGTGGCACGACACGGCAATTGACGCATGAAGCGGTGACGACGATCCATAAAACATCCGGGCTCAAAGTCGCGGCACACCTTACCTGCGTTGACGCCACCAAGGCCGAGACATTGGAGATCGCGCAAACCTATGCCGATGCCGGCGTCAGCGATATCGTCGCCCTGCGCGGCGATGCCCCGAAAGGCCAGGCCTTTGCCCCGACGAAAGAAGGATTTCAAAGCTCGCTGGAATTGATCGCAGCTTTGAAAGACACTGGCAATTTCACGATCCGCGTCGGTGCTTATCCGGATCCGCATCCCGAAGCTGCATCCTATCAGCAGAATATCGATTTCCTGAAGGCCAAGTTTGATGCGGGCGCAGATGCCGCCATCACGCAATTCTTCTTCGAGGCGGACACCTTCTTCCGCTTCCGGGACGATTGCGCCAAAGCGGGCATCACCAAGCCGATCCTGCCCGGCATCCTGCCGATTGAGAACTGGAAGAACGCGCGCAGCTTTGCAGAGCGTTGCGGCGCGCATGTGCCGCTTTGGATGGACGAGGCCTATGCGGCCGCCACCCGTGACGGGCGCGAAGAGCTTTTGTCGACCACAATCGCAACGGAACTCTGCACAGAGCTTCTGGAAGGCGGCGTGGAACATCTGCATTTCTACACGCTCAACAAGCCCGAACTGACCCGTGATATCTGCACTGCTCTAGGTGTGACGCCGAAAGTGGAGCTGTCCGAGGTCGCCTGAGCAGACGCAGTTCTTCTTGTGCTGCGAAAGCCTGACGCCTACCGTACGGACGGGTCCTGAAAGGTCGGCGCAGATGTCACAGATCAGATTTGCCAATGCGCGCGACGAACTGCCCTCGCGGGAGACGGTTTTGTCGATGAGCGGATTGGACTTCATGCAAGCCATGGTCGCTGGCACGATCCCATGCGCGCCCATCGCGAAAGCGCTGGACTTTCGGCTGCACAGCGTCAAAGCGGGCGAGGTGACTTTCAGAGGGGCGCCGCAATTTGACCATATGAACCCTGTCGGTGCTATTCATGGCGGGTGGTACGGCACATTGCTCGACAGCGCGATGGGCTGCGCCGTGATGACATACCTTGCGAAAGGTCAGATCTATACAACGTTGGAATACAAGGTAAATCTGATCCGCGCGATCCCTGCGGACACGCTGGTTGACTGCACCGCGACATCAGATCACACGGGCAGGTCCACCGGCGTCGCACAAGGCAAGATCGTGGGCGTTGACAGCAGGCAACTCTATGCCACAGGCTCCACGACTTGCATCATCATGACACCGAGCGACCCGCCGCAAAGCGAAAGATGAGGCTCCGCCACCGGCATGTCTGGGTCGGCTGATCACTGGGTCCCTCCCCCAGAGGGGGAGGTCAGGTGGGGGGCCAGGCATCATGCGCGGCCCCGCCGCACAATTGGGTCACCTGCGCTTAGTGGCAGGCAGGGCGTGTGCCGGGCAGCAACACTTTGTCAATCACGTGGATCACGCCGTTTGACGCTTTGATATTAGCGATCACGACATTCGCACTGGCGCCTGTGCCATCAGCAATAGATACACCTGATGCATTTTTCGTGATGCACAGACGCTGCGACGCCAGCACGGGCTTGAAATAGTTCGAGCCGGCCGGGATCGCCTCTGCTGGCAGATTACGATCATCAACGTGGTACAGCAGAACATCGGTCAGCTGATCTTTGTTCTCTGGCTTGAGCAGCGTCTCGACTGTGCCTTCTGGCAGCGCCGCGAACGCATCATTGACTGGCGCATAAACTGTGAACGGGCCGTCGCTATTCAAAGTGTCAACAAGCCCTGCCGCGCTCACCGCAGCGACGAGGGTCGAGAAGCGGTCATCGCCGGATGCGATTTCTGCAATGGTTTTGGCTTGCGCGGTTCCGGTGGCGAGCAGTGCAATGGCTGCAGCTTTGATCAGAGTTTTCATCAAGGTGTCTCCCTTCTAAATCCCATGCTCCAACTGGCATGTAACAAAGGGTACGCGGGCTTCGTGTGAAAAGTTCACACAAAAAACTTAATGTGATCTCTCTGAAATCTTTGATCCAAATGGCGCACTCAAACGTCATCAGGCGCACCGACATATACGACATCTTCCCCCTCAATCATCTGCGCAATCGCATCCGGAAATTTCACGCCGCTCTTCAACTCCGCATCGAGACTCAATTCCGCCGCACGCACGTTGTCCAATTGGGCAATCACCGCATCAATCTGCGCAAAAGGGACGACCACAACACCATCGCGATCCGCGACAATCATATCACCAGTAGCCACAGCCATGCCGCCGATCTGGATCGGAAAGCCAACGCTGGCAGGGCCAGTCACATAGGGCGAGTTCGGGGTCAGCCCGGTACACCAGCATGGCAATCCAACGTCCACGAGCCCGGCATAATCGCGCATCGGACCATCACTGATAAAGCCGCGCCCGCCGCAATTTTTAATCATTGCTGAGACACGGTCACCTGCGGACGCACAGCCCTGAAAGCCGCCAAACCCGGCAACCATCACATCGCCGTCTTGCAGGAAATTCAAAGCAGCCAGCGTGCCCATGATATCCGAGGGTCGGTTATCGGCCGTCAGCGCAGGTCCCGCCGCGACGCACTCAATGTCGCGCCCGAGGCCCAGCGGCGCAATGGAGCCGTCCAAAGCCCCTTTGCCAAACATCGCGTCGACCACAAATCCTGTCGGTACGCCCTGAAACGCCTCAATCTGCGCAGCCGTTGGACGGGTGCGATTTGCGTTTATTCTCAGTCGGGGCGGTTCTTCGATCATGACAAGCCTTTCAAACACTGCGTCAGGGCAGAGTAACGCCGATTGCCCCCAAGCCAAGCTCAATAGACAGGTTGGCCACACGACCGATACGCATGTGCCGCACCTGCGCTTGCCCCGTTCAACGCAAAGGTCACCTCAAACTGACCGCGCGTGCGCATCTTCATCTGCCGCCCCGCCTGCAGCGCCGCAAGAAAGGCGCGCGACATGTAGAAAATAAGGTGGGTTTCATAAGGAACGGCCTCAAAGGCGAAGGGTTGCCCGTCGATCACAGCATCAATGATCGCAGCCTGTCCAGCGATGCCACCGCCGAAGTAAGCGGCAGGCCTGTTTTGCTGATCACAAAACAGCCCGAACGTGCTGCCATTTTCCATCGTGGCAACCTGCGCCAATGGCATCGGGAAATTCTCGCCGCGGGCGCGCAATTGCCACTCACCGACCCAGTTCTGCCGCTCCTTTGGGATCGCCTGCGTCGCACCGGGTGCGGGGCGCCCATCGCCGCATTGCGCCACGACCTGCGCCAGACCGGGATCATTCTGCGCGCCTTGGATCACCCCAAGAACCCGCAGCGCAGCCATATTGCCTGCAGGCGCGCTCAGGATTTCCAGAGGCTGGCCTGCAAACATCGCCGCAATAAACTCATTCTGCCCGGGCCACCGGACCTTGTTGCGTTCGCTCCGCTCCCAGGCGAGGTTTTCATCATAGGGCTCATATTGGCGCATCATAGTGCCCACCCGAAAGAAAATCGGATCCGTCGGGCCAAGCTCGCCCAAGACCTGCCGCACCACCGCATCATTGACCCCGATTTCAAGCCAGGGCGCATTGCCGGAACATTGCAAGGACACGCCCAACACCGGATTGGCCGACGGCATATACATCGCGATCACCGTGCCCATCGCGCCTTCGGGCACCATCGACACCCACTTATCCGGCTCCGGCATCTGCGCGACAGCTTTCCCTGCCGCCAAGCTCACGCCCATGGCCAGTGCAAATGTCTTCAGCCTTCCAAACACCATTTCATCACCGCTTTCTGCGCATGCAACCGGTTCTCCGCCTCGTCAAAGATCACCGAGTTCGGCCCGTCCATCACCTCGGATGTCGCCTCATCATCACGATGCGCGGGCAGGCAATGCATGAACAGGGCGTCCGGCTTGGCGCTGTCCATCAACTGCCGGTTGACCTGATAGCCGCGCAGCTGATTGTGCCGCCGCTCCCGCGCCGATTGCGGATCATGCATCGATACCCATGTATCCGTCACCACCAGATCCGCGCCTGCAACAGCAGCATGCGGATCGCGCTCAATCGTGTAAAGCCCGTCCAGTGCCTTCTCAGGATCCAAAGGCGGCGGACCTGTGAAGACCAGATCAAACTCGAACTGTTTTGCGGCATGCGCGAAGCTTGCAAAAACATTATTGCCATCGCCCGACCAGACGACCTTCTTGCCACGAATTGACCCGCTATGTTCTTCAAATGTCAGGATATCGGCCATGATCTGACAGGGATGCGTCCGGTTGGTCAGCCCATTGATCACCGGCACTGTGGCATGCTCTGCCATCTCCAGCAGCGTGTCTTCCTCAAAGGTCCGCATCATGATCAGATCGACATAGCGCGACAGAACCCGCGCCGTATCAGCAATCGTTTCCCCATGGCCGAGCTGCATATCCGTCCCCGACAAAACCATGGTGGAGCCGCCCATCTGCCGCACGCCCACATCAAACGACACCCGCGTCCGCGTCGACGGTTTTTCAAAGATCAGCGCTACGACATGATCTTTCAGCGGCGTATCCGCATCCAACGCCCCTTTCGGCTTGCCCTTGCGCGCCTCTTTGATGGCGCGCCCGGTATCGACAATTTTGCGCAAATCATCGGGCGAGGTCGTATGAATATCAAGGAAATGCTTCACAGGCTGGCCTCCACCGCCGCCGCCGCCCGGTCGAGCCGCGCCACACCCTCAGAAATCTCTTCATCAGCGATGTTCAACGCAGGCAGGATCCGGATCACATTGTCACCGCCGGGGATCGCCAAAAGCTGCTGCTCATAGCCCGCCTTGATCACATCCATATTCGGCACACGACACTTCACACCGATCATCAACCCCGCACCACGCACCAGCTCGAACACATCGGGGTGGGAGGCGACGAGCCCCTCCAGCTTCTGACGCATCAGCCCCGCCTTGCGACTGACCTCTGCCAGAAACGCATTCTCAGCAATATGATCCATGACCGCCGCGCCCACCGCGCAGGCCATCGGATTGCCGCCATAGGTGGAACCATGCGTGCCTGCGGTCATCCCGAACGCCGCCGCCTCCGTCGCAAGGCAGGCCCCCAATGGAAATCCGTTCCCGATCCCCTTGGCCACGGCCATGATATCGGGGGTGATACCGGCCCATTCATGGGCGAACAGCTTGCCAGTGCGCCCCATACCACATTGAATTTCATCGCAAATCAGCAATGCACCGTTGCTGTCACACAGGTTGCGCAGGTCCTTCAGATAGGCATCAGACAGCGGAATGATCCCGCCCTCCCCCTGCACCGGCTCAATCACCACGGCAGCGATTGTCTCATCCATCGCTTCAGCCAGCGCGTCCTCATCGCCCATTGGCAGATTGATAATCCCCGGCAGCAAAGGCCCGAACCCGTCGGTCAGCTTCTCCGATGCAGCCGCCGAAATCGTGGCCAGCGTGCGCCCATGGAAGGAGCCGGTGAAGGTGATGATATTGACCCGTTCCGGCTGGCCCTTAGCGGACCAGTATTTGCGCGCGGTCTTCAACGCGCATTCCATGGCTTCTGCACCTGAGTTGGTAAAGAAACACGTATCCGCGAAGGTCGCAGCCACCAGCTTGTCCGCCAGGGCCTGCTGTTGCGGAATGTTGTACAGGTTTGATGTGTGCCACAGGCTTTCCGCCTGATCCTGCACAACCTTCACCAGATCAGGATGGGCATGGCCCAGCCCCGTCACCGCAATCCCGCCACCGAAATCAAGATATCGCGACCCGTCTCGCTCGATCAGCCAGCTGCCTTCGCCTTTGACAAAGGTCATCTCGGCACGGCCATAAGTCGGCATAATAGCGGGGATCATAAGCGTTATCCTTTACGCATGAACGAAGTCCTGACTGTCAGGAAATTCGCCGGTGGTGTCAATTTGTGAAATGAGTGCGCGACTTGCGCATAGGTGATCAGCTGCGGACGCAATCAGCGTCGGCGTCGTACAATGATATGTGCGGTTTTGATCATGCCCGCGACATAGCCGCCCCTGCTACGCTCTGTCTACCCCCAAGCCGCGCTTTTTCCTTTGACCTCCTGCACCGCCGGGCGTAGCCCCGCACCATGACCCACCCCGACCCGACGCCGCTTGAAAGCAAAAGAGCCGCCATCGCCTTCATACTGCTGGCCTCTCTGCTGGTGGCTGGCACCACATTGCTCGCCAAAGCGCTCGGCACAGACACGCTGGGGGAGCCCCTGCACCCGCTGCAAATCTCGCATGGGCGGTTCCTCTTTGCCTGGGTGACGGTTGTCTGCGCGGTCGCGCTACTGCGGCCGAAATTCACCTCCCCGCATTGGCGTCTTCATACCGCCCGCTCCGCTTTTGGCTATTCCGGGATCACGCTCCTCTTTGCTGCCGTGGCCTTCATCCCCATTGCCGATGCCACTGCCATCAGCTTCCTCAACCCGGTCTTTGCAATGATCCTGGCGATCCCTCTCTTGGGCGAGCGGGTTGGCAAAATCCGCTGGCTGGCCGCAGCCATCGCCCTGACCGGTGCGCTGATCCTGCTGCGCCCGGGCAGTTCGGCCTTTCAGCCCGCTGCACTGCTGGCCTTTGCAGCGGCCATTGTCATGGGGGTGGAAATCACGATCATCAAACTTCTGACCGGTCGCGAAGCGCCCTTGCAAATTCTGTTCATCAACAACTCCATCGGGGTGATCATCGCGACATCAATCGTCGTCTTTGTCTGGAGCATGCCCACCGCAGCACAGTGGACCGCGCTTGCGGGTTTGGGAATGATGATGGCCGCCGCCCAGACCTGCTTCATCCAGGCTATGCGGCGCGCCGAAAGTTCCTTCGTGGCCCCGTTCAGCTATGCAACGCTGATATTTGCAAGCTTCTATGACGCCGTCCTCTTTGGCACCCTCCCCGACAGCGTCTCTTTGATCGGGGCCGCCATCATTGTCGCGGGCGCCGCCCTTTTGGCCTACCGTGAAGCCCGTGCCGCGAATCAAGCGCTTGTAACCCCGCCCAAGCGGCCTTAAAATATATCCAGCTTAATTGCCGCCCCTCTGACGGGCGGCTTATCGTTTCAAAAGAAGGCACTTGCCCATGTCCTGGACTGAAGATCGCGTAGAAGTCTTGAAAAAAATGTGGGGGGAAGGCAAATCCGCCTCTCAGATCGCCAAAGAGCTGGGCGGCGTGACCCGCAACGCTGTGATCGGCAAAGTGCACCGTCTGGGCCTGTCCAACCGCTCCGGCGGCGCGAGCCCGGCGAAACCTGCGGCGAAGGAAAAAGCTGCCGCCAAGCCCAAACCGGCCGAGAAACCCAAAGTGGCCGCCACAACGCCAGATCCGAAACCTGCGACGACACCGGCGAAAGTGATCCCGCGCCCGAAACTCGTCGTCACGGCGGGCCAGCCCCTGCCGCCACAACCTTCCGCCAATGAGATCAGCCCCGAAGCACTCGCCTCCGTGCGCGAAGTCGAGAAGAAGGCAAAGAAACTCTCCGTCATGGAATTGACGGAGCGGACGTGCAAATGGCCGGTAGGCGATCCGGCAACGGATGATTTCTGGTTCTGCGGCCTGCCCGTGCAACAAGGCAAACCCTATTGCGAGGCGCATGTCGGGGTGGCGTTCCAGCCGATGTCGGCGCGCCGGGATCGTCGCCGCTAAAACGATCTGCCACGCGCGCCGGGGTTTGGGGTGTCCCCAAGGCCCGCACGGCCAGAGTGCAAAAACATCAAGCGCGCCGCAGGCGCTCCTTTGGATCAGTCAAACAGCTTGAGCAACGCGTCTTTCGCTTTGTTCTCTAACCCTTGTTTCAACGCATCCTTTGCGTTCTGCCCATCCGTGCGCGTCACGCCCAGCTCGGCCTGCAATTTCGCTGCTGCCTTGGCTTTCAACTCCGCTTCTTTCGCCTTGGCCTGCGCTTTCAACTCCGCTTCCTTGGCTTTTGCCCGCGCTTTGAGCCTCTCTTTCTCTTCTTCCAACTCGCGATCCAGCAGCGACTTCAGATCCGGACGGAACTTGATGTTGCTCCACGGACCCGTCACCAGAACCGGCACGGAAATCCCGTTATCAATGCTTGAAGCCAGAGCCACCGGCACCAGACGATAATCCACGGTCTGGCCGCCCAAATCCACGTCGCCCGCGCCCGTTGCGGTCAGGTATTTGGACTGGAAGGACAGATCATCATTGCGCAACACGCCGCCATCTATCGTGAAACTGGCCGCAATCGCATCAAACACGGTCTTCGATCCTTCGCCCTGATAGGACGCGTCGAGGTTGCGCAGCATACCCGCAATATCAAGGCCCAGCAGCTCCCCCGCGCCCACATCCATCCGGCCCTGACCAGAGAGCGATTTCATGATCTGGTCCAATGTCTCACCCACGCCCAGAAACTTCAAAGACAGCGCGGCATCCCCCACAAGCCGGTCAAACCCTGCGAAATCGGCGAGCACCCGCTGCATCGCCACACCGCTGGCACGCATGTCGCCACCCACAGACAAGCCAGAGCGGTTATTGACCACGAACTGCCCCGACACCGCCCCGTCAAACGCGCCCAGCTTGTCGAATTGCAGCACGAGGCGTGCGCGATCAAGCGTGCCACTCAGCTCTGTCTGGGCCAATTGGATCGAACCCAAATCAACCGCATTGGCCTTGAAGGTGAATTTGCCTTCGACGGCCTCAATCCCGCTGACATCAATGCGCGCATCAGACCACCCGCCCGCGCTCGCATTGGCCGCGCCGTCGCCTTCGGTTGTATCCGTGCTCATCGCCGAGAAATCGAGCCGGTCGCCCGCCAGTCGCGCGGTGACAAACGGGACTTTTCCAGCCAATGCAACATCCACATCGCCCTTCAACACATTGTCATCCAGGCCGAGTGTGACGCCGCGCAAGAACACCTCGCGTTCTGGCGTCATCGTCAGGTTGCCCGCCAGCTTGACCTGTTGGCCCATGCCTACGGGGATGCGCGGCGCGCTTTGCCCGGCCAATGCAAACAGCGCGGTCTGGTCCTTGATCTCCACATCCAGCGCACCCTTGGCCTGCAATGGCGCCAGCCCCGCAACACCCTCAAACCGCACAAGATTGCTCGCGGAAGAGAACGACCCGGACACAGGCTGCACGCCCCCATCCAAAAGCTGCTGCAACCCGTTGATCGTGCCATCCACCGCAAAGGCCTGCCCGTTCAGCAGCGCTGACAGCGATACGGAGGCCTCGCCCGCAAAATCACTGAGCGCCACTGTCGCATCGAGATTTTCAAGCGTCTGACGCTGACCGGTCTGCGCATCATCATAAATGATCACCGCCCCGGTGATCTGGCCCTTCGGCAGAGAGATGGAGTTGATCCCGGAAGGGCCGCCGCTCTCTCCTCCGCCACCCAGATCACTCAGGAAATCCCAGTTCGCCTCACCTTGCGCATTCTTTTGCAACCGGATCACCGGCGCCTCGATTTCAAAGGCCTCCACCACGATGTCGCGGCCCAGAAGGGCGGAAAATCCGACACCTACATCCATCCGCGCCGCTTCGATCATCGGACGCTCTGCTGCCCATGGCGCGTTGGAAATGGTGACATCATTCAAGACCACACCCAAGCGCGGGAAAATCGTGGGAGATACCCCACCGGTGATATTCAGAACACGGCCCGTATTGGCCTCGAACTGCGCCTCGGCAATATCGGCGATCTTTTCGGCAGGGATCAGAAAAACCGCGCCAATGGCAAGCACCACCAACGTCACAAGCGTCAAGATGACCCTGATAATCCACCGCATATCGCGCACCGCTCTTTATTGTTTTGCAGACAGGCTACCCTGAACGCCGCATCCGCTCAAGCGTCGCGTGGCATGTCAGACGGTGCTCTCCGGCGCAAATCCCGCGAAACGCGCTTTCAACAGCGCTTCATGATATTCCGTTTCCGCGTCACTGTCATAGACAACGCCGCCCCCGACGCTCAGCCGCACGCCCCCGTCTGGCGCGCAAATCAAAGTGCGGATCGCGACGTTGAATTGCATGCCACCATCCGGCCCGATCCAGCCAATCGCCCCGCAATACCCATTCCGCGCGCGGGCCTCCAGTGCGGCAATGATCTGCATTGCGCGTATCTTGGGCGCACCGGTGATCGAGCCACAGGGAAACAGCGCCTCAAAAATCTCGCGCAGCCCCACATCCTGCCTAATCCGCGAGGCAATGGTGGAGGTCATCTGGTGCAGCGTCTCATAAGTTTCCACCTCGAAAAGCTGCGGGACGCGCACCGTCCCAACTTCGGAAACCCGGCTCATGTCATTGCGCAGCAAATCGACGATCATCAGATTTTCGGCCCGGTTCTTTTCAGAGCGATTGAGCCAGGAAATCTGCGCGGCATCTTCCAGCGCATTGCCCCCTCTTGGCGCCGTCCCCTTCATCGGACGCGTCGTCAACCCGCCATCAGCATCGAGCCCGAAAAACAGCTCAGGGGAGCGTGACAACAAGACGTCTCCCCCAAGATCGACGAACGCCCCGAATGGCGCAGATTGTCGCGCGCGCAAACCGGCATACACAGCTTCGAGCGATCCGTGCCAACTGCCCTGCAGCTCGAATGTCAGATTGGCTTGATAGATATCTCCCGCTGCGATGTAGTCATGAACCACATCAAAGGCGTCTGCATATCGTTGCTGGTCCCATTGCGGCAGGAGCGGGCTCAAGCCACCCGATTTTTCATTTGTAAAATCATGCGGTTCTGGCCCATCGAAAACACCGAACATCAACAAAGGAGCCGTCCGGTCGACGGGCATCAGATCCCGCAATTTGTGGGAGAACACATAGCCCAACTCATAGCTGGCATAGCCTGCCAACCATTTGCCTGCATCGCGCGCGGCCTGCATCGCGGCAAATGCTGCATCAACCTGATCAGGGGCGTCTGCACGAATGAGATCATAGGCATCTGCAAACCGGACAGGGCGGCCGCCCGGCCCATGGTCGAACAGAACGCGGGGCGCAGTCATGGCTGTCAGATGTCGGCAGCGATGCGCAAGTCGCGCAGCGGCCGGACACGACGGATGGATTCCTGATAGAGCGGATGCGCCTTATAGGCGTCCATATCCTGTTCCGAGGCAAACTCCGCATAGACAACGACATCCACCTCGCTCGACAAGGCGTCGCTTTGCGTATTGCGTCGCACTTCAAAAGCCGTGGCATGTTCAATTTCGCCGAGCAAAGACAAGCCATCCACAATCTTTGGAATGTCGTCTTTGTCCTTCGCGCTGAAAAACACGATATGACGAATTGCCGGTCTACTGGTCACGAATGCCTCCCTGCTGGAGCGGTCTGATCCACCGCGCTAGAACAGATTCTTCTCACCAGAACAAGAGCACGAATCCGCGCAGTCATCGCTGTGGTAACCGCCGCATTCGAACCTGCGCAAAAACGAAAAAGCCCGCTCAAACGCAGAGCGGGCCACTTCCTGTCATTTGTCCGGATCAGCTTGTCTTGCGGCGCCGCGCCAACAGGCCCAATCCACCCAGCCCCACCAGCAGAAGTGGCAAAGCCGCAGGGACCGGAACAGCGGTGACTCTGAAGTTGTCAATCGCACCAGAAGCGCTGCCAAAATCAAACGTGACAGAAGAAACAGCGTTAAAACCGAGCCCCGTCAGATCAAAGCTTCCAAACCCGCCATCCGTACCAACGGTGAAGATACTTGACGCACCACCGGCCACAACAGTGACGGTTGCATCGTCAAGGATGTCAAAGCTCTTCAGATTGACCAACGTATCCATGAAATCGAAAGTGATAGAGCCGCCGTTGAAGTTGTCATCTGCCGGGGTCAGAGCCACGCCAACATCATTCGGACCAAGGGTCTCAGACACGATCAACGCACCACCGAAGCCCTGCCCTTTGAAGAAGGCCGCAGAGGACAGCGCCTCTTCCACCAAGTCAGGATCGCCAGCCGATCCGCCCGGGGCATTGGACGCGTTTTCAGTATTGAAAATGGCCGCAATGCCATCAACACGTGACCCGACCGGACCACGCTGCGTTGTCAGTTTCGCCGCGATGCTGCCGTCACTTGTGGTCACGCTATTCACTGTCGTGTCCAGAAACGCAGCATCGTCGAAGTTAAAAACTGCAGCCTGACCGGCAGTTGCGAGGCCAGTCAGCAATGCCGCGGTTACAAATATGTTGTTCATCGTCGTTTTCCCACTCGCTAAGTTGCGTTCAGCTATCCTACGCCTCAGCGCAGGCTCAAGGTGAAAACGCTCCTGTTTGACACCCTAAAACTGAGGGCACGCCGTGAACGGATTTTTTCTTATTCAGAACAACAGACTAATCCAAATGCTGCTCTTCATCACTCTTTTGCGAGGGGATGGGCAGGATTGCTATCAAGCTTCGTCAAATCTGTGGTCTGTCGCCAAACAGCCGCGCGCAAATGGCGTCACCTTTGGGCAAGATAATGGCGCACGCAGTCTTGCACGCGCCTGAACCGGTCACCACCCAGCTTGGTTCCGCCAAACCACCGTGTCACCACGATAATTTCGCCGCGCAGGTCTTCACGTTCCAGCATGCGCAGGATCACCATGCCCGCGCCGCTTTCGCCGTCATCGTTTTTCACAGCTGTGCCATCGGGCAAGATCACGGCCCATGTGTTATGCGTGGCCTTCGCAAACTTCTTGGTCTTGCACAACGCCTTCACAAAGGCCGTCGCCTCGGCTTTGGTCCCGACAGAGCCGCCTGAAACCGCGTATTTGGATCCCCGGTCGCTCAGGACCGCATCAAAGATTTTCATGTTTTTCATCCTACACGCGACGGAGATGCCCGCACCAGCCGTTGGACATCCAGTATTTACAGAAAGGAACGCGCACAAATGTATCCCAAAGCTCTCTTGCTGGCCTGCGCCGTCATTACAACGCTCGCAACAGCGGTCTACGCATTGACCAACCGCATCGCTGTCTCATTCACAGCAGATCAGATCTGCGTGCTGTCCAATGGCATACCCGACCATGCCACAGGGCAATTCCCCAATCGCGGCAACCCGCACAGCATCTCGGAGCAAAATATCCGGTTCTGCGTGACCTCCAGCCCCCAGAAAGGCAGCACGCCGCAAGACGTGCGTACCATCGGCATTGCAGAGAACGGCGTCATCATCCGCCCGGGCACGGCGGATTACTACGACGCTTCCAGCCCGCGCGGCCACTCCCGTGACCGCTCAAGCGGTTGGAATCTGGACGGCATGGGGCCGGACAACACGCTCGGGCTGGATCACAACAATGCCCATGTCGATCACAACGGCATCTACCACTATCACGGCATGCCAGAGGCCTTGGCCGCGACCTCACAGGATACCCGCATCGGATGGGCGGCGGACGGGTTCGAAATTCACTATGTCGGCACTTCCGCAAAACCGTCCTATATGCTGAAAAACGGCACGCGCCCCACCGCACCGGGCGGCGCTTATGATGGCAGCTATAATGAGGATTTCGAATATCTGCGCGGCTACGGCAATCTGGACCAATGCAATGGCGCGATGATGAACGGGCAATATGTCTACTTCGCGACAGACGCCTACCCTTACTATCCCCGCTGCCTCTTCGGCACAGAGATCACACACTTTCGTTAGGCAAAGAGAATAGCGATCCAGGCGATACCGCCCGCCACAGCGGTCATCGCCACCGCAGCAGAGCCTGCATCCTTCGCGGCCTTGGCCAGCGGGTGAATATCTTCACTGATGTAATCAATCGCCCGCTCGATCGCGGAATTGACCAGCTCAGCCGCAAGGATCAAAACGCCAAGGCTCAGAATGATCGCTTTTTCGGTCCCTGACAGATCCAAAAGAAAGGCGAGCGAAGCCGACAGCAGATTGACGATCAGCCATGATCTGAAGCTGGGCTCCGTACGCCAAATCTCGGCCACACCCTGCCACGACCAGATACACCGGTTCACGAACCGTTTGAACTCGTTAAGAATAAGACGCATGGCTTACAGCTGGGAGTTGACGCGGCGCACGGTTTGGATCCGTTCGGCGTTGGGGGGATGGGTGCCCAGAAACTGATCCCCGGGATCGGGGATGCGCCGGAAGAATTGCGCGCCTTTGAGCGGATCGTAGCCTGCGCGTTTCGCAATCACCGTGCCAAGCGCATCCGCTTCCAGCTCATTCTCTTTCGAATAGGCCCGCGCGCCTACGGTGCCACCCAGCTGCTGGCCTGCATTTACATCCAGCCCCAGCCCGGCCGCGACCAGACCGCCCAGAATAGCACCGCCCACTGCAGTTTGGCGTTGCTTTTGCAGATGGCGCGCGATGTGATGCGCTGTTTCATGTCCCATCACAAATGCAATCTCGTCGCGGTTGCGTGCGTCCTGAATGAGCGAAATCGTGAAGCCGATGATCGGCCTGCCACTGCGATCCAGCGTCTGAAACGCGTTGGGTGGCAAGCGCGGATTGTTCTCGACGACGATCTTGAAGTCGCAATTCAAATCCGGCGCACGCGCGCGGCATTCGCGCTCAGCCACCGGCTCGACCTGCCGCACGACGGCTCTGAAATTCGCCTGCGCCTGACTTGCCGACAGCTTGCCCGACGCTTTTTGCGCCGCAGGCGCGCTGGTCGGTGCTTCTTGTCGCGGTCCCGGCGTCTCCACCTCTGCCGCAGGTTCACATGCGGCAAGCGCAAGAACCGCACCAATAATCATGCTCTTTTTCATAACAACCTTGCTCCTTGGGGCTCTGATAACGGCTCCTCCGTCTCAGGCCAAGCATTCAACGAAGTTGACCGCGATTGTTTGCACTTTTCCGCGTTCGCTGCTTTCATTCCTGCAACACAATGGAGGCGGCAATATGTTCACGATTGAGCATGAATTTGATTCAACCCTGATCACCCTCGTGGATGAAGGCAACGCGCATCTGGTGGAGGATATCTCCGTCAACGCCTTTGACGACTGCATCACGCTAGAGCAGCACGACACCGTGACAGACCGCACCCAGCGCATCACTTTCTCACTGCGCCAACTCAACGATCTGGCCGCAGCCCTCAACCTGCCCGAAGGCAGCTACCGGCTTGAGAGGAACAGCAAGACATGACCGCAGCACGCAAGACCGGCTTTTTCTGGGATGAGCGTTGCTTCTGGCACTCCGGTGGCAATTACGCTTTCACCCTGCCCGTGGGCGGGCTCGTGCAACCTTTGGCCGCCGGTGGCCTTCCGGAAAGCCCGGAAACCAAACGGCGACTGAAAAACCTCATCGACCGCACTGGCCTGATCCATGATCTGCATCCAGCCTCCGCTGAACCCGCCACATGGGAGGATTTGGCCCGCATACATCCCGACGCCTTCTTGCGAAAGTTCAAAGACCTGTCTGATGCAGGCGGTGGAGAGATCGGATTGCGCACCCCTTTCGGTCAGGGCGGGTTTGAAGGCGCGGCCCTCTCTGCCGGGCTAGCGAAGGCCGCGCTCTTCGACGTGTTGAAAGGCCGCCTCGACAATGCCTATGCCCTGTCACGCCCGCCCGGCCACCATTGCCTGCCGGACTTTCCGAACGGGTTCTGTTTGCTGGCCAATATCGCGATCGCCGTCGACGCCGCTCTGGCCGAAGGCCTGACAGAGCGCGTCGCCGTCATCGACTGGGATGTGCATCACGGCAACGGGACGGAGGCGATCTTTTTTGATCGTTACGATGTTCTCACCATTTCGCTGCATCAGGAACGCAACTACCCGATGGACACCGGCGATGCAGAAGATCGCGGCGTCGGGGCTGGCGAAGGCTATAACATCAACCTGCCCCTGCCCCCGGGCGGTGGGCATGCGCTCTATCTGGAGGCGATGGAGCGGATCGTGCTGCCTGCGCTCGCCCGCTATCAACCCGATGTCATCATCATCGCCTGCGGCTTTGACGCCGCTGCCATCGACCCGCTGTCGCGCATGCTGGCCACGGCAGAGACGTTTCGCGCTATGACCGAACAGGTCATGGAGGCCGCAGATGACCTTTGCGACGGCAAGCTCGTTCAGGTCCATGAGGGCGGCTATTCAGAAGTCTACGTGCCGTTCTGCGGCCATGCGGTGCTGCAACAGATGTCTGGCAGTGACATCGCCGCCCCCGACCCGCTGGCAGAGACATTTGAACTGCGACAACCCTCAGATCGCCTGCAGCGCTTGCATTCGGGCTTTGTCACGGAACTCGAAGCGCTGTTTCTGCCAGAGTTCTGAGGGCTTTCTCGCCAATCATCGGGGGCGCCAAAGGGCGATGCGCGCGCGTCAGGTTTCCTGTTTGCGCTGCTCCGTCAACTCCTCTCGGGCGCGGCTTGGCGCAAACCGGTTGGCCAAGCCTCCCACGCTTGCCCGCACCTTGAGACAGGTTCTGGCACAAACGCCGTAAATTTCCTTCAAGGGCGCAAAATACATGGTCTTCAGGTCGGTTGCAGAATGCCCTTCAGCCTCGGTCAAACCAAATTGCAGGTCCTCTTCACCTTCGGACACATGCAGAGAGCCGAACAGCCAGTCCCAGACCGCCAGAGCTGCCCCAAAATTCTTGTCATAATGCTCTTCTGCGACGGAATGATGGATCTGGTGCTGCGCGGGTGAAATGAAGATATGCTCGATCCATTTCGGATAACGAATATCGATATGGGAATGGCGCAGGTTAGACCCCGTCACATGAAAGATGAACACCAGCACATTGACGCCAACGACCGTGTAAAGATCGACCTTGTCACCAAAGAGGTAATAGAACAGCGAAATGACAGAGCCCTGCGCAATCGCGCTGCGGGAGGCGTAAAGCACACCCTCCAGCGGGTGCACGCGGTAAACCGTGATTGGCGTCATCGTCTCCGCCGCGTGGTGAACCTTGTGGATCGGCCACAGGATCGGCCATTTATGCATCCAGCGATGCATCAGGTATTTTGTGAAATCATCCACGACGAACATCGCGACGGAAAACAGCCCGATAACAACCGGTTTCGACACGTCCTGCATGCCGCCCCAAGGCAGGATGTCGCTGCGCACCAAGGCCATGTAGACCGCCGTCGCAATGGCAACCTGTGTCAAAAGCAGCGGAGAGATGAAGCCGGTAAAGACGCGGTTGATGATAAAAATCTTGTAATCAGCAAAGGCGGAGCCCGAGAAAAACACTTTCGGGTCAAATATCCGTTTCAACGCAAGCCGGATCGATGACTTGCGAAACAGGATCAGCCAGATGAATGCGATCACGAAGGAAATGCCAAGATAGCCCGCAAAGACGCGCTTCTTCGGATTGGCGAAGTCAGAGAAGAGGCCCAGAATTTGGTCGAAAAATTCCATCACATGCCCCCAAGGAAAAAGGAGTGGCGGCCCTTAAAAGCCGCCACTCCGATTGGATTTAGTCGGTTTCAGCACCGCCGCTGTCCGTGTCCAGCTGTTTGACAAGGCTGGCCAGATCCGCAGTCGCATCATTGGCACGCGCTTCCACACCGAACTCTTTGATCAGCAGGTCTTGGACTTTCAGCATGTTCAGCTGATACGCGTTCCAGGACATCTTCGCGTCTTTGACGAATTTACCATCCGCATCAACACCCGTCACAATCGACTCGTCCATAGTCACCGGACCAAAGCCGATCAAACGGTTCAAGCGAACAGCCGTCCCGCCGAGGTTCTCACGACCGGTCTGGATCGCCAGGGAGAAGCCTTTCAGCTCGCCCCAATGCTTGACATAAGCGCGGTAGGCTTCCGCGTCATCGTCGCTGTCATCTGCACGCATCTTGGCGATGTCTTTGTAGACGGAGCCTGCATATTTGAACGTCGCTTCAGCCAGAACCTTGGTCCACTCTTCTTCGATGACGCTCGCATAGGATTGCAACTGTGCCAGTTGCGCCTCTGTCAGCGCAGCACCGTCTGCCGATGTGATCAGCTTGCGCCCTTCGATGAACGCACCGGTGATCGTTGGCAGATAGTCGGTCTTGCCGCTGCGGTCAGCACCAGCCGCGTAATACGCGTTGCCGAAAACCATTTCGGTTTTCAGATCGATCACACCATCGCCATTCGCGTCAGCAGCAGCCGCGTCTTTCTTCTTGGTGATGTTGTAGGCCTGATCTGGCTGCAGGGACATGCTGTGAGCCGCCGCGCCGAAATAGCCGAAGGCCTCATCCCAGGAATGCTCTTTCCCGGTGTAGGACGCGCCCTCTTTGTAAGGCTTGTTGTTTGGCTTGTTGTCAGCGGTCATCTTCTCGTCGAGATAGTTGTCGACCGCCTGGTTGAAGCCCATCGCACCGAGCGCGAATTTCTGGATCAGCTGACCCCAATCCATGCCCGTGTCGGCATCAAAGCCACCGTTTGACATGGCCGCGCGGCTGATCATGTCTTCCAGAACCTCAGGGCCCGTCATGTTGCCGGGCCAGCCTGGCACCAAACCTTTATAGGTCTTGCCCTTGACGTTCTTGCCAGACGAAATCTCGTTGATCGTGCTTTGCTTGATATCAAAGCCGTCTTTATCCGTGTGCGAAATGATCGGCAGATCTTCCTCGGAACCTGCGAAATACGCCATCATCTGCGCTTTCAGTTCAGCCGCATTGCCGCCGCCGTCGCCTTTGCCCGCAAGAGACTTGAGGCTGTCGACCAACACGTTGCGCGCGACCTGACCGGAGTAAGACACCGAATTGGTTTTGTCGCCGGAGTAGCTTTTCTCTGTAATCGGATATGGCCCGTAAGTTTCGGCAAAGGCCATGCTCGACACCATGCCAGCCGCCAGGACTGTTGTGCCAAGCTTGAAGGAGCGTTTCATTTTTCCCATCCTCACTGTTTGATTCCCGATAAAAAATATCAGGCATTAGGTGGCGCTATATGCACTGACACTCCGGGGGGGTGTCAAGCCTGTAAAGCAACGCAAGAAACGCCGCAGACTAACGCATAAACCATTGTTTTAATGAGATTAAAATCAGGTCAGGAGGCTGCCCCAAAGGCAATCACAAAATGGCCAACCGAAAAAACCCACGATTTTTGTCAGTTGAAAGCGTGACGTGGAACCCACGCAAGACCGTCAGGGATGCCCCGAAAGGCATCCCAGTTTTTCACGTCGCATGGCGCAGTCTAGTACCAGCCGACATCATCAAAAATCTTCTGAGCCATGGGCACATTCTTGGCCACTTTGCTCAAATCAACAGCATCCGGGCGGAACAGACCGAGCTCTGCCACAGAGGCGCTCAACCCGACGCCGGGCACGGATGGGTATTCATCATTGCCACCGCTGAAATGCTTCTGCGCGGAATCGCTGGCCAGATATTCCAGAAACTTGATGGCGTTTTCCCGGTTCGGCGCATTCGCTGCGACCCCCGCACCAGACAGGTTCATATGCGTGCCCTCCGCGTTTTGCGCGGGGAACACCCATCCGATATTCGGCAGCGCTTCTTCGGGCAGACCTTTCACGCCTTTGCGCAACGCACGCGCGAAGTAATAGGTGTTGGCAACAGCGATATCGCATTGGCCTGACACCAGCGCGCGCAGCTGATCGGTATCGCCCCCTTGCGGCTCCCGTGCAAAATTAACGACCATTCCGTCAGCCCAGGCCCGCGCGGCCTCCTCTCCATGGTTTTCAATGATCGCAGACAGCAAGGTCTGCGAGTAAGCGTTAGAAGATGATCGGTGACAGACCATCCCCTGATATTCCGGATTGGCGAGGCTGAGATAATCCAGCGGCGGTTTTTCAACATCCGTTTTGTCATAGAAAATGATCCGGGCGCGTTGGGAAAAGCCAAACCACTGATTGTCTGAATCCTGCAGGTTTTCCGGGACACGCGCCTCAAGCACTGCGCTGTCAATGGATTGCAGGATGCCCGCGGATTTCGCCCGCTCCAAGCGGGAGGTATCCACCGTGATCAGCACATCCGCCGGTGAATTCCGCCCCTCCGCCTGCAACCGCGTGATCAGCTCGTCACCCTTGCCTTCGATCCGGTTGATTGTGATGCCGGTTTGATCCTCGAAATCCGAATACAACCGGTCATCCGTGTCGTAATGTCTGGAAGAATAGAGGTTCAGCTCTCCTTCCGCATAGGCCTGTGTGGCCAAAATTGCGCACAGAGCAGCGCCAAGCGTGAACCGTACCTTCATGTCCATCCTCCGGGATTTGAAACTTTGACTGCGCGCAACACGCCACCGGTCGCGCCAATTTTCAAGCGCTTTCTGATCTTTTCAGTCAACTTAAGGCGGTACATACCGCAAAATCGGGGCCATTCAGGTTGCACACCGGCAGATGCGCGGCTTACTCCGCGTCCTTTTCGGCGCGCCGTTCTGCCTTTAAGGCCCGGCTTGGCGGACAGACCTCCTGCATGAATTTTGCAAGGGTGCCGCCAAGGTTATCGGCCTTCATGCCGTATTTCACAAACTGGCCCTCCCGCTTTTTCCAAATCAGATCTGCGGTCTCCAGAATGGAAAGATGCTTGGAAATGGCAGGCTGTGACATATCAAACCGCTCCGCAACAGCGCCAGCTGTCAGCTCCCCTTCTGACAGGTAAGCCAGTATCCGGCGCCGCGTGGTGGACGCCAACGCTTCAAACACTTTGTCAGGGCTTGACATGAATTCACCTTTTAACTTATTAGTTATATATCTAATATTATAACTCTCATCTCAGGGAGCTTCAAGATGCAACTGCACGCAACAGAACGTGTCACGCCAACCCATGAAACCAGCGCCGTAAAAGGCACGATCCGCTGGGACGCAAAGAAATCGCTCTGGGTTTTCATGATGCTCATTGGCGGTATCGCCGCAATCGTCTGGACGCCCAGCTGGGGCGGAGCGATGGTTTTTCTCGCAACGACTGCAATCACAGTCTGCGCGGGCCATTCTGTCGGGATGCACCGGCTCCTCATACATAAGTCCTTTCAGACCCCGAAATGGCTGGAACATCTCTTGGTCTGGCTTGGCACGCTTGTCGGCATGGCAGGCCCGTTTGGCATGATACAGGCCCATGACATGCGCGATTGGCATCAGCGCCAAACCATCTGCCCGCCCCACCCCAGCCACGGCGCCGGATTTTGGAAGGATGCGTGGTGGCAGATGCATTGCCGTTTCGATCTCGATCACCCGCCGCAATTCACCATTGAGCCCGAGATCGCGCAAGACAGGGTCTACCAATGGATGGAGCGGCATTGGATGGCACAGCAACTCCTCCTCGCCATCCCGCTTTTCCTGATGGGCGGCATCGGGTTCGTCCTTTGGGGGATTTGCCTGCGCGTGATCGTCTCATTAAGCGGGCATTGGATGGTCGGACATTTTGCTCACAAGACCGGACATCAGGGCTGGACCGTCGAAGGCCTGCCCGTGCAGGGGTTCAACCTGCGCGGTCTCGGACTGGTCACCTTCGGAGAGAACTGGCATTCCAACCACCACGCCTTCCCGCACTCCGCGCAGCTTGGCATTGAGAAGGGTCAACTGGACCCGGGCTATCTGTTCATCAAATCCCTCGCCGCACTCGGCCTCGCGCGCAAAGTCCTCGGCCCTGCGGATCTGCCGGAGCGTGCTGGCCTCAAACGGCTCGACGGCGACCCGCCACAGACCCGCTTTCCAAGGGTTACAGGCAAGCTTGTAAAGCCCATTGATGCCACTCTTTAGGCACCTTTAGGTGCCGCTCATCTCAGCTCAGCGCACATCCCTGCGCAGTCATCGCGCGCCGGGTTGACACCGCCCGATTCAGCAGGGGAGTTTTGGTGCGGGGAAAACCACAAAAATAACTAAAATCAGATACTTAAAAGATTCCCCGCATGCGGGGAATCTGGTCAAAGCTGCTCCATCACCTCGTCGGAGGCTTCGAAATTGGCCGTGACAGTCTGGATGTCATCGTCATCTTCCAAGGCATCCACCAGCTTCATCAGCTTCTGCATCCCTTCAAGATCAAGCTCCGTCGTGGTCGTCGGCTGCCAGATCAGCTTGGTCGAATCTGACTCGCCCAGCTCCGCCTCCAGCGCTGTCGATACCGCGTTCAGATCCGTATCAGCGCAGATGATCACGTGCCCCTCTTCAGAGCTCTCACAATCTTCAGCCCCCGCCTCGATCGCCGCCATCATCACAGTATCCGCATCGCCCACATCAGCCGGGTACATCACCTGCCCTTTGCGGTCGAACATGAACCCGACAGAGCCGGTCTCTCCCAGGTTTCCGCCATTCTTCGAGAAGGTCGAGCGCACGGTTGAAGCGGTACGGTTCTTGTTATCGGTCATCGCTTCCACGATCACTGCGACCCCGCCGGGACCGTAACCTTCATAACGGATTTCATCGTAATTCTCCGCGTCACCGCCCTGAGATTTCTTGATCGCACGTTCGATCACATCCTTGGGGACAGACTGCCCCTTCGCTTCTTTCACTGCCAGCCGCAGACGCGGGTTCTTCTCCGGATCAGGGTCGCCCATCTTGGCCGCGACCGTGATCTCCTTGGCAAGCTTGGAGAACAGTTTAGAGCGCGCCGCATCCTGACGCCCTTTACGGTGCTGAATATTTGCCCATTTCGAGTGGCCGGCCATCAGAGAACTCCCTGCAATAAACATCTGCAGCCCTTGTCTTATCCAAGCCCGCCCGTGGTCGCAATCCCGTGCTGTGCCGAAAAATCCGCCTCGGCGCCGCAAATGCGCCACACAAGGCCAGCAAAACAGATTTGGTGTCACCCGCCGCTGGCCGACATCGCAACAGTGCCACAAAATGGTTGCAGGCGAAGGAACCGGGACAATATGCAAAGACTTTACGCGCTGCTGATTTGCTTTGTCTCGATGCTTTGGTGCACGTTCTGCCTCGCTCAAGACATTCGCGACTATGTTGAGATCGCGGCCCCATCGGCGCAAATCGATATTGCGGTGCTCGACACGTCTCCCTTCAAACTGGCTGGCGACGATCAGGTGGATTACCTCATCTCAGACCGGCAATACATTCATCTGCCCGGTCAGCGGGAAAGCTATTTTCGTTTGGCAACGCGTCCCAAAACCATCTCAGCTGTCGAGCAGGAGGCAAATGTCGCGTTGACGTTCGATCCTGCCTTCGAGCGCGTGATCATCCACCGGATAGACGTGCTCCGCGATGGTGCGCGGCGCGAAATGCTTGATCTGTCCAAGATGGATATCTTCCGCGCCGAAACCGAACGTGATCGGCTTATCTTCAACGGAACACTTCAAATCTCCTATCCCCTCCCGGACGTGCGGCCGGGCGATATCATCGATTTTGCCTATTCCATCGTTGGAACAAATCCGGCGTTGGGCGATCACTTCAGCATTTCTGCACCACATCGTTTCGACGTGCCTGTTCGATTTATGCGAAACGCTCTGATCAGCGGAAGTGACACCGAGGTGCACATAAACGGACATAACGGCGCACCACTGCCCGACATTCAGGAGACAGGCGCCACCCGACGCCATGTCTGGATACAGGAGGACGTTGCAGGCAGGAAAAGCGAGAATAACCGTCCTCCAAGAGACTATTTCCATCCCATGACGCAAGTCAGCACGTTCGGGTCCTGGCGTGATCTGGGTCGTCATTTCGCGCCGGTCTACGCTGTTCCGGCCTCCTTGCCACAAGAGCTCAAGGATATCGCGGCCTCTATCCGCAGCAGCCAGCCCAGCAAACAGGAACAAGCACGCGCAGCGCTGGACTACGTGCAGACCGAAATACGCTACCTCGGGATCGAACTTGGCGCGGGTGGTTATGTCCCCAGACAGCCTGCAAGCGTCTTGCGCAACAGATTTGGCGACTGCAAAGACATGGTGGTTTTGTTGAACAGCCTATTGGGACTGCTCGACATCCAGGCCGATCCGCTTCTTGTCAGCCTGTCCGAGCGCGGAGCTGTAAAGAACTCCCTGCCCTCGCACCGGGTTTTTGATCACGTCATTTCTCACGTGCAGATCAATGGACGTTCCTACTTTCTTGACCCAACCACAGGGCCGCAACTGGGAGATCTCGACAACCTGCAGCAAGGCGCATTCGATTATGGCGTTGTGATCGCTGATGACAGCTCCGGCATGATCAGCGCCAAGCCCGGACAACCCGCCTTCTACGAAATCTACCGCGATACGTTCCGGACGTCGCAAGATACGGATGAAGTTACGTTCGAGAATGTCAGCACCTACGTCCAAGGCAGCGCTGACCGAATGCTGGACCGGATACAGACACGCGGGCTCGAAACCATCGAAACCGACTTTCTGCACTATTTTCAGGATCGCTTTGATGGGTTGGAGCAGGCCGAAGCGATATCCTACACCGTGGACACGCAACGTGCTGAGCTGACGATTACATCATCTTACCACATCCCGAACGGATGGAAGCGTGACGAAGAAGATCCAGACGTGCGGTATCTTTCAATCTGGCCGTATGATTTCCTGTCGTCCCTTCCCGAAAGCGCGCAAGGGGCACGACAATCAGATTACGCAATTGACCAGTTCAGACGCGTGAAGCATGAGTTGAAGCTGCATATCGACGATGATTGGGAGGTTTGGGCGTCATCCAACAACAAAATCAACGACGCATTCCGCTTTGACGTGGAACAGACCTATTACATCCGCGTCCTGTCACAAACACTCAGCTACGTCTCCCGCTCGGACCGGATCGAGGCTGATGATTTCGTCCATGTCATGGCGGAGCTTGAAGACATCAAAGACAGCTATGGCGTCTACATCACGCAAGATGATGATTTCTTTTCAGACCTTTCAGAGGAGGACTTTGAACGCTTGGCCTTGGCCTATCTGATCGCCTTAGCGCTGATCAGCCTCTGCGGAGCCTACCTGCGGCGCAATGTCGATGCGTCTTGGCGAAAAGAACAGATTTTCTATCCCGTTTCGGTCTTCAAATTCCTGCTTCTGAATATTGTGACACTGGGTATCTATTACCTCTTCTGGGCCTACAAGAATTGGCACTGGCTGCACGAAACAGGTCGCCATAACAGCAAACCGCTTTTGTATGCGCTCTTTGCGCCCATCACCAATTTCTGGCTATTTCGTAAATTCACGCGCGAGGCCGTCCCCGGATATGCAGGCTTCAGAAAACTCGCTGTACCACTCGCGATCCTGCTGATCGTTGCAAATGCGATTTCCTTCACAAGCCCAGCCAGCGACGCAGCGAACCGCATTGTCGTTTGGATTACCTTTTTCAGTCTGATCATGCCGTTGCCTGCGGTGATGCAAGTGCTGCAGCTCAATCGGAGCAACGGCAAACATGTGCAGTTAAACTCACGCCTCACTTTGCCCGTCTGGGGGCTGGTCCTGATTTTCCTGCCGCTCTTCATACTCTATGTCATTGGCAGTTTTGTCTAACGCCACGAAGGCGCCGTATGATAAGCGCTTCAACTCAAACAGAATGAGTGGCAATCTTTCGACATGACGCAAGATCAAATCATCCTTTTCTCCCTTTTCGGCGGTGTCTTCATCTTCCTGCTCTGGGGCCGCTGGCGCTATGATCTCGTGGCGTTCACCGCCTTGATGCTCGGGGTCGTCTTGGGCGTGGTAGAGACCAAGGATGCGTTTGCCGGGTTCGGCCATTCGGCAACGCTGGTCGTGGCCCTCGTGCTTGTCGTCTCGGCGGGTCTGGTGCGCTCTGGCGCAGTGTTTCTGATCACCCGCACAATGGTTGACGCGTCACGCAAGCTGGGCGCGCATATCGCGTTGATGGGTGTTGTGGGCGGGGTGCTGTCGGCCTTCATGAACAACGTTGCCGCCCTCGCCCTGCTGATGCCCGTTGACATTCAGACCGCGCGAAAGGCGGGGCGCGCACCGGGCCTGTCGCTGATGCCCTTGAGCTTTTGCACGATATTGGGCGGCATGGTAACGCTGATCGGCACGCCACCCAACATCATCATTGCCTCGATCCGGCAAGACAATCTGGGCGAGCCGTTCAAGATGTTCGACTTTGCCCCTGTGGGTGGTGTGACCGCTCTGGCCGGATTGGCGTTTGTCGCGTTGATCGGCTGGCGTTTCATCCCGCAGAAAACAGGCGAGCATCAATCCGGCAACCCGATGGATGACTACGCAGAATACATCGCGGAACTGGTTGTCCCCGAAGGTTCCAAGCTCATTGGCAAGCGGTTGCGCGAGTTAAATGAGGATGCCGAAAAAGCCGATATCGCTATTTTGGGACTGATTCAGGATGGCAAGCGCCGTTATGGGTCGGGCCAAAACCGCGTCCTGTCAGCAGGCGATGCGCTGGTGCTGGAGGCCACTCCAGACAGCCTAGATGAGTTCCGCGCGGCCATGTCGCTGCAATTCGCAGACGACAAGCGCGAAGAAATCGTACGCGCAGAAAGTGACGGGCTGACAGTTATCGAGATTGTTGTCACCGATCAGTCGCGGCTGAACGGGAAAACCGCGCAATCCGTTGGGCTGACATGGCGCAAACAAGCTGTGCTGATGGGCATTTCCCGTCAAGGCAAACCGATCAAGGAACATGTCCGGAAAACGATTGTCCAAACCGGCGACATCCTGCTCTTGCTGGTGGCACCTGACAATGCCAATGACGTGACAGAATGGCTTGGATGCCTGCCCTTGGCGGACCGCGGGCTGGTCGTGACAGATGACAAGAAGGTCTGGCTGGCCATTGGCTTGTTTGGCGCGGCGGTCGTTGCAGCATCGCTGGGATTGATCTATCTTCCCGTCGCTCTGGGGATCGTTGTCGTGGCGTTTGTGCTGACGAAGATCATTCCGATTTCGGAGATTTACAATCACATCGAGTGGCCGGTGGTGGTCCTGCTGGGTTCAATGATTCCGCTGGGACAAGCTCTTGAGAATTCAGGCGGGACCGAGCTGATTGCAGGCTCTCTCGTGAACCTGACCCAAGGCATGCCGCCTTGGGCGATCCTCACGATCCTGATGGTGGTCACCATGAGCCTGTCTGATGTGCTCAATAATACGGCCACAGCAATCGTCGCTGCCCCAATCGGGATTCAGATGGCCCAATCGCTGGGTGTGAACCCGGATCCGTTTCTGATGGCTGTGGCGGTCGCGGCCAGCTGCGCATTCCTGACGCCCATTGGGCACAAGAACAATACGCTCATACTCGGGCCCGGCGGATATAGCTTTGGCGATTACTGGCGGATGGGCTTACCACTGGAGGTTCTGGTGGTCGGGGTGTCTATTCCCGCAATCCTCGTATTCTGGCCGCTTTAGAAACCCGCAGCCGACTCGAAGCGGTAGCTTTGCCCCGTCTGATCTGTGACACGCAGGCTAACAAAGGGGCGGAATGGCACCTCTCCTTCTTCAAGCGGCAAAACAGGGCCAGTGACCTCCTCCAGCGCGATTTCGCCTGCTGGTGTCCCGGCCGCAAGCGCCACAGCGTAGGAATATGCGTAAGGACACTCGCTAAGCGTTCCGGTCCAGCCAGCCGCGGTGAAGCTCCCGCCTGCATTGCCCAGACATTGCGCCCCGTCATCCATCCCTACAATCACGCGCGGGCCGTCCACCACCGCGAAAGCCGGGCGCGCCAATCGTGCAGGCAATTCGGGGGGCAAGACCAGGCTGTCATCGGGCCGGTTTAGCGCCCGATCCAAAAACCAGTCACACCCCCCCAGCGGGAATACAACCATAGTGCACAGCATAATTGTCGTCAGTTTTGCCATGGGGTGCCCTCCCTAGAGCGGCCAGATAAACGGAATGACCGCGGATGCAAGTATACCGATGCTCAGGTTCAGCGGAATGCCCACTTTCATGAAGTCCGTGAACTTGTAACCGCCCGGCCCGTAGACGAGCATATTGGTCTGGTACCCGATTGGCGTTGCAAAACTGGCAGACGCAGCCACCATCACTGCGACAACCAAAGGGCGCGCATCAATGCCCATTGCGGCGGCCAGCCCGATGGCAATGGGTGTGACAACGACTGCCACGGCATTATTCGACACAAGCTCCGTCAAAACGGAGGTCAGAAGGTAAATCCCCCAGATCACGAAGAAAGGGGGCAGTGACATCATGAAAGGCGCTAGGGCCTCCACGATGAGCGACACTGCGCCGGAGGCTTGCAGCGCAGACCCAACGGCCAGCATGGCAAAGATCAACGATAACAAACGTCCATCAACGAAGGAAAACGCCTCTTCCGCGTCAATGCACTTGGTCAATAGCACAGTTGCCACGGCCAATATGGCCAGCAGGAAAATCGGTGCGACGCCAAGCCCCGCCAGTCCGACAAGGCCCAGAAGCGTCACAATTGCAATCGGAGTATGACCGCGCCTAAACGCGCGCGCGGTCGGGTGCGCCACATCGACCAACCCCATATCTGCCGCCAGCCTTTCGATATCTTCCGGCGCGCCCTCCAGTAGCAGCGTGTCGCCCACACGCACCACCATATCGTCCAGCTGCTGCCCGATATTCTGATCGCGACGATGCAGCGCCAACGTGTACACCCCGTAGCGGCGGCGTAATCTGAGCGAGCCAAGTGTGCGCCCGACCATGCGCGCACCCGGGGAGATCAGCACTTCTACAGTCGCTGTTTCAATCGCAGATAACTGGTCGACGCGCTTGAGGTCCTTGTTGGCCTGCAGCGACAAGAGCTCCGTCATTTCGGTGCGCAGGATCACACGGTCCCCGACCTGAAGCGTTACTCCCTTGAGGTTGCGCCGCAATGAGGCATCGCCCCGCACCACGTCGATCAAACGCACACCATCGCGCTTGAACAACCTGACATCCTGCACTTCGCGCCCGATCAGGTTACTGTCAGGTGGAATTGCGGCTTCAGTGAAGAACTTCTTTTTGGAGCGATCCGTCAGCATGGACGCCATCGACGCGCGGTCGGGCAGCAGCTTCGGACCGATGAAGCGCAGATAAATCATCCCCCAAATGACAAGAATAAGACCCAGTGGCGTCACCTCAAAGATAGTGAAGGCGTCCAAACCGTTGGCGCGTGCGACACCGTCTACCAGCAGATTTGTTGAGGTCCCGATCAGTGTCAGAGTCCCACCAAGAATCGCACCATAACTGAGCGGAATCAGGAGCTTGGACGCCGACATTCCCATAGTTTTGGCAAGCTGGACGAATACCGGGATCATGACCACGACGACCGGCGTGTTTGATACGATCGCGGAAGAGATCACGACGAACCCCATCAAAGCCGCAATCGCCAGAACCGGATTTGTGGCAGCCTTGCGGTCGGCTGTTTGCGTGAACCACTCCAGCGCGCCGGTGCGCACAAGCGCACCCATCACGATGAACATCGCAGCAATGGTCCAGGGCGCAGGGTTTGACAGCACAGAAAGAGCGGCCTCGTAGGGTAGAACGCCGGAGATCAGCAGGACAGCGACACCGCCAATTGCGACCACCTCTGTCGGATAAGCTTCGCGCATAAACAACACGAACATCCCCGCCACCACGCAGAGCGCGATCACAGATTGCGTGGATTGGGAAAACATGAACAGGTCCATGATACGGGCCTTTGTCAGGTGTATTTTATCCAGTCTCGCCGATAGGCTTGGCACTGTCCAGCAGACGCGGGCGCGGTTGCACCAAGGTCAACCCAACGACCATCACGGCAAAGGCCGCCCAAATCCAAAGCGAATAGCGCTCACCCAGCAGCACCATCGACCAGATCAAACCAAAGGCTGTCACCGGATAGCTGACCTGCACCGCAAACACCGGACCCGCGCGCCCCACAAGCCACACATAGGCGGTGTAGGTGAACGCGTGGATCACAGAGGAGATCAGCAGCGCATATTCCGGCGCGTTCCACTCTGTGCGCGGGTCGATGAATTGCCCCGTGCCAAGTGCCAAGGGCAAGGTGAACGACAACCCAACCAGTGCTGCGCCAAACATAACCTGAAACGGATCGAGCCCGGCAATCCCCCAACGCGCGACATAGTTGCCTTCAAAAGCGTAGCAAAGCGGCGCGACCATCGCCAAAGGCAAGAACGCAATCATCGCGCGATCCGGCAGACTTGTTTCCGGCAATGCAATCAACACCATAGCCGCAAACCCTAATGCAAGCCCAATCAAGCGGCGTATCCGGAATGCTTCATTGCCAAGCATCAAGGCAATTGGAAAGGCCAGCATGGGAATGGTCGACAAAAGGATCGCGAGAATGCCTGCGGGCAGATGGACCATCGCCTGATAGGAGGCGCCGTTCGGGATCACTGTTCCGACCAGCGCAATCACCGTGTAAGCCACCAGATGCTGTCTACCGAAAGGCAGCCGTGCGCCACGTATCCAGCAGATGGCACCCAGAATGACAGCAGCAATTGCGATCTGCCAGAAGATCAGACCAAATTGCCGATACCCTTCGCTGACCGCGACCTTGGTCAATGGCTGAGTGAACCCCCAGAAGGCGCCGATCAGCAGCAGACAGCCGAGGAAATAGAGCTTCTCTCGCATGTCAGTTCAGCCATCGGGGCCAGATTGCGACAAGCGTCCGCCTTGGCGCACGGGAACAACCCGTGTGGCTTTTCCACTTTTGTCATCCGTCTCGACATAAAGTCCGGCGAGCGTCGCTGGCTCCCCAGCGGGGGTGAACCGCCCCTTTACCATCCCGGTCACAAAGCGCCGCAAGGGTTCCGCTTTCTCCATGCCGATCACGGAATGATAGTCACCGCACATGCCCGCATCGGTCAGATAGGCTGTCCCACCGGGCAGGATCATTGCGTCACCCGTTGGCACATGGGTATGGGTGCCGACCACGACCGACGCCTTGCCATCGCAGAAATGGCCCATCGCCATTTTCTCGGAGGTCGCCTCGCAATGAACATCCACCAAAGCAGCGTGAACAGAGCCGCCTAAAACATTGGTTTTCAATGCTTGTTCGATCTGGCCGAACGGATCTTCATAGGCGCGTTTCATGAAAACCTGCCCCAACACTTGCGTCACAAGCACCTTGCGCCCGCGGGTGGCCTCAAACACCCGCGCACCGGCACCGGGCGCGCCTTTGGCGAAATTCAGGGGTCGAATGATCCGTGGCTCCGTCGTGATGAAACTGAGCATGTCTTTCTGATCAAATGCGTGATCGCCCAGAGTGATACAATCCGCGCCAGCGTCCAGCAGTTCTTTGGCATGCGCACCAGATAGTCCGGCGCCGTTTGTGGCGTTCTCTCCGTTGATCACAATGAAATCAAGTGACCACGCCTCCCGCAACCGCGGCAGATGCGTCTTAATCGCAGTGCGGCCAGACCGGCCCATGATGTCGCCAAGGAACAGAAGTTTCATTAATCCTAGCTACGCCTGTCTCAGCCCCGGCGCAATGGGCTTAGGATGCCTCATAGGGAGGTGCCTGTCTCTAAATTCTAAACAACTGGTGCGATTGAGTGATCGTGACACTTTCTTGCCCCGAGCTTCAGGGGCATCATGACCACACGTGCTGAGCGTCTGCCCAGTAATCCCGGCAGCATTCAGGCCAGTGCGCCGCAGAAGTGGATGACAGTTTCGCCGTCCTCCGGATCTTTCAGGAAACGCGCTTCAACGGAGAAATTCTCAGCCAGAAATTCTGGTGTAATCACCTCTTTTGGATCACCTATCGCAACGGCGCGGCCGTCTTGGAGGACACAAATCCGGTCACATAGAAGCGCTTGGTTCAAGTCGTGCAAGGCAATGATTGATGTGATCTCAAGTCCGATCACGAGCTTCAAGATCGACATCTGGTGGCGGATATCAAGATGGTTCGTAGGCTCGTCCAGCAAGAGCATGCGCGGCTGCTGGGCAAGGCCACGGGCGATGTGGACGCGTTGACGCTCGCCGCCGGACAGTGTGGCCCATTGTCGTTTATCGAAATCCACCAACCCGACATCTGCGAGCGCTTTGGAAACGACACTGTCATCCTCCTCAGACCAACCACGTAGCGCCGAAAGCCAAGGCGTACGCCCCAGTTCGACAGCATCCCTGACAGTGATCCGTTCGCCTGTATCGGCGTGCTGCTCCACAAAGGCCAGATGCTGCGCTATCGTGCGCTGGGCCATGCGCTGCATGTCTTGACCCTCAAGCTCGATATGACCGCGTGTGGGCTTTGTGATCCCGGCCAACATGCGCAAGAGCGTCGATTTCCCTGAGCCGTTCGGCCCGATAAGGCCCAGCGTTTCGCCGGGATGAACATCCAGATCAATGCCTTCCACAATCTGCTTGTTGCGGACACCCCATCCAAGATCGCGGCACATCATCCTCATGGCTTTTGCCGTCCACCAATTAGGATCATGGCAAAGACAGGTGCACCGACCAATGATGTTATCACACCAATTGGCAGGATTTGCCCAGGGATCAGCATGCGGGAGGTCACGTCTGCGAAGACGAGAAAAATCGCGCCTCCCAGTGCGGATGCGGGGATCAGTCGCCTGTGGCGGTTCCCAAAGAGAATGCGCATCGCATGGGGTACAACAAGTCCCACAAAGCCAATGGACCCGGCGATGGAGACCATAACGGCGGTGACCAGCGCGGCGGTTGTAATCAGCACGCCTTGGGCGCGTTTGACATTGATGCCGAGCGACGCGGCGCTGTCTGCACCGAATGTGAACGCGTCTAGGGTGCGCGCGCTGAGATAGGCGACAAGCACGCCAAAAATCGATGCCGGCACGGCAGTAATCGTGTCATCCCATCGCACGCCAGACAGATTTCCCAGCAACCAGAATGTAATGCCCCGTGCTTGTTCGGCACTGGCAGATTTGGTGATGAGAAAGGCCGTCAACGCGTTGAACATCTGACTGCCGGCGATGCCCGCAAGAACGATGATCCCTGCCGCTCTCAATCCAACACCGCCGCCTGCGGAGTAAGCCAGCAATGCCACCAGCGCAAAAGCCAGCAAAGCGCCGCCAAAGGCACCTGCCGACATTGAGATTAGCCCGCCACCAACACCCATGATCGCGACAGCAACTGCACCGGTGGATGCACCGGCGGAAATGCCCAGCAGATACGGGTCAGCCAGCGAATTCCGCAGCAAGGCTTGCAAGATAACGCCCGATATTGCCAATCCGGCACCGCAACAGGCGGCAACCACCGCACGGGATGTGCGGTAGTTCCAAACGATGCCTTGGTCGATCCGGTCGATGTCATATCCCGCGTCAAATAGCTTATTGCCGAGGGATTGGAGAACGATGTCTAGCGGAATACGCGTCTCGCCCAGACTTGCGCCAATGAATATCGTCAGCAAGAGCACGGGGATCGCGAGGACACCCCATGTCAAAGAAGACACACGCATGAATGGACGAGACACTTGTTGCATCAGTTCGACGCTTTACTCAGTTCCTCAACGATCTGCTCAAGCGCATAGATCGTGCGAACGGAAGGCTCCATCGCATGCGCCGGGATCGCAAGGACACGGTCTTCGCGCACAGCTGTCATTTCACTGACAACCGGGTCTGAGTTGAGGAAACCCTTTTTGACGTTGATGTCATCCACAGGGAAGCGGCGGCGATCCATCTCTGCCAAGACGATCAGGGTCGGGTCCGCTTGTGCGATGGTTTCCCATCCGACCAGTGGCCATTCTTCCTCTGCTTCTACGACATTGGTCAGACCGAGCTTTGCCATGAGGAAGGCGGAAACGCCTTTCTGTCCGGCAACATAGGGATCAGATTCAACATCTGCAGATGAGAACCAGAATACAGCAGAGGCATCGTCGCCCAGATTGAGGCTGGTCGCTTTGGCAATAGCTGCCTCTTCGCGCGCTTTGAGCTCTGCAACAAGCTCTGCACCGCGGTCCTGAACGTCATAGATCATCGCCAGTTCTTCAATGCCACGATAAAGATTGGCGGTGTCAAACAACTCGCTACGTGTCCCGTCGATACCGACAGTGTTGTCTTTGGCGACGCAGTCGGTCGGCATAACATAGGTCGGAATATCAAGCTCGTGGAACTGTTCGCGGGTTGCCACATACCCTTCCGGCCCGATGTGCCACTCGAACATGACCGTTACCAATTCAGGCTTCTTGTTCACGACGCTTTCAAAGCTCGGATCATTATCGGCGATCCGCTCAATGCCGTCATTCAGGTCTTTGAATTGATCCAAGACCGGGTTGAACCAGACCGAAGTGCCCACAATGCTGTCACCAACACCGAGCAGGTAAAGGATTTCTGTTGTTGACTGGCCAACGGTCACAGTTGGGTCAGGTGCGCTGTCAAAGGTGATTGTGTGACCACAATTTTCCAGAGTCAGCGGATAGCTCGTTGCCTCAGCATATGCCTGAGTACCGAGCACACAGAGTGCGATAGCAGAAGTTAGAAGACTGGTCTTCATTGTCGATCTCCTTTGAGATGTGAGATTGAGAGGAATGGGTGAGCCTGTAACCACAGGCCTGCCTGATGGGTCGAAACGTGTGTTAACCGGAGTGTTCAAGAAGGCCGTCGGCTTCAGCCTGAGCCCAGATTTCACCCCAGATGCGCTTTGCACGTCCGCGATGGCGCACTGCTCGGGCAGATTCGAGATTGTCCAGCTTGCCGGGCCCTTCGACAACGACAAGCCCGACCATCCCAACGGATTCATGCGGCGTACAAACATGGCCGTAAAAGCCTGGCACTGTGAAAGAGACAGCAATATCCTCGCTGATTGCGCCATCCCATGCTGCTGCGCCGTCCGGTATCATGCCTTCGATTGAAGCGCTGTTATGTCCGCGATCCGTCGCTTTGAACAAAACGGTTTCACCGGGCTGCACCACGACAATGCGCGGATAAAACACCATCCGCGCTTTCTCATCTGTGGGATGAAAGTTGCGCATTTCCACAGTCGTATCGGTCCCGTCCGCAGACGACACGCGACGTGGCAGAAAGATACAAAAAGCTGATATGCTAAGCAGAAAGCTGCGGCGTAAGATGCGCATGTTCATCCCCAAATGAAATATATGGCTGGATTTTCATCTGGCGATAACCCGGTGATACTGACCCTAGGGCAGCTTGTCGAGTCGATCTTCGCGCTTCTACAATCCAAACAGAATTTGCCTATTTTTTGGGCGTCCAACTGAGCAGAATCGTGCAGATCGTGGCCACCCAGCGCGGATTGGCAGACCGCGTCATCCACTGCCCCGAAACCGAAATATCGAAGACAAAATTTAAGGTCGCAAGACGCCCTGCTCTGTCACGATCGTGTCGAGCGGTTGATCAGTCTCCTCCAGCGGCAGGTTGTCAGCCATCTGTGCCTGATAGGCAAAGCCAATCGCCGTCACCGGGCCGCGCGCGCGCAAGCCTTGCAGGGTTCGGTCATAGAATCCTCCACCGTATCCCAGACGCATGGCTTGCGGTGTGAATGCGACCAGTGGGACAATGAGGACTTGCGGTGTCACCCAGACGCCTTTTACAGGGATTTGTGCGCCAAAAGGGCCCTCGGTCATCTCGCACCCGGGGCTCCATTCCCGAAACTTCAGCGGCTGACCTTCCCCTTGGATAACTGGCACGCCAACCGGATTGAAACTGGCCAATGCGGCCATTGCGGGAATGGCATTCACTTCCGTGCGGATGGGCATATAGCCTGCCATCGGCGCGCCTTTTAGCGGCATCAGGACACTGAGCAACTGCGCTGTCGCCTGCGCGTCCGCCTCAGTCGTACGCGCCTCTTTGCGACGCGCGAAAGCGGCTTTGCGTGCGATGGATTTCAACGTGGAGATGTCATTCATCTCGACTTTCTGGCGCGTCCCGCCGACCTTGGCAAGGGGCCGCGTGATCCGTAGACTGCGCAAATGGCTCTACTTAATCTAGACCACCTGGCGGTCAGCGTTGAGACGCTTTCGCAGGGTGCCGCTCAGATAGAAACGCAATTAGGCATCAGCCTTCCAGTGGGCGGCGACCACCCTCTGATGGGGACGCATAATCGTCTGACGGGCATGGGACCAGAGCTTTACTTCGAAGTGATCGCCATCAACCCGGACGCGCCTGCCCCGAAATTTGACCGCTGGTTTAACCTCGACCGATTTTCGGGGCGGCCGCGCCTGACAAACTGGATCTTGAACACGTCAGATATGGGCGCGGCACTGGATGCCTTGCCGGACATATATCATCCGCCGCTCGAACTGACCCGGGACGATCTGAGATGGCGCATGGCGGTGCCAAAACAAGGCCAAGGGCTTTGGTCCATCTGGGGTCCGGCTGTCATCCAATGGGATTGCGCAACACATCCCACGCAAATGCTGCCTGATTGCGGGTTGCGCCTGTCCCGTCTGACGCTCCATCATCCAGACGCGATTGAACTGGCTGAGACGCTCGCCCCCCTCATGCCACGCGACACGGCCCAATTCGTGGCAGATGACACTGCAAAACTGGTCGCGACATTCAACGGACCGAACGGCGAAATGCGGCTGGAGTGATGCGAGTTCGCGACGCTGTTTCGGCCGATGCATCGGCGATCTGTGCCATACAGAACCAGATCATTCGCGACACTACAATCACCTTCAACAGCGCAGAGAAAACGCTTCAGGCCGTTGAGAAAGCGATAGAAACCGCGGATGTATATCTGGCCTTGGAGTTGGGTGGGCGCGTGATGGGCTTTGCAACCTATGGCCCATTTCGCACAGGCACTGGCTACAGCACCGTTAAAGAGCACTCCATTTGCCTGCACCCCGATGCGTGTGGTGCGGGGCATGGTGCACTGCTTCTATCGGCGCTTGAAACCCGCGCCCGCGCGCACGGTGTCGCTCACATGGTTGCAGGCATATCGGGTGAGAACCCCAAGGCAATCGCTTTTCACACGTCACAGGGCTATGCGCAAACCGGCCGTATGCCCTGCATTGGTCAGAAATTCGGCCGCGCACTTGATCTTGTGCTGATGCAGAAAAGCCTCTGACATTCCCGAAAGACTCAGGTAGCTTCGCCGTTATGTCGATTTGGCAACGCATTGCAGAAGCTCTCGCCGCCCTCGCAAATGGCGAAGGGCTTGCAGCCGTTTTTGACAAGCTTTGGGCTGAACCGGAGCGCAGCGTTGCTTTCACCATTGCCGTCATCGCGCTTGGTGCAAAGATGGCGAAAGCTGACGGTCTGGTAACAAGGGGCGAGGTTGCGGCCTTTCGCGAAGTGTTCACCATTCCCGAGGCGGATGAAGAAAACGCGGCCCGCGTCTTCAACCTCGCGCGTCAGGACGTGGCAGGCTTTGACAGCTACGCACAGAAAATCGCAGCGATGTTCGATGACCGGCATGATACCCTGTTCGATCTAATGGAAGGTCTGTTTCACATCGCCGTAGCCGATGGCGATTATCATGAAACGGAGGATAGCTTTCTGCGCATCGTCGCCGACATTTTTGGCATGACGGAAGCGGAGTTCCGAACGCTGCGCGCGCGCTACGTGCCCGATGCAGATCATGACCCATATTTCATCCTCGGGGCGACGCCCGACATGAGCATGCCAGAGGTCCGTGCGCTTTGGCGCGACCTCGTGCGCGAAACTCACCCGGACAGGCTCAAAGCCCGCGGCATGCCGGAAGAGGCCGTGAAGCTCGCCGAAAAACGCTTGGTTCTGATCAACAAGGCCTGGGAAGACATCTCCCGCGAGGCAGCGTGAGAATTGCGACCTATAATGTCGAATGGTTTTCTGCGCTCTTTGATGAGGCAGGCCGCCTGATCAATGATGACAGCTGGTCAAGTCGGCGCGATGTCACCAAAGCCCAACAGACGGCTGCGCTGGGTCAGGTTTTTCAGGCCTTGGACGCCGATGCCGTGATGATCATCGAGGCGCCAGACACAAGCCGCAAACGCGATGGCATGGCTGCGCTGGATGGGTTTGCCGCCGCATTTGGCCTGCGCGCGCGACGCTCCCTTATTGGTTTTGTGAACGACACCCAACAGGAAATCGCGTTGCTCTACGATCCCGACAAGCTGACGGCGACACATGACCCGAAAGGGCCTGAAACGGGGCAAAAGGGCGATGCTCCGCGATTTGACGGCGAGTTTCACATTGATCTTGACGTAGATGACCGCGCGGACGACGTCCGTTTTTCAAAACCCCCTTTGGAAGCGGCTGTGACGACAGAAACGGGTAAATCCCTGCGCCTGATCGGCGCTCATCTCAAATCAAAAGCGCCGCATGGCGCTCGGGATGCCGCCGATGTTATGCGCATCTCCATCGCAAATCGCCGCAAGCAACTGGCGCAATGCATCTGGCTGAGGGAGCGCGTTGTGCAGCACCTGTTGGCCGAAGAACCGCTGATCGTCTTGGGCGATTTCAATGATGGGCCGGGGCTCGATGCCTATGAGCAGCTTTTTGGTCGCTCGGGGGTCGAGATCGTGTTGGGTATCGGCCAGGACCCTGCACAGCAATTGCTCGACCCGCATGCAAAAGCCGCACTGGCAAAGCGCATCGGGCCGCTGCATGCGACATCCCGTTTTTACTTGCGCCATGAGAAGCGCTACCTCAATGCGCTTCTTGACTACATCATGGTTTCTCCTGATTTGGCAGCGAAACAGCCCGATTGGCACATTTGGCATCCGTTTGACGATCCTGCCTGCTGGGGCAATGCCAGCTTGCGCGACGCGTTGCTCGCCGCCTCCGATCATTTCCCGGTGACCTTGGATATCGCGCTTTGAAGCCCTATCTTCTCGGTATGGCGCGGCTTGTTTTTGCTCTGACACTAGCGTTTTTGCCCCTGACGGCTCTGGCCGACGATCCCGCCACGCCCGAAGCACCATTTCTCGAAGGCATCGACGAACTGGCCGACGGTATACAAAAACTGTTCGACAGTTTATCGAATGAAGTGTCGCCACTGATGGATGATCTCGCCGATCAACTCAAAGGCCTCAACGCCTACCATCCGCCCGAAGTGCTACCCAATGGCGACATCATTATCCGGCGCAAAACCCCGAAAGAGATCGAACCCACACCCGATGCAAAGACGGATGAAGTGATTGATATCTGATGGCAGAAATTTTGGATATTTCCTATTTTGCGCTTGCAGGACGGGGTCAGAGTTTATATCTGACTGCTCACCAACGGATGCGGGCGTAGCTCAGGGGTAGAGCATAACCTTGCCAAGGTTAGGGTCGTGAGTTCGAATCTCATCGCCCGCTCCAATGGAGACAAAGGGTTACAGTGAAAACTGTAACCCTTGTTTCGTTTTTGGGCAATGGCGTTCACAATTTGAGTGTGAACGCGTCAAGTTGGCAAGGTGCACAAAGTTTCGCTTTTGCGGATAACTCTACCCCTGAGCTACGCCCGCGATTGAATTTACTGAACGCAAAAGCACCTCACTCTAATTTTTTTAGGAAATTGACATTCTCAGCATCACGGAACAATCCATCTGAGCTCTCTGCTGCCGCGCAGAGGCCCCAACATCGGCGCAGATCAGCAACTACGCCCACTGGCTGAGGCAGGTCCATAGCCTTTTGTTTCAGGGTTGCGCTGCCCTACAGTTGCAATAATGCTATATGGGCCATTGTCGGATACGCGGGACAAAACACCATTAGGCTGCATTGTCTTGAAGGTCAGCTTTCTATAATGTGGCGCTGCCAAAAAATAGCTGATTTTTTGCGGATAGGACTGAATCAAGCGGCGGGGGTCGCATGTGCACCGGGCTCGATTTGACAACAGCCGTCTGCGTTGACGCATAGGTTGAGAAGCCTTCCAATATCGTGTCCAGCTCGGAAATGTCCTTGAGCAGCATTCTCGCGACGAACGCATCCTCACCTGTCACCTTGTCACACTGCACGATGCGTTCCGATGCAACGATTTTTGCCGCGAGGAGATGAACTTTTCCCGGAAAGGGTTTGAACCTGACAATCGCTTCGAACGTGAAGCCAAACGTCTTAGCTGAGAGCCGCACCTCAAAGCCAGTGATGACGCCAGTGTCTTCAAGCCTTTTGATCCTGTCGCGGACCGTCGGGGCCGATACGCCGGTACGGGTAGCAAGCTCCCGCCAGCTGAGTCTTGCGTCTTTGCAAAGTTCTTGAAGCAGAGCGCGATCCAACTTGTCGAGAGTGTTTTCCATAGGGAAACCGTTTGACCTGTGAGCCTTCGATTTGATCAACTTATCCTCAGTCAGCTTCTGATCTGCAAAGGATTTCCGCCTGTCGAAAGGTTAGCCTCGCATTTGGTGCCCATGAGGCGCGCGGAATGGAGTTTGAGACATGGCATGGGTCATATGGTTTTCATATGCGACGATATCAGCAGCGAACATCGTCACGCCAGGACCTGCGAATCTGAATACGCTCAGGCGCGCGTTGCAACTTGGCTTTGTGCCAGTGCTGCCAACTATCTTTGGAAATGCGCTTGGCCTTGCGGTCGGTGGTGTCCTTTGCGCTGGGGGCGTGGCGACATTTGTCGTGACCTCGGACGTTATCTGGGCGCTGTTTCACTGGCTGGGTGTCGCCTATCTGGCCGGGCTGGGTCTGAAGTTGATCTTCAAACGTGAGCCGATCATTCTGGGTAAAGACCCGGTTCGATCCGTGCCACCGTGGCTGCTGTTTCGGGAAGCCTTTTTGCTTGCTGTAACAAATCCGAAAGGGTTGTTGTTTTATCTCGCACTTTTCCCGCAGGTTCTCGACCCCAACAGTGCGCTCTGGCCCCAATCAACAGTGCTGATTCTGACCTATTGCGCGTTGTCGATCTTGTCGCTTAGCACCTATGCTCTCGCCGCCGAAAAGGTCCGCACCCGCTTCTTGACACAGGAACGCTATGACCGTTTCCGCACGTGTTCGGGCATCGTCCTGCTGGGTTTCACCGCAAAACTAGCCCTTCACGTGCTTTGAACGAGGCCCTGTGATGCTTGCGTTATCGTATCTAGCGGCCTTTGCCGCATCGACTGGGTGGGCGACTGGTACGGTTCTCGCGGAAAGACCCGCACGCGCTCTTGGCTCCTTTACATTCATCCGAATCCAGGTGATCGCATGCGCCGCAATCCAGGCCAACCTGTGTTCAGTCTTTTCGCTCTGGTCGACAGTGTCCACCGCCCATTGGCCTGCTGATGCTGTGTCAACAGCGGCTATGCTGTTGGGGCTGCTTTCCGTCACAACCTGCCTGCGCGCTGGGGGGCGTCGGCGGGCTGAGGTTGTCTTCTCGCTGCGGGCCCTAGTTGTGGCGGCAATAGTATATGTTTGGCTCGGAGAAACGCTTGACACTACTGATGCGATTGGCGGTCTCATTTTTCTATCCGGCGTCTTACTTGCGATCCTTTCGAAGCGCGTAGATGGTGAAGGGACGCCTCATGATGTGAAAAATGCCGCTCGATTCATGGGGGTCGGACTGCTGGGCGTCACATGCCAAGGCCTTTCTTCCCTTGCTGTAAAACCTACTTTGGAGAGCGGGACGAACCCCTTCGCGGTTTCAGCCACCCAACTTGGCGGAGCCTTCACCATTGTCACGCTAATCGCATTCTTGCCGGTCCGTTCTTTGCGGGAACAGACGCAATTGACACCATACTTGATGGGCAGGACCATCTTGCCCGGGGCAAAGCGAGCAACAAATCCCAGAGCACATGAGATCAGTTGATTTGATCGCTATTTCAGTTCTGATCGATGATGCTGACGATCAATCCGTCTTTGACCTGAAATGCAGAGGCGCCGGCGAATTCCAGCACTTCACCGGCTTTCCAGCCATTGGGGAGGTCTAAGGCGACAACGGCTGTGTAGTCGATCTCAACCAGAGTTGCGCCAGCGACTGTGATTGCATTGGTAATGGTTTGATTGCGCGTCTCAAATGCTTGCACAGCAGTTTTGGCCAGCTCTGCAAACTGATCCTTACCGGTGGTTTCAACGTTGACCTTGCCGCCAATCTGGTTCCGGAACGTGACGTCCTCCGACCTGCAATTCAGCATATCTGCCACGTTCAGACGGTTATAGGCGTCAATATACGACGTGATGATCGCTGGAGGGGTCTTCACATCAGATCTCGCGCGCTGCCAGATACCTTGACTGATGCGCCTGCTATGTCGTCCAACGAGACGTCGATCTGCGACGGACATCCCATGTCTTGGCCCTGATGAATGGTGAACTGACCGCCATGTGGCCACTCAACATCGCGCAGATATCCGGCGAAAGCAGCGGCGGCGGCACCGGTTGCGGGGTCTTCCAGAACGCCGCCAGACGCGAACGCATTGCGAACCACAAAAGACTGGTCTGCATCAATGTAGACCAGCATGACGGTGACGAGGTTGTGTTTGCGCATGACCTGTCTTCCGCGGTCCAGATCGTAAGCCATTGCAGCAAGCCGTGATCGGCTTCTCAGCGGCAGCACGATATGATCGGCGCCGCCATGGATGTGCGCTGGTGCCAGTCGGTCATCAAGATCGTCAGCCGTCAAATGGAACAGCGCCATGACATCGTCACGCTCCTCTCTCGTCATCATGCGGCTCTTGGTTGGAGGAGAGGATAAGCTGGCTATCATGCCATTGGGCGTAGCATTTGCATCCACGGTGATTGTGGCGTCATTCAAAATGAGGGAGTAGGTGCCCGAGCCGTTGCGTTTGCCCAAAGCTGCGCCAAGCGCGATTGTCGCATGGCCGCAGAACGGCACTTCGGACTCCGGAGAGAAGTAACGCACGCGCCACGATTTTTCGTCTTTGTCCTGCGCAACGGCAAAGGCGGTTTCGGAATATCCGACCTCTGCGGCGATACGCGCCATATCGGCCTCGGCTGCGGTGTCTTGCAACAAGACAACGCCTGCCGGGTTGCCGCCTTTTGATCCCTGGCTGAATGCCGCGATACGCTGAATGTTCATCTGAGGCTCCTTGACTGAGTGGTGGCATGCTAGCGACCCAAACGCCGGTTTGTCCCACGACAACCAAAAGCAAATTTAACAGTTTTCTTTTGCATCGATCCTATTTCTGCTAAAATGCATCCATGCCGAAAGTACTGGACAAAACAGACTTCCAGATCGTCGAAACGCTCGAATCCCACGGGCGCACCAGCCTTGCAGATATCGGCAAGGAGGTCGGGTTGACGGGCCCCGCCGTCGGAGAGCGCCTGCGGAGCCTACAAGAACAGGGCTATATTACCGGCTTCGGGACGCAGATTGATTTGCGCCGCTTCGGGTATGCCATTCAGGCACTTGTCAGGATCAAGCCACGCAGCGGGCAGCTTCATGCAGTTGAAAAGATGATCGAGGAACAGCCCCGTTTCGTGTCATGCGACCGGGTGACCGGGGACGACTGCTATGTTGCGCGGTTGCTGTTGAAAGACATCGCCGAGTTGGATGACATTCTTTTGCCCTTTCACGACCGCGCAGAAACCAACACCTCGATTGTGAAATCATCAATCTTTGAACAACGGTTGCCGCCATTGAATGGTTCGTAAGGTCAAGGGCGCCAGGTTCTGGTTTCTGCCTCCAACCACTTTCGAAACCTCCGGATCTTGCGCGAATTCCGATGGCTTTCTGGGTAAACCAACCAATAGCCCGAGCCATCTTCGCCAGTCAGATCAAACGGTTGGATCAGCCGCCCGGTTGCAAGTTCGTCCTTGAAAAACGCTGGTGTCAGCATCGCGACGCCCTGACCAGCAATGGCCGCATTGGCTTCCAGCACTTGAGGGCCAATTTGGTGATTGACCTCACTTGACAGTTCTGTGGCATCCAGTCCAGCTTTTTTCAGCCAACGGGTCCACCATGGATCTGATGGTGACAAAATGCGCAGGCGCATCAGGTCTCCTGGTTCGCGAACACCGCCAATGCTATCCGCGAGTTCTTTGCTAAGCATGGGCGTGAAGCGGGTCTGGATCAATAGATGGCTCGATAATCCAGACCACTTGCCCCTACCGCCACGAACGCCCACATCGAAACCGCTTGAGGAAAAGTCTACGAGGTTTTCACCAACCTCCACCCGAACGGCCATGTTTGGGTTCTCCATCTGAAATACGCCCAGATGCTGAGCCAAAAAATTGGTGGCAAATGTCGGGATGACGCTGATCGCCAGCATCTCTTGCGAAACACCTTTCGCTTCTGAATACGCATCGCTCAATATGTTGAGCGCTTCGGTTGTTTTTTCTGCGAACCGCGCACCAACCTCCGACAATGATACACCTCGGGCTTCGCGTATAAAAAGCGGTCCTCCAACGCGCTCTTCCAGAATTTTGATCTGATAGCTGACAGCGGCCTGGGTCATCCCGAGCTTGTCTGCCGCAAGTGTGAAATTCTTGCAGCGAGCGGCCTCTTCAAAAACACGAATTGCCGCCAGCGGTGGAAGGTCGGTCCGAGAAACCATAAAATCACCTTATGTATTTTCGGATGGTTTTGTTTGTTTATTGTTATTTCAAGTCGTCTGATCCGCATCAACCATTAACCCAACAAATGTGGACTATGAACATGAGATCGCCGAAGATTATTCAGAAAATTCTACCGTTGTCGCGGGCTACTCCCTTCGCTGGACCAATAAAAAGGCTCCGGATGGAAGAAATCCAACATTGGTCGCGGCATATGAAAAGAGACATAGGAGTGGAATATTGTGTCTCGCCTGATCGGACGCACTGGCCAAGATAACGAGCCGCGCCGGGACCATAGATTACCTGCATTGAAGTCATATCCGCCGAAGACGTTTCGGGTGAGGTCCTTTGCGGCGCAATGGATGCTGCATTTTTTGGACTACGTGGCGCCGCTCAATCTGAAACCTCAAACCTTCTTATTCATGATGCGTCAACGAGGATTCAATCGTAGTTTCATACAAGCAGAAACTTGATCGAACCCGATAACAATTACCGCGCGATGCAATCATGTTTTGGAAAGATGGACATGAATAACTTGCAGCTCAGGCAGTAAATGCGCCGCGGTTTTGCAGAAATTTAAGTCACGAATCTCTACCAATCCGGCTTGATAAACGGGACGCCATCACCGCTGGGCAGTACCGAAACCTTGGCACCAAAAAGAGCTTCAGGAAGCCGGGCATCGACCACGGATTTGTCGCCGTCGCGCAAAATACCACCGTCTTTCAGCGCGACGATCCGGTCGGCAAATCGTGCCGCCTCGTTCAGGTCGTGAAGCACCATGATCACACCCATGCCCCTCTCTGATTTTAATTCTTCGACGAGCCGCATGATGTCGATGCGGTAGCCCATATCCAAGAAAGATGTTGGCTCATCCAGCAGCAGAATTTTGGGCGCTTGCAGCAGTGTCAACGCAATCCAGCCGCGCTGACGCTCTCCGCCTGAGAGCGTATCAAAAGGTCTGTCTGCGTAAGAAAGAAGATCGACGCGATCCATCACCTCATCTACCGCCTGCACTGCAGGACGCCGAAACAACCGCGTGCCAGAGAATGCACCATGTTCAACCAATTGGCGAACGGTCACGCCTTCCGGCGCCTGCGGCGATTGGCTGAGATACCCAATTTCGCGCGCAATGGCGCGGCGCGAGTGTTGCGTGATTGCTTTGCCATGCAGCAAGACATGTCCTTGATCAGGGCTCTGAAGGCCCGCAATCATCCGCAGGAGCGTGGACTTGCCGCAGCCATTCGCGCCGATCAGGGCGGTGATCTCGCCTGTGTCGAACCGTATATTGATGTTCTTCAACACGGATTTCGCACCATATTGCACGCTGAGATTTCGGGTTTCGATCATGCGGATTGCCTGCGAATTTCACGACGGATCAGAAGGGCAAAGATGGGCGCGCCAATAAGGCTCGTCACAATGCCCACGGGGATTTCGATCGGGGGCGCAATCACGCGGCCCACAAGATCGCTGGCGACGACAAGGCATGCGCCCAAAATTGCGGCCCCGCCCGCCATCGGGCCAAGTGCAGCGCCGTAGATCAGCCGCACCATGTGAGGCACCAAAAGACCCACAAAACCCACCGGTCCGGCCACTGAGACAGAACTGGCGGCAAGACCGGCGGCCGCAGCCAGCAGAATGGGTGTGGCCAAGCGTGTCGACACGCCCATACCTTGCGCAGTCTGTGCGTCAAATCGCAGCCCCGAAAGCCATGGAAACGCGGCGACAATCACGGCGATCCCACCGACACCCCAGGGCACGGCAGGCCAGAAATTGGCAAAGTCGCGCGCATAGAGCGAGCCCGCCAACCATAGGATCGCAAGCTCGGTGCGCGATTCCGCGAGGCTCATCACCATGACCATAACTATGCCATTCAGAACGAAGGCAAACACCGCACCAAACAGCACAAGCCGCAGCGGAGACAACCCGTCCTGCCACGCCAGCCAGACGACCAATGCGGTCGCCGTAAGCCCGCCTGCTAATGCGATGGGTGGCACCAGATCAGTCGGTAAGATCGCGGCGGATGCACCGTAACTCGCATTTAGCGGGAACAAAGCTGTGGCGATGCCCATGGCCGCGACCACGGCGAGCGAGGCGCCACCCGAGATGCCGAAAAGCGTAGGGTCTGCCAGAGGATTGCGCAAAACCGTCTGAAAGACGAGGCCGGCCAGCCCCAGATATGCGCCAATCAAAACCGCGCAGGCAGTTCGCGGCAAGCGCAATTCAAGGATGGCCCGCCCCTCAGGCCCCGGCGCAGCTGCAAAAATCTCAAACACGTCCGACCAGTTTGCGGGCACCGCCCCAAACCTCAGCGACATTAGAATCAACCCGGCAAGGCATGCCAAAAGCGTCACATGCAGCCCCGACGCGCTAGACCGCATGCCGGACCCCACGCCGTGCCAATGTCAGAAAGGCCAACCCTCCGAGGATGGTGATCAGCGCACCAGCAGGGACCCGGCCCGCAAAAATCACGCGCGTGGCCGCATCGGCCCAGACGACGAGGGCAGCGCCCATAAGCATCGTCGTGATTAACCACGTCAGCATTCCGGGCGCGGCGTCTTTTCCAAGACACAGGCGCGCGAGATGAGGGGCAACAAAGCCCACAAACGCCAAGGGGCCTGCCACCGCGACGCTCGCGGCGGCCAAGATCACCGACAATGCGCCGGCCGCGATGCGCCACCGCTGCGATGACACGCCCATACCTGCCGCCATTGTGTCGTCAAACTGCAGAAGCTTCAAAATAGGCGACATCGCGAATACCGCTACTGCAGCGGCACTGGCAACGGGCCAGAACAGATGAAACTCCGCCCACCCGCGATTTATGAACCCGCCAACCATCCAGAAATAGAGCGTCTGCATCGAGGACCGTGAGACAACCATCACGGCGCTTGTTGCGGCAAGAAAGAAGACCGTAACGGCGATGCCCGCCAAGATGACACGCAGCGGCTCCAGACCCGCGGGGCTACGGGCCAGACTGTAAGTCAAGAACGCTGCCAAAGCCCCACCCGCAACCCCCGCCCCCACAAGTAAGGAGGGCGACGCGGACAGGAGGGTTAGCGTCAGCGCCACACCAAATGCGGCACCTGCCGTGACCCCGGTCAACCCGGGATCACCGAGCGGGTTACGGATGACGATCTGGATCAGCGCACCGGAAAGCGCCAAAGCCGCGCCGACGCCGACCGCACAAAGCGCTCTGGGCAGGCGCAGCGCGCGCACTGCAAAGGCCACGTTAGAGCCGTCATCCGACCAGATATGGCTCAGCGCCGCGCCTAAATCAGTCGCATGCGCGCCTTCAGCGACGCTCAAAAGCACCGCCGCCAGCGAAGCCGCAAGCAGCCCGGCGCCGCACAGAACGGCGCGCGTCGTGGGGTTGTCGAGCGTCACCGGGCGAATTCAAGCGGCACAGCCCTCGCGGCCTCTGGCATATCGGGCGCATCGAAGACGTCGGGATAGATCAGATGCGCGGCTTCCAGCAGCGCCATTTCGCGCGCAATCGGGCCAGATGGTTGGGAGTACTGGTATCCGACTGAGTAAATCTCGCCATTCTGATAGGCTTTCAGCCGCTCATAGGCTGGATGAAACGGCACAGCCCCCCCGTGAGAGACGAACATCAAAATGACATCGGGGTCGATCTTTAACAGATCTTCGGCCTCAAGCACCTGAAACGCGTTCTCGGCCGAGTTGACATTTTCGTTGCGGCCCAGCGGGTTGACCACCCCGATGCGGCTGATCATTTCCGCCATCATCAGGTTTTCCTGATAGCCATAGAGTGTGTTGTGAAAAGACCAGATCACGAGGGCCTCGCGCGGCTCTGCCGGGGCCTTTGCAGCCAAGTCATCCACCAATGCCAGAAAATCAGCATTGAAGGAGGCCACTTTTTCCTTCTCTCCCAACACCTCGCCAAGTGCGGCAATCGCAGCGAGCGAACTGTCCATGTCGAACCCTTCATAGGAAATGAAGTCAGAGAATTTTTGAATATCCTCAGCAAATGGCGCGTTGTAGGTCGTGATACCAACGGTCAGATCAAAATCTGAGACGGCCATGCGTTCAAGATTGGGCGCTGTGATGTCACCAAGATCAATGGCCCCCTCCATCGCGTCACCAAGATAGACTGGCATCTTTGTTTCATAGGTCGTCACGCCCGCAACGGGGCGATCAAGCGCAACGAGGAGGTCCGCAGCCCCGGTCCAAAGCGCGGCCACCCGCTCCGGGGGTTTGTCGATTGTAACCTCTACCCCGCGCCCATCCGTGATCGTTTTGGGATAGTCTTGAGCAGAGGCAGAGCTTGCGGCCAATAGCATGGCGAATGTCGCTGCAAATTTCATGAATGCGATCCTTTATGTTTCAGTGACGCGCCAGGCGGCGGCTTGCGACTTGCGTGCATGCATCCGGGCATAAAGCCCGTCCTGGGTAATGAGCGTTGCATGGGTCCCGCGCTCAGTGATTTGCCCGTCTTCAAGGACGAGGATCTGATCGGCGGTTTCGATGGTAGAAAGCTTATGGGCCACGACCAGCAAAGTCTTGTTGGCCACAAGCGTGAAAAGCGCTGCCTGAATGTCGCGCTCATTGGTCGGGTCAAGCGCGGCTGTTGCCTCGTCAAGCAGCACAATCGGAGCATCTTTAAGGATTGCGCGCGCAATAGCGATCCGCTGTCGCTCCCCGCCCGACAGGCGCGCGCCGCCCTCGCCTATGGGCGTGTCGTAGCCTTCCTCCAGCGCGGAGATGAATCCATGCGCCCGGGCGGCATTGGCAGCCGCCTTGATCCGGGCGTCATCTACGTCGGTCGCGCCAGCAGTGATGTTGTCGCGGATTGTCCCGCTGAACAGATGCACGTCCTGAAATACAACGCTGATCAGATCAGAAAGTGCCTCGGGCCTGATCGCGCGGATGTCAGCGCCGCCAATGGTGATCTTGCCGCTGCCCACATCCCAAAACCGCGGAAGCAGGTTGAGTATCGTGGATTTCCCGGACCCGGACGGGCCGACAATCGCCGTCATACTGCGCGGGGCGCAGCGGAAACTAACATCGCGCAGAACCGGCGTGTCCGGATCATAGGCAAATCCAACATGCTCGAAGGCAATGGTCGTGTCCTGTGGTCGCTCTTCCGCCAAAAGGAGCAACGGCTTCGCGGCCAGCACTTTCTCGATGCGCTGGAGAGAGGCGTCCGTGATCCGCATATGCTCAAGCACGCCAACCAGCCCGACCAGCGGAACAAACACAGCGAAGACCAGCATCAATGCGGTGATCAGGGCCGAAGGTGGCACCGCCCCGATTTGTTCGGCTGTAGTCCCCATGACGGCGGGGACCCCTAGCATGATCACCGCCACATAGGCCGCCAGTGGGAAGGTGAAAATCAGGACCATGTCGATGGAAAGCGTGCGAAAGCGATCGACAGCGGCGCGAAAGGTCTCTTGCCCTTCTGAAATCTGGTTGAACGCGCGCACGACGCGAATGCCTTGCACATATTCAACCATCACCGCGCCAGCCGCGGCCTGCACATTCTGGCGTTCGATCCCTATGGGCGCGAAGCGCCGCGTCAGCCAAAGGACAAACGGGATGCCGACGAGGATCGGCGCTACCATCGCAAGCGCCAACATAGGCGTGCGCAGGGCTATAAAGAGGATGATCACAACAGGCAGCACCACGGCCTGAACGATCTTGGCCAGAGCGTCAGACAGAAAACCTTCGATCCAGAAGATATCATCCGTGATGACACTTGCCGTGTCGCCCTCATGGCGCGACAGATGGAATCCCATTGGCAGCTGTTGCAAGTGGTTGAGCAGGCTGAGACGCAGGTTACGACCGACCTGAAAAGAGGCGTCCCAAGCGCGCTGGACATGCAAGTAGCTGAAAAGGAGCTGGGCGCAGAGCGACAAGACTGCCAGCCCGGTTACCTTCCAGGCCAAGGCCGCGTTGACAACACCGCCATCGACCAGATGCGTGACCAGAAAGATCGCTGCGTAAAACGCAAGCCCGAGGGCGCAAGCTTGCAATCCTCGAAACAGCACCGCCGTGGCCAGTTGGCCGCGCTTGGGGCCTGCAAGCTGCCAGAGACGACGCATGCAAGCCAATTCTGACGTTGTGGATGCATCAGCTGGCATCAGCAGCCTCCCTCAACCCAAGGCCGCGTGCAGCTGTGTGATCGCGCCAAAGCGCGGCATAGGCCCCGTCTTTGGCCAGCAGCGCGTCATGCGTGCCGGATTCAACAATTTGCCCCGCATCAACGAAGAGGATCTGATCAGCCCCCGCAATCGTGTGCAGGCGGTGTGCGACGATCACAACCGTCTTGCCCTTCATCAAGGCGCCCAAGGCCTGCTGAATCTCGTATTCGCTGTCCGGGTCAGTAAAGGCGGTCGCCTCGTCCAACACGATGATCGGCGCGTCTTTCAGCACGGTGCGGGCAAGTGCGATGCGCTGCTTTTCGCCGCCAGACAAAAGCTGGCTGCCCCGGCCGATTGTCGTCGCATAGCCCTCAGGAAGGGCTGCGATGAACGCATGTGCCTGTGCGGCGCGTGCGGCCGCTTCAACCTCGGCATCCGTAGCATGCGGATTGCCGTAACGAATGTTTTCTGCAACCGATGCGGTGAAAAGGAAGGGATCCTGAAACACGAACCCAACCGCTTCCATCAATTGGTCAAGGCCCATGTCGCGACTGTCATACCCGCCAATGCGGATGCAGCCATCGGTCACGTCGTATAAGCGCGGGATCAGGTTGGCGATGGTGCTTTTGCCCGCCCCCGATAGCCCCACAAGGGCTGTGACCTGCCCTTCGCGGGCCACAAAACTGACGCCTTTCAACACCGCCTTGTCCTGATAGGCGAAGCTGACCCTTTCGAAAGCGATATCGTGGTTTTCAAGCTCCAGCACAGCACCGGTGTCGGGTTGTGGCGGCGCGGCAAGGATTTCCTGCAAGGCCGTCGCCATGATCGAAATATGCGCAAAATGGTGAAACAGGTTAAAAAGCCGCATCAGCGGCGCGCTGTAGTTACCGCCCAGAATGACAAAGAACAAAAACACATCGAGTGTGATCTGACCGGCTTGTAAAAGCCAGGCACCGGCCGCCAAAATCAATGTGATGTTCGCAAGGATCAGCGCGTAAAACGTGCCTCCAAGGGGGACAAACTTGCGGCCCATCTCCGATTGCATGCTGGCCACATGGTCGATAGCTGCGGCAGTTTCGGAGCCAATCACGCCGCGTGGATTGAAAATCTTGACCGCCGCCATGCCCGACAGATGTTCGACCACCGCGCCGCTCAACATGTTCGAGGCGCTCTGATAGGCCTCCGTCTCCCTCATAGAGACTTTCATGGCCAACCCCATCAGGATGAAGGATACAGGCGCAAACAGCACAGCCGCAAGCGCCATGCGCCAGTCCACGTAAAACAGCCAACCGGTCACAATGAACCAAGTGAACAGGGCGCTGGTGCCCTCCGGCATCGCATGCGCGACAAGCAGTTCCAGCCGCTCCGGCTCGGTAATGACGGTCTGTTTGGCCTTGCCCGACCGCATATCGTTGAAAAATCCCATTGGCAGCCGCGCAATCTGTCGCGCTACGCGCAGCCGCAAGTCATGGATCAGGTTGAACGCCACAATGTGCGAGGTCCGCGTGGCCAACCCGAACAAAAGATGCGCAACCGGGATCGTAACCGCCACGAGCAGCGCAAGTGGCCAAACCCCGGCGGCGGTTGCCGAGCCATCAGCCAACATCTGGGTCAGGCGATAGACAGCCCAGATAGGGACCATATCAAGCACCACAGAGCCGCAGGCAAGAAGCATGGCGCGCATCAAACGTGGGCGTTCTGCGCCAATGTCAGACCTGACAAGTTTCAGACTTGCGAGCATGTCGGCAGACATTGGCGGCTCCTACGATGGCAACTTTTGTAAGGTCACCATTTCGACGAAAGGGTGATCCCGAACCTGCGTCCTTTCGCGGCGATGCCGTAATCGGTCCGTCCGAAAAGGAAATAGGTTTTCAGGTAATCCTCGTCAGTGAGGTTCTTGCCCCATAGCGTCGCTGTCCAATTGTCCTGCTGATATGAGACTGACGCGTCAAAGAGGTGCGTAGAGGATTGGCGATACGAAGCAGTTGGATCAAAGGTGAAACTGTTACGATACGTGTAGGTCCCACTGGCCAACAGGTTTGCCCCGTTTCGCAACTTTTTTTCCCAGTCGAGCGTAAGACTGGCAGAGTGTCGTGGCGCCCATGGAATTGGATTGCCGGAGTAATCGATGGTCACATTCCCACCTGCTGCCGCTGAGAAAAACCGGTATTTGAAATCGGTAAATTTCGCGTCGAGATAACCGTAGTTGGCCCGCAGTCTCAGCTCATCATTGAGCTGTGCATCAAGGCCAATTTCGAGCCCTTGCGATACTGCCGAGGCCGCATTGGCCGTCACTCGCTGGATGTCACTGATAAAGACGTTGGACTGAAGATCGCTCCACTCGGTCCGGAAAAGCGTGACGTCAAGCGCCGCCCGGCCATCCCATAGCTGGGTTTTTAAGCCAGCCTCATAGGATAGGGCCGTCTCTTTGCCATATGTGTTCACGTTCCCCGTTGCGTCGAAGAATTGCGCGACGCCTCCAGACTTGTAGCCTGACGAGACGCGCGCAAACGCAAGCGTATTGTCCGATATCTGGTAATCCAGACCTATTTCCGGGCTCCAATGCCCCGAGGAGACACGGGTCGAACCGCTTTGCGCCGCGCCGTAGATGAATGTTCCTGACGGGCTTGTGATGGCGACATTGGCTTTCTGGGTTTCGTAGGAATACCGAAGGCCACCATGCAGCGCCAAACGGTCTGATAGCTGATAGCTCGCATTGCCGAACACAGAGTAAGCTCTGGCGTCCGATGTCAGGCCGTTGCTGCTCACCTGATTGCGGCTGACGCTGGCCAATTCGTAGAATTCGGTACCTTCAAAGGACTCGCTCAGAAAGAACAACCCCGCGCTCCACGAGAAGTCACCGGCATTTTCGACGGTTCGCAAATGGGACCCAAACCTGAATTCCTGGGTCAATTGCCGGTGTTTCTGAAGGCGTCCTTGTTGCAGTGCAAAGGCGCCGAGGGCCGGATTATACGGACCAGAGGTAAAATCACCGTCGAGGATTAGATCCTGATCGAAGCCGCGGAATGCCGTTGTGGACTGAAACCAGAACCTATCAAAATCATGATCGACCCGGAGCATCACGCCGACCCGGTCATCCTGACGTCGCGCTGGAAAATCCAGATCAGACTGGTGCTTAAAGGCAAGCGCCAGCGGTGCCCAACCGCCCTTCGATCGGTCATCCACGGACTCAACATCAAAAGAAAATGTCAGATTAGTGCTATCCCCGATTTCGCCAGTCACGGTAAATCTGCCGTTCAGCGCCTTCAGTGCGAGGTCGTCTTCGCCGGTTGCGATATTCCTGATACCGTCCGGCGCATGTGTGTAACTCAACGCGGTTCTGCTGAGCCACTTCCCGTCCTGTGACAAAGGTTGGTCGAAGGCCAGGTTGGCGCGCGCGAGACCATCTGTTCCGTATGTCAGACCTGCGTTCCCGCCTGCAAACTCGCCCGGTCTGCGTGTGATAAGGTTCACCGCGCCACCAATCGTGTTGCGGCCATAGATGGAGGATTGCGTACCTCTCACAATTTCGGCCTGTTCGAGGTCGAATAAGAATTGCGGTGCCGCGTCAGGACGCCCGAGGTATACTTCGTCGAGGAAAAGGCCGACTCCAACTTCCGTATTGAGACCTTGCAAAGACTGTGATCCTACACCACGAATTATGAAGCTTTGGCCGTTCCCTTCAGCGCTGGTCACATTCGGCGCGCGATTGCTGAGATCAGCGATATCGTCGACCCGATCGATACCAAAGTCCTCGCCGCTTTGAACTGATACCGCAAGTGGCGCATCAAGCAGTTCTTCTTCAACGCGCCGTGCATTGATGTAAATCGTTCCCAGAAGAACCGCTTCGCCTGTGGCCTCAGCAGCGCCGTCAACGACGTCTTGCGCCTGCGCGGCACTGCCCGCAATCGCTATCCAAGCGGCCGTTCTATACAAGGCTCGAAGCGCAGTAACGCTCGTTTGATGCACCCTCTTTCGCGACATATCCCGATCCCCATTTCTCGTTCTGCGCCGTCATGTCCCGAGACAAAGGGCGCGCGAGCGAGCCTGCGACAACTGGAACCAAACTCATTCAGCACGGATTTTCCCGGCAGACATGACGTGGGGAACTGGTAGCGACGGAGATTATACGCTGCCAGAGGAGCGACTTTCGAAAAACTGCATTTGACTTTCGAATAATGAAATCAGAGCCGATCCTCTGCAGGCTTGTTGCCGTAGAACCGTTTGTAGGCCGTCGAAAAACTGGCAGGGCTGTTATAGCCGACCTTGTATGCGACCTCTGAGATTGCGAGTTGGCGGTCACGGATTAGAACACGCGCCGCCTGCATTCTGCGCCTCAGAACGTATTGAAAGATTGTGTCGCCAGTCTGGATCTTGAACTCGCTTTGGAGCGTTGTTCCATTGGTTCCCAACCGTGCGGCCATCGCATTGATCGAGCCGAATTGATCCGGCTCATTGTCAATCAGATGTCGTGCTTCAAATGCGAGTGTAGATCGCCCTTTTGAACGAATGTCGATCTCTTCATACGCGTCGGCAAGGGTTTGCGCGAGACTGAACAACGACGCGATGACCGTTGTTTCTACGAATAGTCTTGCCATCTGGCCCTGATACGGGTTGTTCATCAGCCGGGTCAGCGGATCAATCACTGACTCTGGGTTTGCCAACAGATGTTGATTGACCCCAGGCGTTATCAGTTCAGCAACCTTGGCGAGAGGATTGTCACCGCCTTGCGCGCGACTTTGATCAAAAAATTCCTTTGCGACGAGATAAGAGGCCCCTCGTTTTGTCTCATTCGCGCGATGGTGATCTGTGTGAGAAATCTGATCGCCAAATGTCAAAACGAACGGGGTTCCGTTCCCGGGAAAACGAATGAGCTCATTTCCGAAAAGTGTTTCGTGATCGCCTTGAAACAGCGCCCCGACATACAAGCCTGCGGGGACCTCTCCGTGGATGACATTGTCTTTCTCGAACGTCACATCGCAGGCAAAGAAGTGAATGTACTGATCAATGCTAATCGACGAGTAGCGGCCGATGACATTTCCATCGGTTGGTTCCTGCTGCAATTCAAGCTGTTTCGGAGCAATGCTGGCGAGCAAATCCGCAAGCTTGCCCACCAAAGGTTCGGACCGGCCGAACTCGAAATCCTTGTACAAATTTTGAATAGACATACCGTTTTCCTAGCGAAGTCCATTGAAACTCAACGCTGGACGGCACGGGTCTGGCCCGTACAAAATAACCCATTGGAAACGCAGACTCAACGTTCTTGCTGGAAATGCGATTTTCGGAAAGCCCCTGTTCAACAGAATGAAAGATCACCTTTCGCAGCGGATACATCTCGTTTTAAGTGAAGTGGCCAGCCGGGCCAGATGATATGACCCCGCGCTGTTGGGCAGAGCCACTGACCCGCGCGCTATCGATCAACAGTCTCAAGGGGCATATCCTTGCGAGTTTGAGTAGAGCGCATGAGTGCGCTTGTCCCGAGGCTGCATCAGTCGCAACGTTGCTGATTGCGTGATTGAAACAGTCATAATCGAAGCGGATGTCGCGGGTGTCGGTGGCGCGTGTAAGTCCATGGCGGATCAGCATCAGCCGCGTGCCGCCGTTGGGTCGGCAAGCCCCCACGTTATTGTTTGCGCATCGTTACCGGCATCACCTCTCCGATCTGGGTAATCCGTGGTCAGTCGCGTGTTTTCGCGCAGTCCAAGGGTGCACCTCGCGCGGCTTCCAGCCACAGTGGAATGCACCACCGATCTGCATCGACGTACGCTCCTGCACCAGACCGCTTCGACAACAGCACCGGATGCACACTGACGGCGCGTTTGATATCTGAGTGCGTCAAACACAATATGTGCCCAACCGTTCAGTTTGGGCAGTTACATCTTTAAGGGTGCTCTGACACTTGAACAGGTTCCCAAAGCTCAATGGGATTGCCTTCTGGATCATGGATCCGTGCGAAACGACCGACGCCGTCCATATCCTGACGATGGCTGATCGTGATACCCGCCTCTTCCAACTCTGACAAAGCGGCATCGAGGGAGGCGACGCGGAAATTCAACATGAACGCCTGATCCTCGGAGAAGTAATCGCTGTCTGCTGGAAAAGGTGAGAAGACGGTGACCCCTGCTTCGGTGAGCCATGGCATCATGCCGGGCGCTGTGGGCGCTGGATCAATTCCCAGATGCTTCTGGTACCAAGCGGCCAAGGCCGCCGGGTCTTTCGATCTGAAGAAAACACCTCCAACGCCAAGAGCTTTGACCATCATGTCCTCCGGAGAAACGTCTGCCACGCGCCGCTCATTATTTAACTTAAGAGTTGCATAATAACCAGCCAAGAAGGTCTGCGTCGCGGGCGTCCCGCGCATCCGCTGCGCCCTGAATTTTAAGAGGCGGGCATTCCGTGTGATCTGGATTGAAGCATGAAAAGGTCGCACGTCGTCGGACAGGTTAACGTGCGATAAAACGGCTTCATCCGTTGGCGAAACTCATCGGCCTCGCAGGCACGTGGTGTTCATTTTTTTCAGCGCCACGGAATAAAACACGCGCGACGCACGTCTCTTCTGCAGATCACATGCTCAAATATACGCAGCATGACATCCAAGGGAGGAAAAACACATGAAAGATGAACAACACCCAAGTCTGCGCGAGTTCTTCGCCGAAGACCCTGAAAAAGCAGATAAAGAGTTCTTCGGTCGCGTCGCCAATCCGGATCGCCGCGGGTTTCTAAGAAACACGGGGCTTGCCACGATGGCAGCCATGGTGGGCACGTCAATCCCGTTTCACAGCAACATTCCGATCGGGTTCGTGCCTGCTGCGCTGGCCGATGAAGATGTGCTCTTTGGGAAGGACGGTCTGACACTTTTGAACGACCGCCCTGTCAATGCAGAGACCCCGCCAGAGCTGCTGGACGATGCGATCACACCGACCTCTCGGCATTTTATCCGCAACAACGGGATTGCGCCGGAAGGCATCGACCCGGCGACATGGACGCTGACCATAGACGGCTTCGTGGACACGCCTCTTGAAATGACAATCGCGGAGATGAAAGACCGGTTCGAGGTCGTTACCATGGCGCTCACGCTTGAATGCGGCGGTAATGGCCGCAGTTTCTTCGATCCGCCCGCCAAGGGCAATCAGTGGACCTATGGCGCCGTGGCCTGTTCTGAATGGACAGGTGTTCGGCTGAAGGACGTTTTGGAAGCGGCAGGCGTGCAGGACAATGTGGTCTACACGGCGCATTACGGCGCCGATGAACACCTGTCGGGTGATCCTGATAAGCTACCGATTTCGCGTGGTGTTCCGATTGCCAAAGCGATGACCGACAACGTTCTGATTGCGTTTGAAATGAATGGCGCTGACTTGCATCCCATGAACGGCGCGCCGTTGCGCCTTGTGGTCCCGGGCTGGCCAGCCTCGACTGCGCATAAATGGCTTCAGCGGATTGAGCTGCGCGACATCATTCATGATGGACCGAAAATGACCGGCTCGGCCTATCGCGTGCCCAATCGCAAAGTCGCGGCCGGAGAAAAGGTCGAGAAGGAAGACTTCATCATCATCGAACGTATGCCGGTGAAATCACTGGTCACTTTCCCTGCAAACGGCGCGGATATCGGGATGGAAACGGAAGTGCGGGGCCATGCATGGTCCGGTGACAGAGAGATCGCAAGCATAGACGTGTCATTCGACTTCGGCGCCACCTGGCAAAAAGCTGAGCTGGATGCCCCGGTAAATTCGGGAGCCTGGCAGAACTGGCGGACCAATATCACATTCCCGGCGGCTGGGTATTATGAGGTCTGGGCGCGGGCGACGGATAGCGAAGGCGAAATGCAACCCTTCGCGATCGACTGGAACCCAAAGGGCTATCTCAATAACACCATGCACCGCGTCGGCTTGCGGGTCAGCTGACGCAGGGCGCGCCTTTCAGCCAAACGGGCGGCCCAAGCGGGTCGCCCCTTCGCCATACCTAGGAGACTACCTGTGAATTTTTTGAGATTGCCCAAGGGGGCGACCAAAACCGCCGCCATCGTTGCTCTGTCTCTTGCTGCTATGAACTTGGCAAGCAATCCGAACCTCGCCTTCGCCTCAAGTGACAGCGGCGAAGAAGAGGAGGATTACAATGGCATTCTGGTCAATGAGGCGGGTGCAGACATCACCTATACCTACTGTGCCGGATGCCACTCTGAAAGGATCATTGCGCAGCAAGGCCTGACCCGGGAGGGATGGGAAGAACTGATCGAATGGATGATAGATGAACAAGGCATGGGGGAAATTGAAGACCCGGATTATACCGAGATCATCGATTATCTTTCAGCCCATTACGGCGAAGACAGGCCAAATTTTCCAAAGTGACCACGTCAGCCCACGCAGGGCGCAGCGCTTTCTGTGGCATTTGTCAGAGAGGCATAGACCTCGGTTCGCGCCATATCATGTGTGATGTGCTGCAAGTAGGTCGCAATCGCATCAAATTTCGCGAGGTCCATCCCGGTTGCGATGATCGCATGATGGGCACCGTCTGAAGTTGTCCATGAGATTGCCTGAACGTCTTTTCCGGATGGCAATTCAAGCGCGCGATCCACGCTGAAGTAAGACAACCGGCACCCATTTAATCCGGCGTAATGCGCAAGTTGGCCATGCGCTATCACTTGGGTTGACACAGGGGCGAGATTTGCAGCGGTCAGATCATGTACACCAAGCTGCTGCGTCAAAGCCACATTTTGGACGTCCTGCGCGGAGACGGTGAACCTCTCCTGCTGCAATGCCTGATGCAATTCCAGAAGCACAGGGGCACCGGGCTGCATGGACCAAACCACAAATGCAAAGGCGGCCACTGCGGCCGCAAGACCACCGCCCCAGTGTAGCGCAGAACGTGGCCTCTTTGCCTGCGGCAGGGGTTCGACCGTTGATGGGCGCAACGCTTTGAGGCTGTTTGACATGCCCATGATCTTTTCCAGACCGTCCGCAAGGTCGGCGTCCGTCGCGAGGCGACGCTCAAGCTCCGCTGCGTCGTCATCAGACAACTCGCCGTCATGGAACGCGTTCAGAAGTTCCCAATCACTTTCGCTGACATTGCCCACTTACACGCAACTCCTTAGTGTCTGACGACGATCCATCGCCTTCAACCAACGCCAACAACGCGGCCCGGGCGCGGCTCACGCGACTCATGACTGTTCCTTTGGGAACGTTCAATACCCACGCCGCATCCGAATACTTAAAGTCCAAGATATCAACAAGATACAAAATTTCTCGTGTATCTGCGGGTAGCTTTTCAAAAGCCATCCGGACAAGAACATCACGATCCATCTGCGGTCTGTAGCTGTTATCGCTATGTAGACGTTTCTCAGCGGCGAAATATTCCCTCCGCACACGACGTTTTCTCAACTCGTCATAGTAGAGGTTGCGCGCGACCCGGATGATCCAAGGCCGCAGTTCAGACAGTTTGTGTGGCCTGTTTTCGGTTCTCAGAGCACGTTCAATGGCATCTTGAACCAAGTCTTCCGCGTCTTCGTGATGCTCGACGCAAAGGGCTTTTGCATAAGCGCGCAGGTCGGGTAGCAGTAGCTCAATTTGTGTCAGCGATGCCATCCCGCAACCCTGCCGTGAAATCACCTCGGGGTCAAAGGGTGTCGGAACCGGAGCTGATAAAACAACTCAATCAAACTGCCACTATCGCAATTGAATCCGCAGGCGTGTCATTCCTCATGCAAGGAGCGATGCTCACATGCGTCTGTATATAAACTCGCCACCCCTGCCCGCCATGGCCTCGTTGCGCACAAGGCGGTCGATGACATGACGCCCGGGTGACTTTTTGCAAACGGGGTCAACAGCGTTCGGATCACCGAGCAGAGCCATTGCCTGACAGCGACACCCGCCGAAATCAATGTCACGCCGCTCGCAGGTCTGGCACATTTTTGGCATCCAGTCGGTTCCGCGGTACGCATTGAACGCACGGCTATGATACCAGATATCAAAGAGCGGCGCCTCCGTGGTCTTGGCAAAGTCCAATGTCGGAATGGTCTCGGCCGCGTGGCAAGGTAGAACCGTGCCGTCTGGCGTTACATTGAGGCCGGTCGTACCCCAGCCGTTCATGCAGGCTTTGGGGAAATCTGAGTAATAATCAGGCGGCACGAAATCGATGACAAGGCGACCCAGCCGGTTTTCCTGCTCCGTTTTTACGATTGCCTTCGCCCTGTCCACTTGCTCTCGCGTGGGTTGAAGTGCCGTGCGGTTCTTCAGGGCCCAGCCGTGAAACTGGACACATGCGACCTCGATCCGGCGGGCGTTCAACCTTTCGGCCATATCAAGCGTTGCAGGCAAGTCGCTTATGTTTTCACGGTGCATGACGGCATTGATGGTTAACGGAATATCGCGTTGTGCGATATGTTCAGCGATGTGCATCTTGCGGTCGAAACCGCCTTTATAGCCCCCGATCCGGTCGGCAATTGAGGCATTAATCCCCTGGACGGACAGCTGGATATGGTCCAGCCCGGCATCATCCAGCGCCTCCAGTCGTTTTGGGGTAATCCCGATACCGGAGGTGATCAGGTTCGTGTAAAGTCCCGCATCCCGCGCAGCGATGACCAATTCCAACAGATCGCGGCGCGCGGCGGGCTCACCCCCCGAGAGATGCAACTGCAAAACCCCAAGTTGAGCCGCCTGCTTAAACACATCCACCCATGCCTCTGTGCTGAGTTCAGCCGCTTTTCCCGTCAATTCCTGAGGATTTGAGCAATAAGGACAGGCCAGTGGACAGCGGTGCGTGAGTTCAGCGAGCATGGCGATGGGACGATCAATCATCGCGCAACTCCAACAGGCCTTTATGCGACAGATCGAGGAGATAAGCGGTCACATCCGCTTCGATCTCTGACTTTGGCGCGTTGTATCGGGCTGCCAGCCGCGCCGATATGACGGTTACAGAGCTTTCCCCATCCACTTCCGTCAGCACAGCGTCCCCTACCTGATCGAGCATAAGGACGCGTTCAGGTCCCAAGAGCACGCGTACGTTGCGCACAGTATCAAAATGCTTGCGCACGCCGCGTGGCAATATGGGGACCGTATCCGGGGTCATTTTTGCATCCCCGCACCCGGCGCCCACGCACCGGGGGGGATGCGACCGGGCTCTACATAGGCAGAATGAAGGGCGTCAAGCTGCGCCCAAAGCACCTCTGTCTTGAATGTCAGCGCCCGTGCGGCCGCATCCTGCTCTTTGGCCGTTTGCGAATTATCCAAGACCCAGGCAAGGCCAAAAGCCACGTCATCGGGTGCCTGCGACAGCCTGCGCTTGAAGTATGACATCGTGTCGGAATTTGCGAAATCATAATGCTCAAGCAATCCGGCGATCCGCTGCTTGTGGATCTTTGGGGCAAACATTTCCGTCAGGGATGAAGACACGGCCTCTAGCAAGGGCTGGTCTCGAACGAACCGCACATATGCGTCGACGGCAAATCGTGTCGCGGGCAGAATACCAACCTCGGATGCAACATAGTCCGGATCGAGCCCGACCCCCTCCGCCAGTCTAAGCCAGCGGGCGATGCCACCTTCATCCTCTGCCGTGCCATCATGGTCTTCAATCCGCGAACGCCAGGCCCGCCGCAGCGCCGGATCGGTGACGCGCGACATGAAGGCGGCGTCTTTCATCGGGATCCGCGATTGATAATAGTAGCGATTGATAACCCAGGCGCGTACTTGATCAGCCGTACACTTGCCCGAGTGCAGCATCGCATGAAACGGATGCTTATCGTGATAACGTTCCTCACCAATCTGGCGCAGACGCGCTTCAAATTCAGTGCGGGAAGGTGCGGTTGCGATCATAACCCAATCTCCATTCCGTCATAGGCCACTTCCCAACCGGCCCGCTCGACCACCTGTCGCTCGGGGCTGGACGGCTGCAAAATGGGGTTGGTGTTGTTGATATGGATCAGGATTTTGCGGCTCTTAACTGAGGCGAAGCGCGCCAAAGAGCCGTCAGGCCCATTGATCGAAATGTGTCCCATGCGAGCGCCTGTCTTTTTTCCTGCGCCAGTGCGGGGCATGTCATCATCGTGCCAAACCGTTCCATCAAAAAGCAGGACGTCTACATCGGCAATTCGATCCACCAGCCAATCGGGAATATCGGCGCAGCCGGGAATATAGGCTAGCCGGCCCGCTTTGCTTTGCAGGATAAGACCAATCGTTTGTTCGCCCATGGCTTTCAGGTCCAAATCGTCGTCCCCCTCAAGATAAAGGGCGACTTTCCCGGGCACGGAAAACGCTACGATTGTAAGGTCCGGCATCAATTCCAGTGGCGCGTCTAAAGCGAGCGTTTCCCTGCTGACCAGGTCCGGATCAAGCACGCCAAAGACCGCATTGCTATCCAGTATATCGAGACCGATTTGCGTCGCGCAGAGTTTGAAGGCCGTTTTTTCTCGCAGGGTCAGAAGACCTGCGACATGATCAATATCGCCATTGGTCAACACGACAGAATGGATCGGTGTCTGACGCAATGCACGTGGATGAAGCGCAGGCGTTCTGATGAGCTGCACCCCAATATCCGGCGAGGCATTCAACAACACCCAGCTTTCGTCATCCACAGAAATTGCCACCGAGGACTGCGTCATCAGTGGCAATTTGCCATTTCGTGCATCATTGCAATTCTGACAGCCGCAGTTCCATTGAGGCAAGCCGCCTCCTGCGGCCGCCCCTAGGACAACAGCTTTCATCATTATTGCCGGGTCTAAATTGCCTTAGAAAAGGTCTTCTGGACGGCGCTCGTCGTCTTCACCAGGCCCGTACATGTTGATTTCCATGCCGCACTTGATCTCGCGCGCTGTTGGCTTGTTCCATGTCATAGTCGGTCTCCTCCTTATGAATTTTCAGAATACTTGGGCTAAAATGATAAACAACCACGACCTTGGTTGTACACGCGACCGGTGTCTGCACCAAATGCTAAACCTGAGAAACGCTCAGAAAAGCAATCGACACCCCAGTGTTTTATGAAAAGCGGCGATCAGTTCCTCAACGTTTTCCGCGCCCACATAGACCCCGCCCGTGCGGTCAGCGAGGCACCTCGCGACGGATTCAGCATTGTCATACTCGTTATCGTCATCATTGCTGAACGCGAAGTATTCGCCACGGACTTTGAAGCCAATCACATGGACCGTGTAGGCGCCGCCAGCCAGCTGCGCCGCGAGCTGGCATGGGCTACCCCCGCAGGTTTCTTTGCCGTCAGTCACCAAAACCACCAAACCAGAACCTGCACGTGCATCCAGTACTTTTACGGCCTCGTTGACGGAAGCGGTCAGCGGTGTCTCCCCCGCTGGCTCAAGACCGTTCACGGCATGGATAACTTGCTGAGCGGCATCAGGGATGGGTGCAAAACGCAGATCAATGCCCGTGCAACCATCAGGACCATTCGGGCCATAGATCAGCAATCCGATATGCCTTTGCGTCGCAATCTCTGGCATGGCACGAGCAACCGCGCTGCGCGCCTCAAGGATGCGCGGGACATCTATTTTGTTGAACCCCATTTCAGCCATTGAGCCCGAGCCATCAAAGACAATCATTGCCTGTTCGGTGCATTCATCGGCCGATACATGTGGTGCATAGAAGGCCGCCGCGCAGGTCAATGCCGCACAAAGGCCACGCCTTGACGCTCTTGCACGGCCGCTTCTCATTCGTCCTGCGGCAGCAGTCTGGATCGCACGAGAAAACGACGTTCCGTCCCATTGTCGAGACTGAACATGCCACCGCGACCGGGCACGACATCCAGAATGACCTGAGTGTGTTTCCACGCTTCGTATTGTGGGCCGGATATGTAGAATTCCGTATCGCCAATTTTCCCCATCAAAACGTCCGTGCTGCCGAGCGGAAATTCCCCCTTCGGATAGCACATCGGGGAGGAGCCATCGCAGCAACCGCCTGATTGATGAAACATCACCTCACCATGGCGCGTCTTTATCTCCTCCAGGAGGGTCAACGCGCCTTCGGTCGCGGCAACGCGTTCATTTGGGTCGATGCCAGCAATGGGTCCATCATCAGTGACGCACGTGATTGGCGTTTCTGTATCAGCCATCAGTTCCTCCATCTTTGCCCCCAGCATGCCGACTCACGATAGTGGGTCAAGGCGGCTAAAGTCGTAGATGGCGGCTTTCAAACTTCCACATAGGGTCGGCTGCGCACGAAAAAGCGCCGCCCGGTGCCGCTATCAAGGCTAAAGCTCCCACAATTGCCAATGATAGCGTCCAGTACGAATTGTCGGTCTTCCCAATCCTTTGCACCGCGTCCAAAGACAAAGACCGGAGTGTTTCGAACGACACCGAGCAGCACATCCGCGTCGCTCGTTCTCAATTCGCCGAATGGCAGGCACATAGCCGCAGCGCCGTTGGCGTAGCCACCTTGATGGTGCAGGCTCACATTGCCATGTGTCGCCTTGATTTCTTCCAGCAGATCAACTGCTAATCGTGTGGCAATCACTTGGCCATCTTCGGCGATGGCCGCTGCCGGATTTTCGATGTTCAAACTGGCCGGTAATTCTCTCATCGCGTGCTCCAACAAAAAATGCGGCGAGGCATCGCCCCGCCGCACATCACCTAGCGCGAAGTTCTTAAATTAAAAGAAACCGAGCTTGTCAGGGCTGTAGCTGACCAGCATGTTCTTTGTTTGCTGATAGTGGTTCAGCATCATTTTATGGGTTTCGCGACCGATCCCGGACTGTTTGTATCCGCCAAACGCTGCGTGAGCCGGGTAGAGGTGGTAGCAGTTGGTCCAGACCCGACCGGCTTTGATTTCGCGGCCGAACCGGTAGGCTTTATTACCGTCACGCGTCCAGACACCGGCACCAAGGCCGTAAAGCGTGTCATTGGCGATGCTGAGCGCTTCGTCATCGTCAGAGAATTTTGCGACGGACACAACCGGGCCAAAGATCTCTTCCTGGAAGACGCGCATTTTGTTGTGGCCTTCTAGGATCGTCGGCTGAATATAGTAGCCGTTTTCCATATCACCCGACATCGCGCGAGCGCCACCGCCGGTTGCCACATTGGCACCTTCCTGACGACCGATGTCGAGATAAGACAGGATCTTTTCATGCTGCTCCGAAGAGGCCTGCGCCCCCATCATGGTCGCCCCGTCCCGTGGGTCACCGCAGTTGATAGCCTCGGTCCGTGCGATCACCCGCTCCATGAAACGGTCATAGATGCTCTCGTGCACGAGGGCGCGCGACGGGCAGGTGCAGACTTCACCCTGGTTCAGAGCAAACATCGTGAACCCCTCAAGACATTTGTCAAAGAACGCATCGTCCTCGTCCATGATGTCCTTGTGGAAGATGTTGGGGGACTTGCCGCCGAGCTCCAGCGTCACCGGGATGATGTTCTCTGTTGCGTATTGCATGATCAGGCGGCCGGTTGTCGTCTCACCTGTGAACGCCACTTTTGCAATGCGGTTTGATTGCGCGAGTGGTTTGCCTGCCTCCAGACCAAAGCCGTTGACCACATTGAGCACGCCGGGTGGCAGGATGTCAGCGATCAGTTCGCAGAACACCATGATCGTCGCCGGCGTTTGTTCGGCTGGCTTCAGCACGACGCAGTTGCCAGCGGCAAGCGCAGGCGCCAATTTCCAAGCGGCCATAAGCAGCGGGAAGTTCCACGGAATGATCTGGCCTACAACGCCCAGCGGTTCGTGGAAGTGATAAGCGACCGTGTCTTGGTCAATCTCGCCCATCGTTCCTTCCTGGCCGCGGATACAGCCAGCAAAATAGCGGAAGTGATCGATAGCAAGCGGAAGGTCGGCAGCGCGGGTTTCGCGGATCGCCTTGCCGTTGTCCCAGCATTCGCAGATTGCCAGAAGCTCCAAGTTGTCTTCCATTTTTTGCGCAATGGCCAGAAGTGCGTTGGCACGATCCGTGACGCTTGTGCGGCCCCATGCATCTTTCGCCGCATGCGCTGCATCGAGAGCTGCATCAATATCTGCTGCGTTTGAACGCGCGATCTCGCCAATCACACCGCCGGTGATCGGGCTGATATTTTCAAAGTATTGCCCGGATGCAGGCGCGCGAAATTCACCACCGATAAAATTGTTGTAGCGCGCAGCAAAGGGAGAGGCTTGAGCTGACGCCTCTAGGTTTGTCATTTGATTCATTGAGTCCTCCATGAAGTTCCTAAACAGGAAAACCGACTGTAGTTGCGGCTATGTGAGCAGATGGAACCACGTCTTCTCCTCCCATAATGATGGGAGACTAGAGGCTTCGAAAATTCCTGACTATTGGACTAAGATATTACGACTATAGTCGCGTATCGGTTGTCTATCGCTCGGGGTTGCGAAAGCGCACACCGTAGCTTTCATGGATCGCTTCGATCCGACCATCTTCGAGCGCATACCGCACGGCGTCATCTACGGCGTAGGACAGCGGGCGGTAGCGAAAGTTCACACCCAAGCCGATCGTCCAGCTTGAAATCGCAAACCCCGCCAAGGGTGGTTCATGGACACCGATTTCTTCGGTTTGGCCGTGATCAATCTGGCTGCGCGGCCCCATCGCCGCCATCGTTTCACCTGCGGCAAGGGCCGCCATCGCTTCTTCCATTGTCGGGTAGCGTTTCACATTCGCATTCATTTGCCCGCCAGCGAAACTGCTAAGATAGAAATCAGAAATGGAATCGTTTTCGACCGCCACGGTGTCAAACCTGAAATAGGCCGGGACAGGCTTCTCTTCGAGATAGGCATCTTTGCGATAGGCAATCGCAATTGCCTCCCCACCATATTGCCCCGTGAAGACCACTTGCTCGACCCGGCACGCAAAGGCGGGATCCCACGGCACCCGCATCATCACATTGGCAATACGACCGCCGATCAAAGCGCCTTTCCAAAGGTTGAAGCGCAGGTCGGCTTCCAGCGTCTCGCCCGCCGCAACGAAATTGAACCGGGCTTCGACACCCAAGTCCTCTGCAATCAACCGGGCTATATCGACATCAATCCCTTTCGCCTGCCCTGCCTCTTCCCATGAATAAGGGGGATAATCTTCATAGACAGCGAAAAGCATGTGCCCCTGATCAACGATCTGATCGAGCTCTTGTCCAACGATATCACGGCTGGCATTTTGCGGCTTTGGTTGCGGGACAAAGTCAGCACAAGGGTCATCCGCAAAGACGGGGCCCGCGAGCCCCGCTATCAATGCAAGTCGAAGGACGCATGACCTAGCATTCATGTATGTTTGTCCCAGGCATATTGATGCTCAGTTTGCCGCCGATAACCCGATGGTCAGCGTTTCCGCTGCACTTTTGAAGTTGGACGGATCAGCCGTGAGGATGCGCGCCGCCCGGAACGCGACGCTATCGGCAATCGGCGCGCCTGACAATGTTTCGATGCCTTCCGCGATGTCGTGCAATCCCGCTACGACCCCATCGACATCCGCACCGGCTGCATCTGTCTGCCAAGCAACAAGTTGGTCACGGATTTCCGCAAGTTGTGGGCTTACCTCCGCCATCATTTCGTCATCGGGACGTGTCTCGATATAGGTGCGAATGGCCCAACCCGCCTTTTGCCCCAGCAGATCGCCAAACGCAGGCATGCGGGTCACACCGTTCTGCGTATATCCATGAATGTAGCGCTCCATATACCACTCGTCGCCATACTCCTCGGCCTCCAGATACCGTAAGTCCGGGGCCAATCCGCCCGACACGACCTCAAGGCCGTGGCAACGGGCACAGTTCTGGTTGTAGCCGGACGCCCCGATCTCCAACGCGGCCAACCATTCCTCTTCAGTGATGTTTCCTACCCTGTAGGGATTTTCGATCAGCCATTCTTCACCGACATCTGGAAGCGTATCCGTGTTAACAGGTTGGGGCGTTACATCGCCATGGCCCAGCGCTACAGTTACAAGACCCAATGTGGCAAAAGCGGCCACGATGCTGTGACGATATCTGAACATTTCACTTCCTCCCGGTGGCTTTATGCCCTGTTAAGGAAATTGATAACCGCATTGCCGCGAAACGGAAATTATACCTTAGTGGGGGGGCGACTTAGAACTAAAGTACAGTTCCATTCCACAAGCCAGCACAGCATGATACGTCTGGGAGGTAGACCACATGCGACATCTTTTGACGATTGTTCTGACGAGCTTTTGGGCGAGCATGTCGTTTGCACAAGATGTCGCCGTGGCTTGGTTAAAGGTTGAGCAGAAACTGCCACCGACCCTTTCGAACCTCGACCCGATCCCGGACAACCTTGGGCTTGCCGGGGTACAAACCGCATTGGCCGACAACGAAACAACCGGTCGGTTTCTGGGGCAAAACTGGACGCTCACCGAATTCACGGCCTATCTCGGCGATGATCCGCTAGAGATTGCAGCCTCCGCTCTGGCTGACGCATCATATCTCATCGTTGATGCACCCGCACAGACAGTTTTGGCCATCGCAGATATGGCCGACGCTCAGGATGCTCTCATCTTCAACAGTGGCGCAGGCGACCCGGACCTGCGTGGCGACAACTGCCGCGCGAATGTCATGCACACGCTTCCCTCAACCGCGATGCGCACCGACGCGTTAGCGCAGATGTTTGTCAAGAAGCAGTGGTCAGACCTCGTCATGATCGTGGGCGGCCAACCCGGCGATCAAGCCTATGCTGCTTCGATGGAAGCCTCTCTGACGAAATTCGGGATGTCGCTCAAGGCGCGCAAGGAATGGCGTTTTGATGCGGATATGCGCCGTAATGCAGCTCAGGAAGTGCCGCTCTTTACGCAAGAGTTTGGCGACTATGATGCGCTTATCATTGCTGATGAGCTGCACGATTTCGGTCGGTACGTCCTTTACAACACTTGGGAACCGCGTCCGGTTGTGGGCTCGGAGGGATTGCAAGCCGAAGCATGGGGCGATGTCGTAGAACAATGGGGAGCGGCCCAACTTCAATCGCGGTTCGAGAAAACCCATGAACGCCACATGCAATCCAAAGATTATGCTGCCTGGGCCGCGCTTCGCTCTGTCGGAGAGGCCGTCACCCGCACCAAAGCCTCTGATGTCGCGACGATCAGATCGTTTCTTCTTGGCGATGAGTTTGAACTTGCCGGGTTCAAAGGCCGCCCGTTGACCTACCGGCAATGGAATGGACAGCTGCGCCAACCGATCCCCTTGCTGCATCCAAGGGCCTTGGTCGCCAACGCGCCGCTTGAGGGGTTTTTACATCAGCGGACCGAACTGGACACGCTGGGCCAGGATGAACCTGAGACAACCTGCACCGCCTTTAACTGATCTGGGAGAGACCGCATGCTTCGCGCAAGCCTGATTGCATTGATAACCGTCACCGCCCCGGCCTTTGCCGATGAAATCTGGGTGTCGAACGAAAAAGACGATACTGTGAGTGTGATCGACATCGAAACGCTGGAAGTCGTGCGCACAATCGACGTTGGCGAACGCCCACGCGGGATTACCTTCGCGAAAGACTATTCGGTTCTTTATGTCTGCGCCTCCGACAGTGACACGGTGCAGGTGATTGATCCTGAGACAGGCAAGGTGCTTCACGAACTGCCATCGGGCGAAGACCCTGAGCAATTCGTCCTCCACCCCGACAACAGGCACCTCTATATCGCCAATGAGGATGATGCGATTACCACTGTGGTTGACACGCAAACCCGCTCTGTCGTTGCGCAAATCGACGTCGGGATCGAACCGGAAGGCATGGCGGTCAGCCCCGATGGCAAAATCGCGATTACCACATCCGAGACAACAAACATGGCGCATTGGATCGACACAACGACACAAGAGCTGTTTGCCAATACGCTTGTAGATAGCCGCCCACGCCACGCTGAGTTCGTCAAAGGGGGCACCGAGCTTTGGGTTTCGGCAGAGATCGGCGGCACCATCTCAGTCTTCGATGTTGAAACGCAGACCGAGCAGGCGAAAATCAGCTTTGAAGTTGACGGCGTGCATCCGGATCGCGTTCAACCGGTAGGGTTTGAGATGACCGCTGGCGACACCCACGCTTTCGTCGCACTTGGGCCTTCGAACCACGTCGCGGTGGTCAATGCTGAAACCTATGAGGTCGAAGACTATATCCTTGTCGGCCGCCGCGTCTGGCACATGGATTTCAATGCTGATCGCAGCCTCGTTTTCACAACAAATGGCGTGTCTGGTGATGTCACTGTTATCGATGTGGCAAAGCGCGAGGCCATCAAATCCATCAAGGTCGGCCGCTTTCCTTGGGGGGCTGCGTACCGGCCAACAAACTGATGTGATGCGCCCAATTACAAATCTCACATGATAACTGGAGGAAACCCAATGCTCAAAATCCTATCTGCCATCGCGGCGGCTATGGCCTTATCCGTCTCACCCGCTCTGGCGGATGATGACGACAATGGTTTCGGCCTTGCAGGCATACTCTCGGCCAAAAACAAAGAAGATCTGGAGCCGATCCAGCTGAGTGCGGGTGAGCCGCTGACCTCCGCCCCTTGGGTGTTAAAGTCCGGCAAATATTATGAATTTGAAATCCAGGGCGACGGCAGTCAGGAACTTGCCCTTGTGGGTTCCGAGTTCTTTCGCGCCATCTGGGTCGACGAGATTGTCGTAGAAGGTCTCGAAATTCGTCCGCTCGGCCTGGATTCCATCGAATTTGACGAAGCTGGCGAGATGGAGATTGGGTTTGTCGCGATCAAACCCGGCAGCTATTACTTGAAAGTGCCCGGCTCGACCGGTGAAACTCAGAGGCTGGAGATTACCATCGAGTGACGCTGAGCGTTTCAAACCTCTCCTATTCCTATGGGAGCAAGGATGCGCTGAAGGGGGTGAGCTTTGAGCTTGCCCCCGGTTTTTCTGCGCTTCTTGGCCCGAATGGGGCAGGCAAATCCACCCTGTTCTCCCTGCTCACGAGGCTTTTCACGGCGCCCGGTGCCGAGATAATGATTGCGGGGCATGACCTGAACAAAAGCCCGCGACAGGCGCTGGCCGCACTTGGCGTCGTTTTTCAGCAACCCACTTTGGATCTGGATTTAACGGTCTTTCAAAACCTGAAATACTTCGCGGCCCTGCACGGATTGCGCGGAACGCACGCCCGCATGCAAATCGAGGCGGCACTCACGCGCCTTGATATGAACGAGCGCCTGCATGAGAAAGTTCGGACGCTGAACGGCGGGCATAGACGCAGAACCGAGATTGCGCGCGTGCTGTTGCATGACCCACAAGTGTTGCTGTTGGACGAGCCAACTGTCGGGCTGGACGCGGCGTCGCGCACCGCCATTACCGAACATGTCCATCAATTGGCCGGGGAAGGCATGACAGTGCTTTGGGCCACCCATCTCACTGATGAAATCCGCGATGACGATCATCTTCTGGTCCTGCACCATGGTCAGTTCATCGCCGAAGGGCGCGCCAGTGACGTCACCGGCGGGCACAGTCTGAACGAGCACTTCCTCTCCCTCACCGGAGCGGCGGCTGCATGAGGTGGACGCCTGCCCTGATGGCAATTGTTACCCGTGAAGGCCTGCGGTTTATCCATCAACGCGAACGCTTTGTCGCCGCCCTGATCCGCCCGCTGGTCTGGTTGCTAGTCTTCGCGGCAGGCTTTCGCGCGGCGCTTGGCCTGTCAATCACGCCGCCCTATCAGACCTACATCACCTACGAGACATATATCGTGCCGGGCCTTTGCGGCATGGTGCTTTTGTTCAATGGCATGCAATCCTCTCTCAGCCTCGTCTATGATCGAGAGATGGGGTCGATGCGGCTTCTGCTGACCTCTCCCCTGCCCCGCTGGTGGCTACTGACCTGCAAATTGATTGGCTCATCCTTGATCTCAATCGCGCAGGTCTACACCTTCCTGCTTATTGCCGCATTGTTCGGAATCACATTGCCAACTGAGGGTTACGTTCTCGCCTTGCCGGCCCTTCTGCTTGCCGGATTTATGCTTGGCGCGCTGGGACTGGCATTGTCCTCATTTATCAAGCAATTGGAAAACTTCGCAGGCATCATGAACTTTGTGATTTTTCCCATGTTTTTCTTGTCATCTGCGCTCTATCCGCTGTGGAAAATGGCAGAAAGCTCACGGCTTTTGCACGACATCTGCGCCTTCAACCCGTTCACCCATGCGGTCGAATTGATCCGCTTTGCGCTTTACGCGGAGTTGAACGTCACAGCCCTTTGCTGGACCCTCTTGGCCACCGTGATTTTCGGTGCTGCCGCGCTTTGGGGCTATGATCCAGCGCGCGGCGTTAAGCGTTCACGGTCCTGAACAAAGCGACTTCATGCGATGGGGCGGCCAACATCTCAACACATTGCGGGCCGCCCATGGATAGGGATTGGCCATGGCCAAAGCCCTGTCGCTCCCTTGCCTGAAAGTGAGAACTGCGAAGTCAGAAAAGGCGCTTCTCGTACTTCCATTCATCTGCATCGGGTGTGACAGAGTCCAAATCGAAATCATTTTCGATCAAGTGCTGCGCGTCAGAACTTCCCATTTCGGCAGCTTGTTTGATAATGGCTTCCCCCAGCTCCTGATCAAAGGGAACGCCGCGCCCGCGCAAGACATCCAACCCGAAATTAAATGCACCAACTTCCGAACCAAGCTCCATTGCGCGGCGATCCAGCTGCGCGGCGGCTTCGGGGTTTTCGGGGCCTGCCAGCCCGTTGTCTTCCATCCATGACAGCCAGGTCAGGCCCTGCAGATTCTCGCGCTTTGCACTGTCTTCAAAGATCTCGCGTGCCACTTCATGCATTCCTGCCTTGGCCGCACCGTAACCAAGAACGCCCAACATCGGATGAGCTTCGTCATGCCGTAACCTGTCCAAGGCGCCGCGCAAGGAAAGCTCCTCCGGGTTCTTGGTGCCAAACTCATCCGATACGTGGGACTGCTGTTCCTGCGCCAATGCAGACGATGCAAACATACACGCGGCGATTGCAAACAAGTGTATTCTCTTTTTCATGACGGCCTCTCCATTTGGGTACGACAAAGCTAAATCGGCCTGCGGTATGGCGCGCAAAGTCACTGCAAGAACTTTGCAAAAAATTTGCAAAATCGACTAAAGAACGAGCCGATAGCCAACACCGCGCACTGTCTCGATCAAAACCGGCAGGGAATGATCAGGATCAAGCTTGCGACGCAGGTTGATCATATGCTGGTCCAGCGCTCTCGAATTGGGCATGTAATCCCGGCCCCACCCTTCGTCATAGAGCTGATCTTTGGTGACAACCGCGCCATCACTTCGCTGCAGCAGACGCAACAGTTTCAGGTCGCGCTGCGTGAGAGACACCTCCAGCGTGCCACGACGTGCAATGAAGTGTTCTGGGACGATTTCAAGATCGGTCGACACGGCTAAGACAGCCGCGCCTTCAACGCTCTGCCACCTTTTGCGCCACAAGAGCCCTGCAGACACGAAAAATGCAATCGCCAAGAGACCCATAAACAAAGGTCGCGCGCGACTGCGGTTCAAATCTGTCAATACACCCGTCTGTAGCGTGAGGATGTCTTCCAACAAAGCACGGTCGTAGACGACACAGATCGCGGGGCGCTCCGCACAGTAGAGCAATGCACTTTCAGCAAGATCAAACCAGCTCCATTCGGACCAGTTGGTGATTTGCTGCTTTTGCGCCAGTTCTGTGATCTTGTCCTGCGAAATCTCATAGACCATGGGAACGATCCCGCCCGGCGGCGGATAGGTGCGTTCACCTGCGCTATCCCAGACAACGACCCGTTTCAAAGAGGCATCGCGAGAGAGTTGCCAACTTACACGATCTGGTAGCGCAGCAAGCTCTGCGATAATCGCTATATCTGCGGCAGCCTTTTCGTCAGCCGCCGCCCAAGGGCTCGCTCTTGTGGCGAGATAAGCCGCATATGCGATGGATAACGCGCCCAGGATCAATAAAACACGCAACATGTGCACAAAGCTATCGCAACCCGGCCAAATACCCCAAGAAGACTTTAGTCTCGGCTCACCTAACCACCGTTTCTGGTTCCTGCCTTCATCGACAACCGGTACAGGCCTGCCCCCCAAGACTGCCACTCTGTCGCGTGCGCGTCGTTATTCAACCAGATCAAGCATCATGATGAGCACTCCGCCCAAAATGCCAGCTTTCCAGATATGTGCATTAAGCTGCGGCGCATCGGATTGCGCCATCGAAGCATCTCAAGCAAATACGAGGAAAGTCCTACGACCAAAGCCCTATTCACAGCGCGCCGCCAATCCTGCGATAAACTGACGGGAGAACGCCATGCGCAGGCTTGCACCTCGTGCTGCGTTCTAAATTATTGGGAGGATTTCAATGAAACATCTACTCGCAGCTACAGCAATTGGTTTGCTGGCGTCGACAGGCGTGTTTGCTCAGAACATCACCGAAGCAGATCTCGCAGGCGATCAAGCCACCGCAGATGATATCTTGACCAATGGGATGGGGCGGCATCTGCAGCGTTACTCGCCGCTGGACACTCTGAACAAAGACAACGTCAAGAACCTCGTTCCTGCATGGGCTTTTTCACTAGGCGGTGAAAAGCAACGCGGACAGGAAACGCAGCCAATCATTCATGACGGGATCATGTATATCACCGGCTCCTACAGCCGGATGTATGCAATCAACGTCAAAACCGGTGAAGAACTTTGGCAGTATGACGCGCGTTTGCCTGAGGGCATTTTGCCCTGCTGTGACGTGATCAACCGCGGCGCCGCGATTTACAATGACAAAGTGTATTTCGGCACGCTCGACGCGCGTATCGTCGCGCTGGACGCCAAAACCGGCGACGTTGTGTGGCGCAAGAAGATTGACGACTACAAGGCTGGCTACAGCTATACCGCCGCGCCGTTGATCGTGAACGGTCTGGTTGTGACGGGTAACTCTGGCGGTGAGTTCGGGATTGTCGGCGCTGTGGAAGCCCGCGACGCCGAAACCGGCGATCTGGTGTGGAAACGACCCGTGATCGAAGGTCATATGGGTGAGTTAAACGGCGAGCCGTCAACAATGACGGGCACACTCAACGCGACCTGGCCTGGCGATATGTGGAAAACCGGCGGTGGGGCAACCTGGCTTGGCGGTTCTTATGATGCGCGCACCGATACCCTGATTTTCGGGGCGGGCAACCCGGCCCCCTGGAACAGCCATTTGCGCAACGCAGGCACACCGACAGAGGGTAACGCGGGTGACAACCTCTATGCAGCCAGCCGCATTGGCATCAATCCTGAGAATGGCGAGATCAAGTGGCACTTCCAAACCACGCCGCGCGAAGGCTGGGATTATGACGGTGTGAATGAGGTCGTGGCCTTTGATGGTCCCGGTGGCGAACAGCTTCTCGCGAGTGCTGACCGGAACGGCTACTTCTACGTACTGGACGCGGCCGATGGCGGCTTCGTCGGTGGGTATCCGTTTGTGAAAGACATCAGTTGGTCCACTGGCCTTGATGAGAACGGACGGCCGCTCTTTGTTGAAGAGAACCGCCCGGGCAACCCTGCTGATGCGGCAGATGGCAAGAAAGGCGATGTGATCTTCGCATCACCCTCCTTCCTTGGCGGGAAGAACTGGATGCCAATGGCCTTCAGCCAGCGGACCGGCCATTTCTATGTGCCCTCCAACGAGTGGGGCATGGATATCTGGAATGAACCGATCAGCTACAAAAAGGGCGCGGCCTATCTGGGCGCAGGCTTCACAATCAAGCCAAACTACGACGACCACATTGGCAGCCTAAAGGCCATTGATCCAATGACCGGTGAATGGAAGTGGGAGTATAAGAACGACGCGCCTTTGTGGTCCGGCGTCATGACGACCGCTGGCGGTCTGGTTTTCTTCGGCACACCAGAAGGCAAATTCCTGGCGCTTGATGATGAAACCGGTGAAGAGCTTTGGAGCTTCCAGACCGGGTCCGGCATCGTTGGCCAACCTGTCACTTGGGAACAGGATGGCGAGCAATATGTCTCGATCATCTCAGGTTGGGGTGGCGCCGTACCGCTTTGGGGTGGTGAGGTCGCGAAGAAAGTGAACTACCTCAACCAGGGCGGGCTGCTGTGGACATTCCGTCTGCCAAGCCAACTTGCATCAGCCGACTAACGATATTCTCCCTGTCACGGCTGAGAGGGCGCACAGAAATGTGCGCCCTTTTCAATTACTACCTTTTGCTTAGATACAGTGCCGCGGATCTATGCTAGCTATGCATATGGTTTCGCTGTCTACAGATCCTGGTCAGGACATACTCAAATTCCCCAAAGATTCCTGGGCGCTCGTTATCGATGATCATCCCATGTTCTGCGACGCGCTTGAGATGACGTTGGCATCTATTTGCGCTTTCTCAAAAATTGAGTCCGCCAACAGCATTGGCGAGGCAACTTCCTTGATTAAGCAGTTCGCGCCCCCGTCGCTCATCGTACTTGATCTGAACCTGCCGGATGTAAACGGATTTGACGGGCTCACGCGAATGCTCGCATTGGTGTCGGCATGCCCGCTCGTCGTCGTCAGTTCCGTTACAGACAACCGCGTCATCACATCCGCGCTTAAGCTTGGCGCTTCGGGCTTTGTGCCCAAGCACTCGCCGCGCTCCATGTTCAGAACAGCGATTGAAACAATCCAATGCGGGGGCATCTATGTTCCCGAAAACTTCGTCGCGACAGAGCTTTCACAGGTCCAAGATCAAATGCTGAAGGCACTCGCGACACTGACAGCGCAACAAGCAAGGATCCTGGACTTGATCAGCGAAGGCCTGCTGAACAAACAAATCGCCCATGAACTGGCGATTGCAGAGTCGACAGTGAAGGCCCATGTCACGGCAATCATGCGGAAACTTGGCGTGAAAAACCGCACGCAAGCAGTGCTGATCGCAAAGGACGCAAAACAGGTAACGATATTGCCGAAATACTGAAAACGCAGTACCCTCTCTGTGGGAGGAAATTCAGTAGATGGATGACGCACTGCAGCCTGTTGGCGAGAGCGCCTTTAATCCTGTTGGGGGCAAGCATCTGGTCGCGTTCAGCGAACCGATAGACCGGCAAGGCTACATACACCGGATACTAGACAGGCTGTCGCAAGACAGTTTTGCGCATGTCATCGTCTTCGCCAGCCCTGAAGCTGATTTCCAACAGTTAATCGCAACATTGCATGAAAATCTTGGCTGCCCTGTTGTTGGATGCACCAGCGCCGGTGAAATATCAGAAGTGGGTTTCGTCGATGGCCATATCGTCGTAATTGGTTTGCCAAGGCAATGGTTTGCTGCGCGCTCAGTGCTTATTGAAAACCTGTCCAAGACGGATTTCCATGCTCTGAACGACACGCTCATTCAGAACCGGATGGCACTCACAACATCCAACCCGCGCAAGACGAACGGCTTCAGTTTTCTGATGGTCGATGGGCTGTCACGCTGTGAGGATCAGCTTGTCAGCACGATTTCACCCGGATTATTCGGCTTTCCCCTCTTTGGTGGCTCTGCCGGAGATGGGCTAAAGTTCCAGAAATCAGCAGTGGCGTATGAAGGCAAAATATATGACGACGCAGCCACGCTTACTTTTGTCGTCACCAATTGCGAGGTCCACGTCTTTTCCGTCAATCATATGATGCCGGGCCAGACCAGAATGGTCGTCACCAAGGCTGAACCGAATGAACGGATCGTTTGCGAAATCAACGATGAACCGGCAGCCGTGGAATATGCACGCCTCATCGGAAAAGACGCAAATCAGCTCGACGAATTTACGTTTGCCGAAAATCCGGTGACCGTCCGGGTGGGGGATCAATTTCACGTCCGTGCCATTCAGCGGGTGGATGAGGACGGAAATCTTGTGTTCTTTTCGGCGATTGACGAAGGAATGGTTCTCTCTGTTGCACAAGCTGCAAACATTGCTGAACATCTTGACGCGGAACTGACAGCCCTTGTGAACGGCCAAGCATCAGCGGACATCATCGCCTGCGACTGTATTCTACGCCGCATAGAGGCGCAGAAATCCCAAAGGATTTACGAAACGAATACCGTTCTCAAGAAACACGGTGTTGTTGGGTTCTCGACCTATGGCGAGCAGATTGGCCCCTTGCATGTGAATCACACTCTGACTGGCGTCGCTCTGTTCCCACCGTGTTCAGAAAACTGATATGGACGGCCTTATAAATCCAAAGGATCCCGTCGAAAGACAAAGGGATAAGCTGCTGAATATCTGCGCCTCCCTGATGCGCAGGGTCGAGCAACCCGCAATGGATCAAAGCAGCGCCTTTGCACAATTTGAACGGGCCGCCTTGCTGGAAGCGCGCGTTCGACAGAGGACGACTGATCTTGAACGTGCACTGGATCTTCTGAATACAAGCAATGCGGAGCTTTCCGCAGCCAAGCGCGACGCTGAACAGTCCCGCAGCATTCTCAAAGAAGCAGTCGAAAATGTTGACGAAGGATTTGCCCTCTTCAGCTCGGAAGACAAACTACTTCTATTCAACAGCAGGTTTTGCCGCGAGCTGGGGAATGTTCGTGACGACCTTCAGTTAGGTATCTCATTCAATGATTATGTCGACATCATCAGCACCTCTGGAGAAATTCACTTTCCGTCGGGCACATCAAGTGATGATTGGGTTGTCGACCGGCTGAACCGCCACCGTGAGGCCCGCGTGGTCTTCAACATCTCCCTGACCGAAAATCGCTGGATGCAAGTCAGCGAGCATCGCACCGAAGAAGGCGGGACCGCGATTTTGCAAACTGACATCTCGGATGTGATGCGGGAACAGCTGCGCGAGCGTGACCAACTTGTCGACAGTCAGGACAAAATGCTGCGGGCAACGTTGGATCACCTGGCGCAAGGGGTGTGTATTTTCAACCAAAATGCCCAACTTGCCGGCTGGAACAGAGAGTTGGATCGCATGATCCAGGTCCCTAAACGTTATGTCCGGCCCGGCACTTCCTTCCTGAAAATCGTCGATTTGATGAAGGGAAACATGACGTTCGCGGGGTCATTTACCAGCGCCAAACTTACCGCATGGTCTGAGCAAAGGACTGGCCGCCCCCCAATTGAGTTCGAACTCAACGATATAAAGGGGCGTATCTTCAGCGTTTTCGCTCAGGAAATGCCTGATCAGGGCTTCGTGATGTCCTTCTCTGACGTGACCAGCGAACGTATCTCGGCGAATAAACTCCGGGATCTGAACAAGACGCTTGAACAGCGCATTGCCGACCGAACCGAAGAGCTCGGCGCGGCGCTACGTGATGCCGAGCGCGCGAATGTCACCAAAAACCGGTTTGTTGCGGCAGCAAGCCACGACTTGTTGCAACCTCTTTCAGCGGCAAAGCTTTACCTCGCGACACTGCAGGATGCGGCTCAAGACGAACAAATGACGGAAATTTCGCGCAAGGCGGAAGGCGCTTTGAAGGGGGCCGAGGATATCATCGAGGCCTTGCTTGATATTTCAAAACTCGACGCGGGCCATGCGACATTCGACATACAACCTTTTTCACTCGGTTCCATGCTGAACTCCCTGTCCAATGAGATGATGCCAATCGCTGAAGACAAAGGCCTTGATCTCAGCATCGCCGTGTCGGAGGCCACAATCGTCTCAGACCCGATGTTTTTGCGGCGCGTGCTGCAAAACCTCATCAGCAATGCGATCAAATACACCGATGCGGGTGCAGTCCGTGTGAACGTGCGCAAGGATGCTGACCGCGCCCTTACCATCGACGTTCTGGATACAGGACCCGGCATTGCCTCTGAGGATCAGGAACGCATCTTTCAGGAATTCGCGCGCCTTGACGATTCACATAGTGGCGCCAAAGGCATCGGCCTCGGCCTCGCGATTGTGGAACGCGTCTGCGATGCGCTTGGCCATGACTTGCAGTTAACCAGTAAAGTCGGGCACGGCTCATGCTTTTCTGTGAGCGTCCCTCAACACAGCGGAGCACACCCGGGCAGAGACCAAACCGGCGATATACGCGTCGGTGATCTTGCCATCGTAGGCAAGATGCTGCTGCTGGTTGAAAACGACGAAGATCTTGCAAATGCGATGACGCTGCGGCTGGAACGCAGCGGCGCACATGTTGTTCACGCCTCCAGCGGCGAGGAGGCCATAGAACTTCTGGAAGAAATTGAGTTGCTACCGGATGCAGCCCTATTCGACTACCAGCTCGGCACCGGGATTGATGGCATAGACCTGCATGAATTCATGCGCACACGCTATGATGCAGTGCCGACTTTCATTCTGTCCGCAGATCGAAGCGCAAAACTGCAAGAGCGGTGTGAGTTTTTCAGCCTCCCTTTGGTGCACAAACCAATTGATATTGATCTGTTGCTGCAGGCTCTTGATTCCGTCCTGCGTCAGGCAGATTGAGGGGGCAAGGCGCTCCTGCTAATTTCCCAAACTGAGATAACTCCAAATCCGGTAATCAACAGGATCGCTACGGAGGTATCCGCGCAGGTTGAGACATATCTTGTCTCAAATGGCTAATAGACCAAGCCCCTCCCGCGAGATTCCCAAGACCTCAGCGACCCCAGTGATACCAGAACCGGAACGGGATATCCTCGCCGGTGCTTGTCTGTGATTGCCAGCAACGGGCTGTGCGACTTTGGTCGAATGTCTTGTGGTTGGTGACATCTTTAAACTGCCGATATGTCACGGGTAATATTCGCATTTTTGCTGTCATTTATTGTTTTTTTTCAGGCTGTAATGGCGGATCCTTTGCCCCGTGAAGAGATTGCACCACTGATCTTTGCGCCGATGGAACTGGGCGAACCCGTGAACGAAAACGGTGTCTATGAGCTGCTCAATTCGGGTGGCGGCCATGTCGGCTATGTGTTCGAGACGGAGCCGATGGCACCCCTGCCCGGCTTCAGTGGTGCGCCGATCAACTTGCTTGTGGTGCTCGACCTTGAGGGGCAATTCCTCGACGTGCAGCTTCTTTCCCACAATGAGCCTATCTTCGTCAGCGGCCTCGGACAGGCTCCCTTCCACGCGTTCTTTGAGCAATATGAAGGGCATTCAATTGGCGACAGTCTGGTGGTTGGCACGCCCTATGGCGGCGGCAATGACAGCTCATCGCTCGTTTATCTTGACGGGGTTACAAAGGCCACGGCCTCTGTGCGCATTGCCCATGAATCGATCCTCGCGGCTGCACTTCAGGTCGCACGGGAAAAGATGGGGGGCATTGCCACAGGCCCGCCCGCCTACCCTGACCCAGAGGTCGAAGAGACCCTGACCTGGCAAGACCTCCTGGATCAGGGGCTCGTGCATCGTGGCACTTGGACCAATTCTGAAGTCGATTCAAGATTTGCTGGCACGCTGTGGGAGGATGACGATCCGGACGCCAAGGACATGCCCGAAGAGCCCTATCTTGACCTCTGGCTCATAGACCTCGGCCCCCAATCTGTCGCACGCGCAGTGCTGTCCGAAGACGGCTTCGCCGACTTACAAGCCTTTCTGGAGATTTCGGGCAATGACGAACCGATCCTTGTCATTGATACAGCGCGCCATGGCCTCGTCTCTGAGACCTTTGTGCGCAACACGGCGCCAGATTGGCTGAGCGCTGAACAAGGCGGCTTTCCTGTCTCACTGCGAGACGCAGATATTTTTATCGAATTGCATGATGACCTGCCGTTCGAGCTGCATGATGCGGTCGATTTCGGGCAGGCACTTATCTTGCGCACTGACCGGCGGCTCGGGTTTGACCCTACGCAGCCTTGGACCCTATCAGTGAGTGCTGTGCGCGAACACGGCATGTTCCAGCCGGAGATCGGGTCGCGCGAGTTAGAGTTTGAGACCAGTGCCGATGAAAGGTTCTTTGCACGCGCCGAAGTGGTAGAGCCGATCCCGCCTTGGCTGGAGGCACTGCGCGGCCGTGCTACTGATCTGGCCGTTCTCAGTGTCGTTCTGATTGTCATGCTTGCCTTCTTCACAATGCGTCTGGATGCGCTCGCCGTCACAAAACACCTGCAACCCATCCGGCTCGTCATTCTCGGCGCAGTCGTTGTGTTTGTGGGGTGGTGGGGTCAGGGGCAGCTGTCCATCGTGACACCGCTTGCTTTGCTTCAAACATCCATCACCGGTGGGTCCCTCGCTTTCCTGCTTTACGATCCGTTCTCACTTGCCGTCTGGAGCGCCGCAATTATCGGATTTTTTCTATGGGGCCGCGGGCTGTTTTGCGGCTGGTTATGCCCCTTCGGTGCGTTGCAGGAATTCGCGGCCAAGATCGCGCAGTTCCTTGGCATTCGGCAGATCACTGTTTCTGCGACGTGGGATGCCCGCCTGAAATGGGTGAAGTACGTGGTTCTGGCCGCATTGGTAAGCGTGGCCATAATTGCACCGACCCATATCGACAAGGCTGCAGAGGTCGAACCTTTCAAAACCGCGATCACGACCTTCTTCATACGAGAATGGTATTATGTCGCCTATGCGGTCTTCTGGCTTTTGCTTTCATCCGTTCTGTTCAAGGGCTTTTGTCGCTACGTTTGCCCTTTGGGGGCGTTGATGGCCATTGGCGGTCTTTTCCGGCGGCGTGACTGGATCAAACGGCGGGTAGAATGCGGCTCGCCTTGTCAATTGTGCAAAGTCAAATGCCAGTATGGTGCAATCGAGAAATCAGGAAAAATCAGATATGATGAGTGTTTCCAATGCCTTGATTGTGTAACGGTTCATGAAAGTCCTCAGCTCTGCGTGCCGCTTATCGTTGCCGCGAAACGCCGGCAGAAGACAAATCCGGATGGAAATTTGGTACCAGCTCAATGATGAACAGACGGCGATTCATAACTGTTTCCGCAGCCGCGATGGTGGCCACTAAGGTAAACGCGGCCCCGATACGCTGGCAAGGCAGAGCTATGGGCGCAGATGTGTCATTGGCGCTTTATGGGGGTCATCAGGATGACTTGGCGGCAGCCGTTGCCGAGATTGAAAAAACGGAAAAGCTGTTTTCGATTTACGATCCGACGTCAGAGCTATCGCGCCTCAACAAACAGGGCGGCGGAGCGATCTCTTACGAAACAGCGCAGATACTTTCACTGTGCGACCGGCTTCATAGCTTAACCGGTGGTCTCTTTGATCCGACCATACAGCCGATCTTTAAGGCCGCATTGAAGGGCAGTCCCCTGCCTTGGCACCTCGTCGGCTGGAAAAAGCTGCACCTCACGCGCGACCAACTCCATTTGGCGCCCGGACAACAGATGACGCTGAACGGCATCGCGCAAGGATATGCGACGGATAAGGTCAAAGACCTGCTGATTGCACGTGGCTATGACAAGGCGCTGGTCTCTGTAGGGGAACACGCGGCGATTGGTGGACCATTTCGGTTAGGTCTGGTGGACCCGGAACAGGGTCAAGTCGGAACACGCGTACTGGAAAACAGCGCTGTTGCAACATCATCGCCCTTAGCCATGAAGATGGGGCGCAACCCGCATATCTTTCACCCAAAGGGCGACAGATCACCAAGCTGGTCCACAGTGTCCGTCCAAGCAGACAGCGCAGCGCTCGCAGATGGTCTGTCCACTGCACTGTGCCTCGCGCAGCTGGATCAGATCAAAGCCATTAACCGCGCCACGGGAGCACGGATTACCATGGTGGACGCAGAAGGCGACATATCAACCATAGGCTAGTCGGATCGCCGGTTTACGATCAAATCGTCGACGACACCGGGATCCGCCAAAGTGGAAGTATCCCCTAGAGTGCCCAAGTCATTCTCAGCGACCTTGCGCAGGATACGGCGCATGATCTTGCCTGATCGCGTTTTGGGAAGCCCCGGCGCCCATTGGATGTGGTCTGGCTTCGCGATGGGGCCGATATCCTTGCGCACCCAAGCGGCCAGTTCATCGCGCAAACTGTCGGTATATACCTCATCCGCCATTAGCGTGACGTAGGCATAGATGCCTTGACCTTTGATCTCATGTGGAAATCCGACGACAGCCGCCTCTGACACTTTTGGGTGCGAGGCCAATGCGCTTTCGATCTCGGCTGTTCCCATGCGGTGCCCGGAGACGTTGATCACGTCATCCACGCGACCTGTGATCCAATAATAGCCATCAGCATCTCGACGACAGCCATCACCGGTGAAGTAGTACCCTTTGTAGTCGCTGAAATACGTCTGCACGAAGCGGTCATGATCGCCATAAATCGTCCGCATCTGGCCGGGCCAGCTGTCCTTAATACAAAGCACGCCTTCCGCCTCGACATCGGTTTGTTCTTCACCCGTCTGGGCATCCAGAATAACCGGGGAGACGCCAAAAAATGGCAATGTGCAAGACCCCGGCTTCGTCGCAACAGCGCCCGGCAAGGGCGTTATCAGGTGGCCCCCGGTTTCGGTCTGCCACCATGTATCGACAATGGGCGCGCGGCCCTTGCCGACAACATCATTGAACCATTGCCAGGCCTCGGGGTTGATCGGCTCTCCGACGGTTCCGAGCAGTCTGATGCTGCTCAGATCATGGCGCTTCACCAGATCGTCCCCTTTCGCCATCAAGGCGCGGATCGCTGTGGGGGCGGTATAGAATTGATTAACTTTGTGCTTTGCGCAGACCGCCCAGAACCGATCAGCTTCCGGAAATGTTGGCACGCCTTCAAAGATCAGCGTCGTCGCACCATTCGCGAGCGGGCCATAAACGATGTAGCTGTGCCCCGTGATCCAGCCCACATCTGCCGTACACCAATAGACATCGCCCTCCTTGTAATCGAATGTGAGCTGATGCGTCATCGCGGCATATACCAAATAGCCACCTGTCGTATGCACAACGCCCTTGGGAGCGCCAGTGGAACCAGACGTATAGAGGATGAAGAGCGGATCTTCGGCACTCATCGGCTCGGGCAGGCAATGCGATGACGCTTCGGCCATGGCGACGGTGTAACTGATATCACGGCCCTCTTTCAAATGTACATCCGCCCCCGTGTGTGACACCACCAAGGTAGGCACATCGCCACAGATCAGCATTGCATTGTCACAGTTTGATTTGAGCGCTGTATTCCGCCCACCCCGTGGCGCCTCATCGGCTGTGATGACCAGTTGCGCGCCGCAATTCTCGATCCGGCTGGCCAGTGCTTCAGAGGAGAACCCGGCGAAGACAATTGAATGGACCGCACCAATACGCGTGCAGGCCAGCATCGCATAGGCAACTTCAGGTATCATCGGCATGTACAGGATAACCCGGTCGCCCTTCGTGATCCCAACGGACTTCAGCACATTCGCCAATTTGCACACATTCTCATGCAGCTTGGCATAGGTGATGTGCCGATCTGTGTTCGGGTCGTCGCCTTCCCAGATGATCGCCGTTTGATTGGCGCGTTCTGGCAGATGCCGGTCAATGCAATTGGCACTCACATTCAGGACCCCGTCCTCATACCATTTGATCGACACATCGGGGTGCGCAAAACTCACATTCCTGATCTTGCTCGGCGGAGACATCCAATCCAAGCGCTGCGCTTGCTGCCGCCAAAACGCATCGGGATCAGTCAAGGACGCCGCATACATCTCACGATATGCTTGGGCATTCACATGCGCGCGCTCAGAAAAACGCGTCGGCGGCGAATATTTTGCATGTGTCATTGGTCAAGATCCTTGATGACAAAGGTTCACTGGTATCGACAAACGCATGCCTGTCGAGCGATTTAGACGTAAAAACAGTGAGTTGGTTTTGGCTTCCGCAGAACTTTTAGGTGGCCAGACCTAACGCGTCGATTTCTTCGAAAATCTCGCCAAAGATCTTCTTGGCTTTGCCGCGTTGTTTCACGGACCGGACAGCCTCCAGATTGTCAAGAACACCTTCCCCGCGCACCACAACGGCGCCGACCATGCCGATGGACACATGTGGGGAGCACACATACCCATAGACGCCCGGTATGGACAGGTTAACCTCGATGTCCTTGCCCAGCGCGCCTTTCCACGCCTCCGCACCGTCCGGTATCATACCATCAGCCGAGGCCGAATTGTGTCCACGGTCGGTGGCTTTGAACAGAACTGGTTGGCCTGCATCTAAAACAGCCAGACGCGGCAGGAAGATCTGGCGCTGCTTGCGATCCTCAGGGTGTTTATTGAGCATTTCCACAACAAACGGCGTATCAGCGCGGAGAACGTAAGGTGCCGCGATCAGAGCAGCCGTTGATGCAATAAATTTCCGACGCGAACATCGCATAGTCTTTCCTTTCGGTATCGCCAGTCGACACAGGTGCCTCGACTCTGAAACTCTCGAATGCAATCGACGTTGAACGCATCACACCCCACTTGTCGGAACTTTTAAGAAATTGAGACCGACACTGTCGATGCGGCTTTGGTCGATACGCCTTAAGTCTTAGTTTTGATGGGGGTTCCCACAGAGCGGCAACTGGCCGTTGAAGGACAAGCTGCAGGCGATGATCGTGCGCTGGAAGCTGTAGAGCGACGGAAAAATCGGGCGTGTTCAACTATCCAGTTTGCAATTGAGCAGCAGACGCGACAGGATTCCTAGCCGCAAATGGGCGATCCCTATGGCTTTCATACACGGGTCTAGGAAAGGCTGAATCTGGCGCGCCTGAATGGCGGCTATCACAGTATACTGGCCAACAAATTCGCGGCAGGACATAGGACCTGCCGGCTTTTCGCGCAGCACCTTCCGCTTTGACACGTTGGCATCAGCGCTTTAAGAAACTTTGTATCCAATCGGATACAAAAAATGAAAGCACTGATATGACAGCGGAAAGTTCACAGGGCGGGACGGCGTTTGCCAAGCTGATGGAGGCTATCGAAACGGGCCTGTATCAGCCAGGCGACAGGCTGCGCGAAACCGAAGTGGCCGAACGTTTCTCTTTGTCGCGGACTCCGGTTCGCGAAGCGCTGCGTCGTCTTGAAGCGGAACATGTGATTGAGCACCGCCCGCGGGTCGGGGCGGTGATCCGCACCCTCGGGCAAACGGAACTGGTTGAGCTTTATGAAATGCGGATGGTTCTGGAGCGTACCGCCGCCGAGATGGCCGCGAAACATGCTGCAGAAGCTGAAGTGGATGCGCTTGCAGCTCTAAACGAGGCGTTTTTACAGATCGAAGGCGATCCAGCGCGCGCGGCAGCAACCAACCAGAGATTTCACCGCGCCATCTACATGGCCGCGCGGAACCGCTTCCTGCTGGACGCGGCGCGAGCAATGAACAATGCGCTGTTGCTGTTGGGGCCGACCACCCTCGCGGACCCGGAACGCGCGGCAACAGTGTATCAGGAACATGGAGTGATCATTGAGGCGATCCGCACAGGCGATCAGGCGGCTGCCGGTCATGCGGCGGAGACTCATTTGCAGACGTCCCTACGCTACCGTTTGAAGGTGATCGGCGGATGATACGGGTCCTCGGCACTCATGCGATAGCGGGGATCGGTGTCGCGATGTTTTCCCTGCTCAGCTTGCCGCTGCCGTGGTTGCTGGGTCCCATCTTTGCCTGCCTGGCAGCCGCGCTATTGGGCATGCCCATGCAGAGCATCGCTGTTTTGAACAATGCCATGCGCTCCATCCTCGGGGTTGCAGTGGGCGCGACTTTTACCGTGGCGTTGGTTATGGGCATGGCTGACATGTGGACGACGCTGATCCTTGTGCCAGTGATGGTGTTTCTGATCGGACTTATCGGCGTGCCCTATTTTCAGCGCCTCTGGGGATTTGATTTCGCAACGAGCTACTATTCCGCAATGCCCGGCGGCCTACAGGATATGCTCTTGTTTGGAGAGGAAGCGGGCGGCGATGTGCGCGCGCTGTCTCTGATCCACGCGACGCGGGTCTTTGTGATCGTTGTCGCATTGCCCTTTATTCTGAAGGGCTATTGGGGCGTTGATCTGACAAATCCACCCGGCGCACCTGCGAGCGCGCTGCCTGTGCCGCAACTCGCCTTGATGGTCGTGGCCGGGCTCGCCGGGTGGCAAATCGCAAAAGCTGTGGGTTTGTTCGGGGCGTCGATCCTCGGGCCAATGATTTTGGCGGCCGTTTTGGCATTGATGGGCGTCTTACAGCATCGCCCGCCAGCGGAGGCAATCTGGGCCGCACAGTTTTTCATCGGGATGACTGTTGGCACGAAATATGCAGGTGTCACAGGGGCGGAGTTGCGGCGTGATGTGGCAGCGGCCTTGGGGTTTTGTGTGATCCTGCTGATCCTGTCAGCTGCATTCGTGGAAGTGATCTACGTTTTCAACCTCGCACCGCCGATGGAAGCGTTACTATCCTTCGCGCCGGGCGGGCAGGCGGAAATGGCGGTACTGGCCTTGATCGCGGGTGCGGATCTGGCCTTTGTCATTGCGCATCACGTCCTCAGAATCGTAACGGTCATCCTCGGCGCACCCATCGCGGCGCGGTTTTTTGAGCATCAGTAGAGTGCCCAGTCATCCTCATTTGGCAACGGGCCGATGACCATCCATGTGGCCCGGACACGAGCGACGCGGCTGTCTCCCCAGGTTCGAAAAACCAGATCAAAGCCTTGCTCTGTGATGTTTTCCGCTGCGATATCCATGCGCTGGTTGTGTTTGTGGTCAATGTCCCACATGGCAAGGCCGACTTGTACATTCGGGATCGCAGCGTAGGGTTCGTCAAATTCCACTGCGAACCTCTGTTCGCGGGGTCCAGAGCCTGTCCACATCGGCCCATCATCGACATAGTCGGAAAACAGCACGCGGCTGCCCTGCGTGATCCCGATCGTGTTATTCGTTAACTTCTGCATTCATTACCCTCTGACCGGGTGATAATAGCGGATTTTGGCGAAAGTTAGGTCCGAAAAACGAAAAAAGGCCTCTGGAATGAGGCCTTTCTCCAATTCTCTTGATGCAGAATGCACCCTTTAAAGCGCGATGCCGTCGGCCATGTCCGCCGCCAGTTTAGCTGAGGCATCCGTGCCCGCGTCCTTATGTGCGGCTTCAGCCTCGGCAACCAGTTCGGCTGTCAGCTCCGGCGTCATATCGGCACGGGTATAAGCGCGTTCTGCAAGTACGGTGGTGCTTTCGCCCGACACTTCGGCGAAGCCGCCTGTGACGAAGTATTCATCCGTCCCGGACGCGCTGGTCACTTTCAGGTAACCGGGGCGCAGGGTGGTGATGACAGGTGCGTGGTCGGGCATGGCGGTGAAATCACCTTCCGCGCCCGGAATTTGCACCTCGCTCGCTTCGACGGAAGCAAGCTTCCGCTCTGGCGAGACAAGTTCGAATTGCATGGTCGCCATGAGGCTCCCTCCTTACGCTGCGTCGGCAGCCATTTTCTCGGCTTTGGCGATCACTTCGTCGATGCCGCCAACCATGTAGAAGGCGCCTTCTGGCAAGTGGTCATATTCGCCAGCCACAACGGCTTTGAACGATGCGATTGTGTCTTCCAGCGGAACCTGCTTGCCGTCCGCGCCGGTGAAGACTTTCGCCACGTCAAATGGCTGCGACAGGAAACGCTCGATCTTACGCGCACGTGCCACGGTCATTTTGTCTTCCTCGGACAGTTCGTCCATGCCGAGGATGGCGATGATGTCTTGCAGCGACTTGTAGCGTTGCAGGATTTGCTGCACGTCGGTTGCGACTTTGTAGTGCTCTTCCCCGATGATCAACGGGTCCAGCAGGCGCGATGTGGACCCCAGAGGGTCAACAGCCGGGTAGATGCCTTTCTCAGAGATCGCACGGTCCAGAACGGTTGTCGCGTCCAAGTGAGCAAAGGATGTGGCCGGCGCAGGGTCGGTCAAGTCATCCGCAGGCACGTAAACCGCTTGTACGGACGTGATCGAGCCGGATTTCGTGGATGTAATCCGTTCCTGCATCGCACCCATGTCGGTTGCGAGTGTCGGCTGGTAACCCACAGCAGAAGGAATACGACCCAGAAGCGCGGACACCTCAGAACCCGCTTGCGTGAAGCGGAAGATGTTGTCGACGAAGAACAGAACGTCAGCACCAGTGTCGTCGCGGAACT
>JBCCVD010000019.1:0-101354 GCA_039195745.1 Pseudomonadota bacterium | reverse complement strand
CCTTCAGAAAAAGCCCAACAATCCCGCACATCTCCACGCCCCTCAACCTGATCAGAACTCCGACTCAAACGCTAACACCAAATCTCAAACCCAACAACCACTAGGAAAATAAATTTCCCATCAGTTAAAAAAAGAGTCGCAATATAAAGTAAGCCGTGTTTTGCTTTGCGAAGCGCCACGCGAGAAAATGAGATGGCGCGTGGAATGTAACGACCAACACGAGACCAATACGGGGGTTTAGACGTGGAAGAACAACTCGCAGAGCTTGTTGCCAAAGTGGCCGAGCTAGAGGCAGCAGGGGCTGGTGCGAAAGTCACCAATACCATGTTTGCCGAGACTTTTTATTATTTGACCATCCCGCTGATGATCATCATTCACGCAGGCTTCCTGGCCTATGAAATGGGCGCGTCGCGGATGAAGAACGTGCTGTCATCGGGTGTGAAGAACATTCTGGCCTTCGCTTTCATGATCCCGACCTTCTACTTCTTCGGCTGGTGGGTCTATTGGGGGTTCCCAACAGGCATTCCGGGCGCGCCGGGGCCTGCCGGTATTTCCGGCATTGAATATGCCAATGCGATTGCGTGGGGCTGGGGCGAAAGCGCGCAATATATGGGGCCAAACATCACGGATCAGGCCTCGGGCGTGTTCTTCGGGGCCTTTGCCTTGTTTGCCGCAACGACGGCCTCCATTATGTCAGGTGCTGTGATCGAGCGCATTCAGACCGTGGGCTTTGTCATTCTTGCTGTCGTGCTTGGCTCCTTTGCCTGGGTTGTGGCGGCTGCTTGGGGCTGGCATGCGGATGGTTGGTTGGTCACGCAATTCGGCGTGCATGACTTTGGTGCGGCTGGGCTTGTGCACGCTGTCGCGGGCTTCTTCGCGCTGGGTGTTCTGATCAATCTCGGGCCGCGGATCGGCAAGTTCAACGCCGACGGCACAGCCAATGAAATAGGCGGTCACAATATGCCGATGACGGTTGTGGGCCTCATGCTGATCATCGTCGGCTTCTGGGGCTTCCTGATGGCGTGCGTGATCGTGCCGGGCGAGGCGTGGAGCTGGTTTGGCGATAAGCCGTCCACAATTTACGGTACACCGATTACGTTATCGGCATTGGCCTTCAATATCCTGATGGCAATTGCAGGTGGGATCATCGGCGCCTGGATCATGACGAAGGACCCGTTCTGGATGATGTCCGGGGCGCTTGCCGGGATCATTTCCACCGCGTCCGGTCTGGATATCTACTACCCTGCGCTGACCTTCATCATCTCCTTCTCTGCAGGTGTGATCCTCAAGCCATGTGCGAGCTGGCTGGAGAACCGCGGTATTGATGACGCTGTAGGCGCAGTCACGGTCCACGGCACGATCGGCCTTTACGGCGTGATCATGTTGGGCGTCTTCGCCTCTGGCTACCCTGCGCTGCAAGGCGCTGCGGGCGAGGCCCCGACGATCAGCCTGATCGGTCAGATTGTGGGCGCAGTCGTCTTCTTCCTGCTGGGCTTCGTGCCGGGCTATGTGGTGTCGCTTGTGCTCAAGGGCATGGGCATGCTGCGTGTGCCTGAAGGCGCAGAGCTTGCCGGAATGGACACCGTCAAAGTGCCGGCTCAGGGCTATCCTGAAGGCATCCCAACCTCACCAGCGCCAGCTGAATAATCATAAGAGAAGGAGAGAACCATGGGTTTTCCATATGACGAAGCAAGCTGGTCGGTTGTCGACGGCGCCATGTTCATGGGGTGGGGCTCTGCCGCACCGGGCTTCTACACTCTGATCGCAGCCGTGATCTGCGCCGCCGTCCTTGTGATCGGCAACGGGTCGGAGAAGAAGAAAGCAAAGCGCTTCGACAAGTAAACCAAGCGAATCAAAGAAGGGCCGTCCATGTGGGCGGCCCTTTTTCGTGAAATATTGCCTGACAGGAAAAAAATTTGCCTGACGTTCTTGCTTTTTGAATATGGCTGGGGCTGAATACTGCCAACAAAGACTCAAATCACAGGGGAGATATCATGGCCATTCTTTGGAGACATTCCGCTCTGGCACATCGCCATGCAGAGATCGGTGGCGAATTGGAAGATTGGAACGGGATGGGGACCGCCTGGTTCTATGACAACACCCCGGAGCGCGCGAAAGCTGATTATGAGGCGATCCGCACCAAAGCGGGCCTGATGGATGTGTCCGGCCTGAAAAAAGTGCATGTGGTCGGCGAAGATGCGGCCTATGTGATCGACCGCGTGACCACCCGCAACGTCGAGAAGATCGGCGTCGGCCGCTCCACCTATGCGGCGATGCTTGATGAGCGCGGATTGTTTGTCGATGACTGCGTGATCTACCACCTCGCAGTGAATTCCTGGATGGTTGTGCATGGCACGGGCACCGGGATGGAGCAGCTCACCAAAGTGGCGGCGGCCAAGAATTGCTCGATCATCATGGACGATGACCTGCATGACATGTCGTTGCAGGGGCCTGTCTCCGTTGATTTTCTGGCCAAGCATGTCGATGGCATTCGCGATCTGGCCTATTTCGGGATCATGCATACGAAGCTTTTCGGCAAAAACGTCATGATCAGCCGGACGGGCTATACGGGTGAGCGCGGTTACGAGATTTTCGTGGGCCGCAAGGATGCAGTGCATGTCTGGGACAACATCCTGTCGGATGGAGCGGATATGGGCATTCGTCCGACGCAGTTCAGCACGCTCGATATGCTGCGGATTGAGAGCTATCTTCTGTTCTACCCCGGCGATAACTCGGAAACATTCCCGTTCGAAGACGGTTCCCCCGCGGGCGACAGCCTCTGGGAGCTGGGTCTGGATTTCGTCGTCTCCCCCGGCAAAGAAGGCTTCATCGGGGCAGAGAACCATTATGCCATGGAAGGCAAGGAACGGTTCAAAATCTACGGGGTGCAACTCAGCGACAGCATGGCCCAGATGGAAATGTTTGCCCGTGTGCATGCAGACGGCAAGGATGTCGGCGTGATCACATACGGGCTGTCGTCAGAATTGAACAACTACTCCGTGGCGATTGCGCGGCTTGACCCGGCCGTGGCCAAACCTGGCACCAAGCTGACGGTCGTTCAGCCGGATGGCACAGAGCTGGCCGCCACGGCAGAAGAGATGCCGTTCTACGACAAGGACAAATCCATCCGTACAGCCAAGGGCTGAGACGGGCAGGGCGCGGACTGACCGGTTCGCGCCTTTTTACTTTTGCCAGAGGACAAACATGTCGAAGTTTGAATTCCCGCCATCGATCAGAAGCAGGCCTGTCTATGGCACGCTGGAGGCTCGGCCCGGCAAGCATCATCTGATGATCGCCGATGCCGAAGGGGCTGAAGCAATTCTGGCGATTGCCACGCCGGAACTGATGGCGAACACCCATATCATCTACATCCCGCGCGAGGCCACGGATTATGCCGATAAGCTGCGCGCTCTGAAGCCTGCGCAATTTTACGAAGGGCCGAGCTATGCTGCTTCCGTGACGCGCATACAGCGGGTTTTGCAAGATGCGCATATGGGTTTGCAGATTTACCTGACCGGCACTGAAGGGCTGATGGGGCAGGCGCAGAATGAGGCGATGCAGGCGGGCTTTCCGTTCACGGCGATCCAGACTGAGCATCGCGGCAGCATCGCGCGGCGCATGCAATGCGTGCATTGCAAGGGCATCACTGAGGATGTGGAGATTGATCCTTTCGTCTGTTCGCATTGCGGGTTGAACCTGTTTGTGCGCGATCACTACTCGCGCCGTTTGGCGGCTTATCAAGGCGTGTGCATTGACGCCGAGGACCCCGGCAACGTACCGGAATCAAAGGGGATTTACGCCCAGGGAGACGAGGAATGAGCGCGGCCCCACAAAAAGCCAAAGCCGGTGCGGAGAAGATCGAAGTCACGGTCAGCGCCGTCGTGCCGCTGAATGATCTGGTCACCCGGTTCGAGTTTACCCGCCGCGACGGGCAAGCCTTCCCACCGTTTTCCGGTGGCGCGCATACCGTGGTGGAGATGAATGACAATGGCCGTACGCGGCTGAACCCGTATTCGCTGATGTCTGATCCGGGCGATCTGACGACCTATGCGATCTCTGTGCGCCGTGACGACGAGGGGCGTGGCGGCTCGCTTTACTTGCATCGCAATGTCAAACAGGGCGACGAGATGACCATCACCTATCCGGTGAATCTGTTCTCGCTCGATCTGCGGGCCAGAAAACACATCTTCTTTGCGGGCGGCATCGGGATCACGCCCTTCATGGCGATGATCGAACAGCTTGAGCGTTCCAACGGGAATTGGGAGCTGCATTATGCTTGCCGGACCCAGAGCCTCGGCACCTATGTCGACGAGCTGAGCTATAAATACGCCAACAAGGTGCATATCTACTACGACGATCAGAATGAGGCGATTGCTCTGGAAGAGCTGCTGGACGGTCAGCCTTTGGGCACCAACGCCTATGTCTGCGGGCCCAAGGGGATGATCAATTGGGTGCATGCGACTGCCTCGGCCGCCGGTTGGCCCGATGCAAATGTGCACTCAGAAGAATTCCTCGCGCCTGCGCCCGGTGCGCCGTTTGAAGTGCGTCTGTGCAAATCCGACAAGACCATCACAGTGGGCGAACATGAAAGCCTGCTGGAAGCACTAGAGCGTGAAGGTGTCGATGCGCCCTTCCTGTGCCGTGGCGGTTCCTGCGGTCAATGTGAAACCGATGTGGTGTCAAGTCATGGTGAGTTCGTGCATCGCGATCATTGGCTTGATGAGGACGAGCACGCCTCCGGCAAGAAAATCATGCCCTGTGTCAGCCGCTTTGTTGGCAAATCTTTGGAGCTAGACAGATGACGATCCAGTTCAACGACGAAACCTTCCGCGACGACTACACGTTCCGCAATTCCGATTGGGCGATTGATCGCTTTCCGTTCCCGTTCCATGAAGACAGCTACATGTATGCCGTCAATATGGAGCAGCATCGCGGCGGGCCTGACGGCTCCGTCTATGAGAAGCGCTTCGATGTGGATGAGCATTACGTGGCTGAGATGCGCGACCGCGCCATGGTGTTGGCCGACGATCCGCTGCGCTGCCAGTCCCTGCCGCATATGACGCTGGCGGGCTGGGACCTGTTGGAGCTGATCATGGTCTCCAAGTCTGAGGACTATCCTGACCTGTTCGAGCTGCACCGAGACGGCGATCAGTGGCGCTGGGTCAACAAGCCTTTGGGCATTGATGACAGCTTCACCTTCATGGATGAAACCACGCTGCCTTACGGCCCGATGGAGTATATCACGCGCCAGACGCAGGGTGATTTCTGCGTGCTGGATCAGCGCGAGGATAATCTGTGGATGGATGCGGGCATCGTGACGACGCAGGCCGACTGGTCGCTTGATTTCGACATCGGGATGAACTTTTTCGAATGGCACGCGCCTGTGCCTTTGGCGCATGAAAAGGGCATCTTCAAGCGCGCGCTGAAGTTTCTGTTGAACATCCAGCAAGGCGCGCCGGCGCGGAGGCTGAACTGGACCATGACGGTGAACCCGCTCTTGGACACTAGCCCTGAGAACTACCACAAATGGGGCATCCAGAAGACCACGCTGACCCCGGAAAATATCGGGCGCAAACAACATCTGCGGGTCGAGCTGCAAACCTTCTTCCGCTTGCCACGGTCTAACGCGCTGGTCTTCCCGATTCGCTGCTATCTGTGCTGCTTCGAGGATCTGATGACCAAGCCGAAATGGGGGCGTCGCTTGCACCGTGTGATCCGCGATCTGCCTGTCGAATTGGCGACCTATAAGGGCTTCATCGACAACCGCCCGATGATGCTCGACTACCTGTCGCAATTCGATGACGGGTTGCCCACATCACCCGGCGTCTTTCCGGATGTGGAGACGGAACCGCCGCTGCAAAAATGACGCCTATACGCAAGGCGGCGGATAGCCTCGATCTTGAGGCGATCCATGCGCTTTTGCATCGCAGCTTTGCCTATATGGAGGGGCGGATTGATCCGCCCTCTTCTTTGCACGACCTGACCGTCGCGGGAATTGCCGAGGCCTGTGATCCCGGTGGGGTCTGGGCGATTGGCGCGCCGCCCGTGGCTTGCGTTTTTCTGAGCGAAAAGCGGGGGCGGCTCTATCTTGGCAAACTGGCCGTTGATCCGGCGCATCGCGGACAAGGGCTCGCGGGGGTTCTCATACGGCTGGCGGAGGAGCGCGCTTTAGCGCGGGGGCTACGCTTGCTGGAACTGCAGACACGGATCGAATTGGTCGAAAACCATGCGACTTTTGCGCGGCTTGGGTTCGTCAAAACGGCCGAGGACGCGCATGAGGGTTATGACCGGCCCACTGGCATCGTGATGCAAAAGCGTCTTTAGGCGTTTTGCGGGTAGCTGATGACGGAAAGGTAGCGCGCGGGCAGTCTGACCAGCTTTTCCGGCCCATGCGGCGCGTCGGCGTCGAAAAACAGCGTGTCGCCGGGCTTGAGCGTGTGAACATCATCGCCATGGCGATAATCCACTTCGCCTTCCAGCATGTAAATCGTCTCGATCCCGCCATGCTGGAAAGTCGGGAAGACGTCTGATTGATCGTTCAGCGTGATCAGATAAGGCTCCACAATGACGCCCGATGCATTGGAGCCGATATGGCCCAGGAGGTTGTATTGATGATTGGCGCGCGTGCCCTCGCGGTCAATTTCTACGCCTTCGCCCGACTTGGTGTGGACCGCTTGGCGGGTCTCCTCAAAACGGCGGAAGAAGCTGGTCAGAGGGACGCTCAGCGCATTGGCCAGCGTTTGCAGGGTGGTCAGAGAGGGGGATGTGTTTCCGTTCTCGATCTTCGATAGCATTCCGATCGACAAGCCGGTGATATTGGACAGTTCAGCAACAGTGATTTCCTGTTGCCTGCGAAAAGCGCGCACCTCGCGGCCGATTGCGACTTCAAGGACTTTCTCACGTTCACCATCTCTGGTGCTGTGTGGATCCTGACTTAACTTTACCATTTCCGAGGTCAGCTTTTCTACATTCATCCCGTCGCCTTCTAAGCAGCAAACTGCGCGTTCACAATTACGTTCACGTCTTGGTTAACGTCATTATAGGCAGATTTTTTCCTGTGAGAATAAAATTGTTTAATGATAGTGAAATACATTCCTGTCGGCTCTGCGTTCGCCCTAAAAACTGAGAGCAGGTCGCGAGGATAGAGGGGGTTTGAATCTATGTCCTTAAAAGAAAAAAACTTGATTGTTAGGAAAATCATGTAAGACTGCGTTTCAGGGTGAATTTGGCTGCTCAAGGGAATCAGAGGCAGCCCCAACGTGCAAGTCATGTGACGACGCGCGCATCCAACGAAAGCGGCGCCAACAGGCCGCGCCACAACTGGGAGAAACACATGAACAGATTTACTACAGCGCTGAGCGCAGGTGTCGTGGCTTTGATGCCATTGGCGGCATTTGCGGAAGACAGCAGCGATCCAATTGTCATTCCGATCCATAACTGGTCGTCGCAAATCGTGATGAGCCACGTGGTCGGCCAAATCTTTGAATCGATGGGCAACAACGTCGAATTCGTGACCACAGACAGCCAAGCGGTCTATGAATCAGTGCGTCTGGGTGACGTCACAATGGAGCTGGAAGTCTGGGAAGGCGCATTTGGTGCCTCTTTCCGCGCGGCGCTGGAAAAAGGCGGTCTGCATGATGCGGGCGACCACAACGCGGTGACACGCGAGGACTGGTGGTACCCAATGTGGACCAAAGAGGCATGCCCGGGCCTGCCATCCTGGGAAGCGCTGAACGACTGTGCGGCAGTCTTCGCAACGGCTGAAACAGGCGACAAAGGTCGCTATCTTGACGGTCCGGTGGACTGGTTGAAGCACGGTCAGGAGCGGGTTGAAGCGCTGGGCATGGACTTTGTGGTTGTGAATGCGGGTTCCGCCGCAGCGCTTTGGGCCGAGATCGGCGCAGCGGAAGCTGATAAGCGCCCTGTGGTCGTCTTCAACTGGACGCCAAACTTTGCGGAAGCTGTCTGGCCCGGCGAGTTCGTCGAATTTCCTGCATGGGTTGATGGCTGTGACAAAGACCCAAGCGTTGGTCCAAACCCGAACGCACTTTATGACTGCGGCAACCCTGCCAAGGGCTACCTGAAGAAAGCGGCGTGGGATGGCATGAAAGACAAATGGCCAGCGGCTTACGACGTGCTGACCAAGATCTCCTTCACAAACCCGCAGATCGCAGAGATGGCAAAATTCGTCGATGTCGACGAGATGGAACCAGAAGAAGCAGCGGCTGCTTGGCTGGAGCAGAACCCAGAAGTCTGGCAAGGTTGGACCGGCTCATAAGCTGACAAAATTAGGGTAACGACTTTCGCCCGCCCGAGGTTATACTTCGGGCGGGCGTTTTAAACACCGGGGGGAAATCCGGTGAGGGGAGAGCAAGACAATGACCAGCGACACCGTGATTTCCTGCAAAAACGTATGGAAGATCTTTGGCGCGGATCCCGAGGGCTACCTGGCGAACATGCCCGCTGGCCGCAGCTTCGATGAGATACGCGCAGATGGGTATATCGCGGGTGTCAAGGACGTCTCCATCGAGGTGTCGCGCGGTGAGATGTTGGTGATCATGGGGCTGTCTGGCTCCGGCAAGTCAACTTTGGTGCGCTGCTTCTCCCGTTTGCATGAGATTACCGGCGGCACGATTGAGGTCGAAGGCCAGGACATTATGGGTCTGTCGGAGAAAGACCTGATTGATCTGCGCCGTAACAAAATGGGCATGGTGTTCCAGTCCTTCGGGTTGCTGCCGCACCGCACGGTTTTGGACAATGTTGCGTTTCCGTTGGAAATGCGCGGTCAGGACAAGCATGAGCGCCGCGCGCGGGCGATGGAAGTGGTGAAGCTGGTGGGCCTTGACGGGCGCGAAGACTACTTCCCACGCGAATTATCTGGCGGCCAGCAACAGCGCGTGGGGATTGCACGCTCTCTCGCGATTGAGCCGGATATCTGGTTTCTGGATGAGCCGTTCTCTGCCCTTGACCCTCTGATCCGGCGCGAAATGCAGGATGAATTCCTGCGCCTGCAGGATATGCTGGGCAAGACAATTGTGTTCATCACGCATGATTTTGACGAGGCGCTGCGGCTCGCGGATCGCATCGCCATCATGAAAGACGGCGCGGTAGAGCAATGCGACACGCCCGATCAGATCGTGTTGAACCCGGCGACGGAATATGTCCGCAAGTTTACGGAAGAGATCGACAAAGCCCGCGTAGTGCATGCCGGTGTCTTGGCGAAAGCCGACGTGACCGCATCCGGTGACCCGGTGGAGGCAAATGCAACAGTGCAGGAACTGGCGCGGCTCTTGGTCCAAGACACGCGTGAGGCCATTCCGGTGGCCAAGAATGGCAGCGTCATCGGCGGTATGAATCGCGCCGAAGCGCTGGAAATCCTGCTGGAGGCAGGCTGATGGCAGATGCCACGAGCAGCATGACCGAGGAAGTGGTGATCGGCGGGATCAGCCGGACATTTGGCGCACAAATTCTGGTTGGCGTCGCTGTTATTCTGACGATCCTGCATTATGTGGGCCTGTTGCCGGAGGCGCTGTTCCGGCTGCCTGAAAGCATGGTGCCCCCCTTTGCGATCTGGCTTGATGCGCTTTTCAACTTTGTGAAGGATGATCTGGGCCTGTTGGCGCTGACCCGCTTTCTGACGGAAGGGTTGCAATGGCTGCTTGATGTCACGGCGAACCTGCTATTCGGCAAACGCCGCTGGCCAAATATCGGGCCAATCCCATGGACCGGAATTGCAGCTGTGGCCGGTGTAGTCGGGTACTATCTGGGCGGTTGGCGCATGGCGCTGTTGGGCGCTGGAACCTTCACCTGGACTGCGCTGATCGGTCAGTGGAAAATCGCGATGGAGACGATGTCCGTGCTGGTCGTCGCCGCTCCATTGGCGTTTTTCATCGGGCTGGGCTTGGGCATTCTGGCGTGGAAAAAGCCGTGGCTTGATCGCGCGATCAAGCCGATCCTCTCCGTGCTGCAAACCCTGCCATTCTTTACATATCTTCTGCCAGCCGTGATCTTTTTCAAAGTAGGGCCAACGGCAGGCGCTGTTGCGACCACGATCTACGCGATACCGCCAATGATCCTGATGACAACGCTGGGGTTGAAGAAAGTGTCACCGGAGGTGGTTGAAGCTGGCAATATGAGCGGCTGCACCAAATGGCAATTGCTGCGTCATGTCTATCTGCCATCAGCACGGACGGAGATCCTCGTCGGAGTAAACCAGGTCATCATGCTGTGCCTTGCCATGGTGGTCCTGACCGCATTCATCGGCATGCCGGGACTGGGCGCGAAGCTGCTGGCGATGATGGGCAGCTTCAAGCTGGGGCGTTCGTTCGAGATTGGCGTGACCATCGTGCTTCTGGCGGTGATGCTTGATCGGATGTCGAAGGCTTGGGTCGTCAAACAGCCTGAGCATTTCGAAAAGGGCACGCCGTGGTGGAAGCGAAACATGACGCTGCTTCTGGCTGCGGGGCTGTTTGTGTTCTGCGTTCTGATCTCAAAAGTGATCCCGGAGGCGCAGACTTTGGGGCGCACGCAGAATTTCAGTCAGGGCAAAGAGCTTGATAACCTGATCAAGGGCTTCCTGAACATTGAGGCTGTGAAGGCCACGACCGGCTTCTTGCGGGCCTTTGTGAATGTACAAATCCTGATCCCGTTCCGAAATTTCCTGCTGTCGATCCCGACACCAGCATTCATTCTGCTGATCACGGCTTTCGCGCTGTATCTGGGTGGCAAAAAGCAAGCGATCTACGCGTTGATCTTTTTCTCTCTCGTGGCGCTGTCGGGCTGGTGGGATCGCTCTGTCATCACGCTTTATTCCGTCCTGTCCGCGGTCGCGATTGCGATGCTCTTTGGTTTGCCGCTGGGCATCTGGGCCGCGCGGACCGAAAAATGGTCGAAACGCATTCTGCTTGTCTGCGATACGGCGCAAACCTTCCCGAGCTTTGTCTATCTGATCCCGGCGATCATGCTCTTCGGGATCACTGATATTGCTGTGATCTTCTCGATCCTGATTTTCGCGATGGTACCTTTGACGCGCTATACGATTGAAGGCTTGCGCACTGTCCCGAAAGAGATGACAGAGGCCGCAGATATGTCCGGAGCCACGCGGATGCAAAAGCTTCTGAAGGTGCAATTGCCTTTGGCTTTGCCAACGATGGCTGTGGGCTTCAATCAGGCCATCATGTTCGCCTTCTTCATGGTGATCATCGCAGCCTTCATCGGAACGCAGGATCTGGGACAGGAATTGCAACGCACCTTGGCCGGCACGGATCTGGGCAAGAACTTTGTGCTGGGCATTTGCGTGTCCTTGATGGCGCTGACCTTTGACATGACGGTCTTGAAATGGGCCGAAACCCGCAAGACGTTGCTGGGTCTCAATGGCTAACTCAGATGTGGTGAACCGTGCTGTTGGAATGAGCCTGCCTTTCAAAATCTGTCATCTGCGCAGTTGCGCTTGAAAAGGAAAGCATCGCTCGCGCAGCCAATGCCCTGAAAGACCGCGCGCCTGCACCCAGCGCTGCGTTCAAGCCTGACATGCGTGGTAATATTAGTCGCTCTTGGCAGATGTTTTTGTCTGTACCGCGCCGCTGCAACATGCCATTTCACAGGCGATGCCAGCCTGGGTCAGCCATGTTGCGAAACATGCCGATTGCGCTCTGATCCGAATGCCCGCGTTTCAGACTTCGTCCGATAAACAGACATAGGTCAGGGGAATTTCCGGTGGCTGCACCACTCTTGCGCATTTCTACTGAAACGCGCCTGCCTCTTCAGGCGGAGTACGTGGTGATCGGGGGTGGGATCGTCGGCGTCAGCACCGCCTATTGGTTGGCGCGTGCCGGTCAAAACGTTGTGCTATTGGAAAAGGGACAGATCGGCGCAGAACAATCCAGCCGGAATTGGGGCTGGTGTCGCCAGCAAAACCGTGATGCGCGTGAGTTGCCACTGTCGACCCAAAGTCTGGTGCTTTGGGAAGACATGATGGTCGATTGCGGCGCTGAGATCGGGTTTCGGCGTTGCGGTCTGCTTTATCTGTCAAATGATGAGCCAGAAATCGAAGGTTGGGCCGCATGGGGCCGTTTTGCCCGCACGCAAGGCGTAGAGACCCGGATGATGACGGCGCGCGAAGCCTGTGATCGGGGAAAAGCGACCGGGCAGTCTTGGAAAGGCGGTGTCTGGTCCCCAACCGATGGGATCGCAAATCCGGCCACAGCTGCGCCGATAATTGCGCGCACCATCCAAAAACATGGGGGCGTTGTTGTTCAGAACTGCGCCGCGCGCGGTCTGGAAACCGAAGCCGGGAAAGTCTCTGCAGTTGTGACCGAAATGGGCGTGATCAAGGCGGGCCAGGTCGTTTTGACAGGCGGTGCATGGGCCGGGAGTTTTCTGCATCAACTGGGCATAAAATTCCCGCAGGCTTCGGTTCGCAGCTCGATACTGTCTGTGGCGGCAGGCGCAGAGGGGCTTCCCGCGGCGTTACACACCAAGGACGTCTCCGTCACGCAGCGCCCGGATGGGAGCCATACGCTTGCCATTTCCGGGCTGTCCCAACTGGATGTGACCCCTCGCATACTGCGCAATGCAAATCATTTTCTGCCGATGTTGGCGCGGCGGTGGCGTTCAGTGTCACGCGGTGATTTGCGGGCGTGGCGCACAGGTTTTGAAACCTCGCGCATCTGGCCTTTGGATCAGGCAACGCCGATGGAGAAAACACGCGTGCTTGACCCGCGACCCAATCCCGCCGTCATAAAAAAGACCTTGCAGCGTGCCGGCCGTCTGTTGCCGGCTTTGAAAGGTCTTCCGATTCAAGCAAGCTGGGCGGGATATATCGACAGCACGCCCGACGGCGTCCCGGTGATCGATACTGATATCGGAATATCGGGCCTTGCACTGGCTGCGGGTCTGTCCGGGCACGGTTTCGGAATTGGGCCGGGTGTAGGGCATTTGATGGCGGACATGCTCCTTGGGCGCACACCTATCACGGAAACCAAGCACTACCGTTTGGAACGTTTTAAGGGAAGCCAGCGGGGCAAAGTGAGCGAGTTTTGACGCATGAGCGCCTGTGTTGTGACATCTGAGGATTCGAATTTCTCGAACGCGCACTGATTGACAAAAGGCCGCGCCACCCTTCGGACACGACCAGCGACGCCAGTCCTTTAGGTTTCAGTTGCCCTGCGTTTGCAAGCTGAAACAAACACTTGTGGACGTCGTCTCGAAGGTCAATTGTGGATCAGTAGTACTGCAAGTGGCCGATATTCCTCATCGCTGTTGGTGTGGTCTTTGGATGCATCAATGGGCTTGTTTAGGTTAGCGCAGACAGAGGGTCTTCTTCGTAGCATGAGGGTGACCAACCTCAGAGGGATATGGCCCTTTATTGTCAGCCGCCTTGCGCACCGATATAAGCCCATCACCCTTTGTAAAGTTCGCTCTCAGCGCCAAGATAGCCGTTCCACGCGAACCAGTAGGCGATGTGGCCGGCGACGCGAGGGAGTTGGGTGGCGCCGGAAATCAGCGCGTCTTCAGTCACGCGCCAGGTCTGGCCGTCATTTGAGACCAGGCCGCCGCCTTTTTGTTTGAAGCTTAACCCGCCGCGTTCATAGGCGCGAACAGTGCGGGACTTGGCATCGCCGATCAGAACGAGGGGCGTGTCGAGCATGCCGTCATTGATCACTTTGCGACGTCGGAAGGCGCGCAACGGCCACGCCTTTGCGCCGCCGAATTTGCGGATGCCGAAGACGTAATCTTTCTGCTTGTGTTTGCGCTGATCGACATTTGTCGGGAACATCAACTGGTTGGAGCCGAAATACTCGGCGTAGACCACGCCAGAGCCATAGTCGCGCCGGTGGCCAGTATCGAGAGACAGAATTTTGGTCTGCGGGTTCTGCGCACGCCATGCGTCCCATGTGGTGATCACGACAGGGCGCTGCTTCAGCTCGATCCGGCGGTTTGCCAGTTTGCCCACGACGGGCTTGCCGGTGAACTGGTTCCACAGGCTGTTGGTCTGGCGGTCAAACATCAGCTTGTTTGAGCGGTAAAGGAACCCGGATGAACCGAAGACAAACGGCCGATTGCGCCCTTTGACTTTCGTTTCAAACAGGATGCCGGAGCCGCAAAGCGTGCAATAGGCCAGTGCCACAGGCACGCCGCCGATCACCTCGTTAAACATCTCGTGCCAGCCCATGATGCGCAACGGGTAGGCGCGGGTATCGCCGTTGATCGAGACGCCGAAGATCAGATCATCGCCGCGCATGTAAATGGCTTTATCGGCGCTGGTCAGCTTCGGATTGTCGAGGCTGGGGATTCCGTCTTTGCGCACGCCGCCCCAGGTGATTTCCTCCAGCCGAATACGCATCTTGTCTGGGTCGAGATATTGGCGTTTGAGGAAATCAGCGAAATTGGGGTCAATCCGGGTCATCACCTCGCGCTTAAACTCGATGAAGGTGGGGTGGGGTTTGACCTGCGGGTTTGCCTCCTGCCAGAGCATCCATTTGAACCATGTATTGCCGGTATTGGCACCGGTGATCTGGCGTAGCGTCTTGGCAATCTCTGCCTCTGATCCGTTGGTGAAGCGCATGGCTTGGATCAGCCCTGCGGCCATGTCCGGGTTTTTGCGTGCCTTGATATGGGCCAGCGCGGGACGAAACAGGTCTGGATCGCCCGATAAGATGTCGAACATCATCGTCTTGTAATTGACTGATTGCGCAAAGGCAGGTGTGGCGAGGCTGGCGGCGAGGGAGCCAGTGAAGGCGCGGCGTGTGATCATGTGTCAGGTCCTTTGTGTTGGCCCAACTGTGATGCAGGACGACTTCAATTGCTCTTAAAATAATGGTGAGGATCAAGCTGGCCGCAGCTTGCGAATCGCATTTCCCGGTGCAGAAGGCTGTATGAGGTGACGCTCGGAATCGATGGGGCAATGGCAAGCAAAGTTTACAGTCAACCGCCCAATTCGTGCATTTTGCGACCCGATTGGCCCGTTGACGGTCACCTAATCCCTTTCCACGCCACGTTTATTCAGCCTATAGTTAATTCCAATAAGGGGTGGTCCCCGATACTGTTGTACATCCTGGGGAGGATTTTGATGATACGTTCTGAGTTGATTCAGAAGATCGCTGACGAAAACCCGCATCTATACCAGCGCGACGTCGAACGTATTGTGAATACTGTCTTCGAAGAGGTTATTGATGCCGTTGCCGAAGGTAACAGGGTAGAGCTGCGCGGATTTGGCGCATTCTCTGTGAAGAAAAGAGAGCCCCGGATCGGTCGGAACCCTCGCACCGGTGAGGCGGTTCATGTAGAAGAGAAGCACGTCCCCTTCTTCAAGACCGGGAAGCTTTTGCGTGACCGGTTGAACGGAAAAGAAAGCTAAACGCCCATGCGCTACGTGCGGTATCTGTTCCTGCTGGCAGTCGGATTTTGTCTGTTGATCGTGGCTCTGGCCAATCGTGGGTCAGTGTCTGTGCAGTTGCTCCCCGATGAATTGGCCTCTTATGTCGGGCAGCCGCTCAGCCTGAGCGTTCCGCTTTTTGTGATCATTTTCGTCGCCATCGCTGTCGGATTGCTGATCGGGTTCGTTTGGGAATGGCTGCGCGAACACAAGCACCGGGCCGAAGCGCGGATGCAAAAGCGCGAAAAAGAGAAGCTCGCGCGGCAGGTCAAAGGCATGAAAGCGCGCAAGGCAGAGGGCAAGGACGAAGTTCTGGCGCTGCTCGAAGACGCGTCCTGAGCGGCTTCCATGTCTGACATTCGGGTGAAAATCTGCGGTCTGGGGACCGCTGGCGATGTTGCCGCCTGTGCTGCTGCAGGCGCGGCCTATGTGGGCTTCGTGTTTTTCCCGAAATCCCCGCGTCATTTGCCACTTGAGGCCGCGAAAGCGCTGGCGGTTGAGGTGCCTGTGGGCATGGCGAAAGTTGCGCTGACGGTTGATGCAGATGATGCAGCACTCGATGCGCTGATTGGCGCGGTTCCGCTCGACATGTTGCAACTGCATGGCCATGAAAGCCCAGAGCGTTGTGCCATTCTGCGTGACCGCTACGGCCTGTCGGTAATGAAAGCCATCGGTGTTGCGGATGAGGCGGATTTGAGCGTGATTGAAGACTATGCGTATGCTGCCGATCAGTTGCTGATCGATGCCAAGCCGCCCAAAGATGCTGCACTTCCGGGCGGCAATGGCTTGAGTTTTGACTGGCGCTTGATAGCCGGGCGCAACTGGTCCGTCCCATGGATGCTGGCCGGTGGTCTTACCCCGGACAATGTTGCGGAGGCGATCCGGTTGACGGGCGCCCAACAGGTTGATGTCTCTTCCGGCGTCGAATCTGCGCCGGGGCAGAAAGATGCGTTGCGCATTGCAGCATTTTGCAAAGCCGCGCAGTCTGCGCGCTAAGCCAACAGCAAAGACAAATGGCGCAAAACAACCGAGCATTTGCCACAAATTCGTCTAAAATCGATTCTAGTTTTATCGCTCAACAACATCCCTGAAGAGGTCGTTTGGGGACGGCCGCTTAGCGAATATAGGACTGCTGCTTTGAAACACGTATTTATTGGCTTTGGTGCCGCGCTTGGTTTGGCGCTCCCCGTGAATGCTGCGACGATCGTGGCGTATGACATTGGAATGAACGGAGCTTTTATAACTCCGAGCGAGGAGGCCGAAGGTGTCAGCGGCGCCGTTCTGGCCCGATCCGGCGGCCTTGTCCCGTCTGGCGCCTCCACTGGGTTGGGTCTCTTCCGCTCCAAAGGCTGGACCAATTACGGCGATGCGGCTGCGGCGCGCGCGGGCTACAATTCCCTGACCTGGGGATTTAGTTCTTCGATTGCCTATGACTTGACCTCGCTCGACATTCGCTATGACGGCTCCAACAAAGGGCCCCAGTCCATTACAATCGACGCGATCGTCAATGGCGGTACGCCTGTGTTCGACATTTTCACAGATCACGACATCAACACAGCTGGCGAAACCAATCTCGGCATTGATCTGAGCATGTTCACCGAGGTGACCTCCATCCAGTTCATCCTGAGCGGTTGGGGCGCAACAAAAGACAAAGGCACGTTCGCGCTGCACAATACGTTCGACGGGCCTGCGCTGCGGATCAACGGTGTTGGCGCTGCGCCCGCAGTGCTCTACGCCGCCAACGCGGATGTCGCAATTGTGCCAACGCCTTTGCCTGCCGGTTTGCCGCTTCTGGCAGCAGGCCTAGGGGCCTTGGCTGTGCTGCGTCGCCGCAGGTAAGCACTCAAACGGTTTTGAGAGGCGGGTCGGGCTTGCGCTCGGCCCGTTTTTTATGAACATGGGGCGTCCGATTGCAGGAGAGACCCATGGCGAACGATCTTTTCAACTCTTTCATGACCGGCCCCGATGAGCAGGGCCGTTTCGGTGATTTCGGCGGACGGTTCGTGTCCGAGACGCTGATGCCGTTGATCCTTGAGTTGGAGGAGCAATATGAACACGCCAAGACCGATCAATCCTTCTGGGACGAGATGGATTACCTGTGGAAACACTATGTCGGCCGTCCGTCGCCTTTGTACCATGCCGAACGGCTATCCGAACGACTGGGTGGCGCGAAGATTTACCTCAAGCGCGACGAGTTGAACCATACCGGCGCGCATAAGATCAACAATGTGCTGGGCCAGATCATCCTCGCCCGCCGCATGGGCAAATCCCGCATCATTGCGGAGACCGGCGCAGGTCAGCACGGGGTTGCCACCGCGACAGTGTGCGCGAAATTCGGTTTGAAATGCGTGGTTTACATGGGCGCGCATGATGTGGAGCGGCAAGCGCCGAACGTGTTCCGTATGCGCCTTCTCGGCGCGGAAGTGGTGCCAGTGACGAGCGGACGTGGCACATTGAAAGACGCGATGAATGACGCGCTGCGCGACTGGGTGACCAATGTGCGCGACACGTTCTACTGCATTGGCACGGTCGCAGGGCCGCACCCCTATCCGGCGATGGTGCGCGATTTTCAGGCCATCATAGGCAAGGAAACCAAAGAGCAACTGCAAGAGGCCGAGGGCCGTTTGCCCGACACGGTAATCGCCGCCATCGGCGGTGGGTCGAATGCGATGGGGCTGTTTTTCCCATTCCTCGACGATAAGGACGTCGCGATCATCGGCGTTGAGGCGGGCGGCAAGGGTGTGAATGCAAAGATGGAGCATTGCGCCTCCCTGACTGGTGGCCGCCCCGGCGTGCTGCATGGCAACCGCACCTATCTGCTGCAAGACGATGACGGGCAGATACTGGAAGGCTATTCAATTTCCGCGGGTCTCGACTATCCAGGCATCGGTCCTGAGCACTCCTGGCTGCATGAGATTGGCCGGGCAGAGTACGTCTCCATCACCGATATGGAAGCGCTGGAAGCCTTCCAGCTCTGCTGCGAGACGGAAGGTATCATTCCTGCGTTGGAACCCTCCCATGCGCTGGCCCACGTCATGAAGATCGCGCCGGACCTGCCCAAGGATCACCTGCTGGTCATGAATATGTGCGGGCGCGGCGACAAAGATATCTTCACCGTCGCCAAACATCTGGGTTTCGACATGAGCGACACGGAAGGGCGTACCGCCTCCGGCTAGGAATTGGGTGCGGCGTTTGAGAGAGCTTCGCAACCTCCGTTGATGCTTATTCTAAAGCACTTTCAACTTCCTCAAAAAATGTAAAATCAAAAACGATTCTGAGCCCGTTCTACCTAGCGTTGCGTCCTACTTGAACGACCGCAAACTCTATTTAGAAAACAGCGGTGATCCTGGCGCACGTTGTATGGCTTCGCTTATAGCTTCTAGATGAGGGCGCATTTCAGCCTCTGCGGTTTTTGAGCCGAAGCGTTCAGCTGCATTAACTACGCACTTGTATTGGTCACAGTGCCGCCCTTCGATTGCTTTGTTGCCAATTTACCGAAACATGCGATCCCTGTGTTCCTGCCATGACGTCCGAGGCCTCATTTCAAAGAAGAAAACTCAAGACCGAAGACAGGGTCGGATTTCTCACAATCGTCGGGATGGTTTGGGGCAAGTTGTCATCCGCTTTCTGACATTCAAACCTGTCTAAGCCGTCACACCCTACCGCGATACAATCGTTCAACTTGGCAATATCAAGCGCGGTCGCTTCGCGGGCGGCTTCCGCTGTCACGACCAGCTTCATCAAATATCGCGCCAGAACCAGTTCCTGAACGGATGTGGCTTGGAAAACCCGGCTTTCCTTAAATTGCGCCGTGACGGGCTTTAGACCCTAACTTGTCACCTAGCCGAAATGACACCAAGTTTCATTCATTTGCTCCAGCACTAAAATCGGGCGCCGCAACGTCTCGCGGCTGCATGAGAACTGCTTAGTCAAGATCAGTTTGGACTGTAACCTATGATCGGCAGATTACCTACTGGTCCTCAGATACTGCTTACGCCGAGCCAGAGCAGTTGCTGAGTTTGTATACAGCATGACAAAGCCAGACCAATTTTGAGACCAATGCAAAGGACTACTAGAAGCTGTCGATAGAAATCCAAGGAATTAATCTGGCTGAGCTAGTTGTCATCGTTCCTGCCTAGAGCATTGAGTGTCTTCGCTGGTGGAGGCACTTTCATGACTGTGCCTGTCTTGATCTGGCTTGAGGTGTCGCGAATGCGACTGAAAATACGATGGTGGTGTCAGGCTAAGGCGGTAGGGTTTTGGCATATCTAAGAGATATTCGCGCCGAAGGCGTGCTGTACCTTGTAAAAGTCATCATCTTAGCAGCAACTGCCGGCATATGTCGTGCAGTCCTTCTGATCGTGACATCGACGGATTCGCTTTTAGCGCTTGTCCCACGACTTTTTCTATCAGCGACACTCTCGATTGCACCTACCCCCGGCTTCAGAAACAATCTGATGGTGGTACCGGTATCGCATCATTCGAACACGCTGGAGTCTGGGTTCGACGTCGAAGCGCTAGATGAAACCATCGTCAGGTTTCAGCCACCCGAGAACATGAACACCGAGCAGGGCAGCCAATTCACCTCGTTTGCCTGGACCGACAGGTTGCGCCGATCTGGTGTACGTATTAAAATGTACGGCAAAGGCAGGTTCCTCTCCCTTTTATCGTTTCTGCGAAACGACTGTCGGGTAATGGAACAACAGCTCCGTCGAGCGGCTATAACAGGGCCTGAAGTACGAATGCGTTTATCCTCCGGGTGGCCTTTTTGCTGTGCGATCTGCGGCCAACTGGTGACACAATCAGCGACTACCCTCCGCTTAAAATGTGGTCAGGAGAGGGTTTCCCGATGTTTTACAACGACACTCCGATTTTTGAAGCGCGCGGCCCATGGGGGGTGCCGGTCCAAATTGGTGCATCCATCATCCTGCTGCCGCTGATCCTTGTCTCCTTCAACGGGACACCGCAAGCGATGATGTTTGACCTGATTTTTGTTGGCTTGTTGGTTCTATCGATTCTCGCGCATGAGCTTGGCCACGCTTGGGGCGCATTGATCCAGAATGTCCGCGTGCGTCGTATCATGCTGCATGGCGGAGGCGGTTTTTGCGAACATTCCAGCGCGACCACGCGTTACGAGGACGAGTTGATCGTCGCGATGGGACCGATTGTGAACCTCGTGATCTGGGCCGTGGCCTCCTTGATCGAGCCGCATATGGCGCCGGGCATGCTCAGCTGGTCGGTCTATTTTCTGGCTCAAATCAATCTGTTTCTGGCGCTCTTTAACCTCTTGCCAGTAATGCCGTTGGATGGCGGTAAGCTGTTTCAACTGCTGCTGATGCGGTTTCTGCCGATACTGACAGCGACGCGAATTGCAGGCTGGATTGGAGTTGTGCTGACCGTGCTCTGGGTGCCGCTGATGCTGTGGGTCTACCTGACGATGGGGTTCATCCTTTTCTTCTTCCCACCGCTGCAAACACATTGGCACATGGCACGTGCAACCCGTTGACGGCTGCCCCGCTTCTTTTTGCAAAATATATGCCGGAGGGGTCTGGGGAGGCAGCGCCTCCCCAGCGGATCGTCGCGCATATGCGCGGCGAAACCCTAAGTCTCGTCCAGCGCATATTGCCTCAGCACATCTAGTGGCACAATGTTGAGCGCATTTTGATGGGTCGCCTGCAAGTTGACCTGGGGTGCCGCACCCTCTTCATGGGCCTGCAGGAAACGGCCCGCGCATAGGCACCACTGGTCCCCGGGCTTAAGTCCTGCAAATCCAAATTCGGGCCGCGGCGTCGACAGGTCATTGCCCAGATATTTCGACAGCGCCAGAAACTCTGCCGTCATCACCGCACAAACCGTATGGCTGCCCTGATCCATTGGACCGGTGTCGCAGCAGCCATTCCGGAAGAATCCGGTCACAGGGTCCTTGGAACACGTGGCAAGCGGCTCTCCCAAAACGTTCAAAGACGGATCCATATTCATTGGCTCAAACTCCTGACGATGGCGCGGAAAATGGCGATGTTCTGATCGCTTACGCCGTCCTCCCGAAACAACCTGTCTGAGGCATTGACCGCAATCACAACTCCTGCAGCCCGATCAATGTAAACATATTGCCCGTAAATACCTCGCGCCATGAACTGCCCCTCTTCGGCACCCACAGGCATCCACCATTGATAGCCGTAGCCCAGATCCCCGGGCTCTGTGATAGCCGAAGGCCGCGTGCTGTCGCGAACCCAGTCCAGAGGTACGATCTGCCTGCCGTCCAGCGCGCCATTCTGCAGATACATCAATCCCATCCGCGCGTAATCGCGCGTCGTCATGTTGACCCCGCCCAGCGCAAAAGCCACACCATTCCCGTCAGTCATGTAATAGGGAGAGGTCTCAAGCCCCATTGGCGCAATCAGCTTTTCCTGCATGTAGTCCAGCAGGCTGCGTCCCGTTGCTGCGCGCAAGACCATGGCCAGAACATGCGTGTCGATAGAGGTATATTCGAACATCTCACCCGCCGGACGATCCCGCTCTGTCAGACCGGTGGCGAACCCATCCATCGATCCACCTAAGGCAAGGATGCGCCCCATGCGATTGATATCGCTGTCGTAATCCAGATAGTCTTCGTCAAAGGTGACGCCGGAGGACATTTGCAGCACATCCAGAATGCGCACCCCGTCATAGGCGGAGCCTTTCAGTTTTGGCACATAGTCTGTCACGGGCGCGTTTAGATCGGGGATATGACCGTCTTGCACCGCAATTCCGAAGGTAGCTGACAAAAAGCTCTTCGCAATAGACCAGCCGATACGCCGATCCTGCGGTGACGTGTTCAGAAAGTAATCCTCCGCGACGATCTGGCCGTCTTTCAACACGACAAGGGCTGTGACATTGCGCTGTTCGATCCAGTCAGCGACATCCTGAGAACGTTCCATCGGGGTTCCGATCGGCAATTCCGTGACCGGCCCGTCCCCGCGCGACATTTCTTTCGAGAGGAAAAGCGCATTCATTTTCGAAAAATTGCTGACGATCTTCTCTTCGTCGAACAGGGAATTGACGGCCAATAAGCGCGTGATTTCTTCGCGTTTCCAGATGCCCAAAACGACACCGATGACGGCCAGTGCGAGAAGGAGGCGCAACACCCATTTCAACGCGGTCTTCACTTGAATTTATCCATGAGTTTCTGCAGCGGGCTGCGCGTGTCTTCTGGGTCCTGTTCGGAACTGGATTTTGGGGCAGGCGGTTGCGCACTGCCCGATTTAGGCGTCGCCTTGCCGGTGGATGGCCGGGCAGGGGCCACGCGCAGCGAGACAGCGTTTAAAAACCGCCCCGTATCACCTTCCGCCAGTCGCGCTGCCCCGTCGGAGACACCACGCAACACATCGTCGAGCCAGTCCTGGTCTGCTTTGGCAAAGTCACGCAGCACATAGGACGGCACTTTGTCTTTGTGGCCGGGATGCCCCACGCCCATGCGTACCCGGTCATAAGCGGGGCCGATATGTTGATGAATTGATCGTAGCCCGTTATGGCCCGCATGTCCGCCACCCGCTTTACAGCGCAGCTTGGCCGGGGCGAGATCAATTTCATCATGAAAGACGGTCACATCCGTGCTGTCGAGCTTGTAAAAACGCATTGCTTCACCCACAGCTTGCCCCGAGAGGTTCATGAAGGTCTCAGGCTTAAGAAGCACCACTTTTTCCGGGCCCAATCGTCCCTCGCTGATCCGGCCCTGAAATTTCGCCTTCCATGGTCCGAACCCGTGATCTTCAGCGATACGATCCAAAGCCATGAATCCGATATTGTGTCGATTGCCCGCGTATTTCGCACCGGGATTGCCGAGACCAACAAAGAGTTTCATGTGTTGACGCCTGTCTTTTTGGCGCGCCTGTTGCGCCATCTTTTCTTCATCATATCAGTGTTTTGCGATGCGGCACATATTGAAAAGCAACTATTTTACCCCATCCGCTTGATCAAAAGCCGCTCTGAATTCGTAGCCCTTGTGTGGCTTAGTGCAGGTCGGGTCGCGGACCAACCGTTGGCCACGCGGCGCCCCCTTGCTTTGACAAAACGGGATGGATGCGGTAGCTATTTCTTACCCTCGTCTATTCTGGCGAGGGGAATATTCTTTATTTTTAAGAAGTTATTGGAGTAATTGCTATGTCTACGAGTAGACGCCAAGGGGCGTATTCCGCCCGTGTATCCGCAGCACTGGATGCCAAGGATCGCCACCACCCAGACCACAAAGCCAATGGAGACGAACAAAAATACGCCAACAGCGCGTATCTGATGAGCTTTACCAAAGGGCTCGACCACAAGCTTTCCACCGGTCTTTTGGAAGAGCCACAAGATTTCATGGCCTTCCGTCAGGCAATTGACGAAGGGTATATCGACGCCTTCACCAACCGCGTGACCGTTCCGGATTGTCCCGAGGGTCGCCGGGTCTGGGAGGCGCCCACTGCAGGCACTGCCTATGATTTGCAGGGTCCCGATTGCCAAGCCGTAACCATGGCACCTGCCCCTGCACTCTGCTCGGATGAGCTCGACTTTGAGATGGCGGAGGTCTATGAACTTGCTCTTTTGCGCGATGTGGCTTTCAGCGAATTTGCTGAGAGCGGCGGCGCGGGCCTTTCCGCTTCAATCGACAGGCTAAACGACCTGCAATATGCCAAGGACAAGTTCCCAGTCCGTCCGCGCCTCGCGGGCGCCAATCACAAGCTCACCAAGCAAACCGCCTTTCGCGGTTCTTCACCGGGAGTTGAGAAGGGGCCCTACGTCTCCCAATTCATGTGGATCGGAAATGGCAATCCAGCGCTGGGCGTGATCGGGTTTGGCCCACAGCAGATCTCCCAGAAAGTGGCGGCGGCTGAAGTCCAGGATGACTACATGACCACGTTTGCCGACTGGCACAAAGTTCAGCAGGGCTGCAACGTCAACGCGGTGAACGGCACATCGGGCGGTCAGAAATTTACCAACACGCGGCGATTTATCTGCACGCCGCGCGATATGGCCACCTACGTGCATGTGGATGCGCTCTATCAGGCTTACTTGAACGCCTGTCTTATCCTGCTGGGTCAGGATGCGCCCTTTGACAGCGGTTTCAGTGTGCTCGCAGGCAAACGGAGAATTTTCCCGACGACAGGGGCGCGTGACCTCAATGCCGGTGGCTTCGCGCTTTATGGCGGGCCGCATATTCTGACTCTCGTGACCGAAGTGGCAACCCGCGCACTGAAAGCCGCACGGTTCCAGAAGTTCAACACCCATATCCGCGCGCGCCCCGAAGTGTTGGCCGCGCGGCTAGAAAAAGCTGGTGAGATCGAGGCGGCCCATCCGCAGCTATGCGGCGCACTCAGCAAAATGTGCGGAAATCTGGACCCGACGATCCAGAAAATCCGTCATCACAATGGCACAACGCTCGGTACGGATGCGACAGCACTTCTGCCTATGGCCTTCGCCGAGGGTTCCCCGATGCACCCCGCCTATGCGGCGGGCCATGCTTCCGTTGCCGGTGCTTGCGTGACGGTGTTGAAAGCGTTCTTCGACACAGGCGCACAACTGGTCGAGCGCACGGCACCGGGCAAGGACCCGGTCGTCGGTTTCTTCGGGCACAAACCGCATGATGCAACCACGGACAGGTTCGTTCAATATGTGCCAAATGCCGATGGCAGCGCACTTGAGCAGCAGGAGATCGACTGCCCGTTAACGTTGGAAGGGGAGCTCAACAAGCTCGCCGCCAATATCTCCATCGGGCGCAATATGGCCGGCGTGCACTACTACTCCGACTATTACGACAGCCTGCGTATGGGGGAAGAAATTGCGATTGGGTTGCTGCAAGAACAAGCGCTTTGCTACCCGACCGATCCGGTGGTGATGTCCGTGCAGACCTTCGACGGAGATACAGTCCGCATCGGCGCGCGCTAAAATCAAAAACGCGAGGCCTTTCAGGGCCTCGCGTTCCAAATCGATTGGCGTGATGGGGGCAGATTACTCTTCGCCGCCCTCAGTGGCTTCCGCCTCTGGCGCATCCTCTGCACCTTCTTCGCCATCTTCCTCGTCATCGGCAGATTTCAAGCCCGATGGCGCCTGAATATTCGCGATTACGAAGTCACGGTCGATGGTTGGTTTGGCGCCCTCCGGCAAGGTCACAGCGGAGATCGTGACGTTATCGCCAATTTCCAGCTCGGATACATCAATCGTGATGCTGTCTGGAATGTCGGCTGCGGTCACGGTCAGCTCAACCTCGGACCGCACCAACGACAGCACGCCGCCTTTCTTCAGACCCGGGGAGACATCTTCGCCGGTGACTTCAACAGGGATGAACAGCGCCACTTTCGATGTGCGCTTCAGGCGCATCAGGTCGATATGTGTCGGCAGGTCCTTGACCACGTCACGTTGTACGTTCCGGCAGATCACGCGCACATCATCCTGACCTTCGATCTTCAGGTTGAAGAGCGTTGCCAGAAAGCGGCCGTCTTTGAGCTTCTTGAACAGCACATTGAAGGGGATCTGGATCGGTTGTGGATCAGTACCACCCCCATAAACGATGCCGGGCACCATTCCGTTACGACGTGCAGTGCGGGCGGCCCCCTTGCCTGTCCCCGCGCGTGCCTCGACGACAAGATCAGGTATCTTATCAGCCATGACTATATTCCTTTATGTTAACGCGGCTGCCTCCAAGGGTGTCGGGCCGCTGGTGAAGGCTGCCGTATAGGCGGGAATCGTAGTGTTGAAAAGAGGTTTTTGCGCTTTGCATATTGTGCGCCTCCTGCCTTGTGACTAACGCTTTGACGCATGTCTGTACTCGCCGCCATCCGCATCTCTCAAGCCCCCGTTGCTGCCTTCATGGTCGTGGGGCTGTTCTGGGGGTCGATGGCTGCCCTGGCGCCGCAGCTCAAAGACCAGATCGGCGCAGATGACGCAACTTTCGGCTTGCTGCTTTTGGGCACATCCATCGGCCTTCTGACCACAATGATGCTCGCGCCACTCTTTGATCGCAGCTTTGGCGAATGGGCGCTGCCTGTTGCAAGTATCGGTTTGGCAATCGCGTTTCTTTTCCCCGGTCTCGCCACCACGCCAATAGCGTTTTTCACGGCCATGATCGCCGCGGGCCTTGCTTCTGGACTGCTGGATGTCACAATGAATGCCCGCGTCTCAGAGCTTGAGACGCGGCATGATCGTCCATTGATGAACGCAAATCATGGCATGTTCTCAGTCGCTTATGCCATCGGTGCGTTTTTGACCGGGCTGGGCAGGGAAGCAGAGCTGACCCCGGTTTCTATTTTCGCCTGCGTTGGCTTCGTCGCGGTCATCCTGGCCACGCGCACGCGCATGACCGTTGCCACCCAGGAACAGACCACAACCAAAACGACGGCCTTTCCCTATGCCATCGTGGCGTTGGGAGGCAGCGTTGTTCTGATTGCCTTCACGACAGAGGCGGCTGTGGAAAGCTGGTCCGCCCTCCATGTGGAGCGCACATTGGGCGGGCGCGCCGCTGAAGGCGCCCTGGGGCCGACCATGCTGGGACTGACCATGGCGGTCGGGCGTTTTGGCGGGCAGGCCGTGGCAGAGAAATGGAGCGATCTGACTGTTATCTTCTGGGGTGCGGTTTGCGCGGCAACCGGCGCGGTCATTGCCGCATCCGCCCTGACGCCGCTTATGGCCTATTCAGGCTTTGCAATTCTTGGCTTGGGCGTTTCTGCCATCGGACCGATCGGGCTTGCCATCGTCGGACGGCTCGTCCCGCCTGAAATTCGGACAGTGGCGATTGCACGTACTGCCGTGATCGGCTTTTCGGGGTTCTTCATTGCGCCCGCCGCGATGGGATTGATCAGTCAGGGTTTTGGACTGCGCGCCAGTTTTTTCGCTGTGGGCTTGCTCGTTTGCCTTCTCTTTCCACTGCTCGGCATTTTGCGCAAACGCGGGGCCTGATCGGTTTCATCTTGGTAAAATATGCTGAGAGGGATGCCCGCGTGGCGGGAGAGCAAAGCTCTCCCAAGAACGCAAATTAACGTATGCGCCGAAAGGCGCTCACTTGGGTCAAGTCACGCCCAATCGCCCTCAAAACCTTTCGGTATCAATAGGTTGTGTCGTCCCAGATCATGAACGTTGCGTTCACCGCAAAGCGCCATGGTCGTATCGAGCTCCTTGTGAATGACCTGCAAAGCTGTCGTCACGCCGTCTTGCCCCATCGCGCCCAACCCGTAAATAAAGGCACGTCCGACATAGGTGCCCTTGGCTCCTAATGCCAAGGCTTTCAGCACATCCTGGCCGGAGCGGATTCCACTATCAAGATGCACCTCAACCTTGTCGCCTACCGCGTCCATGATGGATGGCAACACCCGGATGGAACTCAGCGCGCCATCCAATTGCCTGCCGCCATGGTTTGATACAATGATCGCATCTGCGCCGACCTGCAGCGCCATCTTTGCATCTTCGGCGTCCAATATCCCCTTCAGGATCAGCGGGCCGCCCCACATCTTCTTGATCTCCTTGACCCGTTCCCAATCGAGCTTCGGATCGAAGCTCTCTGCGGCCCAGGCCGACAGCGACGTCATATCGCTGATGCCGTCAATATGTCCCACGATATTGCCAAAGCTGTGCCGCTTGGTCTTGGACATCGCATAGATCCAGCGCCATTTCGTCGCCAGATCCATGATATTGCCCAGCGCAGGCTTGAGCGGCACCGTTAAACCGTTGCGCACATCTTTGTGGCGTTGCCCGAGGATTTGCAGATCCAGCGTCAGGACCAGAGCCGAACAGCCCGCAGCCTTCGCGCGCTCAATCGCGCCTTTCTCAAACTTGCGGTCATTCATGACGTAAAGCTGAAACCAGAACGGCACGCTCGTATGCGCTGCCACGTCTTCGATGGAACAGACCGACATGGTTGAGAGCGTGTAAGGGACACCGAATGCTTCCGCGGCCTTCGCGGCGAGAATTTCCCCATCTGCATGCTGCATACCTTGGCTGCCCACTGGTGCCAAAGCCACGGGCATCGCCACATCGCGGCCAATCATCTGGCTCTTGGTGGAGCGGTTGGTCATGTCGACCGCCACGCGCTGACGCAGCCGGATCTGATCAAAATCGGAAGAGTTCTCCGTGAATGTCTGTTCCGTCCAGCTGCCGCTCTCGCAATAGTCGAAAAACATCTTCGGCACGCGCCGTTTGTAGATGCGTTTGAGGTCTTCAATATCGGCGATTCTCGACATCACGCGCCACTCTTCCTGTTGGAACTGGTAAACTTCTCGTACCAATCTGCAGGGTTGGAGGCAATCGCCATATTGCGCGACACCCGCCGTTCAGACCGAAGCGTGGCCGCGCAGACGGATCACCAGCGGAACCATCGCAGCCGTCAAAACAGCGGCCAGAAGGAAAGGCGCGCCCGGCAGGTAGACCCCGTCTTCATCGACCGCGGCTTGAAACACCCCGGTCATCACAAGTGGAGAAAAGATCGCCGCCACAGAAGACAGGGAGGCAATGACCCCCTGCACCACGCCTTGCCGGTCTTCCTTCACCTGATTTGACGCCATGGCTGTGATCAGAGCCGGCACGAGGTCCGACAAGGCCGCCAGCAGCAAGAAGACCACGAGGCCCGCGACCGTCGCGGTGAAGCCAAAGCCGACCATGCCGATCAAGGCGGCAATCATCCCAAGCATCAATGTGCGGAAATCTCCGATCCGGTTGATCAAAACCGGCAGCAGCCCCCCTTGGACGCCCGCCAGCAACACGCCATAAGCGGCCAGTGACAGGCCAATGTAAAGCGTTGGCCAATCAAAGACTTCCCGTATCCAGAAGGCCCAGATCGTAGGATAGACCATATTTGCAAATTCAAAAACGAAGATGCAGATCAGCGGCACGGCCAGACCGGACAGGCGGAATGCGTCTAAGATGGATTTGAACGGGTTGAGGTCACGCTTGCCAAAGGGGCGACGCTTCTCGGGGGCCAGACTTTCTGGCAGGACGAAATAGCCAAACAAGGCATTGCCTGCTGAAAGCACCGCCGCAATCCAGAACGGCGCCGAAAGGCTGATGCCCGCTGCAAGCCCGCCAATGGCCGGGCCAAGCACAAATCCCAGCCCGAAAGCCGCACCGATCAGACCGAAATTCGCTGCCTTCTCCTCCGGTTTTGAGATATCGGCGATATAAGCAGTCGCTGTAATGTAAGTCGCCCCGGCAAGCCCGGCGATGGTCCGTCCCGCCAGCAATAGCCAGAAATTCTCTGCCACTGCCATTATGACGTAGTCCAGCGCCAGAACCACCAGTGCTGCGATCAGGATCGGTCTGCGTCCGATGGCATCCGAAATGCTGCCGACAATCGGCCCGCATAGAAACAAAGCGCCCGCATAGGCGGCCATCAGTAGACCGCCCCAAAATGCCCCTTGACCGGTATCATCGGCCCCGACACGGTCCATCAGATCAGGCATGATCGGAAACACGATTCCGATGCCAATCGCATCAATCATCAGCGTGATCAGGACGAAAGTGAAGGCGCGGCTCTTGAACATGAGGTGTATCTCAATCGCTTGCCGGAGCTGCGCAAGATAAATCTGCGCCCGCGGGGTTGAGATCAGGTGTTGCGCCCTGTCATTCCTCCGGCGTCATGCCAAGGAAATATGGCAATCCCCGCTGGCGCTGATCAAGCGCGATGCGCGCCGTCTGCCAGAGATTTCACAAAGGCAAGCACCTCTGCGGGGGAGTCGCCATCCGCGATCTTCTGGACAATGGCGGAGCCTACGACAGTGCCATCGGCCACACCCGCAACTGCTTCGGCGCTTTCCGGTGTCTTGACGCCGAAGCCCACGATGATTGGCAGATCGGTGCTTTCTTTCATCCGCGCGACTTCCGGTGCGACATCGGCCGCGCTGGCTTCTGCTGCGCCGGTGATCCCAGTGATCGAGACGTAATATACAAAGCCCGACGTGTTCTGCAGGACTTTTGGAAGGCGTTTTGCATCTGTTGTAGGCGTTGCCAGACGGATGAAGTTTAAGCCCGCCGCCTGCGCCGGAATGCATAATTCGTTGTCTTCCTCAGGTGGCAGATCGACGATGATCAACCCATCCACACCGGCAGCCTTTGCGTCGGTCAGGAAGGCCTCAACCCCATGATTGTAAATCGGATTGTAATACCCCATCAGCACAATCGGGGTTTCGGCATCTTCGGCCCGAAAGTCGCGCACCATCTGCAAGGTCTTATTGAGGGTCATGCCCGCCGCCAAGGCCCGCTGCCCGGCCAACTGGATGGTCGGCCCATCTGCCATTGGATCGGTGAAGGGCAAGCCAAGTTCAATGATATCCACACCGGCCGCAGGCAGGCCTTTGACGATCTCAAGCGAGGTCGCATAATCAGGATCGGACGCCATCACATAAGTCACAAACGCCTTCTTGCCGGTTGCGTTGAGCTTGGCAAATCTATCGTCAATACGTGTCATAGCAGCGTCTTTCCATTGAGAGCCGTGCGGGTGTGCAACGGTTTGCACTCGAAAATCAATGCCCTCCTTGTTTCAGAGCGAGAAAAATTCTAGCACTGCGAAAAAAGTAACGGTTCGTAACGATGTCTGTTCTTCTTTCGGTGCTGCGCGCCATCGGGATTTCTCTGCCAGGGTTGATCGCGCTTTTTCTGGTTGCGCGTGCAATCTTTGATGAGAATCTCAGTGACATCCGTTATGCGGCGGGCTTGCTGCTGATATTCGCCCTAACCCTTTTGATCCGCGCGGAAACACCGCAAGCGCCCTCTGCACGCGGCGCAGGGCTGGCGCGTGTGTTTCTCATTGGGCTGCCGATTTTCCTGATTTATCCAATCACGGTCGTGGTTTTGATCTTCGGCAAGACGGATATGGCCGCCTTCGTGTTCCACCTCGTTTTCGGGATGGACGGGACACCTTGGGTCGATCTGATCCCTTATTTGCTCACGGCCGCTGTGTTCTGGCTGGTCTTTTCGCTGTCTGTCTTCCGGCTCCGCGCATGGCTGAACCGGATCCCGCTTGCCTACGCGGCGATTGGCGCATGTGTGCTGGCAATGAACCCGCTGGTTTATGATCTGGCCTTCAATCGCGCGGCGGCTGCATATGGCGCACGTGAAAGCCTGAAATCGGAATATGTGGTTCCCGAGATCATCGACGCACCGCAGCGCCCCAACCTGATCTACCTGTATCTCGAAGGGTATGAGCGCGGCTATCTGTCCGAAGCGCTCCTCGGGGGGCGCACTGCGCCCATGCGCCAGATCGAAGCCAACGCGCTCGCCTTCTCCAACATCCATCAGGTAGAGGCCACGGGCTGGAGCCTGGCCGGTTCCATTGCCACGCAATGCGGCGTGCCGACGCTGCCACTTGGAGCCCGACCGCTCGACAGCTTTTCCGAAGTGAAGCTGATCGTGCCTGAAATGACCTGTCTGGGCGATGTGCTTTCAGACCGGGGCTACCACCTGACCTACATGTCCGGCACGCAAATCGTCGGCAACAAAATGGGATTTTACGGCTTTGACAATTTCGTCACCACACATGGTTTCGATGAAATTCAGGACCGCAACTCGATTGAGCTCGCCCGCACAGACGCGCTGAAAGGCTCGAAGAACGACAATTGGGCGCTCTATGACAGCGAATTGCTCAGCACCACGCTCAACATCGTCAAGGAACGTGATCCGGGGCCTGATCCGTTCGCCGTTTTCGTGGCCACGATGGACACGCACGGCCCCGATGGTGTGATCTCGCCTGAATGCCGCGCGCCGGGAGAGCCTGCAGTCTTGCCGCAAATGGAGCCCAGCATCGCCTGCACCGCGCAACTGGTGGAGGCATTCCTTACCGATCTGGCTGCCATGGTCGATATGCAGGATTACCGGGTCATTATCACCTCCGACCACCTGTCACATCGCAACAACCTGACCGAGTTGCTCAACACCAAACCCCGCCGCAACACCGTCATGCTGATGGGCGGGGACACCGCAGCAACCATGATCGAGCGTCCAGGATCATCGCTCGACATCTACCCTACGATCCTTGATTGGCTGGGCCTCTTGTCGCCTTCTAACACCCGCGCAGGCCTCGGTGCATCGCTCATTGGTGCTGACGAAACCCTGCTTGAACGCTTCGGCGTCGACGATGTCAACGCGCGCTTGAAGGTTGATGTGGACCTCGCGCAATTCATCTGGCAGTAGCAGGGCGCGATCCGCCACAGGCTAGAGGAATGATAAAATGGGCTTCAGAATGGGTATCGTCGGCATGCCGAACGTGGGCAAATCCACGCTCTTCAACGCGCTGACCAAAACCGCCGCCGCACAGGCCGCCAATTTCCCCTTCTGCACGATTGAACCCAATGTGGGCGAAGTCGCCGTTCCTGATGCGCGCCTTGATAAGCTCGCCGCTATCGCGTCCTCCAAACAGATCATCCCCGCACGCATGACCTTCGTCGACATCGCGGGCCTCGTCAAAGGCGCCTCAAAAGGGGAGGGGCTCGGCAATCAGTTCCTCGCCAATATCCGCGAAACCGATGCCATCGCGCATGTCCTGCGCTGCTTTGAAGATGGCGACATCACCCATGTCGATGGCCGTGTCGATCCGGTGGCCGATGCTGCTACGATTGAAACCGAGCTGATGCTCGCTGATCTTGAAAGCATCGAAAAGCGCTTGGTCAACATCGTCCGAAAGGTGCGCGGTGGCGACAAAGAGGCCGTCCAGCAAGAACGCCTCCTCAAAGCCGCCGCAAGCGCATTGGAGGAGGGGAAGCCCGCCCGCATGGTGGAGGTTGACGCAGAGGACGCCAAGGCCTGGAAGGGCCTGCAATTGCTAACAACCAAACCTATTCTTTATGTCTGCAATGTGGAAGAATCCGCCGCTGCCACCGGTAACTCCTTTTCCCGTGCCGTGGAAGACATGGCCGCGGAGCAGGGCGCAGGCACCGTCACCATCTCCGCCCAGATTGAAGAAGAGATCTCCCAGCTTGAGGCCGAGGAGGCCACTATGTTCCTCGAAGAGATGGGGCTTGAAGAAGCCGGTCTCGACCGGCTGATCCGCGCAGGCTACGAGCTGCTGCATTTGCAAACCTATTTCACCGTTGGTCCGAAAGAAGCCCGGGCGTGGACGATCCGCGAAGGCACTTTGGCCCCCCAAGCCGCCGGTGTCATCCATGGCGACTTTGAGAAGGGTTTCATCCGCGCTGAAACGATTGCCTATGACGATTTCGTTTCGCTTGGCGGCGAGCAACCTGCCAAAGAAGCCGGTAAAATGCGCGCTGAAGGGAAGGCGTATACGGTCAAAGACGGCGACGTACTGCATTTTCTCTTTAACAACTGACCGAACAACCTCAGCTGTTCTGCTGGCTGCATGATCGGATTGCAGGTCGCGTAACTTGTATAAACCATCCCAAGACTCTGAAAATCGGACCTTTCGCGTTTTACCCTTGCCCCGTCACATCGCCGCCGCTAAACGGGTCAGCGGAGACGTGGCCGAGTGGTCGAAGGCGCTCCCCTGCTAAGGGAGTAGGCCCGGAAGGGTCTCGAGGGTTCGAATCCCTTCGTCTCCGCCACCATGGATTTCATCTGTATTTCTACCCGTGTTTTGGTTTTTAACCTTGGGTGCCGGGTTGATCATTGCGGGTAGGAATGGGCGACGATGGTGCTCCATATGCGGGCGTTGAGTTCTGTGAGGTCGGAGATGGCTTGCTCGATCTCCTGCAATGCTGACTGGTCAATCTGCGTGGCCTTGCCGACTTTGATGTCACGTTTGCGGTCAGCGATCCGCATTAGAATAGCACTTGCCGCGCCGCTCTCCGGATCGAACGCATAAATCGAGTGATTGTATTGGTTGCGCAGACGCGACAGCTTCAACATTTGCCGGGTCAATGAGAGAACAGCCTCACGTTTTTCCGGGTCAACGCTGTCCATTTTTGCAAGCCGTTCCACCAGGTCAACGCGGGCGCGCATGGTGTTTAGGGTCAGAAAAATGACGACCGCTGTGTCTTTATTCGTCTTGGACAGGCCCGCTATGAAATGGATCAGCAGGCTTTCTGTATTCGTCCAAGTGTAGTTCAAGCGCCCGAGCAGCAGCAGTAGGCGTTCGAATTGATCCTGATTTTTGTCAGCCATTTTTGTCAGCCATGGGGATGGTCGGATGACGGGCCGGATGGTGTTGGGTGATGCGCATGAAACCATGCAGATGCAGCGGTGCGATTGCTCACCCCGAGCTTCTTGATAATGTTGTGAATGTGCAGCTTCACCGTATGCTCTGAAATATCGAGATCACTCGCGATGATTTTGTTCTGCTTTCCCAGCGAGACAGCTTGCAGCACCTGGAATTCGCGTGCAGTCAGCGTGCTGTCCAGATCGTTCAGCGTTTCGCAGGGGGCTTGCTCCTTTTCCGCGACAGCGTCACGTTTTGGCGTGACAGGCGATTGCGCGCAGGGCGCGCTGTGTTGGTCGAGCATCTCAGGTGGTACATAGTCTTCGCCGCAAATCAGAAGCCTGCTGATGGCGAGCCATGCATCAAGCGATCGGTTCATCGGAAGATAGCCAATGGAGCCTGCGTCCCCCTGCGACTGTATCGACTGGAAAACAGAGGTTACAGCCACTGGGTCGCTATAGGCGATGACCACCCGCGCGGCGTTGCAGGCGCGTCGGAGCAGGCTGAGTTGTGTGCAAAACTGATCCGCAAAGCACTGCTCGAAAATGACGAGGGCAATGTCAGGGTGAATTTGCGAAAACAGGTGAAGGTCGGGCAGGCCTGCGACGCGCACAGTATTCAGATTGGGAAACTCCGCAGAAAAAGCACGCACGCTTTGATCTGAGAATGCAAGCGCGCTGCCAACAAATACGACATGGGGGCTATTGGATGAGACCGCCTGCAAGGACGTCGGGTCTAAACTTGAAATTGGTTTTTCGAACATTTCACAAACTCACAACAAACAACAACAATCGCCAGCGGGGAATAATAGCGTTCTGGCTAGGTCCCGCCGGGACACAGGTAAATGATACCTCAAGAAGGTCTATTCTCAAAATGTCATTTTGATCAGGTGGGCAGAATATCCTACGTTCTTTTGTCAATTACTAAGAAAATGCGACTAATCAGTGTGTTGAGACCTGATCCTTTTGACTTGCGAGATAGTCTAAAGGGTTAGGTTTGGCTCTAGATCGCATGGATAGGTTTGTCCAATCTGCCTTATTTTTCGTCCAGATCTTTACGATTCGCCTCCAAATTGGCCGATCAGAAATTCGTGATCGTTAATTTTTCTTTAATAAACAGCCAGAAGCGCAAACATAGCCGTTTTATCAACTATCTGCCGGGCGAAACCTTTGTGAACGTGAGTGACGCAAGGGCATCCCCATTTCGCTGAGTTGGTCAGTGCCGGGACAGGTCTTGCAGCTGTTTGTGTTTTAACAGCAGGTTTCCGACTTCGCGTTTTTGAAGTCAGCACTCGTCGCATTATTTCGCGACACTGCGCGGGGCCTGCCAGAGCTGGGAGGGAACTGCGACGAGATAGGTTGTCCTACTCTACGTGGCATGTCGGGATAGAGGCTTCGTCTCTGACCGCCACACACTTCATCACTAAAATCAACTGAAACGCGCCGTGCAAGTTGCTCGCTTTTTAGATGAGTGGCGAGAGTTGGGTGGCGCTCACAGGGAACGTAATTATGTCACAACGCAATAATAGCGGAATTATCAACAACGGCATGGTGTCCTTCGACGACGGCGATGCCTCGGCGACGGCAGATGCCACGTCTTCCAGCATGGGTTCCAACGAGAACCTGAATGGGAACAATAACGGCAACACCAACGACAATGGCAATGGAAACGAGAATGCCAACGGCAATGAAAACGCCAATGGCAACGAGAACGGGAACAATAACGGCAACACGAATGGCAATCAGAACGGCAACACCAATGCCAACTCTTCTGAAAATGCCAACGGCAATGAAAACGCCAATTCGTCAACCAATTCCAATGGCAACTCGAACTCCAACAGCAACAGTTCTGAGAACGCCAATGGGAACGAGAACAGCAATACGAACACAAGCGATGTGTCGAGCTCGAACTCGAATGACAACACGTCGGCATCTGAAACGACCGTAGACGTCTCCAGTGATACGTCTGTTGAAGTTGATGTTGCTCTCGATCTCGATGGCTACATGCCAAATGATGATGACTTCGGTGATTTCGATCTCGAAGGTTCAACAACCGGCGACATCATGTTTGCCGATGGCGATCTGGACTACGATCCCGGCAACGACCTGAGCCTTGGCGATATGCTGAATGACTCGTTGGACGGTGCAGGCAATGATGCAGGCGTGGTCAATATTCAGACCAACGACCTGAACGACTCCGACACGCTTGAAAATGCTGAAATCTCCAATGACGGAACGTTCACGCAGTCCGGCAACGCGTCTGGCGGCACAGCAACTGCAGAAGATGGCATTGATGTCAGCTCTGATGGTGCAGCTGGTGGCGGTCATGCCTTTGCGGATGGCGGCGCAGCTGTTGGCGGCCTTGCCCATGGTGGTTCGTCTCAAGCAGCTGGCGGTCAAAGCGGCGCAACAGGTGCGACTGATGCGACAGCTGGCGATGGCGGAGACAGCGGCAGTGCTGATGGCGAAGGCCATGATTCCGACAGTGGTAGCGTAGATGCAACCAGCGATGGCGACGGTGGCCGCGGTGGCGACAACGACTCCAGCAATGGTGGCTCCAGCAGCTCCAGCAACGGGTCTACTTCGGCACAAGGCCAAGGTGGCGCCGGCGGTGCGGCAGACGGGGACAACACCTCGGATGGCAACTCTGATGCGACAGCAAGCTCGGATGATGACGGCGGAGACGCTGGCAATGCGAATTCGACCGCTGATCAAGCCTCGGATGCAAACTCCAGCTCTGATACCGACGCAAACGGCAATGCTGGCGGTGCAACCAGCGATGGCAGCGCGTCCAACAACTCGCAAAGCACATCCGGCTCGGATGCGAATGGTGGTGCCTCGGGCAGCATTGACGGCGATGTAGACGCTGACAGCAACTCCGACACGGACAGCGATGCGAGTGCGACGGGTGGCCGTGGTGGCGACACGATGGCTGATGCAGCTGGCAATGGTGCCGGGGACAGCAACGCGGACGCAGCTGGAACGGGCGGCAACAGCGGTAACGCTGATGGCGATTCCACAGGAACTGGCGATGCAGCTTCTGCTGGTGCTGCGACCGGCGGTGCGGGCGGCGATATTGACGGCGACGTCGATGTTGACGGCAACTCCGATACAGACAGCACGAGCCAGGGTGGCGACAGCACAGGTGGCCAAGCTGACCAGAATGCTGACGGCAATGCCAATGCGTCTGGCACAGGTGGCGACGCTGGTAACGCTGGCGACTCCGGTAATGCTGCTGGTGCTGCAACCGGTAACTCCGACGCAACCACGGCTGGCGATGCAACTGGCGGTGCAGGTGGCAACATTGATGGCGACGTCAATACGGACAGCAACTCCGACACAGACAGCACAAGCCAAGGTGGTTCCGGCGACAGCGGTGACACAGCGCAAAACGCGTCTGGCAACGGCAATGGCACAGCCACAGGCGGCGACGCCGGTGATGCAGGTGCAGCTGGCAGCGGCAATGGCAATGCGAACGGCAATGGCAATGCCACAACCGACAGCACGTCCAGCGGTGGCGACGGCGGCGACATCGATGGTGATGTAGACGCTGACAGCAACTCCGACACGGACAGCACGAGCCAAGGTGCAGCAGGCACTGGCGGTAGCACAGACAATGATGCCTCTGGTCAGGCTCAAGGTGCTGCAATCGACGCGGCTGTAGCTGGAACTGGTGCTGGTGGTGATGCTGGTGACTCCGGCGATGCTGGTGACGGTGGTGACGGTGCAGGCGGTGGCGACACTGGCGCATCAGGCATGGCTGGTGACGGCGGCGCGGGTGCTGCTGGCGGCACGGGCGGTAACACTGGCAACGGTGGTGCTGGCGGTGCTGGCGGCGACGGTTCCAACGGCGGAGCCGGTGGTGCAGGTGGTATGACTGGTGCCGGTGGCGCTGGTGGTGCTGGCGGCGCAGGCGACGAAGCTGGTCGTGGCGACGGTGCATCCGGTGACGGTGGCAACGGTGGCGACAGCGGTGCAGGTGGCATGACAGGCGCTGGTGGCGCTGGTGGTGGCACAGGTGCTGGTGCAGCTGGCGGCGGTGCAGGTGCTGGCGGTGACGCAGGCGCTGGCGGTGCTGGTGCAGGCGGCGGTGACACAGGTGCGACAGGTGCCGGTGGTGCTGGTGGCGCAGGTGCTGGCGGCGGTGCAGCAGGTGACACAGGCGCTGGTGGCGCTGGTGGGTCGTCCAGTGCAACCTCCGGAACTGCTGACAATGACGTCTCTGGCGACGCGAACTCTGCCGGGGCAGCTGGTGCTGGTACTGGTGGCAGCGGGTCGTCTGATGACGACGCAACGGCGGCGGCAACCGGGTCGACTGACAGCGAGTCTGGTGCGGGTGCTGCAGGCATGAGCGATGACGATGCTGATGCAAGCGGTGACGCGTCCAACGACAACGATGGTGGTGCCGGTGGCGCTGCGAACGGTGCCGCTGGAATGGGCGACAACGACACTTCCGGTGATGCGGCCAACACGGGCGCAAATTCCGGCGCTGCATCTGGTGGAGCGGGCTCGTCTGATGACGATGCTACGTCTGCTGCAACAGGTGGCACGGACTCAGAATCTGGCGCGGGGGCCGCAGGCTCTTCCGACAATGATGCTGATGCCAGCGGTGATGCCAACACTGACAACGATAGCGGTGCCGGTGGTGCTGCGACCGGTGCAGGCGGCATGACAGACAGCGATGCGTCTGGTGATGCAACAACGGGAGCTGCCAATGCTGGCGATGCGACCGGTGGGGCAGGCATGTCGGATGATGATGCTTCGGTCAACGGAACCGGCGGCACAGATTCCGAAAGCGGCGCAGGTGCAGCAGGGTCTGCTGACAATGATGCGACCGGCACGGGCTCTGGTAACACCCAGAACCAGTCAGGCGCAGCTGGTACCGGCACTGGCACAACAGGGATGATCGACAATGACGTCTCTGGGGATGCGACAGCTGGTGGCACCGGTGGTGCTGGTGCTGCAGGCACAGCGTCGACAGATGATGACGCAACTGCCGCTGCAACTGGCAGCACGGACTCAGAATCCGGTGCTGGTGGTGCTGCAGACGCCATGAACGACGCAGATGTCACTGGTTCTGCCAACGGAATGTCGGATGCTGCCGGGGGAGACGCCAATGGCGACGCAACCTCGACAGACACCAACACCTCCGATGGTATGGCCGACGCTGATGCGACAAGTGGTGCTGGTGGAGCAACAAACTCCGACACCGACTCCACATCGTCTGCAAATGCAACCGGAAGCACCGACAATGACGGTGGTTACGGCGGCATGGCGGACATCGCAGCAGAAGCGCTCGCTGAATCCATGTCTGACAACGACACTGACGTTGCAACCGGCGCAGGTGGTGGAGCTGACAATGATGCGACAGCATCCAGCGAAATCGCTGCAACGGGTAACGTCGCTGCAGCCTCTGGCGCTGCTGGTGCAGGTGGAGCAGCAACAGCGGCTTCCGGCGCATCCGGTGATGCAATGGGCGGCACGTCCAACGGTGGCTCGGCCACTGGCGGTGCGGTCGAAGGCGGCATGGGTGGCACAGCCACCAATGGCGCAGGCGGCGCAGGCGGTGACGCTGGCTCATGGGGCTCTGGCAACGGGGATGACGGTTATGTGACCGGCGAATCCTATGCCTCTGCCGCGGCACAGGTGGACGTGGCTGCGTTCAACCAGTCGATCGTCATGGGTGCAAACGTCCTGGGCAACACAGTCGACATGAATGTCGTCGGTGGATCGTTCAGCTCCAACTATGTCGGCGACGACAGCGACGGCTCCTAAGTCGACGTGACCTGAAACAGATTTGTCGGGGCCGGTTTCGATCGGCCCCGACACCCAACACCAAGACCAACAAGACTGGAACGTCCTGCATAAGATCAAAGAATTTGAAGTCGTAATTGAAAAATTTCTCGAGTGACAAGGTGCCAAATGGCCATTGACCAAACAACAGAGTCTATCTCGCATTTCATCGGGCTATTTGCGCTCGCAATTGAGAAGATGGTCCTCAGAGAGCAATACGAAGAGTTTCGTGCTGACCAGAAAGCAGCAGATAAGCTGGATGCCGTTGAGGCTGATCCGTTCAAAATCAATGCAGGTTACCGGCTGAAAGACTACGATCCTGATCTCAACTATAAACCACCAACCGGAAATCTGCCTGGGGTGGAGCCCGTCGTTGCAGCAACAATGCTTGCGCCTGCTATAGAGGCGTTCAACGTCGCGATCCCCGATGCTCTTCCCAAAGCCGTTGCAGAGGGTGTCGCGTCGGTTTCAAGTACCGTCTCCGTTGCGTTTAATTATCTTCTGCCGATCCCAAGCTCGATTGTGGCCGTGACGATCCAGATTGCAAATCTCAACGACAATGATGCGTATGGGGAGCAGACCCCCGATATGTTCGTGGCACCGGTCGCGTTTAATCAGGTCCTGTCGATTTTGACGGATGTGGGAGACATGCTGACCGGCTTCGAGGTGCCTGACATTCCTGCTACACAAGCCAACGCGCAGGATTTTGCCTTCGCGGCGTTGGAACAGGTACAGACGGCAATTGCGGCGACACCAGTGGTTGCAGACGGCGCCAATGTCGCCGTGATATCCGGTGAGGCGACTGTTGGCATCACCGTCAATGGCGAAGCGGTGACAGAAACGCTCAACTTCTCCGACCTGTTGCCTGCATTTATGCAACCTGAAAAGGATGCGGACACCGCTTCGACGCAAAATACACAAGCCAGTGGCGGAACCGCGTCAAATGCGGGCGCGATTGATGCTGACATTGCCGAAACTGCTGAGGCAGGCACCGATGACGCGGAACCTGCGCAGCATGATTTCAGCAAGGATTTCGAGCAAAGCCCGAATGACCAGTGGAAGGTCGAGGATGGGCATGAGATCGTGGCTGGCGCGAACCTTCAGGTCAACGAAGTACAAGTGACAAGCAGCTGGCTCGACGCGGGTGTGATTGCCGTGCAAGGCGATGTGATCAAAGTCGACGCGATCAGCCAGGTGAATGTGTTTGCAGGGCAAGACGTCATCAATGGCGAAGTCTCTGACGCGACGTCTACAGCGATCAATTTGGTAGAAATCATCCAGACCTCTTCCGATGCGCCTGCTGAGGAAGAACTGGAAGAGGCTGACGACACAGATACGCCGCCTGCGTCAATTGACACCTCTGCAGATGCCATTGAGCATATGGCCACGACGCTTTCTCAAAATGACGATGATGAGGTTGAAACGGAGCCGGAAGCCTCTGCGCCGCCAGTCTATGAAGGGCTGCCAACCGACTCTGTGGTTGTGCATGTCGAAGGCGATGTGACCCAGATCAACTGGACGGTGCAGGACAGCTATATCACGGATAATGACACGGCCAATGTCACGATTTCCGCAAGCGCGACCTATCTGGGACTGGGGGACAACACCTCGACCAACCAGACCCTATTGAGCGAGTCCGGTTTCAACTATGACCTGATCCTTGTCGGCGGTGATCTGATTGACGTCACCATGATCACGCAAACCAACGTCCTTTTGGATGGTGGTAGCGTTGAGACGGATTTGGACGAGGGTGCAGTCGAAGTTTCAAGCGGGGACAACTTACAGTTCAACGCGGTGGAGTTGAACTCCGTCGGCGTGGATACAGAAGCGGAGCTGGAAGACAGTTTCGCCGAAACGCTCGAAGCTCTTGAAGAGGGCGGTGAGGATGTCACCGCAGAAGTTGAAAGCAGCGATCACTTCGACGGTGTTGAACTGCTGCGCGTGCTTTACATCGAAGGCGATTACATCTCAATCAACGTGGCAGATCAGACCAACGTTCTGGCCGATGTCGATCAGATCAATATCGCGCAAGCTGCTGTTGATGCGGCCGAGAGTCTCGAAGGGCTGGCTGAAGAAATCACCGAAGACACGCAGGCTGATATCTCGGTGATCATGGGCTCAAACGCCCAAGGCAACATCGCAACAGTGCAGGAATTCGGAACGGATTCCATCGTTATGGCTGGGGGGGACTACTATTCAGAAGCACTAATCCATCAGGCGGACCTGATCGACACGGATGCCGTGCCGACCGGGGTCGAGATTGCAGCACTTGCAAATGAAGCGGTCGCATTTCTGGCCGATGACCTGCTGGATGCAAACGCAATGGCGGCAGATATTATTGCTGGCGCCAATTCGACAATTATTGAGACGGCGGGGCAATCCGACGTCATGCAAACCGTACTGTCTTAGGGGGCTGAGACAGGTTTGAGGAATACCACTACATGAAAGACTACATAGACGCCCCCATGTTTCAGCGTTCGCCTGTGCGACGCATAATGAGTAGCGACCTGCCCAATCGCAGGCCGCTGATTTTAGGCAAAGAACAGCGGACTGATCTCCCATTAGGAGAAAGCATGACACGTTCGAAGACACCAATGGCGGAGTTTTCCCGCGCAGTGAAAGTCGGTCGAGCGACCGAAGAAGCTGTGGATGCAGTAGAGGTATCGCCTGCAGACCCGCAACCCTCCTCCAAAGATACAAGACAACAGGAAAGCACGCCGGATGCGCAGGCTGCGCCAGCGGATGCGGAACCTGCCGCCAAAAAGAGCGCGCCGGATGTCACCAGCGACAGCGGCGGCAAGTCCTTTGAGGGCACGGGGCCCATTATCGAGGCGGATACCGGCCCGATCAAGAAAGCAGAACCTCAAGCCAACACTGGCGGCGGGGGCGGCAACAAGTTTCATAAACGGCTGGGCTCGGAAGATTATGGCCGCAGCCTGAAGCTTGGGATTGCCGCTGTCCGACGCAACCTATTGATGGTCATGTTCCTGACCTGTGCCACGAATATCCTGATCCTCGCAATCCCGATCTACCTGTTCCAAATCTCCGACCGCGTGCTGACAAGCCGTTCTGTCGATACGTTGATCATGCTGACGGTGGTGATCGTCGGCGCCGTGGTGATGCAAGCCGTTTTTGACGCGATCAGGAGGTTCATCTTGATGCGTACAGCGGTGGAGGTTGCTGTCCAACTGGGCTCGCCGATCCTGAGCGCTGCGTCGCATGCCTCCTTGCATGGCACAGGGCGGGAATATCAGACGCTGGGCGATCTGCAGCAATTGCGCGGGTTTCTGACCAGCGGCACGTTGATCTCCTTCCTTGATGTGCCGTTCGCGCCGATGTTTATCTTTGCGATTTTCCTCGTGCACCCGCATCTGGGCAGCATTGTCTGTGCGGCGTCACTGATGTTGATGGTCATTGCGCTCATCAACCAGAAGATGACGGCAAAGCCTTTTGCCAAGGCCAATCAGGCGCAGGCCAAGGCAAATCAGCACCTCGAGTCCATGTCGCGCAATAGCCAGATCATCAATGCGCTCGCGATGATCCCAGAGGCGGTCATGATCTGGGGGCGCGATACAGCGGCCTCCCTCACTGAACAGGTGCGCGCGCAGGACCGGAACATTATCTCTGCCGCCGTCTCCCGTGTCGTGCGGTTGCTGACGCAGGTGGGCATGCTGGGCTGGGGCGCTTATCTGGCCATTGACGGTCAGATCACTGGTGGGATGGTGATCGCAGCCTCGATCATTGCAGGGCGGGCACTCGCGCCTGTGGAAGGCGCGATTGAAGGGTGGAACGGTTTTCTGCTGTCGCGCGCCGCTTACGGGCGGATTGCCTCTCTTCTCAGTACCTCGAAGCTGCAATTCGAAAAACTGCAATTGCCCAAGCCCGAGGGGCGTCTGGATGTCGAGCGGCTGCTTTATGTACCCGGGGGAACCAAGCAAGTCGTTTTGAATGGCATCAGCTTCTCATTGAACCCCGGTGAATCCCTGGCTGTGATCGGCAATTCCGGCGCAGGCAAAACCACGCTTGGCCGCATGCTGGTAGGCTCCATCTTGCCGACCTCAGGCAATGTGCGGCTTGACCTGATGGACTTGCGTAACTGGGACCCGCGCCAGTTTGGCGAGAATATCGGGTATCTGCCGCAAGACGTGCAGCTATTCCCCGGTACAATCAAACAGAACATTGCGCGCATGCGCCCTGAGGCGACGGACGCGGAAATTCACAAAGCGGCAATGCTGGCCGATGTGCATGAGATGATCGCCTCCCTGCCGCAAGGTTATGAGACTATGGTGGCCGCGGACGGATCACCCCTGTCAGGCGGGCAGAAACAACGCATCGCCTTGGCGCGCGCCTTCTTTGGCAACCCGCGCTTTGTCGTATTGGACGAGCCTAACTCGAATTTGGACACTCACGGAGACAAGGCTCTGGCGCGCGCGATCAAACACGCGCGTGCCGACAAAATCACAGTGGTGGTGATCACCCAGAAACCGTCTTTGTTGAGCGTCGTCGACAAGATCATGCTGGTGGCCGATGGCAGCATCGGCATGTTCGGGGAGCGCACGGAAGTGTTGAAGCGATTGGCCGGCAAGAAGGCGGACCCTGCGGTAACCCAAGCCAAGAAGGAGCTGCCAAATGCAACCTGATGACCGGCACAGATCTGCGATGGAAACGATCTGGTATGCAGAGGTGCCGCGCTCTGTGACCCGTTTCGCTGTCTTGGGTATTTTGCTCATGGTGATGACATTCGGCGGTTTTGGTGCCTGGGCCTTTCGCGCCCCGCTTGCTGCCGCCGTGATCGCGCAGGGCAGTTTCGTGGCCACCGGGCGCAACAAGATCGTGCAGCATTTGGAAGGCGGCATCATTCAGGAAATCTCAGTACGCGAAGGAGATTTCGTTGAGGCTGGTCAGCTTCTCTTGCGGCTCGATAAAACGGCTTCCTCTGCCAATGAGCGTGAACTCGAGGTGCGCCGTGTCCGACTTGAGGCAACGGAACAGCGTATCCTTGCAGAGTACAATCGCAACGAGGTCTTGGAGTTTTCCAAAGGCGTACTGGCATTCAAGGACGATCTGGAGATCGCCTCCATCATTGATGGACAGGCACTTGCGTTCAAAGTGTCACAATCCACGCTGCAAAATGACCTGACGCTGCTGGAGCGCAATATTGAGGCGCTGGAAATTCGCAAACAAGGCTATGAAACCCAGCTTTCCTCCCACCAACTACAACGCGATATTCTGGATGAGGATTACAGGGACAAGAAGCAGCTCTACGAATCCGGTCTTGTCCGTAAATCCGAAATGACGGCGCTACGCCGTGCCAAAGTGGAGGCCGAAGGCCAAATTGGCAGGCTGGAGGCTGAGGTCAATGAGATCGAACAGATTCAGATGAAATACGAGTTACAAATCGAGAAGGCACTGGCAGATCACGGTGAAGCCGCATTGGACGAACTGCAAGCCGTGCAGTCCGAACTAGAGTCGATCCGGGAGAAATCTCGCAAGGCGCAGAATGTAAGCGCACGGTCTGACGTCGTGGCCCCTGTGTCGGGGACGGTGGTCCGCTTGTACTATCACACGGCAGGCGGGGTTGTTGAAAGCGGGCGGGCGATCGCAGAAATTCTGCCCTCTGATCAGCCGCTGATCATCGAAGTGCAAATCCCACGCGTTGACATTGACAGCGTCAAGACCGGCCAGCCATCGACGGTACGCCTGACCGCATTGAACCGGCGCACGACACCGGTGCTGGATGGGGAAGTATTCTACGTCTCCGCAGATGCGATCACCGACAAATCCAACGGCAATGTGCGTGACGTCTATGTCGCGAGGGTGTCCCTCACACCGGAGCAGATCCAGCGTGTGCGCAATTTCTCACCCACACCCGGCATGCCCGCGGAGATCATGATCCAGACGGAGACGCGGACCTTCGCGCAGTATCTCGCCAAGCCCGTTGTCGACAGCATGTCGCGCGCGTTCAGAGAGAAGTGACGCGTTACCTGCTCTGGTCTTTTGCAGAGGCGAATTGCACCGGACCATCCGCGCCTTGCTGGTACCAGCCTTTGCCAGCGGCGACTTGAAGCTGCGCCCAACTCAAGGCGTAATCCCTGCAGGCTTCTGCGACCGCGAGCTCATTGGTCGCGTTTGAGCGTTCTGCATCCAACACGTCAATCAGCGTGATCGCACCGCGCGTGTAGCTTTCGCGTGACAGGCGCAACACCCGGCCAGACGCATTCGAGGCATCGCGCCGCGCATTCAACTGGACACGCAGGTTGGTGGCGGAGCTGAGGCTGGATTGCACATCTTCAATTGCCGTCAGAACGGAGCTGCGCCAATTCAACTGGGCCTGCCGCGCCTCTGAGATCGCGATGTTGCGATTGGCTTTCAGGAACCCGCGGTTGAGCAGAGGAAGCGACAGGGTCGGGCCGAAATTCCAACTGTCCAGCGTCCCTTCCGTGACAGCACCGCTCAGCGACAAAGATGGGTAGAGCTGCGCCTCTGCTACCCCTACGGCGGCCGTTGCAGCGGCGAAATTCCGCTCAGCAAATCTGACATCGGGACGGTTTCGGACCAAATCGGCAGGGATGCCAACCTCGCCGAAGCGGTGCGGTATCGGCTGTCCGGCCCCGTCATCCATCATTGCCATGATTGGCCCGGCAGGTTCTGCCAGAAGGGTTGCGATCCGGAAAACATTGCCCTCAAAATTCGCACGCAGCGAAGGAAGCGCTGCCTTGGCGTTGCTCAACTGAGCGCGGGCTTGCTGAACTTCGAGCTCCGTCGCTTCGCCCGCAGACCGACGTTGGTTGACCAACGACAATGTCCGTCTGCGGCTCTCGACCGTGCGGTGAGTGATCCGGGTCGCTGCCTGAAAATATCGTGCTTGCACATAGGCGTTTACAATATCTGCGAGATAGGCGAGGCGGACGGTGCCGGTGTCAAACTGGGCAGCTTCGAAATTGGCAACAGCCTGTTCCCGTCCACGGCGAAACCCGCCAAATATATCAAAGACATAGTTGGCATTCAGTGTGGCGGCATTGTTGCTTGTTGCGCCATTGGCTTCCGTTTCCTGGCGCCGCAATTGGCCTGTCACATCGCCACTGGCCTGCGCGTTCAGTCCGGTCCGCCCTAAGGCCGCTTGGGCGGCGCGGATACGCTCATAACTGGTTTCAAGATTCAGGTTCTGCGCAAGCCCGCGCTGCACTAGCGAATTGAGCCGTGCGTCTTCGAGCTGATGCCACCATTGCAATTGCGCGGCCTGCACCAGGGCGACATTTCCGCCGTCCACGAAACGCGTCGGGATCTCGGTCGTGGGCGCTTCATATTCCGGACCAAGCATCGTGCAGCCGGATATCATCAGCCCCGCGACGAGGGTCATTCCTGTGGATTTAATCATTTCACTGCTCATTAATTTTAGGAGCGTTATACCCCAAAAAATGCAATTCAGTGTGCCTCTGCTGTCGTAAGTTCCGTTCCTGTGTCGAAAAAACGACAGGGAATGGCGATTTGTTTCGGCTCTATGAGCCTTGTGCTGGGCCGAGCGATGCGCGAATGGCCAGTTTCGTACCGATTTCCCGAGATTCAACGCCGCCGGTTTTTTCAACCATCGCAATCAGCGTTTCGGCCGCTTTGAGGCCCATTTCATGGTGGGGTACATGCACGCTGGTCAACGTCGGCGAGACGATGCGCGCGAGTTCCATATCGTCGAACCCAGTGATGGACACTTCTTCTGGCACCGCGATGCCTAGCTCTTTGGCGCGGCGCAAGGCGCCTACGGCAAGCACGTCGTTGCCGCAGATGACGGCCGTGGGCCGGGGAGAGGATCTCATTAATTGGTCAAACGCATCCGCGCCGCTATCCACGTCATAATCGGTTTCAATCTGTTGCAGCTGTTGGGGATCGAGACCTGCCACAGCCACAGCCGCAGCTATCCCTTTCAGACGCAGCTTCACGCGATCATTGCCTGCTGATCTGCCAGAGATAACGGCGATGCGCCTGTGGCCATGACTTAACACCTCTTGCGTCATGGCCTCCATTGCGGCGCGATTGTCAAAACCGACGCAGGTCTGTGGGTTGCCTGTTCCATATGTCCAAGCAACGAGCACCGGTACGCCTTGAGTTTGCAAGTATTCGTAAATTTGAGGGTCTCGTTCATGGCCAATCAGAAGCAATCCATCCGCACCGCGCGCAACCAGCGTGCGAATCTGCTCTGCTTCGATCTCCGGGGCGTAAGCTGAACTGGCCATCAGCAGGGTGTAGCCGCGCCGGTGAAGCTCTTCCTGAAACGCTTGCAATCCTCGCGCAAAAATCGCGTTCTCGAGCGTCGGCACAATCGCTCCAATCGTGCGTGTGCGTTTGGCCGCCATCATCTGCGCACCGAAATTTGGCGTATAACCAAGCGCTTGCACAGCTTTTAAGACCCGCTCACGCGTATCCTTCACGACGCGGTCAGGTGAATTGAGACAGCGCGAGACGGTTGCAGTAGAGACACCTGCAGCCCGCGCAACGTCGTTCAATGTGGGAACCTGGCGGTCCTTATCCATGTACTTGCCTCAACCACGAAATGTCTTTTCAGAATAGCAGGACAAATCTAAAATGTAAGCGCTTGCATAAAAATTTGTAAGCGCTTACATCGGGGTGGAAGCGCATCTGATGCGACTGCGTATGAAATCAAAGACAGGACCCAGCCCAATGACACGTGAGTACTTGAAGAAGGCAACACTGACGGCAAAATCAGATGCCTCGGAAGTGCATGATACGGTTGTTGCTATCCTTAATGACATTGAGCAGGGCGGCGATGCGACTGCCTTGGAATATGCGGCGAAGTTCGACAAATACGAAGGCAACGTCTTGCTTACGGACGAGGAAATCGCAGAAGCCTGCGCCTTGGTGCCGGAGAAGTTGAAGCAGGACATCCAGTTTGCGCATGACAATGTGCGGCGCTTCGCGGAGCTGCAGAAATCCACGGTTTGCGACGTCGAGATGGAGATCGAACCGGGATTCGTTGCGGGCCAAAAGGCAATCCCCGTTGACGCTGCGGGATGCTATGCGCCCGGCGGTCGGTATAGCCACGTCGCAAGTGCGATCATGACCGTCACAACGGCGAAAGTTGCGGGCTGCGGGCACATTACCGCGTGCTCTCCCCCCCGTCCCGGCGTCGGCATCGCGCCCGCTATTGTCTATGCGGCCCATATCTGTGGCGCGGATAAGATCATGGCGCTTGGTGGCGTGCAGGGCGTTGCGGCCATGACCTTTGGCCTGTTCGGCCTGCCAAAGGCAAACATCCTTGTAGGCCCGGGAAACCAGTTTGTGGCGGAGGCCAAGCGCATTCTATTTGGCCGCGTCGGGATCGACATGATCGCCGGACCGACCGATAGTCTGATCCTTGCCGACAAAACTGCCGACGCACACATCGTAGCGACAGATTTGGTAAGCCAAGCCGAACATGGCTATAACTCCCCCGTTTGGCTCGTCACGGATGATCGCGATCTGGCTGAAAAGGTAATGGACATGGTTCCCGGTCTGATCGACGACCTGCCAGACATAAACCGCGAAAACGCCTTTGCTGCGTGGCGTGACTATGCCGAGGTGATCGTCTGCGCGGACCGCGAAGGCATGGCCGCCTGTTCCGACGAGTACGCGCCTGAACATCTGACCGTTCAGGCGGAAGATCTGGATTGGTGGCTGGAGCGTCTGACCTGTTATGGCTCCCTCTTCCTGGGGGAAGAGACAACCGTGTCCTACGGCGACAAGGCCACTGGCACCAACCACGTGCTGCCGACCTCTGGCGCGGCGAGCTATACCGGCGGGCTGAGCGTGCACAAATACATGAAGATCGTGACATGGCAGCGCGCGACACAGGAAGGGTCCAAAGCGGTCGCGGAAGCAACGGCGCGCATCTCGCGACTTGAAGGGATGGAAGGTCACGCACGCGCCGCAGATGTCCGTTTGGCCAAGTATTTCCCGGGCGAAAACTTCGACCTGTCTGCTGATGAGTGATCCGCGCGCCCTTTTTGATCTGACGGCACGGGTGGCGTGCGTGACAGGCGCAAGCTCAGGCCTCGGGCGCCGTGCGGCGGTTACATTGGCTGCCGCTGGCGCGCAGGTTGTAGTTGTGGCCCGCAGGAAAAACGCGATGGACAGTTTAACAGCTGAGATCGGGTCGAATGCAGCAAGTGTCGTTGCGGACGTGGCCGATAGGGCAGGGGTTGACGCGTTTCAGCGGCGGGTCTCCGACCCTTTCGGTGCGCCTGACATCATCGTCCACGCCGCAGGTGTCAACACACGCGAGGCAGCCGATGAGGTCACACATGAAGGCTGGGACGCGACGCTGGCCTTGAACCTCTCCGCCCCGTTTTTCCTCAGCCAAGCGCTGGTCCCTGCGATGAAAGACAAAGGCTGGGGCCGGATCGTAAACTTCGCCTCGCTCCAGACCTACCGCGCTTTTCCGGGCGGCATCGCCTATGGCGCAAGCAAAGCGGGCATCGCGCAACTGACCCGCGCTATGGCCGAGGCGTGGTCACAACACGGTATAACGGCCAATGCCATCGGGCCGGGCTTTTTCCCGACCGAATTGACACAGGCCGTCTTCTCGGACCCGGAGCGCGCGGCTCGCAATGCGGCGCAGACCTGTGCGGGTCGTAACGGTACGATGGAAGACATAGACGGGCCGTTGCTGTTTCTGTGTTCCGACGCCTCCAGCTATGTCACAGGTCAAACACTGATGGTCGACGGGGGGTTTACCGCGAAATGAAAGCACTGGTCTATCAAGGCGTCAAAACGCTGAGTTTCGAGGATGCGACCGACCCAGTCGCGCCAGAAGGCTATCACCTGATCAAAGTAGAAGCTGTGGGCATTTGTGGCTCTGACATGCACGCCTATCTGGGTCATGACAATCGCCGCCCCGCGCCTTTGATCCTAGGCCATGAAGCGGCTGGTACGATTATCGGCGGTCCGCGCGACGGGGACCGCGTGACGGTCAATCCGCTTGTCACATGTGGCACATGTCCCGCTTGCACATCAGCGCGTGAGAACCTTTGCCCCGATCGCCAGATCATTTCCATGCCGCCGCGCGAAGGGGCGTTTGCGCAGTTTGTCGCCATGCCAGAGGTCAATCTGGTCACTGTGCCGGATGATGTGCCGTTCCACAAAGCCGCTCTTGCCGAACCGCTGGCCGTTAGCTGGCACGCGGCGCGCCTGACTTTGGCGGCTCTGCATCCTGCCGCCGAGCGTCGCGCGGTGATCCTCGGAGGCGGCGCGATTGGCCTTGCTGCGGCGCTTGCGCTCAAAGCCATGGGTGTGGAGGATATCACGATCGTCGAACCGAATGACGACCGGCGCGCCTTCCTGAGCGAGCGTTGCGGCCAAATCGCAGTCTCAGCAAGCGAAACGCTCTGCCCCATTGTCATTGATGCGGTGGGTTACGCGGCAACACGGGCCAAAGCGTCAGAACTGGCAGACCCCGGCGGCGTCATCGCACATATCGGTCTGGGCGAAGATACCGGTGGACTGGATATCCGCCGGATGACCTTGCAGGAGATCACATTCATCGGCACCTACGCCTATACGGCGCAAGACTTCCGCGACACAGCGCAAGCCATTTTTGACGGACGACTTGGCCTGCTCGACTGGACCGAAACGCGGCCGCTCAGCGAGGGGGACACGGCGTTTCAGCAACTCTACGCAGGCACAGTCGCCACGCCGAAAATCATACTCGACCCTTGGGCCTGACCCTCGGGACGACTTCCATTCACTTTCATCATGAAGGACAGCTTAATGAACATCGACAAGAAGATCGCGGATGATCTGGTGGCAAACGATGTCTCGTTTGTCACCACCGTGCCGTGCAAACAGCTCGCAGGTGTGATCGAAGAGATCGAAAACCGCGATGACATGTTCCACATCCCCGCCAATAAGGAAGATGAGGGGATGGGGCTTTGCGCGGGCGCCTTCATGGGCGGCAAACGCCCGGCGATCATCATGCAGAATACGGCGATTGGCGTGACAATCAACACGCTGGCGACGTTGACGCAGTATTACCGCATGCCGCTGCCGATGATTATCAGCTTCCGTGGAGAGCTACGCGAGCCTGTGGCCTGTCAGGTCGAGATGGCGGTTCACACCAAAGCACTTCTGGCGCAGCTCAACATCCCGACCTACCACTTCCACTGGCAAAAAGACGTCGAAGAACTCGATAACATTCTGAAATACACCTTCATGTGCAACAAACCGGTCGCGATCCTGACCGATGCCAACTTCTGGGGAGGCTATGGCGACCAATGATCCGTTCTGAAATCCTGCGCGAGATCGCGCCAATCCTTCGTGACCAACTGGTTATCTGTAACATCGGTCTGCCCAGCCAAGAGCTGCACATGATCGACGATAATGAGAAGAATTTCTATATGCTCGGTACGATGGGGCTGTCCTCCTCCATCGGGCTTGGCCTTGCGCTGGCGCAAGACAAAACTGTCATCTCAATTGATGGCGACGGCTCTGTCCTGACCAACCTCGGTACGCTGCCGACCATCGCGAACAACGTCGCTGACAACTTCATCCTGATGATCATCGACAACGGCTCTTACGGCTCCACTGGCGATCAGCCGACTTATGCGGGCAAGAAGACCAAGCTCGAAAAAGTCGCGGAAGCCTGTGGGTGCGAGAATGTCGTGGTCTGCCAAGATGTCGATACGGGCAAGGTTCTGCAAGAGGCCATCGACAGCAAGAAGATGACCGTGATCGTCGTGAAATGCGACAGCGGCAATATCAAACTGCCGGTGATCACGATGGATCCGGTCGTGATCCGTCATCGCTTCATGGAAGCAGTGAAAGCCTAAACCCATGTCCGCCGCGCATATTCATTCCAGCGAAGATGCGCGGCGGTTGGCCCGTCGCAAACTGCCATGGATGGTCTTTGACTATATCGACGGTGCGGCCGGGGCGGAAACCGGTGCCGCCCGCAATCGCGCCGCGATGGATGCCTACACGTTGCGCCCGCGCGTCCTCCGTGATGTCAGCACGCGTAGCTTGAAGACCACGCTGTTGGGGCAAGAGACAGAGCGTCCTTTTGGTATCGCGCCCATGGGCATGTGCAACCTGTCAGGGCAGGGCTCAGATCTGATGCTCGCGCGCCTCGCCGCGCGCCACAAAATCCCGCATGGTGTCTCCACCGTTGCCTCAACCTCAATGGAGAGGATCCTTGAAGTATCTGAAGGGCATGCGTGGTTCCAGCTTTACTTCAGCGGCGATGGTGTCGGGACCTTCAAGCTGGTCGAGCGCGCGAAAGCCGCGGGCTACAAAACCCTCGTTCTGACGGCTGATGTCCCCGAAGTGGGCCGCCGTCCGCGCGAATTGCGCCACGGCTTCAAAATGCCGTTCAAGATCGGCCCTCGGCAATTCATCGACTTCGCGCTGCACCCGCAATGGTCCCTGCCCATGCTCTTCGGCGGCAAGCCGCAGATGGCCAATTTCGAGATGGAGGGCTATGAGTTCGACCGTACTGAGAGCCGCGCGAAGGCCGATTGGGAGACGCTCGCGCGTTTGCGCGATGCCTGGCCTGGCAATCTGATCGTCAAAGGCGTGCTGGATGCGGAAGACGCCGTGCAGTTGAAAGAGGCGGGCGTCGATGCGGTTCAGGTGTCCAGCCACGGCGCGCGCCAGCTAGAAAGCGCACCTTCGCCGTTTCTGGCGCTGCAAGATATTCGCCAAGCTGTCGGCGAGACCTATCCGCTGTTCTTCGACAGCGGTTTGCGCTCCGGCGAAGACGCGCTGAAGGCGTTGCATGCTGGTGCGGATTTCGTCTTCTTCGGCCGTATCCTGCAATTCGCGATTGCCGCAGGTGGGGAGGCCGGTTTGACCCGTCTTTGGGACGTGCTCAGCGAGGAAATGAGCATCGCCATGGCGCAAACTGGGCTGACCGAGCTGCCGAAACGCGGACTCTGAGCATCAAATTAATGTATACATTAATTGTTTGACCCCGTTTCTGCGGCGTGGTTTATCCGTGCCAAAGCCGGAATTGGAGGGACTCATGCCACGAACACTCAGCGTTGCGATGATTGAAGGTGACGGGATTGGCGTGGACGTCTCCCGCGCGACTGTGGCGGTTGTGGATGCAGCGCTCAGCAAGACTGGCGCCCCTGCGCTCAGCTACATCCCCGTTCAGGCAGGCGCGGGCTATTTCGCGGAGACAGGGCAAGATATCGAACCCGGTGGGGAAGAGAAAGCGGGCGAGGCCGATGCGATTTTCCTCGGCGCGATTGGCATGCCGTCCGTGCGTCACGCAGACGGGACGGAGATTTCCCCGCATCTGCGCCTGCGCGACCGTTTCGGCCTTTACGCAGGTGTGCGCCCCGTCAAAGCCTACCCAAATGCGCCGCAGCGTCTGGCCGACCCGCGCGCGGCGGGCATCGACATGATCATCCTGCGCGAGTCCACCGAAGGGCTGTTCTATTCCGCCGCCGCGCATAAGCGCAGCGAGATCATCGGCGACAGCGAAGTGCGCGACACGCTGCGCATCACTCGCGAAACGACCGAAAAACTACATCACTTCGGCTTCAAACTGGCCGAGCGTCGCAAGGCGCGCGGCAAGCGCGGGGCTCTCACCTGCGTGGACAAGGCCAATGTCTTCGCCTCCATGGCTTTCTTTCGCAAAATCTATGACGAGGTCGCGCCGAATTATCCAGAGATCGAGACCGGCTACGCCTATGTCGACGCGCAAGCCCTGAACCTGATCCGCCAGCCTTGGGATTATGACGTGATGGTCATGGAAAACATGTTCGGCGACATCTTGTCGGACCTCGCCGGTGGCCTTGTCGGCGGCATGGGCATGGCGGCCTGTGCTGAGATCGGTGATCATCATGGGCTGTTCCAACCCGCCCATGGCAGCGCGCCGGACATTATGGGCCAGGACAAAGCGAACCCTTTGGCGGCGATCCTTAGCGGTGCCCTGATGCTGGATTATCTGGCGGAGAAATCAGGCGATGAAAGCTACGCGCAAGCCGCTGAACTGATTGAAAACGCAGTGCAATCCGGCTTCGAGCAGGCCCGCATCAACCCGATGGAATTCGGCGGTGACATGGGCACGCAAGCGGTGACGAAAGAAGTACTGGCCCAGCTCTAGCTGCGCCACCTCAGCACGCGCCGCTCGATCAAGCCGATGATGAAACTGACGGTAACGCCCAAAAGCGACAGGATCACGACGCCCGCAAAAAGGCGTTCCAGATCATAAAGCGATCCGGCCTCAAGGATATAAGCGCCGATCCCGAATTCTGCGCCGAGCATTTCCGCTGCGACCAGCAGGATAATCGCAATCGCAAGGCTGATCCGAAGTCCTGACAATATCCCGGGCATTGCGCCGGGCAGGACGATCTTGCGCACAATGGAGAACCAGGAGAGCCCGAAGCTCTGCCCCATCCGGATCAGGCCGCGATCCACATTGTCCACCGCGCCATAGGTCGCCACGACCGTCGGCGTGAAGGTGCCAAAGGCGATCAGCGCGTATTTCGAACCCTCGTCGATCCCGAACCAAATCACGAAAAGCGGCAAAAGGGCGATCTTGGGGATCGGAAAGATCGCGGCGACCAGCGGGACCAGCCCCGCACGGATCATCGAGAACAGTCCGATCAGGATACCGACGCCAATACCCACAGATGCCCCAATGAACGCGCCGACGGCGAGGCGCGACAGGGACACGCTGAGATGTTTGAACAACATCCCTGATTGATAAAGCTCGCCGAACGTCGCCAAGACGTCCGACGGTTTCGGCAGGGTCAATGCCGAAATCCAGCCTGCGCGCGTGCCCCATTCCGCAAAGGCGATCAATGCGACAAACACGATGAGCCCGACCCATTTCACCGGGCGCGGCGCGAAACCGCCACCGCGAAACGTGACCTCGCGCGCGCCCCGTTCAGACATGGAGCAGCTCCGCATCCGCTGCGCGCGCCTCGTCGCGCATCAATTGCCACAGGTGCTGCTGGTGTGCCTCCAATTCCGGATCGCCAAAGCGCCGTTCGTTCAGGGGTTTGTTCAGATGGACAATGTCACGAACCTGACCCGGCCTGCGCGAAAGCACGACGATGGCATGGCCCAGCCGCACTGCCTCGTTCAGATTGTGGGTCACATAAACAGCCGTAAACGGTGCACGGGTCCACAGGCTGATCAGATCATCCATGAGCAGTTCGCGCGTCTGACTGTCGAGCGCTGAAAGCGGCTCATCCATCAGCATCACCGCAGGGCGTACAGCCAAAGCGCGGGCAATTGCCACGCGTTGTTTCATCCCGCCCGACAGTTGTTTGGGTAGCGCATGTGCAAAGTCCGACAGGTTCGTCCGCGCGAGCACATCGTCAATGATCCGCTGCGCCTCAGTTCCGCCCAGCCCGTGATCTTCGAGCACAAGAGAGATATTGCCCGCCACACTGCGCCACGGCAGCAGGGCGAAATCCTGAAAAATGTAGGTCAGCGGGTTCAGGCTGCCTGCAGGCGGTTCCCCGACTTGCAAGACGCGCCCCTTGGACGGCCGCTCTAACCCTCCGATGAAACGCAATAACGTCGATTTGCCACAGCCGGACGGCCCGACAATGCACACGATTTTGCCCTGCGGAATTTCGAGCGTGATGTCCCGCAGAACCTCGAAATCATCATAGGTGTGTCCGACCGCATCGAGCCGTATATCCATGAAAACGCCTTACGGAATGGGGCAGGGGCGCATCGCTGCGCCCCAACGCATCAGGCAGAGATCGTGTCGACGTAGGAGGTGTCGACCAAGGTCTCCATCGTGATATCCGCATCGACCAGATTTTCCGACTGGAACCATTTAAGCTGATCTTCGATGGAGGCCACATTCAAGGCAGCGCCCTTGTTCAGACGCATCGTGCCATTGATGATCGAGGGTGCGGCCTTCTCACGCGGGCGGTCGGTGTAGACATATTTATGGATCAGATCGACCATCTCGTTGACGCCCTCTTCGCCACCGGTCTTGTCGATCATCGCAGCGGCATAGTCATCGACACCACGCGAGAAACCAGCGAGAAAATCACCCGTCATGCTGCGTTCGTCGCTGGCATTTTTGGCAGAGGTGAACACCGTCGTGACCTGATAATTCGGCAGATAGTCCGCGATGTTGCCGATGATATGCACTGCGCCGGAGCCAGCGAGAGGCTTGGCGATATGGGGCACGATGGACCACGCATCAATCTGGCCTGACTTCAGCGCGCCGATAATTGCGCCGACTTTCTGAAGCGGCTTGAAGCTCATCGTTGCCCCCTCAGCAGCGGCCACTTTTGAGCCCATGTAGTGGAAGGACGAGCCTGCCGTCGACATCCCAAAGCTCTTGCCATCCAGCTGCGCGGGGGATGTCAGGCCGGCCTTGAAGGCCGCGTCAGACGCCAGAATTTTCTGCCCATCAATGCCCGGTTCTTCGGATAACGCCCCGCCAATCACCTTGATTGCGCCTTTTTGCGCCAGCGAGATCAAGCCGCCAGAGACTGCCGTGACCGCATAATCCACATCACCTGAGGCGATGGCCACAGCCATCGGCTGGGCGGCTTGGAAGAACTCGAATTCCACGTCGAGGCCAGCTTCTTTGAAATAGTCGCGCTCATAGGCGATGAAGCTGCCGGAATGTGAGGTGAAGCGCAGCGCGCCTACTTTGATTTTCTTGCCAGAAGCCACGGCGGGTGTCGCAAGGCCTGTTGCAGCGGCCGCGCTGCCCATCAATGCCAATGCCGTGCGGCGGTTCATCTGTGTCATGTCATCCTCCCTTGCCAATCCTTGCGTAGGTTCGGCTGCTGTCCATCCAGGCGCTTACTGTAGCCACGATTGCAACCGGCTGGCAAATTGATGTTTGGCAGCAGCGAAACTTTACAAGGTCTTCAGATTATACGCTTTGATCAACTGAATCATCACAGTTTTCGCAGCAGTGCGATGCGCATGATGCGTCCTCCGCGCTGTTTTCGCATCGCCTGAGCGGATTGCTGTCAAAACGGCGCGGTGATCCGCGTTCGACTGCAGCGGGGCCGGACGTAGATCGAGCGTCGCGAGACGCGCGCGCCTCACCTGATCGGACATCATCGCAACGATGGTCGTGACCCTCGAATTGCCACCAAGACGCACGAGTTCTGTGTGAAACGTGTCATCCGCTTTGGCCCACGCTGCGAGGTCCCCGATGCTCAAAGCGCGATCCATTTCGTTGATTGTCTGCTCAAGCGCTGCCAAATCGCCCACGCTCAAATCGCGCGTGGCCGCTGTCCCGGCTGCCAAGGACTCGAGCTCTGTGAGTATGTCGTAAATCTCTCCCATATCTTCTGGAGATATCGGCTTGATCCGTACGCCCTTTCTGGGCCGTATCTCGACAAGACCTTGTGCTTCCAGCACCAGCAAAGCTTCCCGTACCGGCGTGCGCGACAGGCTCAAAGCCTCAGCCAGTTCAGTTTCCAAATGGTCCGACCCGGCTGGCAGATCGCCTGTAAAGATAAGATCACGTAACGTATCTACCGCAACCATAGTGCTGGAATTCTGTTTGCGTTTTGAGGCGTTCATGGTGGGCTCAGCGTCAGTTTTGACTGTGTCTCCGATGACCGGTATATCGCCTCTTCTACGTCCATCACAGTGAGGTAATCCGCAGCCGTATTTTCAAAGGCTGTCCGCCCGTTTAGCGCGTCCACGACATGTGCAATCAGCAGATATGTGCAATCGCCGCCAAAATTCGGACTTTGATCCGCTGCCAAAACGGTCTTGCCGCCTGTCTTGCCAAACTTTCGCAGATGGACGGCCCCGTTGCCGGTCAGTGTCAGCGTACCTTCTGTGCCTTCAAACAGGCCTTCGCCCATCGTGCAGCGCGTATTATGCGCCTCGTGATCAAGACAGCGGTTGCCATCGAAAATCGACCGTACCCCGTTGGGATGGTCAAGCATGACATATCCTGCATCTTCACCTGCGATGACCGCGTTGACGCGGCGCAAATCAGCGTAAACATCCGTCGGATCCCCAAAGAGATAGCGGAACGTATCAACCAGATGCACACCTGTCTCATGGATCAGAAAACGCTCCATCTTCTGAAAGTACGGCTGACGCGCGAGATAGGCATCCGGCCCCTGACCATCGCCGGGGCGCAGTCGGAATGTGGCCTGCAAAACGCGTCCGATCGCGCCTCGGTCAATCTGCTTGGCGATTGCACGATACCACGGTTGGAACCTGAAATTTTCATGGATGATCAGCGGAATGCCTGCGTCTCTTGCAAGCGTCACCATCTCTCGTGCCTCAGCGATGGATCGGCAGAAGGGCTTTTGACAAATGATCGCCTTCAACGGGTGTTTCAGAGCGGTTGTGATTGCCTCCGCATGCCCTTCTGGTGACACAATAACATCCAGAACATCCGGTGCGGTGCGCTCCAACAACTCCTCAAGCGTCTCAAAGACTGGCAGGCCAGTTGCTTGGGCTTTGGCGCGATCTCTGTTGCTGACACCTACGATTTCAGCGCCATCAACACGGTTCCAAGCGTCGAAGTGGAACTGACTGAAATACCCTGCGCCCAGGCATGCGATTTTGAGCATGTGAATTCTCCCGACTGACGGCGCTGACCAGCCGCATTAATGTATACATTAATGCGCGAGGCCAAGGATGGAAACTACAAATCACGGGCGGTTGGTCTCGGATTGATGCTAGTAGTCTCTTTCAAAGTAGATGCCGACTGCCGTGTCACCGTTTGCAGTTGCAGACCCCCGCACGGTGACGGAGGGCGTGAGGTCAACATTGATCGAGGCCTCCGCGCCATCTGCACCACCGACTGTGACATCTGTGTAGACGTTCTCAGAGATGTATTTCCCCGCTGTCAGTGCTGTCTGACCGCTTTCATCCGTTGAGATATCAAGGTCATCAAGATCAAATCCGCGGCGCAGTTTGCTGACCACGCCTTCCCCGCCGCGCCCGGCAAGTGTTGCCACAGCACTGGCGAGTTGCAGCGCCTGGAATGCAGAAAGCTGTGTGACCTGTCTGCCAAAAAATATCTGTGCGAGGACTTCGTCTTCTGGCGCTTCGGGAGAGGCCTCGAACCGCACATCGGGTTGTGAGGCCGGTCCTTCTATCACAACGCTGGCGGTGCCCTGATCCGTATTGGTGGTTGCGACAAAGCGCAGGAACGGATCGAATGTGCCTTGCAATTGAATGCTGCCTTCGTCCAGCACGAACCGCTTTTCCAGAATATCGAGCCTGCCGCGGATCAATTCAAATCGCCCCGCCGAGATCAGGTTGGTGGTCGACCCTGTCAGCCGCAATCTGCCGCCCAGTTCCGCATCGAGCCCGCGCCCGCGCACGAAAATACGTGATGGGGCGGAGATCGTTACATCGAGGGGGTAGCTGGCAGAAGCGCCATTGGCCAAGGCGGGCTTCGGCCCGAGGCCAGCGCGCCGCTGTGTCGCGCGCACGGCGGGTGTCGCACCAAGATGAGTGATTTCAGGAATGATCGAAAACCCACCAACGCCAGTCGATGGCACAGACACGCGGGTTTCTCCGACATCAATGCGCCCCGCAATCCGTGCCCCGCCACGCAAGGGACCATTGACCTGCAATGCGCCATCAAGGCTGGTGCGATAGAGGCTCGGGTCGACAATCCGAACGTCCGCCAGCGTGATTGCCAGAGCGGCCGGGTAGCTGCCTGAAAGCGTGACCGGGCCGCGTACGGTCAACGCGCCGCCGCTTGATACCTCGCTCGTCAGCGCGATGACAGCCTGCCCGCTATTCAGAGTGACATCGGCGTCGATATTGTTGAGAGCCGCGCGCAAATTTGGTGCGGCAAGCCTTCCGTCGCGCAAGCTCACCCGTCCACTCACAGCATTCAGCGCGGGCGGGCCGTCAATACGCAGGTCAAATGTCGCCTGCCCCTGTACACTGCGGGGTGCGAGGAACGGATTGGCCAATGATAGCGGGGCTGCGCCTGCCGCATTGATGCTCAACCGTCCGTCTTGACGGACGCGTCCAACCACATCGGCTTGCGTCCCGGCCGGGCCTTGCACGGCAGTGTCGACAAACCAGTCTGATCCCTCCTGACGGGCCAACCCCGACACGCTAAGCGGCCCGCTGATTTGGCCCACGATGGGCGCGATGTCAGGCAGTCTTGCGTTGAATTGCACCTGTGGCGCGGGACCTGTCACTGGGCCCGAGACCGTCGCTGTCAATCCATATGGTCCGTTTGCATCCATTGTGACCTGCAGCGCATCGCCATCCATCACTGCGCTGCCTGACGCACGCGCACTGCCGCGAAATTGCGGCGCGAACGGGCTCACATCTGGCAGGTCTAGGGTGAAGCTCAGGTCGGGTGCCCCGTTGCCTGTTGCGCGCCCTTTTGCGGAGGCGTTCAAGTCGTAGGGCCCGTTGATCTGAGTGTCGACATGCCAGCCGTCGCCACGTTTTTGCGCAAGCGCTTCAATTGCGACTGAGCCGCGATAGGCGGGGAGAAGCGGTTGAATATCAGGCAATCGGGCCGTGATCTGTAGATCAGGCGCATCCGTCCCGGTGACACGACCGCGCAAGGCGGCTTGCAGGTCGTAGGGGCCGGACAATTCTGTATCCACGAGCCAACCATCTGGCGACTGCCTTGCATTGCCACTGAGCGCGACCGCGCCGCTTACTTCTGGAACGAGAGCAGAGACATCGGGGAAAGACGCCGTGAAATCGACATCTGCCTGAGCGCCGGTCACAAGGCCCCGGGCTGTGGCGCGCGCCTTATAGGGGCCTGTCGCGCTTACATCGACGGTCACGCCATCATTATCTGTGCGGGCTGTTCCGGATACGGTCAGCGGACCTTGCACATCAGGAAGCACCAGCCCGGCATTCTGCAATCGCGCATCAAATTGCGCTTCAATTCCACCGCTTGCGAGGGTCGCATTTCCGACTGCTGAAAACTGCGGATTGCGTAAGTCTAATCGCGGGATGCGAATACCTTGCTCTGTCCGTTGCGCCTCGACCTCCAGCCTCGTTGTGCCAGCCAGCACCGCGTCTGCTTGCGGCTGGCCGATCTTAAGATTGCGCGCGTCCCCCCGGACTTCTAGATCAAATGCCCCTCCCAAATCGGCGGTCCCTTTGAGCGTCACCTTTGTCGCGCCCGACAGGTTCTGGCCGATCAAATCAGCAAAGCGCGACAGATCCTCTGCATCCAGCGCGACATCCAGCATCGTTTCAAAGCCGCTATCCAAGTCAGATACATCGGCGCGTCCACGCAGCGCGTAATCGGCGCCCGAAAGGTCGAGATCACGCAGCTTCAGGTCCTGACCTTCGACGAAATCCACTGACAGTTTGCCCGAGATCGCACTGCCTGCAGCGGCATTCAGCGCTGCGTCTCCCAAGTCCAGACCAGCAATTGCGAGGTCCAAAGCGGCGGTCACCTTGCCGATTGCATTGACTTGCCCGTCCAGTATGCCATCCGCCTTCAGATCGGTCTGCGCAACGCGCAGCCCACCGCGCGCAAAACCCGTGACGGCGAATATGCCATTCCACCGCTCCCCGTCAGCCTGATCGTAGGCAAGCTGAAAACGTGCAGCGTCGACATAGGTTTCCGGCCCTGTCAGGGGCAGCAACACTGCCTCCCCATCATCACGGGCCAATCTGCCGTCAATATCCAGAAGCACCGGCCAGAAATCGCGGTTCAGTGCAACCGCGCCGTCAAACTGAAGCGCCTCAGTGCGCAAGGCAATCGTCTCAAGATCCAATGCGCCGTCATCCGCGCGCAGACCCGCGACACGCAGTTGCAGATCGTCGCCGAAAAATGGGCGATACTGCGGTGCAAAAAGTGCTGTGATATCGCCGCTGATATCTGCCCCGAAGCGTCGCGTTGGTCCCCGGCCCGGCTGCGGGGCTTCTTCTGCCTGAAGCGTAATTGTCCCGTTCAGACGCGGTGCACCATCGGTCCGCAATTCCAGGTCGGTTTGCAGGTTATCCAAGGTGCCAGACCCTGAGAGGCGTAGCGCCACGCTCGGCCTGTCCGGCAGGTCAAGAAGGCGCGCAGCGATACCGCCTTCAGCTTCAGTCAGGTTCAGATCAAGGCTGATATCCTGCGTATTTCCGTCGAATGCTGCGGAGATACGGAATTCCCCCGCGCGACCATCAGTGCGCAGCGCCTCCAGTGAGACATCCGCCGATCCATTGGCTAAGCCCGCAGCGCCGCTGATCGAAAATGCTGCCGCTTCCCCGAGCACGGGTACGCCCAACGTCACTTGCGTGACCGTCAGCGCCTCAATCCTGATGGAGACAGGCAATTCCGGCAATGCGAATCCCGACGCCTCTGCCGGGGGCACATCGCTGTCTGGCGCAACCGGCAAGCGTGCCAAATCGATGGTGGCAGCGGACAGTTCCTCAATCTCTACTTGCCCGCGCAGCAGCGCAGAGCGGTTCCATTGCAGACCGACCTGTTCCATGCTGAGCCAGACGCCGTTTTCGTCTGATATGACGATGCGTTCGATCGTTGCCCGATTGCTCAATGCGCCGGCGAAGCCGAAGATTTCTACTCTGCGGCCCTCGCCACCAAGGTTGTCTTCAAGGAAATTGGTGATGAAGCCTTTGTCTTCCTCCTGAGCGAACGCGGGCAGGGGGAGCAACAAAACTAGACAGATCAAAAACCAGCGCACCATCAGAAAGCCTGCCCGATCCCGATATACAACTCAAAGCCGCTTGGATTTCCGGGCCCTGTCACAGGTACGGCAACATCCACGCGCAAAGGTCCGATGCCGGTATCATAGCGGATGCCAAGCCCTGCACCAGAATGCCATCTGCCGTCATTGAGGTTTGGGAACGCCTCGCTGCTGATATAGCCCGCGTCCGTGAAGCCCACGACACTCAGCTTGTCGCGGGCTTTGACACGCAGCTCAGCGGAGAGGCCAAGAAACGATCTGCCGCCGATTGTGTTGCCGCCACCCAGATCAACCCCCAACGCTTGGAACCTGTGGCCCCGCACAGTGCCGCCGCCACCCGAATAGAACAGGTAATCCGCAGGCGCCTGCGTGAGGGAAGGACCATAGACCGAACCCAGTTGCCCGCGCAAAGCAAAGGTCAGGCGGTCTTGCGCGCCCGCGCTCTTGTAAGCCCGCAGATCTGCATAGCTGCGCAATCCGCTTTGCGTGCCTTGCAGCGCGCCAAATGGTGTCAGGGAAACGAGCGCATAATACCCATCTGTCGCATTCAACGGATCATTACGATAATCGAACTCTGCCGATGCAGTCCCGTAAACCAGCGTGTAGTCCCGCGCGCCCAGGTCGTCTTGCGTCTTGGCCCGGCGCAATCCCAGCCCGAACGTATAGGTTCGCTCGTCAGAGGCGTAGCGAATAATCCCTGCCTCGATGCTGAACCGATCAGCGCTGAAATTTTCTTCGTTAAGGCTTTCCAGCTGCGTTTCAGCATAGAAATCCGTGTCTTCATTGAAGGTCGCGGGACGTGTGAACCGCGCGCCAAACGAGTAGTCTACTCCGCCCGATTGTCCGCCAATCCCGTCAATTTCGCCGCTTACGCGCAATCGTTCCGCGCCGCCCACAAGATTGCGGTGAAGCCAGAAAGCTTGCAGGCCGATCCCTTCCGATGTCGAGTATTCCAGTCCGAATCCAAATCGGCGCGGCTTCTGTTCGACGATCTGCGCATCGATATCGAGCGTGTTACTTGGCCCGATCTGTTCCGCTTCACTCAGTGCTGCGACGCTGAAGGCACCGGTCCGGCGGAGCCGCTGGCTGGCTTTGCGCAATTCGTCCGGATCAAAGACGGCGCCGCTTGGCAGGCCCGCAATGTCGCGTATCCGTTCAGTGCGTACGGCCTTGTTGCCGCGAATATTCAGATTACCAAACCGCAATTGTGGTCCCGGTGCCAAGGTGACGCGCGTGTCGAGCCTGCGTGCCGGATGATTGGCTCGCAAGTCTTGCTTGCTGATCGTGGCTTTCGCGTGGCCCACGTCGCGCCAGCCCTCGATCCCTGTTTCGACTGCCGCACGGATTGCGCCTGTACGCGCCGTTTGTCCACGGGCGAACGCCTCTGGAAGTTCAGTGCCTTGTGCCAATGGGCCAAGCTGAGTTTCGCCGAAGCTGAAAGTGGGGCCGGGATCAATCTGCACCTGTACTCGTCTGATGCGTTGCAGGGTCGCTAGTGGCGAGATAGACGCTGCCTCCCTCCCATCGACGCGGATCTTGATAACGGGGGCAAAATGGCCCTCCTCGTAAAGTGCGCCGATCAACCTTGCGTACTCTGCTTGTGCTGCCGCCAAGACATCTTGAGGATCCGCTGCGGCTTTGTCCGCCAAAGGCACCAGCAAAGAGGCTGCCCGCAAAGACTGATTGAGTGTCTCGGAACTGGACGCACTGACAAAGCGCAGTTCAAAAGCTTTGAGCTGCGTCGCGCTGAGCACTGTCAAAATCACCGCAATGAAGAAAGCGCGCATAGGGTTTTCGAGCCTTTGGTCAGGGCTTTGTTTTGTCTCTCACAGCGCTTGGCACCGTATTTCTCTTATCTAGGGCGTTCATTGCCAGATGCTCAAGATGTCCTCAACTGATCTGGCGAAAGTCATGCGACACAACGCCGTGAAGCGGCGCTGGGTTCCAAACATCTGAACTATTCCGGCGCTTCGCTCAGAATGCACAGGACGCGGGAAGTCTCCGACAAGCCGAACCGTCCGTCAGCCCGCATCAAAGCCACGACGCCCGCCCCGCCCGACGGGGTTGTCGCAAGGCCAGCCTGCGCCAGAGTGGCCATTGCATCCTGCGCATCCTCTTCGCTGATCGTGCAGAACCAATCCGCGTCTCGGGCGAGGCCTTTAAGCGCGATGAGCGAGGGTTCCTTGCAATCAAGTCTTCCCATGCAAGAGACCGGACCGGACGCGATAACGCTTTTGCCTGCTTGCACGGAGGCCAAGAGCGCGGGTGCCGCCTCGGGCTCTACGACAATGATTGTCGGCCCGTCACCCCATTCCGCGCGGGCCGCGACAGCGCATGCAGTGGCCAACCCGCCAACGCCTGCTTGCAGGAAGATATGGCTGGGCATTTCTTCGATTTGGTCAAAGACTTCGGACATCAGCGTCAGATATCCCTCCATCAAACGATGTGGGCGCTCATAATAGCCTTCCCATGAGCTGTCTGACAGCAATTGCCAATTGTTGTCTTCTGCGGCCCGAGCTGCGGCGGCCATGCTGTCCTCGTAAATATCGCCTTCACGCCGAACCTCCGCGCCACGCGCGCGCAACCGTTCAGCGAACCCCTCGGGCACGGTGTTTGAAATATAGATCACCGCTTTCGCGCCAAACGATTGGGCTCCGAAAGCCACGGAGAGCCCGTGATTTCCTGCGCTTGCTGTGACGTAAGTCTGTCCCGCCGCGCGTCCCGCCGCCGCATCGCATCCTATGACATATGCCGCGCCCAAGGCTTTGAAACTTCCCAATCCCATGCGCGTCCGCTCGTCTTTGACATCAAGATGCGCGACTGGTGCAAGGCCGGGGACGGATTGAAGCGCGGTGACGCCCGCCTCAGGCCACGTACTGATTAAGGCCACTGGACGCTGGAGGTCATCTGAGGGGTAGGGAGTGTCGGAGGGCACGGCGATGGCCGAGGCATTGCCACGATGGGGATTGGCATAGATCTGCATACTGGCCTCCGGTCCGTTTTCTGTAGTCTCGTGCAAGCCAACAAAAGACGCAACGGCGCGCGTGCCCCATAGATACTTAATCTTGTGAAAGCGCCAGAATGTCGCGGGCTTCGCGGCAACTGGCCACGGGACGCTCGTGTTTTTCGCAAAGCGCAACGGCGCGTTTTACGAGCGCAGCATTCGATGGTGCAAGCGTGTCGCGATCCAGACGCATATTGTCTTCCAAACCGGTCCGCGTGTGGCCGCCCGCTGCGATGCACCATTCATTGACAACAATTTGACCTGCGCCTACCCCCGCCGCGCACCATTCGGCATCTGGGGCAAGCCGGTTCACCGTCTTGATGTAATAGTCAAACACGTCACGATCGACGGGCATCGCATTCTTCACGCCCATTACGAACTGCACATACAGTTTCCCAGCAATGCGCCCGTCGCGGTTCATCGCGGCCGCTTGGTGTATATGGGACAGATCGAATGCTTCAATCTCGGGCTTCACCCCATAAGTCCGCATTTCAGAGGCGAGCCAGTCCACAAGTTCGGGGCTGTTCTCATAAACGCGCGTGGGGAAATTGTTGGAGCCCACGGACAGCGACGCCATATCGGGTTTCAGAGGCAGCATGCCGCCGCGGTCTTTGCCCGCGCCAGACCTGCCACCCGTTGAAAACTGGATGATAATGTTCGGGCAATGGACCTTCAGGCCCGCCTGTAATGCGGCGAAACGCTCTGGGTCGGAACTTGGTGTTTCATCGTCGTTGCGCACATGACAATGCGCGATGCTTGCACCGGCCTCATAAGCTTCATGCGTGCTTTCGATCTGCTCTGCTACGCTGATGGGAACTGCGGGATTGTTCGCTTTTCGCGGAACTGATCCCGTGATTGCAACGCAGATAATACAAGGCTTGCTCATGTGGCAGGCTCCCAAGAGCGTGTGTTTGTTGGGTGCTATGACGAGAAAATCGTATCCGTCAGTTTCTTTGAGGTCGAGAGCAGCACATCCACTCGGGTCACCGCGTCTTCTATCGAGACACGCTGCTCAGGCGCGTGGAATGCGACCGATGCGCAGTAGCGTCCCGTCGGGTCCAGAACTGGCACTGCAATAGCAGTCATCCCGTCATAGAATTCGCAGCGGTCCACGGCATATCCTTGTCTGGAAATGTCCTGCAATTCCGCCAATAGATCATCGGGGTCAATAATTGTCGCCTCTGTGTGTTTCTCAAGATGCATTACATGCACCAGACGCCGACGCTCTGCCTTGGGCAGAGAGGCAAGATATGTTTTGCCGGATGCGGTGCAGTGAAACGGAACATTGGTGCCAACCGGCAACTGAATGCGGAATGGCCAGTCTGTCTCGACCCGGTCTTGATATGACATCCCGCGATCCTCGGGGACAACAAAGTTGACGGTTTCGCCAATATGGCTCGCAAGCTCCTGCAAAACCTGATGGCGGGCGACATGGCTCGATGACGCATGCACGACACCTTGACCCATCATCCGGGCGCGTCGTCCCGGACGCAATCCGCGCCCGCGCTCGTCCCGCATCAGGAAGCCTTCCTCCAGAAGCGTGTTGCAGAGCCGATGCGTCGTTTGCTTCGGTAGTCCGATCTTTCTGCCTATCTCGGCAGGTGACATCGGTTCGGTTTGCGCACCGACCGCCTCCAAAATCAGCAGCGTCCGCAGGTTTGTCGGTATCCGGCTGTTTGTCATGATGATCCTCCCAAATCATTCCACACAGTTTTTTCTTGTGCGACTCGCTGAAGCATGTTGCAGTATAAAAACGGGACTTCAAGTCCCAATTTTTGGTAAAGCAGCGCTTTTGGGAGGAAGTGAGTGGAATTTGACTTCATCGTTGTTGGTGCAGGTTCCGCCGGTTGCGTGCTCGCGAACCGACTTTCGGCCAATGGCAAGCACAAAGTTGCGATACTCGAAGCTGGGGGAAAAGACACTTACCCCTGGATCCACATCCCGGTCGGTTACTTCAAAACCATGGGTAACCCCAAAACCGATTGGGGCTACAAGACGGAGCCTGATCCAGGGCTAAACGGGCGCTCCCTGAAGTGGCCACGCGGCAAGGTCCTGGGCGGGTCCTCCTCTATCAACGGTCTGCTTTATGTTCGCGGTCAGGCCGAGGATTACGACGGATGGCGGCAGTTGGGCAATACTGGCTGGAGCTGGGACGACGTTAAGCCGCTGTTCAAGCGATCTGAGAATTTCGAGAACGGCACCCGAGAAGATGAATTTCGCGGTGGAAATGGTCCGCTCTCTGTTTCAGATACGACTGTTACGCGCCAATGTGTCGACGACTGGATCACCTCTGCTGTCAATGCGGGTTACAAGCGCGCCGAAGACTATAACGGGGCTGATCAGGAAGGCGTCGCGCTGTTTCAGCTGACCACACGCAACGGGCGCCGCTGTTCGTCAGCAGTTGCCTATCTGAACCCGGCAAAATCCCGCAGCAATCTGACAGTGCTGACGAAATGCGCCGTGGAAAAGCTGACCTTTGATGGCAAACGCTGCACGGGCCTCGTTGCCAATCACAACGGGCAGCGGGTCACCATGACGGCCAAGCGGGAGGTCGTTCTCTCGGCCGGGGCGCTGGCTTCCCCGCAGATCATGATGGTGTCAGGCATTGGCGCGGCGGATGAGTTGAAGCCACATGGCATCGAGGTGGTGCACGAAATCAAGGGTGTCGGGAAAAACCTGCAAGATCACCTGCAGGCACGGCCCGTCTACAAAACAACGCTGCCCACGATCAATACAGAGGTCTCAAACCTCTTCAAACAAGCGCTGATCGGTATGGAATACGTGTTCACGCGCGGTGGGCCGATGGCGATGGCGGCAAGTCTTGGGACGGGTTTTCTGAAGACCCGCGACGACCTCTCCGTGCCGGATATCCAATTCCATATTCAGCCGTGGTCCGCCGACCGTGTAGATGCGGGGCCACATAAGTTCTCCGCCTTCACAGCCTCAGTCCTGCAATTGCGCCCAGAGAGCGCGGGCCATCTGGAACTGACCTCGGCGCATATGCGCGATTACCCGAAGATCCACCCCAATTATCTGGCAACAAAAACGGATTGTGACACCATTGTCGAAGGTATCCGGATCACGCGGCGGATTTGCGGCCATGACCCGATCAAAAGCCACATTACAGAAGAGCACGCCCCTGGCTCGCAAATCGGCGATGACTATGATGAGTTGCTGAATTGGGCGCGTGATACGTCAACGACGATCTATCACCCAACCGGCACCTGCAAGATGGGCACTGACGAGATGGCCGTGGTGGACCCGCGCCTGAAGGTGCATGGCATCGAAGGTCTGCGCGTCGCGGATGCGTCCATCATGCCGATCATTGTGTCGGGCAACACCAATGCACCTTGCATGATGATTGGCGAAAAGTGCTCCGACATGATGCTTGAAGATGCGGAACGCAACGCGACAACACAACAGAAAGAAACGGCCTAAGCCATGGATATGATACTCGATTTCGGCAAGATCATCATTGCCGACCTCATCCTCTCAGGCGACAACGCCCTGATCATCGGCATGGCTGCAGCAGGCCTTGCACCAGAGCTGCGCAAGAAGGCAATTCTATATGGCATGGTGATTGCGGCCGTGCTGCGGATCGTGTTCGCGGTCGTTGCCACCAGCCTTCTGGGCATCAAGGGCATTCTGTTTATCGGCTCGATCCTGTTGTTTTATGTGTGCTGGCGCCTGTTTGTCGAGATTCGCGCAGGGACAGATCACGCTGCGGAAGAAGCGTTGGAAATAGCCGAAGACCCCGAGCAAGGCTATACTGGCGCACCGCGCAAGACGATGGCATCAGCGCTCGTCTCAATTACGATTGCCGATGTGTCGATGTCGCTCGACAATGTGTTGGCCGTGGCCGCGATTGCTGATGGGGATACGACGATGCTCGTCTTTGGGCTTGGTCTTGCCATCGTGCTGATGGCCTTCGCGGCAACGATGATTATGAAGTTGCTCACAAAATATCCTTGGATATCGTGGTTGGGACTGTTCGTTCTGATCTATGTTGCAAGCGAGATGTTCTATCGCGGCATTGTTGACGTGAATACCGGTGTGGGCCCCTGGCTCGGCCTTATGGAGGGGTGGCCGACAGGAAAAGGACACTGAGGGAGAGAATTCAATTCGCTTATGGCCGGGGAACCTGTCAGAGTTGAAGCAATAGCCGGGCGATACGCCTTCATTGACCGGCTCAAACTTAAGAGGAAGGCTTGGACCTTAAGGGAGGACCTTATGTTTAACTTGAAGACTCTGACTGTGAGCGCAGTTGGCTTGGCGTTGGCGGCGACTGGCGCCATGGCGGAGAAAGTTCTACGGATCCAGTCCGTGCTGCCAAACACTGCTGACGAAGTGTTTATGCTCAACGAATTCGGCAAAGACGTGGCCGAACTGACAGGCGGTTCACTGACCGTCGAAGTGCTGCCGGCTGGTGCCGTCGTTGGACCGCGCGACATTATGGACGCTGTGGATGCAGGCCTCGTCGAAGGTGGTTTTGCATGGACGCACTACTGGGGCGGCAAGCACGTCGCAGCCAACCTGTTCGGCGCACCTGTTGCCGGTGCTGGTGTTGGTCTCGACAACATCGCATTCCTGAGCTGGTTCCAGTATGGCGGCGGCAAAGAGCTGTATGACCAATTGTGGGATGAGATGGGCGTGAACGTCAAAGGCTTCATGCTGCAGCCGGTTGGCCCGGAAGCCTTGGGCTGGTTCCCAGAGCCGATCACTTCCATGGATGACTTCCGTCAGATGCGCTTCCGTGCGCCTCCGGGCATGGTGGGTGCAGCTTACGCTGACATCGGCGTTCCTGCTGTTGCCATGGGCGGCGGTGACATCCTGCCAGCTCTGGAAAAAGGCACAATCGACGCGGCCGAGTGGTGCTGCCCGAAGCCTGATAGCGTGTTCGGCTTCCAGAAAGTTCTGAAGCACTACTATCTGCAAGGCCTGCACCAGGTCACTGTGAACGCGGATATGTATGTCAACAAAGACTTCTACAATGGTCTGACCGACCTTGAGAAGAAGGCACTGGAAGTGGCATCCACTGCGTCTCTGTCCAAGTCGCTTTCTTACCGTATTTATGAAAACGGCAAGGCATTGAAAGACCTGACCGAAAACCACGGTGTTATCCTTGAAGACACTCCAGCTGACTACTTCACTGAGTATTCAGCCGCTGCAAACAAAGCTCTTCAGGCTGCTGCAGATGAGAATGAGTTCTTCGCAAAAGTCTGGCAGTCGCAAAAAGACTTCGCTGCGATCGCCGTGCCATTCTGGTCCGGTGCTCAAACATCGAACGCGAACCTCGGTCGCGCTTTCGCTGATACCTTGAAATAATTCAGACATAGTGAAGGGGCCCGACCGGGCCCCTTCGTTCTCTTTTTCCAAATGCCTCGCGGAGGTGTTTCGAAGAAGAGAACACAGAATAGCATTCTGTGGCCAGGGGAGGGACGACCAGATGGCAGAAGAACCAAATCCAGAAGATCTGGAGATTGCCGACGAGCTCATTGCCGAACGGCGTGCGGAAGCCCCCGGTGAAACGCCAGAGGATATGACGCCCTGGCAACGTCCGATTACGGCGGTGATCGACGTGATCAATTATCGCGCAGGTCAGATCATCGCTTTGATGATGGTTCCACTGATTGCCATCGTGGTCTGGGAAGTCTTCTCCCGTAACTCCTTCATCATCTTGCAAAACGCGGGCTATGAAGAATTTGCCCGCTCCATGGGGCTTGGCCCGACCTTGCAGGCCTATGACCTCAGCCGGATGATCGCCGGCGTTCTATGGATGGCGGGCGCGGGTTACGGGTTGATGCGCGGGGTGCATATCCGCGCTGACTTCATCTACCGGTTCTGGTCCGACAAGACACAAGCGACAGTCGACGCGATTGCGTATCTTCTGTTCTTCATCCCGTCCATGATCTTCTTCACCATTGTCTCTGCGCAATATTGGCAGCTGGCCTATGAGACCGGCGAACGCCTCGCGCTCGACTCCGCGTGGCAGCCGATCCTGTGGCCCGCACGTCTGGCCATGCCAATCGGTGGTGTGCTGCTGCTCTTGCAAGGCCTGCCCGAGATTTTCCGGGCCTTCCACAAGATGGGTAAAGAGCGGGAGAAGTGGTTCGTCAGGGCCTTGCCTGTCTATGTCGTCTTCATTGTTTGGCTGACGCTGGCGATTTTCCTGCCAGACACTGTTCCAGGCGGCGCGTGGTTTAGCGAGCTGATGAGCGCGCGTCCAAATCTGGACAAACCGACCATCGGTCTGATCATGCTGGGCGCCATGCTCTTCGTGATCTTCATCGGCTTCCCGATCTCTTTCACGCTGATTTTCCTTGCCTTCGTCTTCGGCATCTGGGGCTCGAACTTCAAGCTGACGACTCTGCTAATGACGCTGAACACCAACTCTACCATGCTGAACGACCAGCTGATGGCGGTGCCGCTCTTCGTGCTGATGGGCATCGTGATGGAGAGTGCGGGCCTGATGGAACGCCTGTTTGCCTCAATCCAGATGATCATGGCCCGGGTGCGTGGTGCGCTGTTCATCGCAGTTCTGATCGTGTCGACCATCTTCGCGGCGGCGACCGGTATCGTGGGCGCTTCGGTCACATTGCTCGGTATCATGGCCGGCGCGACGATGAGCCGGTCTGGCTATAACGTGAAGCTGGCAGCGGGAACGATTACAGCGGGTGGTACGCTTGGAATCCTGATCCCGCCCTCAATCATGCTGATCGTTATGGGCCCGGTACTGGAAGTCTCCACACTCGATCTGTTCCGGGGCGCATTCATTCCCGGTGCGCTATTGGCTTCGCTATACCTCATTTATACGCTCGGGCGCTGCTGGCTGAACCCAAGCCTCGGCCCCATCCTCTCAGAAGAAGATCAGCCCAAAACCTCCAACTTCTACGGAGCCGAGGTTGCGCTGATCTGTCTGGGCATCCTGACCGTTTGCCGCGTCTTTGGTATGGGTATGGGCGGCGCCTTCGGAGCGGTCATCCCATTCGGTGGCTTGTTCGCCTTAGTGGCGGCCTGTGCGCTGGCCTATGCAGCCTACCGGAAACTCGCTGTGCTGCGGATCGCATTGCCCATCGCGATGCTCTTCCACCTCTATCTGGCTGCGACGACACTCAGCGCTGGCATGTCGATCTGGACCATCGTCTTCACGCTGTTCCTGCTGCTGTTGGCGTTCCTCGCGCGACCAATTTATCGCAAGGACGCAGAAGAACATTTCCATTTCTCAGCCCTTTGGGATGAGTTCTTCGCAGGTTTGATGCCACCGACGATCCTCATTTCCTTTGCGTTAGGGTCCATCCTCCTTGGTTTCGCAACGCCGGCGGAGGCCGCAGCTATGGGGGCATTCGGTGCTATTGTCCTGTCTATCGCCTACCGGAAATTCACATTCCCGGGCTTTTTCGACAGCCTGATCAAAGCATTGGAAATCACTGTTTTGATCATGTTCCTTGTGGCCGCGTCCAACTTCTTTGGTGCGCAATTCTCCGCACTTGGCACACCGCGCATGATGACGGAAATCCTGCTGGGTCTCGATATGGCGCCGTTCCTCGTGCTGCTGTTGGTGATGGCGCTGATCTTCCTTCTGGGCTGGCCATTGGAGTGGGTGCCAATCGTGCTGATCGTGGTGCCGATCCTGCTGCCCACGGTGCAGGCGTTGGAGATCCACGGGCTCGACCGCTACGATCTGATGGTATGGTTCGGTATCCTCGTCGCGGTGAACCTACAGACGGCGTGGCTCAGTCCGCCGGTGGCGCTGTCGGCCTACTTCCTGAAAGGGGTTGTGCCCAATTGGGACCTCAAAGACATCTACCTCGGCATGATGCAGTTCATGCTGGTGCAGCTCTTCGGTCTTGCGCTGATCTTGGCCTTCCCGCAGCTTGTGCTCTGGCTGCCAAAGGTCATGGGCGGGGGGTAAATACCTGAACTTCTAGTGAAAAAGGCGGCGCATACGTGCCGCCTTTTTTTGGGCAGACGGATAGCGATGGGTTTGACCACCGCCAGAGATTTGGACAGCTGCATTCACTGTTGAAATACCAGTCCGATCCGCAGGCCCGTCATTGCGCGATTGTAACCAGGCGAAACTTGCAACGCGCGTGCTCTAGACCGTGCTTATGAATGGGCTGTTTGGGAATTGAGGCAACATCGTTTTATCGAAAGCCCAAGATCAATTGAAAATCAATGAGGAACGGAACCGCGCTGAGCCTAGGGGAGCCCGTGTCTAATACCGTAAGCCCGCCACTGACACCAAACCCGTGTGTCTGCATCAGGCGGGTTAGGGTTTGAATTCCAAATACAAGATATCACGGTCCTTTTTGGATGCGTTGACTGCGAAATGGTCATGGCTGCCGTCAAACACGAATCCCTCGCCCGGCACATGTTGGCGAAAGGCTCCGTCGACATTGAGATACGCGTAATTGCCGTGCTCCGCCGCGCGCAGTGTCAGATGCATCTGCAGTAGGCCTTCGGCACGAAGCTCGGGATGGCGATGCGTTGGCAAGAAGGTTGCAGGTGCGAGACGCGCAAACGCCGCGACTTTGACGCGGGGCACAGCGCGCAGCCGAGCAAGCGTGTGGGGAAACGCATCGCCCAGAAAGGGAACCGCCTGATCTTCAACCATCAGACCCAGCTGGGTCCAATACGGATTGGCACCTGTCGGCCCCCAACCTTGCAACCATCCATACACGCCGCCCTGTTGCATATGAGCTGCAACCTCAGCGAAGACTTCTTCATGGGTTTTCCCATTGCGATCAATCGGCAGCGCGTCAAAGCGAAATGCGTCAAGTTCGGCAGCAATGAGGTGCCAATCAGACACCAAAGCCCCAAGCCCCTCAAAAGGCTCTGGATTTAAGAACGTTTGGGCAGGTTGATGTTTCATCACTTTCCTCCGTCATCGGTCTCTAAAGGCGCGTTCAAAATAGGCGGCGACCGGAGCAACCAGATAATCAAGCGGACGCTGCGGGGTGGTCTGAATGAAAGCTGTCACTTCCATGCCGTTCATCACGCGTACGTCTCCCAAGGGCTCGAGATCGCTTTGCGAGAAGACAACAAAAACATCGTAGAACCAGCGCCGAAGAACTTCGTCATATACGGCATCTGCGGAGATCGTCTCGACCTCGGCTTGGACCAGCGGCAGAGCGCGCGCGTTGAAGGATTGGAACTGAAGGTTGGTTGGCTGCGACGGGTAGACCTGATCGACATCCTCAGTACCGATCTTGATCACGGCGCGCATTGCGGCAGTATCGGGAACGATCGTGGCCACTGGACCACCAGCGCTGACGACATATCCCGGGCCGGTCACAGAAACATCCAGAATGGTACCAGAAATTGGCGCGACGACATCTGATGCGTCGCGCTGTACCCGAAGCGTGGCCAGTCGTGCCTCGTTCTCCGTCAGTGTCTGGCGCAGCGTTTCGAGGGTTTCGCGTGCGGCACGTCGTTCGTTCGGGGCAATACTCTCGATCTGGAGACGTAACTCGATGGCGCGTGCCCGCAATTCATCGCGTGAGGCAGTCAACCGCGCAGTTTCCCCGTCAAGCCTGTGGTTCTCGCGCTCAAGATCAAGAAAGGAGGCCTTGGTGATGACACCGCGCGCGGCAAGTTCGCGTTTCTTCTGAAGGTCTGCGCGCAGAAGTGCGCCCTCTCGGCCAAGCGCCATCAGTTCTGCATCAAATCCGGCAATTTGTGCTTCCGTCTGTTGCAGCCGCGCCGTTTCAAGCCGGACAATACGGTCCATATCTGCGCGAACCTGCTTCAAGATATCGGCCTCCTGCGCCAGCATCGGCGCAAGACCCGGCAGACGATCCGGATCTGTTAGCGGCTTCAGGACAGGCTGATCGGCCATGACCGCAGCGAGGCGGCTCGCCCGCGCGTATCCTTCAATCAAAGTCTGTTTCGCGGCTGCAATCTGTGCGTCCAAAGCGACCGGGTTTAACTGCGCGAGAATATCACCACGGGACACTCGCATGCCCTTGCGCGCGACAGAGGAAATCACGGTGCCGCCATGTTCATGACTGACGACATGGCTGGTCGTTTTCAATTCAATGCGTCCTTTGCCAATGATGGCGCCGGAGATTTCAGTTCCGAGGCTCCAGCCCGCAACTGAAAGGCCCAGTAACACTATCGTTGCGATACCAATGCGCACCGGCCCTTTCGCCGTCAAACCGGATGGGTCAGGCGATAGCTCAGTCATGCCGAGGCCTCCGACCTTAATACCAGCGCGTCGCGGGCCCTTCCGGGCAGCTCGCTGAGCTGACCATCCGAGAGCCGGTAGCAGAGTTGCGGCAACGAAAGCGGCACGGAACAACGGGTCGTCAAGACCATCGCATTTCCCGCCGCGAGAAACTGCTGCAAAGGGCCACCGGGATGCGCGGCGAAATCCGCAATCAATGCAGCACTGGGACTGTCCACAATCAGAATGCGGGGGCGCGCAACCAAGGCCCGCGCGAGCGCCAGGCGCTCCCGATCTCCGCGCGACAGTGGCAATCCGTCCTCGGTGATCTTGGTATCGTATCCCCGTGGCAGGGCCATGATGCGTTCATGCAGCCCAGCGGCACGGGCCACTGAACCAAGCACCGCTTCGTCACGGCGGGGTGCGGGGCCAAGGATCGCTTCAAATAGCGGGCCCGGCAAGAAGACGGGAGTTTCGGGGACAAATCCAATAACTTGCCCACGCTTGTCGGGCTGAAGGGCTTTGTCATTGACACCTTGAACCAGCACGTCGCCCTCTGGCGGTCTGCGTGCAAGAGCAAGTGTTTCGCTCAAGAGGGTTTTGCCGCTTCCAGGATCACCCTCAATAGAGATCAGGCTGCCCGGCTCAATGCGCAGGGTGATATCTTGTAAGACGGGGCGCGGTGTCAAATCCCCTCGGACGGAAACCCCCTGTAGACAAAGCAGCGGCGCAGCCTTGATCGGGTTCGGCGATGATGTGGCTGCGAGCGGCATGGACAGCGCGTTCGACAGAGTCTTCCAGTCCCGACACGCAAGTGACAAGGCCGGGATGGTGCGAAAGAAGTCAATTGCGGGAAAAACCCCCCGATTAACCAGAACCACTGCGGCGATCATGCCGCCGACCGTTATGTCACCTCTCAAGACCAGTGCAGCGCCTACGGTCAGAACGGCGACCGATAGCAAACGGCGTACCGTAGACATGGCCATGGAGAAGCTCGCTGCGCGGTTCTTGGCGGAGACGGCTCCGAACCGTGATGCCTGTCGCGCAGCCAGCCAGCGTTTGTCAAAATCCGGAATCAACAATGCCCCGGCCAGACGCTGGCGGGTGCGGCGGAACCGACCGGTAAGCGTTGCCAACGCCTCTGACGCATTATTTGCATCTGCCACCGCATTGCGCGCGATGATTTTGCCCAGAAAGAAAAGGGTAACCAAGACAGCCAGACCGAGAAAGGCCACCGCGCCCAGTACCGGGCTTAAAAGAAAAATCACACCGGCATAAAGGGGCAACCATAGGACATCGATCACATGCAGACAGGCGCTGGAATGGATGAACCCGCGCAGGTTATCCAGCGCGGCGGTTGGCGCATCGACTGGATTGGCCAGATCATGCCTCGCTTTCGCCTGTTCGAGAAGCCTGCATTCAAGCCGCGCCTGCAGTCTCGCGCCCAAGACCGCAAGTGCACGTTGGCGCGCGTAGTCCAAAGCGCCAAGCGCCAACAGGCAAGCGCTGGCGAGCCCTGCCAATGCCAAAAGTGTTTCGACCGAGCGGGAACTGAACACCCGGTCGTAGACCAGCAACATGAACAAGGGCAGCGTCAGGGATAATACCGCAACCGAGAAGCTGAAGCAGAAAATCCAGAACAACACTGGCGCATCGTGCCAGAGCGCGCTCCAAACTGTCAGGGGTCCTTTAGGCTTGGTCAGCTTCGGCCCCCTCGCTGTCTTGCTGTTTGGGACGCCGGACCTGATTTAGGTTGAAACTGATGATCACGCGCTCGCCCGCGTTACCTTTTTCCGTCGAGAGGTTGGGGGCGACAGAGTGATACAGCCATGACGGAAAGATAAGCAACTTGCCGGCTAACGGCTCGAAATTCACCTTCGTCCAGCAGGAATTCGGGCGTTTGCGGTTCGGGATGTGCCGCATCGGGTTGATCAGGTTTTCAGTCCGAGGATCCGTGAAATCAATCGAGCCGGAGTCTTTCGGGCACTGTACATAATACACTCCAGACCAGTTTGATGAGGGATGGATATGACTGCGATTGGAGCTGCCGGGCGGGTTGATGATCGACCACATCGTACCGATTTTGAAGCGGTAGCCGGGGTGGTATCCGTTCAAGTTAATGATCTCATCGGAACAGGCGTCCACTAAAGAGACCACCTCTTCATAGCGAGGATCTTCATGTAGCTTGTTGTGGCTATGCCATCCACCAAGCGCGCGGAAATTCGACCGCTGTATGCCTTTTCGGTCGCTATTTCGCTCCGCACGGATGGATGTAAGCAACCGTGTGTTGAGGCCTTTCGCCATGTCATTTGGTAACTCGTGAGAGAAAACCTGGGTCGGGAAGTATCGGTTTTCCTTTACGATAACGGGAGCAGAAGAGACGCCTTTCGTGTTTGGATTGAGGGCAGATTGATTGATTGTCATGTTTTTTCCAATGTCTAGATTGAATGTTAAGTGGGCCAGTCAGTTGGATTTCTGTCCTTGGCTGATGATCCGAAACACAAGGTCTTCGCACAGCAGGATGGTACGGGTTTTGCGATTCCAGCTCGCGCCTTGGTCGCAGGCATCGAAATGGACCGTGATCTGGCGCGGCCAATCAAATGCCCTGAGGCGATCAGCGAATTGTTCGACCACGCCGGAATGGATCATGTCGTCTTTCAAGACACCTTCGCCGTAGATCACCTCGACTTGGCGGGACAAACGTCTGGCCGCCATCAAGTGAGGCTCGAGAATACGTACCCAACCAGCGATTTGATCAGGCGCCGTGTCTGAACAATCGGCCAGATCGCGTTCTGTGAATTCAAGAAAGGCCACAGCGCCTTCCCACTCTTGCGGGTCGGCCCCATAGAGCAGGCACGCGGCCTGATAAGCCCGACGCACGTCGAGAGGATGTTCGCTCTTGAAGTCATAGCGAGAGGGGTCTGTCTGAGCATCCTCCAGCATCCAGGATTGAACCCGCGCCAGGACGACCTCTTGCGCAACATCGCGTTCGCGAGTGGCAAACCACAGCGTCGCGAAAGCATCGGCCATCACCTCTTCATTGCCCAGGACCGGCAGCTCTAGTTCGCGGATTAGGGCATGTGCAGCTTCATGCATCAGCACATGGTCAAGGACGCGCGCCGCAAATGGTGTGACCCTGCTGGAGGCGGGGTCTGCGTTTGAGGCGGCCATGACAGTGGCAGCGAAAGCATCCGCCCCCGCATCCGCGGCCGCAGTGAAGTCATCCTGCCCCAAATGATCCGCCATCGCGCTGCGCAATTCACCGCGCAACTGTCCCAAAAGCGGACCGGACAAATTGCCTGTGGCACGAATACGCGCGAGTTGCCCATCAAGATCGAAGGCGATCAGCAACCCTTTTTGCTCTGGGTCCAATGATGTGGACCACGTATCCATGATGGTTTCCACAGCAGCATCAAAATCCTCTCCTTCGAAATGAGACTGCCAGTCCGACACGTAGAGAATGGAAAGGCTATGACCGGTTTCGGTGGCTATGGCCTGCAATTTTTCTTGCAGGTGCGCCTCGGGTTCGGAGGCAACCACATCCGCGATATCGGCCAACGGACCTTGGTTGAAGATCGACTGAGCAACGGCAGGTAGGGATGCCAATGACAGCATCACGGCGAGTATAAATTTCATGCGTCTTCCACTTAGAAATGGTTGTCATGCGTGTCGAGGTCTCTGCCCGAATGTCTCCGGGCAGAGCGCCTTTTGCAGGCGAAGTCAGCGCTTAGACATCAGGCCCAGTCGTATTGGTTTCCGGGTTCGTTGCCTTCGTTGTCTTCGTCGCCTTCATTGCTTTCATCGCCCCAATTCCAGCCACTTTCGTCGCCTTCATCGCCCTCGTTGTTCTCATTCCCTTCGTTTCCTTCATTTCCTTCGCTGCCGCCGTCGCCCTCGCTGCCACCATCGTTGCCACCGCCGAACGAGATCGGCGCGTCAAGATCGCCCTCCATCGCATCCAGAAGTTCCTGAGGGATAACGTCAGCCCAGAAATCAGAATCGTAATTCATGTCTTGTCCTTTTCACGCAGCCACCCAAACAGGGCGGCATACTTCAGAGAATCGCATGTACGTCTTCTCGGGGTTGAGACTTCCGGGGGCATGTCGCCGTCTCCGGAAGAACCGGGGAAGGGTCCCCGGAATTTCGGTGTGATGTCAGCCGCGCTGATTTGCCTACCCATCGGTTGATCCGTCGGACGCTGCCATCCATGTTCCGGCGCAGACTGGTTGCGATGTGATCTGCAAACCGGGTCTGCGTCATCTCGGACATGATCGGTCGAAAGGCGCTTCTGTCCGAGATCCAGTCGTTGAAAAACAACCGTTGGCCGCAGCTCCATTCATCAGCACGCAAACTGCGTCCCGTTGCATGGATCTGATCCAAGGTTCGATCATCCAGAAACGCCCACGATACGAATCCAATTGGCTGACCGTCACCATTGACATATCCTGCGCATTGACCGCGCTCTATCGCCGGCAGGATTTCGCGTGACAGGTAGCGCCCGAGTTTGAATTGCCCGTGATAAGGGGCCTGCGCCATCATTGCGATGGCAATGCCGACGAGCGCCATTGCGTTGGGTGCGACGGAGCTCCATAGCCTCAGATCGGGACGATCCAAAAGATGGTCCATCACCTGCTGTGCGGTCAGGTCGGGACGTGCAAGCCCCACAATGCCCCGCGTCATTTGTGGGAGGAGAAGATCCTTGGCTGCCAAAGGAGACGTGTCTTTCGCCCCGCACTTGATCTGCAGAATAGTGGCGGGGTGGGTGAGCAATGACACCGGCGCGTCGCCAATTATCAAATCCCACAAGATCTTGCGGTCAAGCTGCGTGACAGGCACGGGCAGGGTATCTTCATCGATGGCAGTAGCGTGTCCCAGCGAGCTTGCTAAGGCCTGTCGCCCGATGCTGCGTGTGGTGACACGGCCCTCGCCATCCGGTGCGGCCCGGGACGACAATTGTAGGGAAAGGGCTTCGCAGAAAGTGCCTGCCAGGTTCAGCATATCTTCTGGCTGAGCACTTACGCGGCATCTGATCACCGGCGGCATTCCAAAGGCTCCCGCCGCAACCCCTGCGTTTTGTGGCCTGTCAGGGCTCAGATGCGCGACCATTTGCGAAGCAGCCTCATCAATGTCGCGATGGGCAAACGGAAACGCCTCTTTCGCAGCTGATACAACAGCGGCCCAGCTTCGTTCGGCATTGAATTCTGTCTCAACGCAGAACTGCAACAGCTTTGACAAAGAGACGTCACCAACAAAAGCTGGCCACATCTTGTCGGCGTCCAGATAGGCGCTGATCGCAGACGCAATCGGATAGTTGTATCTGTATCGGTACGGGCTGTCTTTGGGGCATTCGAGAGCCTGCAAGAGGGCGGATCTGTCTTCGCCCATATGTTGTGCTTTTTGAGCGAAACGCTGCTGTAGGACGGCTTCGCCCAAGTCAGGATTCGTTATCAGCATGCTTTCGGTGAATGCCCGCTCGCTCAGCATTGCTGAGATCTCTCGGTAGATGGGGGGACGGATGCGTGTCACGAGACCAGCCTGCACGGCGTGACCGCATTCATGCGCGACCGCCAGAACGCTGTTGGTGTCGAACCGGTAATTCAGATGGACCTGTGTGGCCGCTCCGTCATTTGGGTGCACTGTGAAAGGACGTTGTGTGTCGGTGAAGAACTTACAATCGACAGCTTGGCTGACATCGTTGATCTGTGATGCGACGTCAGGAAAACGTCGGCATAAAATAGAGACAGTGCTGTCCCAGATCTGTTGCGGCGAATGATCGACCTGTTCCAAGACTGGTTTTGCTGGCATTTGTGACGGCACGCGGTGAAGGAACAGTCGGAGCTCTTCGCTCGTCACCCCATGTAAGTCCAACCAATTTTTGACAGAGTCAGCAGGCATCCGATCACCGAACCAAAAATTTCAAAAAATCTCCTAAGAGGTCGAATGACTTTCTGAATTGAGTCAATTGCTGCACCAGCGAAAGCGTCCAGAGGGCAAAACACCGCCAGTTCCACGTCTTCGCCGCTGGCGAAATTGTGCCAAAAACCGTCTGGCCAAGAATTTTTTGAGTTGCTTGCTTGGTTTTCGACTTCGCAAGGATCAATGCCCTTCCTTTTGACGCTCGGTCTGTTCAAATCCGCGCAGGGCAGCGGTGGGCGATATGCAGAGGCCGCGATTGTTTGCCGTTTGCAACGAAGTACAGGTAAGGCCTCTGTGTCAAAACTGCGCAAATCACGCTAACACTGTGCGACGCCAATTTTGCACGGAGGCCTTATTATGGATTTCGATCCAAGACCTTTCATCAAAGCGACCAAATCTGAAATTCGCAATTTTTCTGATACGGCTGCGTCTTTTTCCAAATGCCGTGATGTAATCCTTCGCGATGTTGAGACGCTAAAGACCGATACAGATGCCGGGCGCCCGGTCATTCCTGAGATCAATTACCATCAGATTGCCAATGGCGATGTCAATGACACTGCGCGCAACCTCGTGCGGCGACGCGGTTGTGTTATTGTACGAAATGTCTTTGATCGCTCACAAGTTGAGGAGTGGAACGACGAGCTTGGCAACTATATCGAACGCAATGATTATTTCACGAGGGCCAGTGAGAAAGCAGGCATAGATCAGTATTTCAGCACTTTGGCAGACGCAAAACCGCAGATTTTCGGGCTGTACTGGTCACGCCCGCAGGTGATGGCCCGTCAGGCAGAAAGCATGGCTATAACGAAGCGGTTTCTGAACAGGCTTTACGACGTCAACGCGCCAATGGGCCACGAATTCGATCCTGACAATGATTTTGCCTACGCTGACCGGACCCGTCGCCGCGAGCCCGGCGATACGACGTTGGGTCTGTCGCCGCATATGGATAGCGGTTCTTATGAGCGGTGGTGCGACCCCGCATATCAGGCGATCTATCGTGCGATCTACGAGGGCGATTTTGAGAATTTCGATCCTTGGAAGGCCGCTTTTCGTACCCAAACACGGGAGTTTTCCTCCCCTGCGGTCTGTTCGATGTTTCGCACATTCCAAGGCTGGACGGCATTGACAACGCAAGGTCCTGGCGATGGCACGTTAAGCCTTTTGCCGATTGCAAATTCGATAGGCTACATGCTGCTACGTGCCCTGCAAAATGATGTGGCGGAGGACGATCTGTGCGGTGCTTGGTCGGGGCGTGCACTGGGCGCGAATGAGGAATGGCACAGCGAGATCCTCGAAGGGATGGTCAGTATTCCCGAAGTGCGCCCGGGTGATACTGTCTGGTGGCACCCTGATGTGCTGCACTCGGTGGCAAACGAGCACAAAGGCAGTCAATATGCCAACGTGATCTACATCGGGGCGTCCCCAGTCTGTGCCAAGAACGAAGCCTATGCCCGCAAGCAGGCGGAGGCATTTGCCGCCGGTCGCAGCGCGCCGGATTTCGCTGCTGAGGATTACGAGGTGAGTTTTGACGGGCGGGCCACGGTTGACGATCTGACTGAGTTGGGTCGCAAACAAATGCACCTTGCCTGACGAGCGGCCAAGGCAGAGTTAGAAAGAAAAAAGGACGGATACGTTTTGGACAAAAGAGAAATTGGTCGAACTGGTCTGACAGTTGATGTTCTTGGGCTTGGTGGTGCGCCCCTTGGCGGGAATTTTGTTGATCTGAGGTATTCCCAAGCTGCAGAACTTATCAACGCAGCGAAGGCTGCAGGCATTGGGTATTTTGATACTGCGCCGTGGTATGGGTTCGGTCGGTCCGAGCGGGTCATGGGGGATGTGCTGCGCGGTTCCGATTATATTCTATCTGATAAAGTTGGCCGGTTGCTTGTACCGGGCGGGGTCGACAATCCGGCAGAGTTCGGCATGGTGGCTCCGCTGCCGTTTCACGTGGTCTATGACTATAGTTTTGACGGGATCATGCGTGCCTTCGAAGACAATCTTCAGCGGCTTGGCCTTGACCGGATCGATATCCTTTTGGCCCATGACATCGGCGCTTTTCAACACGGTGATGAAAACACGCGCCACTTCCGCGATCTGGCGGAAGGTGGCTACCGGGCGATGGATGAACTGCGCAGTTCTGGTCAAATCAAGGCAATTGGGCTTGGAGTGAACGAAAATCAGGTCTGCCTTGATGCGCTTGGCATTGGCGATTGGGACGTGTTCTTGCTGGCGGGCCGCTACACTTTGCTTGAGCAAACCGCATTGGACGCTTTGTTTCCAGCATGCAGAGAGGCCGGTACCACGATCATATGCGGTGGCCCGTTCAATTCGGGTATCCTTGTTGGCCGCGACACATGGAACTATGCGAAAGCGCCCGAAGATGTGGTGCGATCAGCCCGCGCCTTGGCGGATGAGGCGGAGGCATTCGAGGTCCCGCTGGCCGCAGCCGCGCTGCAATTCCCGCTGGGGGATGCACTCGTCTCCTCCGTCATACCAGGCCCACGGGATAAAAAAGAACTTGAACAGATTTTCGAGTGGTTTCAGGCGGACATACCGGCCGAATTCTGGTCGACACTGAAATCCAAAGGGCTCCTCCGCGAGGATGCTTTGGTTCCGGTCAAACGGCCGTAAACCCGCCATCAATCGGCAAGCACACACCCGAAATCATCGCCGCAGCGTCTGACAACAGGAACACAATCGGCGCGGCGCAGTCATCCTCCGTCGCCCAACGATGCAACGGCATCGCGTCAAGCAGCGGTCCTCCGATCTCATCTCGCCCCCAATACCATTCCGACATCGGCGTCATGACGACTGTCGGGTTGACTGCATTGACACGGATCTTGTGTTTGCCGAGCTCCAATGCAGAGACGCGGGTCATCGCATCCACTGCGCCCTTGGATGATGCATAAGAGATATGCCCCGCCAATCCCACCAATGAAGCCTGGCTGGACACGTTGACAATTGCACCGCCATTCCCGGCTTTGATCATGCCTTTTGCGGCATATTTCGTGACCAAAAGCGTGCCTTTGGCGTTGATATCAATGACCTTGTCGAAAACCGCCGTGTCGGTGTCCATGGGTGTCGCGATCTCGCCGCCCCACCCACCGCAATTGACCACGCCGTAAAGCTCTCGGCCGGACAAAGCGGCATCAACATCTTCCTCCGAGGTCAGGTCGAATGGCAGCGTTTCGCAGCCTAACTCTTGCGAGAGACCTGATAGTTTTTCTTCATCTCTTCCCGATGCGAGGACCCTCGCACCCTCATCAACCAGCAGCCTGACCGTTGCTGATCCAATCCCACCTGTCGCCCCGGTCACGAGGATGGGCCGCCCTTTCAATCCAGTTTTCATAGCATTCCGTCCACTCGCCTTGGTAAGTAAACTCTACCGAAAAGCAGCAAATTGTCGATGATCTTAACGGAGACCAGATATGGCGAATATCGAGCAATGTTTGAGCGATGCGGTGTGGCACAACGAACCAGAGAGTTGGCAGATGAAAGAAGGCGTTCTGGTGCTAAATACATCGAAAGACACCGATTTCTGGCAAGACACGCACTACGGGTTTCGACGCGATAACGGCCACTTTCTCGGGCTGCAAGTCAAGGGGGACTTTACAGCGGTTCTGGAATTTGAGGCTGAGTATCAGGTGCTTTACGATCAGGCTGGCCTGATGATGCGAGCGGACGCGCATTACTGGCTCAAGACCGGGGTTGAATATTCCGATCAGGTTACGAATTTCTCAACAGTTGTGACGCGGGCAGGGCGCTCAGACTGGTCGGTGGTGGGCGTGCCTCAGCTAAAGGGCGCACAGCAAATCCGGCTGACGCGCGTGGGCAGTGCGGTGATTGCCCATTGTCTCGGAGCCAACGGTTGCTGGCAGTTGATGCGGTTGGCCGACTTTCCGGCAGACGCGTCGGTACATGTCGGACCTATGGCATGTTCTCCGACGCGCACAGGCCTCGTGGTTCGGTTCTCAGACCTTCAGATCGGGCCGCCCATTGAGGATCCCTTGCACGCCATTTGAGCTGAAAATAGCCAGTCAAGGTTGAGCGCGACATCTTGGGACATATTGAGAGTACAGGGATTTTTCTAGCCAGATCGATTTCTGCGGCATAGGCTACCAGAACTTGGGGGGCAAACTGCCCGTAAATTAATATTTGTTCTGGGAGGAATTTATTGATGTTAGGTAAGCATCTAAAGGCGCTGTCTGTTAGCGCTACCGCGTTGTGCGCAATCTCTGCACCGGCACTCGCACAGCAGTTTGACGGGGTCACAGTCGACATCCTGACCCGTCCTGGCTACGTGATCGCGGGTCCGTTGGCTGAACGCGGCAAAGACTTCGAAGCTCTGACGGGTGCCAAGATTGTCGTCACCGAAGTTCCATTCGCTGAAATTTTCCCAAAAATCCAAAACGACTGGGCAACTGGCACCAACTCGATTGACGTCGGTGTTTTCGCCGCTGGCTGGGGCGTGGAGTTGGACGCAGCAGGGCTGCTCGAAGACCTTGATCCCTATGTCGCAGCTGATGACAAAATCGACCTGGATGATATCGCGCCGTATTTCCGCGAGTTTGGCCAAAAGGTCGGCGGCAAGACCAAGCTGCTGATGGTCGATGGTGACTTCCAGATGGTCTATTACCGCACAGATGTCCTGTCTGAGGCTGGCCTGGAGCCGCCAAAAACATGGGAAGAATATCTTGACGTGGCCTCGAAAATTCATGGCAAGGACATGAATGGTGATGGCGAAGCGGATTACGGATCGTGCATTTTCAAGAAGCGCAACGCGCAGTCCTATTTCGCGATCCAGACCTTTGCGGCCCCGATCGTTCAGACCCAAGGCACGGCGCAAGGTTTCCATTTTGACAACGCTACGATGAAGCCCATCGTCAACAATGCGGGCTGGCGCAAAGCGTTTGAGCTTTACAAGGAAACTGGCAAATACGGCCCGGCAGAGGAATTGAACCTCGACATTGGCGATACGCGCGCGCTGTTCAAAGCAGGCCGTTGCGGGTTGATCGTGGAATGGGGCGACCCGGGCACGCTGCAGCTTGATGAGGACGCAACAGCCATCAAGGGCAAGATGTATGCCATCTCGGCCATTGGGTCGACAGAAGTGCTAGACCGCGAAACCGGTGAACTGGTTCCCGTGTCGGCAGACTCAGCCCCCTTTGCAGTTGACGGCGTTAACTATTCACCCTTCGCAGCCTTCGGTGGCTGGGCTGGTGCGATCAACAAGAACGCGGATGACGACACAAAAGCTGCCGCCTATGCGTTCCTGTCCTATATGAACGAACCAGCGCAGTCGGGCATCGACGTGACGATTGGTGCAACAGGGTACAACCCTTACCGCATCTCGCAACTGGCCGACACCGCACCATGGGTAAAAGCGGGTATGCCAGAGGCGCTCGCCGAAAACTATCTGGGTGCCATCAACGGTGCGCTGAACAACCCCAACATGTCCTCCGACATGAAGATTCCGGGCGCTCAGCAATACACCGCTGTCGTGCTGGATACACAGCTTGCCCGCTACCTTGCCGGTGAAATCACTGTTGATGAAGCGCTTGAGAACATCGAAGAAGGCTGGGAAGAAATCACCGAGGACTTCGGTCGCGATGAGCAAGTCGCGGCTCAGGCCCTCGCGCTTGGCAACTGATCCAGTCATCTGATGGCAAGTCTTGATGACATGGGCCAGCCGGGGCTATTCCCGGCTGGTACCACCCGGCGCGAGCGCTTCGCGGAGTGGGTAGACCGGCATTCCGGCACCTTCTTCATTGCACCTTGCGTGACCCTGATCCTGATTTTCGCAATTTTCCCAACGATCTATTCTATCTTTTTCGCGGTCAGCCGCGTGCGGTTTACGCCAGACGGGCTGAAATTCCGCTTTGTCGGTTTCCGCAATTTTTCCAAACAGTTCTTCGGAAGCAGCGAGGTCCATTTCCTTGGCCGGACCGACCCGGTCAGCCTTTTTGGCTACGCTGTCTTTGCCGCTATTCTTGTGGCCGTGCTGGTCTGGCTATGGCGGTCGCGCAAAATCACGACCTGGGTCGGGATGATCGGGCGCACGATTTCGGCAGCTATGGCGATTTTTCTGTCCTGGATCCTTTGTGCGTCGCTGCTGTCGGGCAACTCCATTGGCACGCTCTATACGACATTGTTTTACGTGATCGTCGGTTGTGCGTTTCAGTTCGTGATAGGCACGGCACTTGCGTTCCTTTGCTCACAGCCGATCTCAGGCAAGAACTTCTTCCGCGTGATCTTCTTCATTCCATTGATGATCACGCCGCTGGGCGTGGGCTACGCGATGCGCATGGTGGCTGACGTCACCAAAGGCCCGATGGAGCCTGTTCTCGGGTTGCTTGGATTGCAAAACTGGATCTGGTCGGCGGATGCCTGGTCCGCGCGTTTCATGATGATGGTCAGCGACAGCTGGCAGTGGATACCGTTCATCTTCATTTGCATGCTTGCCGCATTCGAGAATATCCCACGTGACCACGTGGAAGCAGCTCAGGTCGACGGGGCCTCAAGTTTCCAGATCTTCAGTGAAATCACGTGGCCGCAAATCCTCCCGGTTGCTGTCACTGTGTTGCTTATCCGGATGATCGAAGCTTTCAAGATCGTTGACCTGCCCAACATCATGACTGGCGGCGGTCCCGGTTCGGCCACTGAGTCGATGACGCTGCATTCAATGTATATCTGGCGCGCAAATGACCTCGGATCCTCGGCAGCGATTGCCTATCTGCTGCTTATCCTCACGGTCGTCGTCTGCGCCTCATTCTTCAACTATGTCGTCCTTGGACAGATCAGAAAGGCCCGCGCATGAGTGACGCCTCATCCTATCGCTACAAGCTGTCCAACCGCACACTGATGCAACGTCTGTTTGAGGCACCTGCAGTGGGCAAAATGTCGCCGGCCTCTAAAATCATCGCATATACGTTGCTGCTGATGTGGTCGCTATTCGTGCTATTCCCGATCTACTGGGTCATCATCACCTCGTTCAAAGACGCTGCAGCCGTTAATCAGGGACCCTACTATCTGCCATTCGTGGATTTTCAGCCCACCCTTGATGCCTGGCGCATTCAGTTCACCGAGGATCCGCATTGCACGTTTGGCGCCATCGCCCGGCAGTTTGGGCTCTTAGGATATAACTCCATCGTTTTTGTGCTTTCTCCTTTCGTGGCGCTTGACCCGATGGAGCCGCAAATCTGCAAGATTTACCTCGCCTTCACCAACTCATTGGTGATCAGCATATTCTCGACGGGCCTGTGCGTCGTGGTCGGGTCAATGGCCGCCTATGCCTTGGCCCGCATCCAATATGCGCCACGGTTTGGCAACATTCTGATCTTCGTGCTTTTGCTGGTCGGCGTCATTTTCGCCACCATCTATGCAGGCGCGCCTTGGTGGGCCTCAACCACAGTGGCGCTGGCCTTCTTCTTCTTCCTTCTGCGCGCCCTCAGGGGGTATTTCAAAACATCACTCAAGAACGGTGACATCCTGTTCTGGATCATTTCTCAGCGCATTCTACCTCCCATTGTCGTGGTGATCCCGATCTATGTCATGTTCCAGACGGTCGGTCTTTTGGACACGCATCTGGCGCTTGTTCTGCTCTATGCTGTCGCGAACATGCCGATCGTTGTCTGGCTGATGCATGACTTTTTCGCCGGGCTCCCCATTGAATTGGAGGAATCTGCGCAATTGGATGGCGCGACCCGCCCCCGAATTTTCTGGGAAATCGTGATGCCGCTGACCCGACCCGGGCTGGCCGCCACCACCTTGCTGATCCTCGTGCTCAGTTGGAACGAGTATCTCTTCGCGGTGTTTCTGGCGACCGTCAAAGTGCAAACCATGCCGATCATGGTCGCTGCAAAAAACACTGGTGAGAAGGGCATTTTCTGGTGGGAAATGTGCGCCCTGATCGTGGTGATGATTATCCCGGTTATCATCATGTCGGTTCTGCTCACGCGATTTATCTCGAAGGGCGTCCTGCTGGGTGCGGTGAAAGGTTAGACTATGAAGGACTTCGGCGGCCCGGCTTCTGTCAGGTTTGAAAACATCGAGAAGAGCTTTGGCGATGTGAAAGTGCTGCGCGATTTCGATCTTGATGTGCAGCCCGGCGAATTTGTCGTTCTGCTTGGTGCGTCGGGCTCTGGCAAAACGACCGCGCTACGCATCCTGTCGGGGCTTGAAACGCCTTCGGGGGGGCAGGTCTACATCGACGATGAGAACGTGACTGATATCCTGCCAAAATATCGTGATATCTCGATGGTGTTTCAGTCCTACGCCCTTTACCCGCATAAGACAGTGGCTGAAAACATCAGCTTCCCACTCAAAGTCCGCGGCATGGACAAGGCCGACATGGAGGCGGCCACACTTGATGCCGCCAAACAGGTGCAGATCGAAGATCTGCTCGACCGTTTCCCGCGTGAATTGTCAGGCGGTCAACGGCAGCGGGTGGCACTCGCGCGCGCGATCATCCGAAGGCCTTCGGTCTTTCTGATGGACGAGCCGCTGTCCAACCTCGACGCCAAACTGCGCGGTCACATGCGCGCGCAATTGAAACACATGCAGAAATCCATGGGGATCACCACGATCTACGTCACGCATGACCAGATCGAGGCGATGACCCTCGCGCACCGTGTTGCGATCCTTGAAAAGGGCGTGCTGCAGCAGCTGGCAACGCCCGCGGAAATCTACAACGATCCGGCGAATCTGTTCGTGGCGCAGTTCATCGGTTCGCCGCCGATGAATGTGGTGCATGGCAGCCTTGATGGCAGCCAGTTCGTGACAAATGGCGTTCCCGTTGAAACTGACGTATCGGGGAAAGCGGACAGGGCGGTGATGGGGATAAGGCCCGAGGATTGCGCAATTTCCCCCCCGGGTGAGGGCACGCTCTCAGGCAAAATTTTCACCAACGAGCTAATCGGCGATCACGCGCTCGTCACGGTGGATTGGGGGGATGACCAGATCGCGGTCAAAGCGCCAAAGGACTTCACGGGCGAGCAAGGCGATGATGTCGGCGTCATCCTGCCACGCGATTGCCTGTTTATTTTTGACGAAAGTAACGGCCAGCGGATCAGGTAATCTTTCATGCGGATTGAGCTCTATGATGCTATGTTTGGCGACAAAGAAAGGCCGCTTTGTCAGCTCGATGAATTTGCCATCTCCACCTTCCGCTACGACAGCGGCGTCGCTGCACTTAGGGTCAAAAACGCGCGCGGCGAAATTATCATGCTGCCTTTCCAAGGCCAGCAGATCTGGCGCGCAGGCTTCGATGGGCGCGACCTCACCATGCGCTCCATGTTTGATGAGCCACGACCCACCCAAGCCTATCTGGAAACCTATGGCGGGTTTTTGATCCATTGCGGCATCACCGGCTTGGGCGCGCCCGGCCCCGATGACACCCATGTCCTGCACGGCGAGCTGCCCAACGCACCGTTCCAATCCGCCTGGCTTGAGATCGACACCGCATCACACAGCGTCAAAGTTGCGGGAAGCTACCAACATATCGTGGCCTTCACGACCAACTACCGTGCGACGGTTGAAACCTCTCTGACCGCTGGCGCGGCGTTGATCGACGTCTCGGTATCTGTAGAAAACCTCAAGCACACGCCGATGGATCTGATGTATTTGGGGCATGCAAATTTCAGACCCGTCGACCACGGGGAACTGCATTACTCCGCCCCTTATGACAGCGCGTCCGTTCGTGTGCGCCGCTCTATTCCATCACATGTAACGCCCAAACCGGGATACGCTGAGTTTCTGGAAGCGCTCGCAACAGACCCAACTGCGCATCACGTGCTGACGCCGGGGCTCGGCTTTGACCCTGAGGTTGTGTTCGAGATTGACATGAACGCTGACGCGGATGGCTTTGTACATGCACTTCAAAAACACCCGGACGGGACCGCAGATTATGTGCGCTGCCGCCCCGAACAGGCCCCTCTCTGCACGCGCTGGATTTGCCGGACGCCGGATCAGGACGGCTTGGGCATTGCCTTCCCCTCCACCTCGGGCGTCGAAGGCTACACCGCCGAAAAGGCCAAAGGGCGTGTCGAGACAGTGGAAGGTGGCGCAAGCTGGCGCATAGATATGACGGTCGGGCTTCTCACGACCTCGGAAGCGCAAGAAGCCATCAGCGCGATTGAACGGATACGACAGTCATGATGCGTGCAACTCAATTGCTCAAAACGGGTGATATCCGCACTGTTGACGTCCCCATACCGCAACCAGCTTCTGGTGAGATCCTGATCAAAGTAGAAGCTGCTGGCATTTGCGGCACCGACAGGCACCTTTTCAAAGGCGAATTCCCTTCTGTTCCCGGCAAGATCTTGGGGCATGAGTTTTCCGGGATCGTGGTCGATAGCGGCAGCACCGGCATGGCGGAAGGCACGCGGGTCACATGTGATCCGAATACATGGTGCGGCGGTTGCGAGCAGTGTTTGCGCGGGCGCGTCAACCTATGCGCGCATAACGTCGCCACAGGCATTCACCGTGACGGCGGTTTCGCTGAATACTGTGCGTTCCCTGCGTCAAAGGCGGTTGCGCTGCCTAACGATCTTGATCCGCTGCACGGGGCCTTCTGTGAGCCATTGGCCTGCACCATTCACGGGATGGATTTGGGCGCTGTGCAGTCCGGCGAAAAAGTCTTGATTATCGGTGGTGGCGTGATCGGCCTTATGGCGCTGCAACTGGCCAAACTGTCAGGCGCAGAGGTCATGCTGCTCACGCGCAGCGCGGAAAAGCAGGCGCTTGGCTTGGGCCTTGGCGGCGCCCATGCAGTTGGTGATGCAGAGGCTTGCCGCGATATCTGGCCGGAAGGCGCTGATCTGGTGGTCGAATGCGCAGGCGTCGTGGCGACTGTCGCATTGGCCCCAAAGCTTACACGCACCGGCGGACGCGTCGTGATCCTCGGCGTGTTGCCGCAGGGCGAGGAGGTGCCCTTTGAGCCTTTCGATCTGCTTTTTCGTGAAATTCAGGTGCATTTCAGCTTTCTCAACCCCTTCACCCATGCGCGTGCAGCGCAGATGGTCTCAGACGGGACCATTTCCGTGGACCCGCTGATCAGTCGCACGCTGCCTCTGGATGAAGCCGCTGCTGCGATAGCCGCGCGCCCCTTGAATGGCGAGGTGCGTGCGGTTGTGGTTCCCGAAGCTACTTAACGCCTAGAACCGATAGAACCGGCGCGCAGATAGCTCGAAAATCTCTGTTTGGTCGCCTTCGGACAAATCGGCGGTGAGCTCCAAACCCATCTCATACCAGTCCCGATATTCGAGGCGCAGACGGGACACTGGCCAATCACTGCCCCACATCACACGCTCTGCACCAAACATCTTGATGACGTGGTCGCTATAGGGCTTCAGGGTTGCTAACGACCAATCTGTATCAGCCTCCGTCACGATGCCGGACAATTTGCAGAAGGCGTTTGTGTCTTCAACCAAGCGGGCAATTCCATCTGACCAGACCTGAAAATGCGCTTCTGACCCATCCCTGATTTGCGGTTTCATGCAGTGATCGATCACGGCATGAAGGTTCGGGTAACGCGTCAGAAGCGTGTGGAAATTGGCAAGATGACGCGGGAAACCGAGGCAATCAAATGTCAGGTCCAGATCGATAAGGGCGGCGTATGCCCACTCAATATCTGCCCGCAACATCCAGTTATCATCCGGCAAATCCTGTATCATCGGACGGACCCCGACAAATTTCGGGTGCTGGGCCAGTCGCTCCAGCGTCTTGCGCGCGCTTTCATCCTCAAAATCGACCCAGCCAACAACTTTTGCAACCGACGGGCAGGCATCTGCTATGCCCAAAAGATATTCTGTTTCATGCACCGTAGGTGCTGCCTGCACCAAGACGGTTTGGGTGACACTAGTATCCGCCAGAGCGGATGACAGATCCGAGGGGCCATAGACATGCGACAGAACTGGATCATCATCAGGCATCCAACCATAATCTCCGCGCGCAGGATTCCAGAAGTGATGATGTGAATCGACATGTCCCATGCGCGCGCCGCTCCTTGACTGTGAGGCTTGATCGTCAGGGCATCTTGCCCAAAGTGCAACCCGATTGGGGTTTTGGGATCGCCAGTCCTGTGCTTTACTTCGGTCACAAAGTGGGGGGTGATCATATGAAACTTGCGCGCATGAACCGGCTCTTTGGAACGTCAGGGCATTGTTTTGACGTGGCGATTGACCATGGCATGTTTAACGAGCCCGGATTTCTGGGCGGTATCGAAAACATGCAAAAGGCCATCACCATCGTCGCAGATGCCGCACCTGACGCCATTCAACTGACCCCCGGCACGGCCCCTATGCTGCAATCCATTCCGGGCAGAACCCGCCCGGCCTTGGTGCTGCGGACGGACATTGCCAATATCTACGGAAATCCCCTCGCGCGCAGCCTGTTCTCCGTAATGATAGAGGACGCGGCGGAGCAGGGCGTAGTGCTCGACGCCGCCTGTGTGGTGGTCAATCTGCTGATGTTGCCTGATCAACCGGAGGTGCACGAGGCCTGCATCCGTAACATCAATACCCTCAAAAGGGCCTGTGACATGAACGGTATGCCGTTGATGGTCGAACCGCTGGTCATGCAAGACAACGCGAAAGCGGGCGGTTATATGGTCGATGGTGATCTCGACAAGATCCTCGCTCTCGTGCGGCAGGCGGTCGAGCTGGGCGCGGACATCATCAAGGCCGATCCGTGCGACAATGTGGATGACTATCACCGCGTAATAGAAATCGCCCAAGACATTCCGGTTCTGGTACGCGGCGGCGGCAAAGTTGCGGATGAAGAAATCCTGCAACGTACCGCTAAGCTCATGGCGCAAGGGGCGAGGGGGATCGTCTACGGGCGCAACGTGATCCACCATTCTGACCCCGCCGGCATGACCAAAGCACTCATGGCAGTGGTCCATGATGGCGAGAGCGTGCCGGATGCTTTGGCCATGATCTCATGACCCGGCTCGTCAAGTTTGGGGTGATTGGTTGCGGATTGATGGGGCGCGAATTCGCTTCCTCCGCGGCGCGCTGGTTGCATCTGGAAGACACCAACGCGCGCCCCGAAATCGTGGCGGTCTGCGACCTGAACCCGGCGCTTACCAGTTGGTTCTCTGACAACGTGCCAACAGTTCAGCAGGTCACGAACGATTACCGTGCGCTTTTGGCCAACCCGGCGGTCGAGGCGATCTATTGCGCCGTTCCACACAACCTGCATCATGCGATCTATCCCGACATTCTGGCGGCTGGAAAGCACTTGCTGGGCGAGAAGCCTTTTGGAATTGACGCCGACGCGAATGCGCAAATCCAGACTGCGATAGACGCAAACCCCGATTGCTTCGTCCGTTGCTCTTCCGAAATGCCATTTTTCCCCGGTGCCCAGAAGGTGATCAACCTCGTGCGCGAAGGCGATTTTGGCGACATCATCGAGGTAGAGGCAGCCTTCCTACATTCGTCAGATCTGAACCCGGACAAGCCCATCAATTGGAAGCGCATGATCGATGTGAACGGGGCTTACGGATGCATGGGTGATCTGGGGATGCATGCGCTCCATATTCCCCTTAGATTGGGGTGGAGGCCCTCTTCCGTCTCAGCCTCGCTGGTCAACCGGTTCCCGACCCGCTCTGATGGCAACGGTGGCACTGTCCCGTGTGAAACTTGGGATAACGCCACGATCTTGGGGCATGTCGATGACCCCAAAGGCGGCTTCCCGTTGGTCATAAAGACATGGCGGATCGCGCCCGGTCACTCCAACACATGGAGCATTCGTGTTCTTGGCACCCGCAAAAGCGCCTATTTTTCCACAAAGAACCCACGCCAATGGCAGTTCATGACCTACAGCGGGGGTGCCCAGATTTGGCAGGTTGAGGATCTGGGCTTCCAATCCCTCTTTCCCGCAATCACGGGCGGCATTTTTGAGTTTGGCTTTCCAGACGCATTGCAACAAATGTGGGCCGCGTTCGTTGACGAGTTAGCGGGTGGCGATGCCAATGGGTTTGGCTGTGTGACACCGACCGAGGCCCGCGACCATCACGCCATTCTGACGGCGGCCCTCAAGGCTGGCACAACGCGAACTGTGCAAGACGTGGTGTATGCTCAATGAGCGACCGATCCGGTGTCATCTGCGCTGGCAATTGGATTGTCGATCTGGTCCATGACATCGACCGCTGGCCGAATGAAAGTGAGCTGACACGCATTGGCCAGCAGACCCGGGGCATGGGTGGTGGGGCGGCCAATGTTATTTCCGCTCTGGCACGCCTTGAAACAGGCCTACCGCTATATCCAATGGGAGCCGTGGGCAATGATGAGCATGGCAGGTTCATTTTGGCTGAATGCCAGAAGCTTGGTCTGCCGACATCTGGGCTGTTTACCAAGGCAGGGACCGCAACTGCGCACACACATGTCATGTCTGTTGCCGGGCAAAGCCGGACGTTTTTCTATCAAGGCGGTGCCAATGACATCCTAAGTGCAGATGATTTTCCTGCGGGCACCTTCGCGGACACGAAGGCCAGCATTTTCTACCTCGGGTACCTGACACTTCTGGGTGAGTTGGATGAGACTGTCGAGGGCGGCACCACCAAAGCGGCATTAGTTCTGGATCGTGCGAGACAGGCGGGTTTGACCACCTGCGTGGATCTCGTCTCAATCCACCATCCCAGATTTCGGGAGATCGTCGCCGCTGCTGCGCCATATGTGGATTATCTGATTGCAAATGAAATCGAGGCCGCTTTTGCCAGCCCTGATGAGCCCGCTCAAGCCACCTCAGATCTTGCCCGATTGTCGCGTGATCTGCTTGATCTTGGGGTCCAACAAGCGGTCATCCTTCATTCAGCCGAGCAAGTGGTCTGGATAAGCGCGGACGGTGCCGAACTCGCTTTCGCGATTGATCCACTTCCGCCGGAAGAGATTGCCAGCAATCTCGGCGCTGGCGACGCATTTTGCGCGGGGCTTCTCTATAGCATTCACGAATCTCTACCGCCGGACCGCGCACTGCAGATTGCCATTGCCACTGCGCGCGCATCGCTCAAGGGGTTCACAGCGACTTCAACCATTCCACCGCTCGATCTTCTGGATGCGAACGGACCGAAGCCACGTGCTATTCAACAGCCTTATTGTCAGGGCTTATAGCCAATAGTTGATGATTGCGGCGAGGGAGATTGCTCATATGAAGGCCTTCAGATATCCGTCGTATCGTGTTGCGACGCGCCGCGGATTCTTGATCTTACCGAACATGATTTCGATCCGGTTGCGCCCTGCCTCACGCTTTTCTTGCAACGCTTGTTTTCCGGCCGGGTGTGATGCCCTCCCATAGCGATACAGCAGCTACGGAGACGTTGTATATGCGGCCTGCGTCCGCAGCATCGGATGACCATGGCAAAAGGCAGCATAGGGCCGCCTTTGAGGGCGACCCGAAATTTCTAGATTTCAATGGCTTCAGCGATGGCCAAAGCATCCTCTAGCTCTACACCAAGATACCGAACAGTACTGTCCATCTTCGTGTGGCCGAGCAGAAGTTGCACTGCCCGTAGGTTGCCAGTCTTCTTGTAGATCTGGGTGACCTTTGTACGCCGCATCGAGTGGGTGCCGTATGCAGTCGCCTCAAGGCCAATCGACGTCACCCAATCCCGGACGATCCGCGCATATTGGCGGGTGGAGATGTGCAGACGCTCATGAAAACGACCTGGCCATAGATATTCTGAGCCAACCATAAGCTCATCGTCCATCCATTTCTCGACAGATGCGCGGGTTCCTTCGGAAATTTCAAAGCGTACAGGTTTCTGCGTCTTACTTTGTAGCACGGAAGCGCGCTCTTTGATTTGGCCTGACGCCATGACATCAACAACTTTCATTTTGACTAGGTCGCAGCCTCGCAGTTTGCTGTCGATCGCCATATTGAACAGGGCGAGATCGCGATGGTTCTCGGCTAGCTCAAGTCGGACGCGGATCGCCCAAACGTGTTTTGGCTTCAACGGTCGCTTCTGACCGACGATGCGGCCCTTGTTCCATGCGGGACGAAGTGCGCGAATGGCTGTTAAGTTAGGTGTTTCCATGACTGATCCGTTGACCGAAACATCCTATCACATCATGCCGCGCCGCATCCGATGGGCGCGAAGAGCCCATTTTTGATGCAAGCTGCGTGATGGGCCGATGGCGGCTTTTGAGCTCCGACCGTTAGAGAACTTGCTTAGCTGTTAGGTGGTCCCTGTTCGCAAGCGACTTCACAGCTCTATTCCGAAAATGGTCGTCTTGGACCAACTCGGTAATTCCGCCCGGCGTAGATGCAAAATTTAACAACCCGGTTTCTTCAATTGGCATCCCAATCCAGGCCGCGATCACAAAAGTCTGAGCAAAACCATGTGTCACAATGATGAAAGTTCCGTCAGATGCTTCCAAGACAGGTGCAAATCCACGATATATTCTCGTCGCAAACTCGCGCCGTGTTTCATTCCCGGGAAGGTTGCGATGATCCATGCGATTTTCATCCGGCGTTGGAACCCACCTCGCTTCCAGCCAAGAATCTGGTTTTCCTTCCGCTGTGCCGTAGGAGATTTCTCGTAGATCAGCTGACAGCGCCACATCGCAACCGAATGCCTCTGCAATGGGCTTCGAAGTCTGTACTGCTCTCTTTAAGTCGGACGAAATCAACTGCACATCGGAATCATCGATCATCGAAGCAAGCTTGAGCGCCGTGGCTTGCGCCTGATCATGTCCTAACGCTGTTAGGGCGCTGTCATACCAACCGCCTACCAACCCTGCTTTATGGTGTGAGGCCTCAGTATGGGTTACAATAAAAACGCGTTTCATGTAGCACCCTCTATGACGCAAGACACCTCTCCGACTCTCCAAGAGCTTAGCCTCAGCGCTCTAAGTTTCCAATTGAATCAGGCGCCTAGACAGACCGCAAGCGCCAGACATTTTTCTGTTTCCGCAATCCCTCAGTTAACTCAAATTTCCGCAATCCCGGTGCATTTGGTCTAGTGTCGCAACTTGCTCCAATTTCGCTATTGCTGCACTTTGGGGCATAAGACCTATCGCTCGCTTTTGTGCGCAAGCTATCAAACTCTTGCGACATAAGGAAAAGCCAATGAACGATTTTTGGCAACGACCTGCTGCGTACGTAATTGCGCACGACGAGCAAGCTCGGATACTGCTCACCCAATTTGAGATAGTTGGCCACCCCCTATCAGGAGCGTGGACCCTTCCAGGCGGAGGTATGGAATGGGGAGAGCAAGCTCATGAAACAGCGACACGTGAGTTGAAGGAAGAAACCGGCCTGCAGGGGGAAGTTGGGTCTTTGTTGGCTGCACAATCAGAATGGTTTGAGGCAAGTGAAGCGATGTCAGGACAGCCAGGACATTCTATTCGACTGATATTTGAGGGACGCATCTTCGCTGGTGAGCTAAAGAAAGACTTTTGTGACGACGATACGACTGTGGCCGCTGCTTGGTTTGCCTTGGATGAGGTTTCCAGATTGAATCGAGTCGATTTGGTAGACTTTGCGATTGGTTTGGTTTCCACCAGAAAAATCAGAAGGTAGCCGGGTTTAACCAGTGAGACACAGCGGACCTACATCCGGGTTCAGTTCAGGTCCTGTTGGTACGGCGAATTGTGATTTCGACCAGCCAACATTTTGCACGTGCAGCCAATGTCGGCAATGCGGGCTGCTGACGCAGTACGATCCATGGAGAGAAAATGCTGTGACCGCTCCAATGGCCGCTCGGAGCCCATACTGCAAAATGCTGTACGACGCACTAAGGTCAGCTGTTCGCAGGCCGTGGTCTGAGATAGGCTTAGATGAAGAAGCCAAGCAGTGTTGTAGCAGCATGCCGATGCCACTAATTTCAGACGATGAAGATGTTGAGCGCTTAGTTTTGAGTGAGCTGCTTGACTACTGCGAGTCCATAGCCGGAACCAATTTTGACCATCAATTCATGTGGGCGGGCGAATGTCTTACGATCCGATTGGCTAAGTTTGACTTAGCAAAAGATACTGGTGTCGGATTCTCTAGATATCTAACCGGTGACGTGCGCGAAACCTACCTTTGGTCGACTGACTTGGGGCACCTTCCAAGTCTTGAAGACCCGATAGCGGTTTGCCTCTCAATGGCAAATCAATACGACCGAACTCCTCAAACCTCAAACAACTGGAAGATGCAGGCGAGTTTGTCGGGTAACTCTATCGCCCCACTTCGAAAACTGGAGCTGATTGACAGCCATGGGTTTTGGACTAAAACGGCTCTTCTAATCCAGCTTCGATCAGGATTCCTCAGAGCTTTTTGTGATGAGGGATGTCCTGAGACTGACCCATCCCCTTGATCCGGGCCGTTCAGGTGTAGAATCCGTTCCTGTTTCTTTCTGTTGATATGGTTGCGGTCAAGGCTTGCTGAGCGGAGCCCTTGCGTAGCTCAAGCGAGGCAGGCCGGGTGGCTCGGTTGAGATTG
>JBCCVD010000018.1:0-105665 GCA_039195745.1 Pseudomonadota bacterium | reverse complement strand
GAACCTGAAAGACGTTCTTGGCCAAATCTAGGCCGACTGTGGTAACTTGCATCGGGTGGCTCCTCTCATAAGCAGTCTATGACAACTGCACTATGGCGCATTGCGACGCCGGATGATGCAGGAGCCATCCACCCCATCCCGAAAGCCGACATTCACGCACCCGCAGCGAATTCACACTTCGTCCGCGACAAGACCAACGTGGGATCTGTGGTTCGAACTCAATTCTGACAAGCGTGACGTGATAACGTCGCGCTGTGGTGTTTGGGTGGGACGATGAAGGCAGCTCTGGGGGGCGCAGCGCCTTTGACATTGGCTGAGCTGGTTTTCGCTCTCGCCCCCGCGATCCAAACGGATTATAGAGATCACGCCGTCAAGAAAGAACCTGCCATGCCCTCAAACCTGTCCCCGATCGACAAAGCTAAATTCGTCGCCGCGAAACGCGCTGTGGACTATGTGGAAGACGGGATGAAAGTGGGGCTTGGCACGGGATCAACGGCTGCCTGGATGGTGAAGTGTCTGGGAGAGATGGTGCGCGATGAGGGGCTGAAGGTCACGGGCGTCGCCACGTCGAGCCGCACTGCTGAGCTGGCAGCGCAGGTCGGGGTGCCGATTATCTCTCTCGATGAGGCGAAATGGCTGGATCTGACGATTGATGGGGCCGATGAATATGACGCGAACCTCAACCTGATCAAAGGCGGGGGCGGCGCGCTGTTGATGGAAAAGATCGTGGCCACGGCCAGTGACCAGATGATCGTGATCGCGGATTTGTCGAAACAGGTCGATACGCTGGGCGCCTTTCCGTTGCCGGTGGAGGTGATCCCCTTTGGCTGGCAGACCACCAAGGCGCTGATCGAGGAAACTCTGGTTAATCTCGACGTGCTGGGGCGCAGCTCTGGCCTGCGGATGAACAATGACACGCCCTATATTACCGATGAGGGAAATTACATCCTTGATCTGCATCTGCGCCGGATCGGCAATGCACGGCAATTGTCGCTGGTGCTCAATCAAATTCCGGGCGTCGTCGAAAACGGTTTGTTCATCGACATTTGTGACGTTGTTGTGATTGGCAATGGCGACGGGTCTGTGGAAGTCCGCGATATCAATAATGGCACGGTGGAGCATGAGCAGATCGACGTTCTGGAGACCGACAATCTGTTTGTCGACATTGCTGACTGAGCCGCCCGCATCTAGCTGAAGGAAATGCGCTATGAGTTTTGACTATGACCTGTTTGTCATCGGAGGCGGCTCAGGTGGTGTGCGCGCCGCGCGGGTTGCGGCAGCAGGTGGCGCGAAGGTCGGCTTGGCGGAAGAAAGCCGATTGGGCGGCACTTGCGTCATCCGGGGCTGCGTGCCGAAGAAACTGATGGTCTTCGCCTCCGGGTATCGGGAGACGATGGCCGAGGCGCAGGATTATGGCTGGACCGTGCATGCGGGCGGGTTTGACTGGACCAAATTTGCCGTGCGTCTGAATGGGGAATTGGACCGGCTGGAGACGGTCTATCAGGGTCTTCTTGACAATTCCGGGGTGGAGACATTCGCCAGCCGCGCAACCATTGAGGATGCGCATACGATCAAGCTGGCCTCTGACGAGACAACCAAGACCGCCAAGCACATCCTGATCGCGACTGGTGGCCGTCCGATGCGGCCCGATGCGCAGTATAATGCGAGCCTCGGCATGGTGTCGGATGACATTTTCAACCTGACGGAACTGCCCCGCAAGATGCTGATCGTGGGCGGGGGTTACATTGCCTGCGAGTTTGCCGGGGTCATGAACGGGCTTGGCGTGGATGTGACGCAATTCTACCGTGGCGCGCAGGTATTGCGCGGCTTTGACGATGAGGCGCGCGGATTGGTGGCCGATCAGATGTGTGCCAATGGTGTGGATATTCATTGCGGGACGGATGTGCTCGACATGGAAGAGCGTGACGGCGGCATCTGGGTGAAGGGTTCCAACGGGTCTGAGGGTGTCTATGACAAGGTTCTGTTCGCAACGGGCCGGACGCCGAATACGGATGGTTTGGGGCTGGAAAATACGGGCGTGCAGCTTGGCCGCCGTGGTGAGATCGTCGTCGATCAATACAGCCAGACCGGACAGCCGTCGATCTACGCTATCGGGGATGTGACCAACCGTGTGAACCTGACGCCGGTTGCGATCCGGGAAGGTATGGCCTTCGTCGAGACGGTGTTCAACGGCAACCCAACACCGGTCGACCACGAGCTGATCCCGTCTGCTGTCTTCACGCAGCCAGAGATGGGCACGATTGGTCTCAGCGAGGAAGACGCGCGGGAGCAGGAACCGATCCATGTCTATGCGACGTCTTTTAAGCCCATGCAGCAAAGTTTCATTGGGCGCGAGGCACGCGTGATGATGAAACTGGTTGTCAGTCAGAAAACAGATGTCGTGCTGGGCTGCCATATCGTCGCACCAGCGGCGGGCGAAATGATCCAGCTTGCAGGCGTGGCAATCAAGATGGGCGCGACCAAAGAGCAATTTGATCAGGTTTGCGCTGTGCATCCGACCATGTCGGAAGAGTTGGTCACGATGAAAACACCGACACGTTCGGCTTGATTTCCACGGATAAACGCCCAATTACAGGGCAACATGAATTTGGACCTACACAAGGGATGGAGCTTTAATGGCCGGTAATAATGGCGGACCTTGGGGCGGCGGCGGCAGCGGCGGCGACGGGGATGACAGGGATAACAAGCCGCGCGGTGGAAATCGCGGGCAAAATGGCGGCCCGAACCGCGGAAATGGCAACCAGCCACAGATCCCTGAAATCGACGAGCTGATGAACAAGGGCCGCGAACAATTGCGCGTGCTGATGGGCGGCGGTGGCGGCGGTGGCCGTCCGAATGGCGCAGGCGGTGGGCAAGGCCCAGGCTTCGGCAAAAGCACCTATATCATCGGCGGCATTCTGGCCGTAGGGGCGTGGGTGCTGACCTCCTTCTACACGGTCGCACCGGAAGAGCAGTCGGTTGAGCTGTTTCTTGGCGAGTATTCTTCGACGGGCAATCCCGGTCTGAACTTTGCACCATGGCCTGTGGTCACTGCAGAAGTCATCCCGGTGACGCGAGAGCAGACTGAAGACATCGGTGTCGGCGCGCGCGGAGATGGCGGCCTTATGCTGACCACAGACGAAAACATCGTCGATATCGACTTTCAGGTTGTCTGGAACATCAGTGATCCGGCGAAATTCCTGTTCAACCTAGCGGACCCACGCGACACGATCCGTGCCGTATCTGAATCAGCCATGCGTGAAGTCATCGCGCGCTCAGAACTGGCACCGATCCTCAATAGAGACCGCCAATTGATCGCAGACGAGGTGCGTGAACTGATCCAGAATACGCTCAACCAATATGATGCTGGCGTGAATATCGTCCGTCTTAACCTCGACAAAGCGGACCCGCCTCGCGAAGTGATCGACGCTTTCCGCGAAGTGCAGGCGGCAGAGCAAGAGCGTGACACGTTACAGCGCCGCGCAGATGCCTATGCGAACCAAGCGCTCGCGAAAGCCCGTGGTGACTCCGCTGCGTTGCTGGAGCAGGCCGAAGCCTACCGCGCGCAGCAAGTCAATCAGGCGGAAGGTGAGGCCGCACGCTTCACGGCCGTTCTGGAAGAGTACAAGAAAGCCCCCGAAGTGACGCGCAAGCGTCTTTGGCTGGAAACTGTTGAGCGGGTCTATGGCTCGACCGACAAAATCATCCTCGACAGCTCCAGCGAAGGCGGGCAGGGCATAGTGCCCTATCTCCCTCTGAATGAGTTGCGCAAAACGACTACGACGACAGGAGCAAACCAATGAGCAAGGGTATCATTTCACTGATCGCGCTCTTCGTGGTCCTGTTCGTCGCATTGTCATCGGTCTTTATCGTCGATGAACGTGAGAAGGCACTGGTCTTGCAGTTTGGGCAGATTGTCAAAACCCAAGAAGAACCGGGCCTCGGCTTCAAAGTGCCGCTTATTCAGGATGTTGTGCGCTATGACGACCGTATCCGTGCTTTGGATACACCTGAGACCGAGGTGACGCCATCTGATGATCGTCGTCTGGTCGTCGATGCGTTCGCCCGCTACCGTATTTCTGATGTGGTCCAATTCCGGCAGGCTGTCGGTGTCGGTGGGCTCGCCACCGCTGAGTCCCGCCTCGCGGGCATCCTGAACCCGGTGATCCGGGAAGTTCTGGGTGCGGAAGGCGTGACCTCTGGCACAATCCTGTCAGCCGACCGGGTCGGGCTGGTCAATCGCATCACGTCGCAGGCGCGCGCACGTGCGCGGCCCCTGGGTCTGGAAGTGGTTGATGTGCGCTTGAAGCAAACCAACCTGCCTGAGCAAAACCTTGAAGCGACCTTCAACCGGATGCGCGCTGAACGTGAACGCGAAGCGGCCGACGAGCGCGCCCGTGGTGAAGAAGCGGCGCAACGTGTCCGCGCGCAAGCCGACCGGACCGTGGTAGAACTCGTGTCCGAGGCGCAAAAGACCGCAGACATCATCCGCGGTGAAGCCGATGCGCGGCGCAATGCGATCTTTGGCGAAGCATATGGCGCCGATCAGGAATTCTTCGAATTCCGCCGCTCGCTCGACGCCTATGAGCGTGGGTTACAAGGGGGGAACTCCTCCTTCGTGATCAACCCGAGCGATCCGTTCTTCAACTATCTGCGCTCGCCTGACGCGAATGTAGAATGATCCTGAGCCATATTTTGCTGGCCGTTGGGCTGGTTTTGGTTGTCGAGGGGCTGGTGTTCGCACTGGCCCCTTCGCGTTTGAATGATCTGCTCAAAGCGCTGGAACAAATCCCTTTCGAGACCCGCCGCATGCTGGGCCTTGCCTCGGTCGCGGCGGGCGTCTTGCTGGTCTGGATGGCAAAATCCGCCTTTGGCGCGCCCTAGCCAGATCATCTTTAGGCGCGGATGATGCGCTTGTTACTCTAGCGCTGCGCGCCTGCGTGTTTGCCACTTTTGGCGAATGGCGCGTGTCTGATCGCGCGCCCGCGAAACCCCGGTATTTTCCATTGAGCGGGCATGCGCGGTTGCGGGGATCACTTCGTCGATCATGCGACAACTTGTCACTTTCTTTTGGCGACCTAGGTTTTGACCGGGGTTGAACTGTGCAGACCTGTCTTGCCAGAGCCCATCGGGAGACAAAATCGGGAGACGACATTGACGGATCAGGCCTGCAATCTGCCCACTCATTTCTGGTTGGAACGGACCGTGTCATCGCACTCTGGTCGCGTGGTGGGACCGTTCGCATGCTCGACCCTCCCTCCATCTCTCTGTCCTGTCCGTGCCATACGGCAGGCAACCGATCCTCTTGCCATCGTAGCATCTGATCTTCCCCAGACCTGGAAGGAACGCCGCCTATAGGCCTCATCCCCTTACTTGCTTTGACACTGGACCCAACCGAATAAGGAACATAACAAATGCAAATAAAAGACCGTATTGCGAACCAACCCAAGGCCGCGCCCTTCACCGTGAGTGCAGACCAACTGGTTTCAGAAGCCGTCGCTAAAATGTCAGAAATGAACTACGGCTCAGCAATTGTGACTGATGAGGATCAGAAAGTAACCGGCATCCTGACAGAGCGCGACATCATGAAACGGCTCGTCAATGCGGGGCTGGACGCCAAGAATACCAGTGTCGAAACCATTATGACCCGCGACCCGAACGTGGCGCAGGAAACGGATGAAATTGAAGACTGGATGAAGACGATCAGCGAGGGTCGCTATCGTCGTGTGCCTGTGGTCGACAAGGATGACCGGATCAAAGCGGTGCTGACGCAGACCGACCTGATTGCCTATTCTTGGCCCGTGATCCTTGCGCAGACAAAGGACATCGCACAGCGCGACGCCCTAAAGAGCTTCTATGTCCTGATGATTGGCGGTGGCCTACTGGTCTATGCAATCGCGATGGTCATCCTGATCAAGTATTTCCTGTAGCAACATCACGGTCTGACTGCGTTGATCATGGGTTTCGCGATCAATCTTAAGACGGTCTTGACAGATTTGAGGTAACGACAGGCATCCTGCAGTTTTCACCGCTCGGTGCTTTGCGGTTTTGTGCAACGGCGCTATATCTAGGGTAATCCTGTTACAGGGTGCTCACGCTGTGTTGACAGCACGCGAGGGGTGGGGCCGTTGCATCTTATGTGTAATGCTCCAAATTTGAGCTATCGAGCGCAGGCGCACATCATCGGTGCGCCTGCACGCTGAACGCAACAAGAACCTAAAGGAGCTGGAAGTGAACGCTCACGTCATTCCCCAAACACTCAAACAAGTGCCGCCGCTGCGCGCGATGCAGGCACTGTTCCTGGGGTTGGCGCTCGTGATGGCTCAGACCATCGCCGCCAATGCCAAATTGCCAGAGAGCTTTGCCGATCTGGCTGAACAAGTCAGCCCGTCCGTGGTCAATATCACAACGTCGACCAATGTCGCTGGTGTCAATCAAGGCCCGGCGCCTGTCGTGCCCGAAGGATCGCCGCTCGAAGATTTCTTCCGCGATTTCATGGATCGCCAGAACCGTGGTCAGCGCCCGCGCCAGTCTTCCGCACTGGGCTCGGGCTTTGTGATCTCTGCCGATGGCTATATCGTCACAAACAACCACGTCATCGATAAAGCCGATGAGATCGAGGTGGAGTTCTTCTCCGGCGACAAGCTGAAAGCAGAACTGATCGGGACCGACCCGAAGACAGATATCGCGCTTTTGAAAGTCGAAAGCCCTGAGCCGCTGCCGTTCGTTCCGTGGGGCGATAGTGATGTCGCGCGCGTGGGTGACTGGGTTCTGGCCGTGGGCAACCCGCTGGGTCAGGGTTTCTCAGTTTCTGCTGGCATTATCTCGGCGCGGGAGCGTGCCTTGTCGGGCAGCTATGATGATTTCATCCAGACCGACGCGGCGATCAACAAAGGCAATTCCGGTGGCCCTCTGTTCAACGTGCAAGGCGAGGTCATCGGGGTGAATACGGCGATCCTGTCGCCCACCGGCGGCTCCATCGGCATCGGCTTCTCCATGTCCTCTGCCGTCGTGACCCGCGTGGTCGATCAGCTGCAGGAATTTGGCGAGACGCGCCGTGGTTGGTTGGGGGTCCGTATTCAGGATGTCTCTGAAGATGTGGCGGAAGCCATGGATCTGGCCAATGCGTCCGGTGCTTTGGTAACGGATGTGCCTGAGGGTCCCGGAAAAGACGCCGGGATTCTCGCGGGCGACGTCATCAAAGTCTTTGACGGCCGTCAGGTCGCGGATACGCGGTCTCTCGTGCGGATCGTTGGCAACAGCCCGGTCGGCAAGGCTGTGGATGTGGAAGTGATCCGTGAGGGCGAAAACGTGACGCTTGCGGTCACGCTGGGCCGCCGCGAGGACGCGGAAGCAGAAACCGTGCCGGTTGTCGCGCAAAAGGACGCCCCTGAGGAAAAAGTCATCATGGGCATGACTGTCGCCTTGCTCAATGATGAGCTGCGGGAGCAGTTGGCCTTGGGTGATGATGTGTCTGGGCTGGTCGTCAAGAACGTGGCAGATGACAGCGACGCATTTGAAAAAGGCCTGCGCGCCGGTGATCTGATCGTGGAAGCGGGCCAACAGAAGGTCGACGCGATCAGCGATCTGGAAGACCGGATCGCGGAGGCAAAAGAGGCGGGGCGCAAATCCTTCCTGATGCTGATCCGCCGTCAGGGTGACCCGCGTTTTGTGGCCTTGTCACTCGACGAGTGATCAACATCTCAATCAAAGAATGGGGCGCCTCCGGGCGCCCTTTTTTGTTTGGGGTATGATGATACAGGGCGTTTTTTGTTGATCCGGGCGATCAATCGGGCAAGCTGCCCCCAAGCATGGGAGGCAGGATGATGACAGCAGTCGGTGTATGTGGCGTTGGCGATATGGGATCAGGGCTTGCAAAGAACCTCGTTAAGGCCGGGTTCGACGTGTCAGGCTACGACCCAAAGCCAAACCGCGCGGCGGATATGGCAGGGTTCGGCGTAGAGCGTTGCGACAGCAATGCCGCAGTGGGCGTAAGATCGCAGGCCGTGTTTGTCATGGTCATGAACGGCGATGAAGCGCGGGAAGTGATCTTCGGCACGGATGGCAAAGGCGGGTTGGCATCGACCCTGCCGGCTGGCGGTGTGATCATCCTCAGCGCCACGATCAAACCGCGCGAGGCAAGCGCCCTTTTCACTGACCTTCCGGCGCGATTGCACATGGTCGACACACCAGTATCCGGCGGCAGGCCGGGCGCGGATGGCGGGACGCTGACGCTGATGGCGGCGGGCAGCGCAGCTGCGCTGGAGGCCGCACGCCCGGCGATGGAGGCGGTCAGCGCGACGATCCATATCGTCGGCGACGAGGTCGGGCAGGGGCAAACTGTGAAAGCCTGTCTGCAATCCCTGATCGGCTCCATCTTCACCGGCGCGTTCGAGGCGACCGGACTTGCGGCGAAAGCAGGCGTGCCGGGGCAGGTGCTCTATGACGTGTTCTCGACCTCAGCGGCCGGATGCGGGATCACAAATGCTGCCGTGGGCACGGTGATGAACCGGACGTTTCAGGACACAGGCAGCCATATCAACACGATGCATAAGGACCTGACGATCAGCCTAGACCTCGCGATGGAGCTGGGCGTGCCGCTGTTCACAGCCTCCACCGCGATGCAGCTGTTTCAGGCGGGACGGACGAAATACCCTGACGGAGACAATCAGATGGTGGCGCGCATCACTGAAGACATCATTGGCATTGGTCTCAAACGGTGAGTGACGAGGCCCAAACAGAGGCTGCGGCCGAAGCGGTGATCGGGCTTTACCAGCGGTATGCGCGCGCTTGGGCTGACCGGCGCGGAAAAGACTTGGCGGAGCAGGCGTGGCTGGACAGAATGATCGATCTGGCGCCCGAAGCGAGCGTGTTGGATCTGGGCTGCGGCACAGGGCTGCCCGTTGGTGCTTACCTGATGCGGCGCGGCATGGCGCTGACCGGGGTCGATGCGTCGGAGCCGATGATCGCCATGGCGAAGCAGAATTTACCTGAGGCAGAGTTTCTGGTCGGTGACATGCGCGATTTGTCATTGCAGCAGCGTTTCGGCGCCGTTTTGCTTTGGGACAGCGCGTTTCATCTGACGATGGCAGATCAGCGCGACCTGCTGCCCAAGGTTTGTACTTATTGCGCGGCAGGTGGGGTGCTGATGTTTTCGGCTGGTCCGCGCGCGGGCGCCATGATCGGGACATTCGAGGGGGAGCCGCTCTATCATGCAAGCCTCGCCCCGTTGGAATATGATGCGGTGTTGCGTGAGAACGGCTTTGATGTCGTGGAGCGCTGTCTAGAAGACCCGGATTGCGGCAGGCGGTCAATCTGGCTCGCGCTGCGGCGCGCGGGCTAGCCGTCGACCACTTCGGGATCAAGCTCGATGGCTACGAGGCCGAGTTGCTGGGCTGCGACCAGTGACACCGCATCGCTGTTGAGTCCCTGTTCCCTCTGGAATTTGCGTATCGCTCGCAGGGTCGGACCGTCCATCATCGCGCTCACGTCTCCTTTCAGATAGCCGCGCACGGCGAGGGCGCGCTGCAAGGTGGCGATGAAATCCGGCGTCAGCTGCGCATCGCAGACCCGTTCAAACCAGCGGCCATTTCCGTCATTGACCATCTTGGGGGCACGAACTTTACGATAGATAGCAGGGGAGATTTCCTGCCCTTCGGCGTCGTAAATGGCCTCTTCGACCATGATGGTACGGGTCACAATGGTTGCAAATTCGGGTGCGGCTTCATGAGCCCAGCACTGGCCCGGTTCCGAGCTTGGCGGCGTCAGATCTTCGGCCTGAAGGATGGATGGCTTGATGAACCGCGTCACGTCTGACACGGCTGCCTGCTGACAGCCCGCCAAAACAACCGCCAAAGCGGCCCAGACAGGAAATGCGTGTCTCATTCTGCTCTCGGTTCGGCCGGTCTTTGCGCCAGCGATAGGCGTCAATAGCATTTGGCGGGATTTGTCACAAACCCTTGCGGGGCGACAGGCGAAAAGGTGCGACTTTCGCGCCGCAGAGGATGGGGCTGCGGGGACTGGCAAAACCCGCTATTCTAGCCTACATCGGAACCTATGGGTAAGACACAAGGATAGACCTGAGATGGCGAAGATCACCTTTATCGAGTTTGGCGGCACTGAGCATGTCGTTGATGTGGCCAATGGCCTGACCGTGATGGAAGGCGCGCGCGACAACAATATCCCGGGCATCGAAGCCGATTGCGGCGGTGCCTGCGCCTGCTCGACCTGCCATGTCTATATCGAAGACAGCTGGGTGTCGAAGCTGCCCGCGCGGGAGGCGATGGAAGAGGATATGCTGGATTTCGCTTATGAACCGGATGCCGAGACGTCGCGCCTGACCTGCCAGCTGAAAGTCACGGAAGCGTTCGATGGGCTGATCGTGCGTATGCCTGAAAAGCAGATTTGATCAGCGTTTTTTCCAGCCGGGCGCGGCGTCTTCTGTCGCGCCGTTTGTGGCGGTCCGCCCGCCGCGTGTTGCCCGCCCTGGTACTCGTGGCGAGCGGGGCAGGGGCGCAGGCGGAGATCACGCGCGCTGACTATAGCGCGCCGACACCGCGATACGCGCACGGTGTGTTGGGCGATGCGATCGAATATGGCTCGTTGGTTTTGCAGCTTGGAACGACCACGCGTGTTTTTGTTCTGCCCGACGACCGTGTTTTTGAAGACATCGCCCCGCGTTTGGTTGATGTTGATGGTGACGGTGACAAGGAGGTCATCGTCGTTGAAAGCCAGAACCAGACAGGCGCGCAGCTTGCCATCTATGATGAGACCGGCAAGATCGCGGCCACGCCTCATATTGGAACGCGCAACCGTTGGCTCGCGCCGATCGGTGCAGCTGATCTGGACGGCGACGGCTTTGTGGAGATCGCCTATATCGACCGGCCGCATCTGGCCAAGACTTTGCGACTTTGGCGTTTTCAGGACGGCGCATTGACACAAGTGGCACAGTTGGCGGGCCTGACCAATCACCGCATCGGGGAGGATTTCATCTCGGGCGGGCTCAGGACCTGCGGCGATGTGCCTGAACTGATTGTGGCCACGGCCAATTGGCAGCGCATGCAAGCAGTTCGTTTTGATGGTACGCGGCTGACGGCTGAAGACATTGGGCCCTTTACTGGTCAGGCCGGTTTCCGCCGCGCGCTGTCATGTTCCTGATCCGCGCCTGCCTGACGGCTATCACCTTCTGGCTGACAAGCGTCGGGGCGATCACCGCGCAGGACCAAATCTCCCCATCGAGCTTTCTGGACCGGGCGCTTGGCAAGACGCTCAGCTTCACAGATTTGAGCACTGGGGCGCTTGTCGGGGTAGAACAATTCCTGCGCCGTGACCTGTCGGTTTGGGCCGAGACGAACGGGCGTTGTTCCTACGGCCGGATCGAAGAACGCGGCCCGCTGATCTGCTTCATCTACGAGCAGTTTCCCAATCCGGATAATTGCTGGATGCCTTTTGATAAGGGCGGGCAGTTGATGGTGATGTCGACGCTGTCCTACCAGATCCAGCAGATCTCAAAAATCTCCGAGCGCCCGGTGCAATGCGAGGATGCGCCGCTTTCCTAGCGATCAGTCAGTGCGCGCCAGCCGATATCCTGGCGATAAAATCCGTCTGCCCAGTCGATCTGACCCGCGATTGCATAGGCACGTTCGCGTGCCTCTGCCAGGCTGTCCCCGCGCGCGGTTACATTTAATACGCGCCCGCCCGCTGCGACCAACTGACCATTTGCAAGACGTGTACCTGCGTGAAACACCATGTTCTTGCTGTCTTCAGGCAGCGCGTCCAAGCCCTTGATCTCTGTGCCTTTCTGATAGCTGCCGGGATAGCCCTTGGCCGCCATAACCACCGTGATCGCATGATCTTCGGCCCAGTTGACCTGTGCTTTGTCCAATTCCCCGCGCGCGCAGGCCAGCATGACGTCCAGCGCCTGCGCACCCAGCCGCATCATCAATACCTGACATTCGGGATCACCAAAGCGCACGTTGTATTCGACCAGCCGGGGCGCGCCGTTCTGGATCATGAAGCCTGCATAAAGCACGCCCTGATAGGGCATGCCGCGCCTTGCCATCTCGTCCACCGTGGGCTGCACAATCTCAGCCAATGCACGTGCGGTCACGGCGTCGCTCATCACCGGCGCAGGGGAGTAGGCCCCCATGCCGCCCGTGTTCGGGCCTGCGTCACCGTCGAAAGCGCGTTTGTGATCCTGTGCCGTGCCGATGGGCAGCACGTTTTTGCCGTCTGAGAGCACGAAGAAGGAGGCCTCTTCACCCTCCATGTATTCCTCGATCACCACTTCCGCGCCTGCTGCGCCAAAAGCGCCGCCCAGCATGTCATCCACGGCGGCCAAAGCCTCTTCAAGCGTCAAAGCGACGATCACGCCTTTGCCCGCGGCCAAGCCGTCGGCTTTGATCACAATCGGCGCGCCTTGCGCTTCGACATAGGCACGGGCCTCGGCGGCATCGGTGAAGCGCGCATAAGCGGCGGTCGGCGCGCCAGAGGCATCGCAAATCTCTTTCGTGAAAGCTTTGGAGGCTTCCAACTGAGCGGCAGCGGCAGACGGGCCGAAGCACAAGACACCCGCATCGCGCAGCCGGTCGGCCACGCCAGCGGCCAAAGGCGCTTCCGGCCCTATGATTACAAAATCGACCGTTTGCGCCTCGCAAAACGCGCAAACCGCGACGCCATCCATGATATCGAGCGCTGCGCATTCCGCAATCTCTGCCATCCCCGCATTGCCCGGAGCCACAATCAGCCGGTCGCATTTCGGGTTCTGCTTGACCGCCCAGGCCAAGGCGTGCTCTCGCCCGCCCGATCCAAGAATAAGAATGTTCATCGCTGCTTCCCCTCAGTTTGTCAGCGTTCTAAAGTCTGGACGAGAGCATCACAAGAGCGCAGCCCATGGACCTTCTCGACGACGAGCCAGCCACACCGAATGCACCGGAATTCACGGTCTCGGAGATTTCGGGCGCGGTGAAGAAAACGCTGGAACAGGCCTTCGGACGGGTCCGCGTGCGCGGCGAGATCGGACGCGTGATGAAGGCCGGTTCGGGCCATATGTATTACGATCTGAAAGACGACCGGAACGTGATTTCGTGCAACACGTGGAAGGGCCAAGTCGCGGGGTTGGGCCAACTGCCGGAGGAAGGGCTGGAGGTGATTGTCACCGGCAAAGTCTCCAGCTTTGGCGGGCAATCCCGCTACAATATCAATGTCGACAGTATCGAAGTGGCGGGCGAGGGCGCGCTGATGGCGTTGCTGGAAAAGCGTAAGAAAGCGATGCAGGCCGAGGGGCTGTTTGCAGCGGAGCGCAAGAAGCCTATTCCTTATCTGCCTGAGATCATCGGTGTTGTGACCTCCCCGCAGGGGGCCGTGATTCGCGATATCCTCCACCGTTTACGCGACCGCTTCCCGCGCAAAGTACTGATCTGGCCCGTGGCCGTGCAGGGCAAGGACTGCGCGCCGCAAGTCACGAACGCCATCAAGGGCTTCAACGCATTGACACCCGGCGGGGCTTTGCCGCGACCCGATCTGATCATTGTGGCACGGGGCGGCGGATCGCTTGAAGATCTGTGGGGCTTCAATGAGGAAAGCGTGGCCCGTGCCGCTGCTGCATCCGAAATTCCGCTGATCTCTGCCGTGGGGCATGAAACGGATACGACGCTGATTGATTTTGTCTCTGACAGGCGGGCACCGACGCCCACGGCTGCCGCGGAAATGGCGGTGCCTGTGCGTCTGGACCTCTTGGCCACGTTGGAGAGTTTCGACAGCCGCCTGACCTATGCGCTCAACAGTGGTATCGCGCGACGCAAGGAGCGTTTGCGCGACCTGTCACGTGGGTTGCCGCGATCGGAGGAGCTGACCCGGGCGCAGACCCAACGCCTTGATGCAGCGGTTGCGCGGCTGAAACCGGGGCTGACCAGTGCGATCCAAACCAAACGGGTCCAACTGGAGCGCAAAGCCGCACCATTGCGGCCGGGGCTTCTGGCGCAGAAGACAGACCAGATGGCCGCGCGGCTGGATCGCGCACAGGGGCTTTTGGGGCGTGCGCTCTCTACACGTACAGAACGCGCGCGCGCACGGCTCACCCAGACCACATCGCGGCTCAGGCCAACGCAGCTTGAACGCGACGTCCGCAACGTGCAGGACCGGCTCGCGCGCGCATCGCAGTTGCTGTCCAAGGCTGGCAATCGGGACGTGGCCAAACGCAAGGATGCGCTGGTCCGGCTGGACCGGCTGCGGGAATCACTGGGTTATCAGGCCACGCTGGAGCGCGGTTATGCTGTTGTACGGGCGGGCGAAAAGCTGGTCACCAGCAAGGCGCAAGCGGCAGAGGCGGGCGCCTTGGAATTGCAATTCAAGGACGGCAAATTCGCCATTGGCGGCGCGGCTGCGCCCAAACCGAAGAAAGCCCAGCCAAAGCCGTCGGGGCAATCGTCACTTTTTGACGATTAGCGGACCCTGCCAATGACACTCAGTCGGCTGGCGTGTAGCTGACCCCGACGCCGGGGCCTGGGCAGTGGAGATCAGCCTGGTCTTCGCCAACAACCACCAGATCATTACTGGGCACATCGCCCAAGATACGGACGCGGGTCTTGCCGTTAATTTTCAACGCTTTCCAGCATTGCGCCTCTGACTGCGTCTCATAGACAAAGCAGATCGTGTCGCCCTCGTTATACCACGCGCCGCGTTCGCAGCGCCCGTCAAGAAAGGTCCAGATCACGCGGCGATCTGCAAAATACTGCTCCGCCCCGTAGGGCTCCCCAAAACGGTTGAAGTACAGCGTCTTGCCGGTGGTCATGGCCTCAAATTCCTGCGCTGAGAGGATCGTCTCAGCGGCGGATGGCGTGGATTTCTCCTGCTGAGCCAAAGCGGGCAGGGCTGCGATCAGAAGGGCTGCAAGGGGCAAAACATGTTTCATGCCCCATAGTCTCAAATCTGAGCCTTAAAAGGAAGCCGTCACGTCACATTGCGCCATGCAATCGCATGCGGGTTCATCACACCAAAGAACAGTTTCGGGACGAGCGCCAACCCCATCATCGTTGGCAACGCATAGGGCAGCATCGGGGCCTGCCCACGTTCCGGAATATCGAGCTGCGGAAACGGGCGCGCGGGATGTGCGTAGTGATCCGAGAGCCGCATGCTGTTTAGCGTCCAAAGTGAAGACAGCCAATGCGGCGCATTCCAGGAATGTGTCGTATTTACAGGCGCGTAGCTGCCGCCGTTCAACTGGCGGCGCTGCAATCCGTAATGCTGGACATAGGCGCTGGCCAAAATCTGGGCCTGCGCGGCAACAGCCATCAGCAGATAAAGCGCAACGCCGGCGACGCCACCTATCAGCGACATCAGAACAAGCATCGCGAAGGCTCCACCGATATAGCTGAGAAACGGGTTGGAGGGGTGCCAAAGCGCATAGCCCGCGCGCTCCAGATCCGCATGCACGATCCGTCGCGCGGCGATGAAGCTTCCTAGCCATGCGCGCGGCGCAAAGTGGTAAAAGCTTTCCTCAAGTTCGGCGGTCATTGGATCGTCCGGCGTGGCGACGCGTGGGTGATGCACCAAAAGATGCGCACTCGCGTGATGACCAAAAAGCAAGGAGATATAGACCCAGCGTCCCATCAGTTGCTGCGGGCGGGCGGTTTTGTGGATCAATTCATGTGCATTGGCCGCGCTGACCTGTCCGAAAAACAGCGCAGAGGCTAGAAACAGTGCAAGGCCTGACAGGCTGAACAGGCCGGGGCCACCGCCTGACAGAGACCAGATCACGACCATCAGCAGGACGAAATGCACGGCGACGAGCACTTGGGAGAGCAGGGTCGCCTCATCTTCCTCCGCTGCCTCACCATCATAACGCATTGCAGGCATCAGGGCGTCGACGCCCGCAATCACGACTGTGACGTAAGCCAAAGCCAGCCATGGCGCCCAGCCGCCGAACAAGGCCCCGGCGAGCAATAGCGGCAATGGAAACAGGGTCACGAGCCCGAAGGCCAGAAAGGAACGCGGCATAGCAAGTCAACCAATTGGATCAATGTAGCCGGAGTGAAGCAGGTGAATGTGCCAAAATCATGGAATTTGTCGCTTATTCGCTGCAACGCGCTGCGCGAAGCTTCGTGTTTTGGTCGGTTTCTGCCGGTACGCGACGGCATGCCGAAAGCTAAACTGCTTAAAATCGGTCTGGAGAGGTGCGACCCATGGCGTTGGATGACAATAAAGGCGTTTGGAAATCAGCGCGCGGCAAAGGCCGTGGTACGCCGAAAGGACGCCAGCTTGACGATAGCGCCTGGGACGAGGTGAAGGCGCTGCTGCGCGACAGGCCGCGCCGCCGCGATCTTCTGATCGAATATCTGCATCTGATACAAGACCAGTTCGGCTGCCTTTCCGCAGCGCATCTACGCGCGCTGGCTGAGGAAATGCGGCTCTCTCAGGCTGAGGTCTATGAGGTTGCCAGCTTCTATGCGCATTTTGACGTGGTCAAGGAAGGCGAGGCCAAGCCGCCTGCGCTGACGATTCGCGTCTGCGATTCGCTTTCCTGCGAATTGGCCGGTGCGCAAGCGTTGAAATCGGCGTTGGAAGATGGGTTGAACCCAGAGGAGGTGCGGGTTTTGCGCGCGCCCTGCATGGGGCGTTGCGACACGGCGCCGGTTCTGGAACTGGGTCACGCGCATATCGATCATGCGACGCCGGAAAAGGTCACAGCCGCGATTGAGGCAGGTCATACGCATCCGGATATCCCTGATTATCAAGGGTTTGAAGCCTATTGTTCAACCGGCGGTTATGCCGCTCTCAAGACGTTGCGCAAGAGCGGCAACTGGGAAGAGGTGCAAGCCAAGATCAAGGAAAGCGGGTTGCGTGGTCTGGGCGGCGCGGGTTTCCCCTCTGGCACCAAATGGGGCTTTGTGCGCGGCAATGATGGTCCGCGCTACCTCGCCGTGAACGGTGATGAGGGAGAGCCGGGCACGTTCAAAGACCGCTATTACCTTGAGCGCACGCCGCATCTTTTCCTCGAAGGCATGCTGATTGCGGCTTGGGCTGTCGAGGCAGAGACCTGCTTCATTTACATGCGGGATGAATACCCCGCGGTGCTGCATATTCTGGCCGAAGAGATCAAAGCCTTGGAAAGCGCGGGTCTTGTCAAGAAAGGCTATATCGACCTGCGTCGGGGTGCAGGTGCTTACATCTGCGGCGAAGAATCTGCCATGATCGAAAGCATCGAAGGCAAACGCGGGGTTCCGCGTCACCGTCCGCCTTATGTGGCGCAAGTCGGCATCTTTGATCGTCCTACATTGGTCCATAATGTTGAGACACTGTACTGGATCGCGCGTATCTGCCGCGAGGGTCCCGAAGTTCTGAACACGACAGAGAAAAACGGGCGCAAAGGCCTGCGCAGCTATTCGGTCTCCGGCCGCGTCAAAAATCCGGGCGTTTATCTGCTGCCTGCAGGCTCCACGATCACAGATATCATTGAGGCGTGCGGCGGCATGGCGGATGGTCACGTCTTCAAAGCCTATCAACCGGGCGGGCCCTCCTCGGGGCTTTTACCACGTACAATCAATGACGTACCGCTCGACTTTGATACACTTCAGCCGCTGGGTACCTTTATCGGGTCGGCGGCCGTCGTGGTCTTATCAGATCAGGACAGCGCCAAAGCCGCGGCTCTGAACATGCTGCGATTCTTCGAGGATGAAAGCTGCGGTCAATGCACGCCCTGCCGCGTCGGTTGCGAAAAGGCCGTCAAGCTGATGCAGGCGGAGCGTTGGGATCAACCGCTTCTGCAGGATGTCTGCACAGCGATGTCTGACGCCTCTATCTGTGGTCTCGGCCAAGCCGCGCCGAACCCGATCCGCATGGTCATGACCCATTTCGCGGAAGAGATCTAAGGGTTCTGAACCACTCTGCATGGGCAGTTTTGCTGCCTGAGCGCAGTACAAAGGGCCATGGCCGCCTGTTTGTCCGCCGCGGCGAGCCGCGCCATCCAATAACCTTTGCGCCCTGCCACCCGGTTGCGCAGCGGGATCAATTGCAGTTGGTCATGGCGAACCAGCCCCTGACAGGATTCTGTTGCATGTCGCGCCTGTGCGCGCGCTGTCTTCTCGGTCCGCCCAAATGCAACTTGCACCCCCCATGGCGCAAACGCGTGCCCCGGTGGCGTCAACTGCATCAACCGCCTGTCTTGTGCAAGCGCGTAGCAAGCTTCCAGAAACGGCTGCTCTTTGGACAGTCGGAAATCATGCCTGTCCGGTGGGTCGTTGCGCCAGGTTTCTGCGGATAAACCGGTGATGATCTGCACGTAGTCGCGGGTGTTCTGTGGCAATGGCACATTGCCCGCCATGAAGCCGAAGGCGCGGGCCTCACCCGCATCATAAGCCATCGCCGCCAAGCCCAGGTTGCCGTTCTCTTGCCTGAGATGTGACAGGTATCGCGCTGATCTTTCGATACTTTCTGCTGGATTAAAGCTGTCGTCCAGGCCGCGCGCCGCGGCGGTGGTATCGGTAAATTGCGCGATTCCGCGCGCACCTGTCGGGCTCAGCGCGTTTGGATCAAAGCGGCTTTCCTGCCAGATCAGCCGTGTGAGGAAGCCTTCGTCAAGGTAATGCCTGCGCGCAGCGTCCCGCAGCATCTGACACATGTCCTGCACGAAATGGGCGCTGCGAATGCACCCGATCCGGCCGAAACTGCCATCGCTGCACTGCTGATCGGGCCCATTTTCCCTGTGGTCCTCGGCGTGAACCGGTGCTGCCAGGCACAGCAGGACACAGATGATGATCAGCCCTTTCATGCGCGCAACCGTTCCCGTCCAAACCAGTCGATGTCAACTGCCACCTTTTCATGCGCGGCCCCGCGTATTAGGTGAAGGGGAACACGAACACGCGGGTGGCCATGTCCTTCTTCAAAAAGCTGAAAACCAAGCTCTTCAAATCCTCCTCCAAGCTGGATGAAGGGCTCGACGCGATTGTCTCTGATGGCGGTGTCGCGGAAGAGATCGAGGTAGAGGCGCAACAACCCGACATCTCGGCAGAGGCGGCGCAAGCCGCCGAGGAAGCACGGCGCGCTGAAGACGCACGACAGGCCGAAGAGGCACGCCTTGCCGAAGAAGCCCGCGCTGCAGAAGCAGCCCGTTTGGCGCAGGAGGCGTGGGTCGCCGAAGCGGCCCGCCTTGAGGAAGAAAAGCGCCAGGCTGAAGAGGCCGAACGTGCCCGCCGCGCTGCGCAAGCTGCCGCAGAAGCAGAGAAAGCACGTCTAGACGCAGAAGCCGCCGCGCTGGAGGCCCGCCGCCTTGCAGAAGCAGAAGAGGCGCGTCGCGCCGAAGAAGCAGAAGCCGCACGCCTTGCCGAGGCGGCCCGCATTGAAGCCGAAGCGGCCGCTGCAGCAGCAGAAGCTGCACGTCAGGCGCAAGAGGCTGAAGACGCGGAGAAAGCGCGCATCGCAGAAGAGGCCAGACTAGCGGAGGATGCAGCGCGTTTGGCGCGCGAGGCCGAGGAAGCGCGCGCTGCTGAAGAACGCGCCGCCAGAGAAGCCGAGGAAGCTCGCGCGGCGGAAGAAGCTGCGCGGCTGGCCGCAGAAGCGCGCGCTGCTGAAGATCGTGAAGCGGCACGTCAGGCCGAGGAAGCCGCGGCCCAAGCCCGCGCTGAACGCGATGCTGCAGAAGATGCCGCCCGCGCAGAGGCAGAGGCCGCGCGATTGGCCGAAGAAGCCGCGGCAGCAGAGGCGCAAGCCGCTGAGCAAGTGCAGGCTTTGGAGACAGCGAAAGCGAATGTGGCCGCCGCGCTCGATGCGCCTCAGGCTGCCGCTCTGCTCGGGGCAGAGGATATCGCAGAAGAACCAGCAAAGAAACCCGGTCTGTTCGGGCGGCTGCTGGGCCGGACCGAGAAGAAAACCGTCATCCGCCGCGAGCTGGACGATGACATGCTCGAAGCGTTGGAAGAACTCCTGATCGCTTCGGATATGGGCGTCGATACGGCGCTGCGCGTCACCGCCAATATGGCGGAAGGCCGCTTCGGCAAAAAGCTCAGCACAGCCGAAATCAAAGAACTGCTCGCGCGCGAGATTGCAACCATCATGGATCCCGTGGCCAAACCCATGCCGCTCTACCCCAAGCGCCCGCAGGTGGTGCTGGTTGTGGGCGTCAACGGATCGGGCAAAACCACCACCATCGGCAAACTGGCCCTTCAATTCAGCCAGGCTGGCAAGAAAGTCGTGATCGCTGCCGGTGACACATTCCGCGCCGCTGCCGTGGAACAATTGCAAGTCTGGGGCGAGCGGGCAGGCGTGCCGGTCCTGACCGCGCCTGAAGGTACAGATCCAGCCAGCCTCGCGTTTGATGCCATGACCAAGGCCGAGGCGGACGGCGCTGACCTGTTGATGATCGACACGGCAGGCCGACTGCAAAACCGCGCTGACCTGATGGAAGAACTGGCCAAAATCGTCCGCGTCATCCGCAAGAAAGATGAGACCGCACCGCACAATACACTCCTCGTTCTGGATGCAACAACAGGGCAGAACGCTCTGAACCAAGTGGATGTTTTCCAAAATATCTCAGACGTTTCGGGCCTTGTGATGACCAAGCTCGACGGCACGGCAAAAGGCGGCGTGCTGGTCGCGCTCGCGGACAAGTTTGGCCTGCCGATCCATGCGATTGGGGTGGGTGAGCAAATCGACGATCTCGCGCCTTTTGATCCTGAGGAATTCGCACAGGCCTTGACCGGTGCCACGACCTCCTAATCCTTCATCAAAAGGCAAGCGCGGAGGCCAGGACCAACCCGATTGGTTTCATCTTGGCAAAAATATGCCCGCCGGAGGCGCCAGCGATCTCAACATGACAGGCGGCACGTAAATTGAGCGCATGGATTGCAACGCTTGAGGGCACCGAAGCTGGCCACCAGCTGGCCCTCGCGCTCGCGATCATGGCCGCGATCCTGCATGCGGTGTTCGGAGCCTTGCAGAAAGGCCGCCACGACCCGTGGCTGTCGCGCGGCGCGATTGATCTCAGCTACGGGCTCATCGCCATGCCCTTCGCACTTTTCATTGTCCCCTGGCCAGAGCCGCATATGTGGCCGATCTTCGCGGGCGTCTATGTGATCCATGTTTGTTACAAGCTCTTGCAGGGTTTTACATATTCCAAAGGCGCCTACACCGTTGTCTACCCGGTCGTGCGTGGCACGGGGCCGCTTTTCACCGTCATCGGTGCCTATCTCGTTTTCGGTGAGACCTTCACGCTGACGCAGATTGCAGGCGTGGGCTTGCTGCTGGCAGGCATTTACGGGCTCGCCGCGTATAACCTCAAAACCATCACCGTGGATCGCGACACGCTGGTCCCAGCCCTTTGGCTCGCGGTCGCCACGGGCCTTTTCGTCGCGCTCTATACGACTTACGATGCTTACGGCATCCGCGCGAGTGCCGATCCGTTCACCTTTCTGGCGTGGTTTTTCTTCATCGACGGTCTTTTTTTCATGCCGCCGCTGGCCGCATATCTGTGGTGGAAAAATCCCGACCGTCCGGCGCTTGGCCCCTTGATGGCGCGGGGCATGACAGGCGCGTTTGTGGCGTTTTTCTCTTTCGGCGCAATTATGCTTGCGACCCGCCTCGACAAAGTGGGGGAGGCTGCGGTATTGCGCGAGACCTCGACCGTGTTTGCCGCCCTCATCGGCTGGCTGATTTTGGGAGAGAAAGTCGGCCCGCGGCGTCTCACGCTGATGGCTTTGATCGCGGCTGGGGCCGTTGTGGTGGAATTTGGAGGGTAGCTGGTGGCTGAAAAACAAGTCTCTCAATGGGTCAAAACTGCGCTCGATCTGGGGCCGGTGCTGCTGTTTTTCGTGGCCTATACCCGGCTCAAGGATGAAACCTACATGATCGGCGGCACGGAGTATGACGGCTTCATCGTCGTGACTGCTGCTTTCGTGCCTATCCTTCTGATTTCCATAGCCGTTTTGTGGAAGCTCACGGGCAAGATCAGCCGGATGCAAGTGCTCACAGCTGTTATGGTGATCTTTTTTGGCGGGCTCACCGTCTGGTTCAACGATGAGAAGTTCTTCAAGATCAAGACCACCATCGTCTACGGGTTCTTCGCGACCGTCTTGGGCATCGGATTGCTCTTGAAACGCTCCTGGTTGGAATATGTCATGGATGATTTTCTGCCTTTGACCAATGAAGGATGGATGATCTTCACCAAGCGCCTGACCGCCGCCTTCGCCACGCTGGCTGTGGCCAATGAAATTGTCTGGCGCACCATGTCGACGGATGCGTGGGTCAAGATCGAAACTTTTGGCTTCCCCGCAGCCCTGTTCCTGTTCTTCATGAGCCAAACGTGGCTGTTTCAAAAATACGCAGACGAGCCGGAGGACAGCGCCTAGCCGTCAATATTCAGCACGAAACGCCCTACGGCTGTGCCAGCGGCAGAGGACCGCGTGTAGGGCAGGGTGATCTGACTGTTCGCGCCTTCCGGTGCGGTGTATTGCCAGATACCTTCTACACGCGCCAAGTGCCCCTGATCCGGACCCCTCAAAAACGCTTCTGTCACGCCAGAGGTCGCATCTGTGTCCACAAGGTCCAGTGCAACTGTTTCGCCCGGTCGCAGGCTCACCGGCCTGTCGGGGGCGCTCAAACCGTCGACGCCTGGTTCGGTGAAGACGCCCTGCGAATAGGTGTAGAATGACCCGGCCGCGACCTGTTGTAGCCCATAAGCACGCAGCATGTAGCGCGCATCTTCGGGTGCAGAGCGGTCCAGATACTCGGTGCCCGTCAGCGCATGTGCGATGGGCATAAATCGCGCATCAGGCGTATCCGCGCGGTAAAGCGTGTAGCTTTCTACCGCAGGAGCGGGCGAAGCTGTCCATCTTAAACGCATATCCGTACCGTCACGTGAGGCCTGCAAACCACTAGGCGGGGTCAGCATGAATGCCCGCAAGCTCGGATCGCCCAAGAGATTGACCCAGACCGGATTGCGCCAAAGGTAATTGCCGGTTGGAAAGTAATCCATGCTCTCGCGATAGGGCTCTGTTGCGACACCGTTATTGACCGTGCGCCAATGTGCCTCGCCAATCGTTGCGCCCAAAGCCATGTGATGCAATCGCCAGGAGGGCCTGCCGCCCCAACCCGCAGCGACTGTGTACCAAGGCTGCGCGAGAGAGGCGGTGAGCGCATTGCCGAACTTTTCGATCTTTTGTTTGCCGCTTCCGAAATTGATCACGAAGGCGGATTTGTTTTCGTAGTCACTGGCATAGCGCCCGCCATTCCAATCGCCAAAATCCACGCCCCAAAGCCATGGGCGTTCCTCGCCTACGTCATGATGGCCGCCCTCGATCAGAAACTCAGAACCCACGATGTTACGGATACCGTCACGCTCGACCCGCAGATGCCCAGTTTTGGCATAGGCCCCGCGCAAATCTCCCAAAAGCCCGTGCCGCCAATGGTGGTTCTTATCCAGATAGGCCTGCAGCAGCGCGACCTCTTCGGTGCGATTGCCTGCTGCAACGGGCCTGAAATCAATCCGGCCCACCTGCATCTCAATCGCATCGCTGGGCAGCCGGTTCTCCCCCAATAGCGCGTGACCCTCCGCTGTGCGCCGCAAGCGCCACTCACCATCCACTTCCGCATAGAACAGATCGCTGGCATGGGGCACGGCGTCATGGCCATCGGGCGCAGCGCGGCCAGTGAGCGCAATCGGGACATGGCCAAACAGGATCAGCGCGTGGCGGGCAAACGGGTCAGAGAAATACTGATCCTGAACCCAGGATTTCAGCGCGACCGCCCTATTCAGACTTTCCACATAATCGCCGGACGGGCCGCGCGGGGTCAGGTGGCGTACGACCTCCCAGCCATCCCCGATCAGATCACGTTCAAACCGGTCCAGACGCAGCCGCAGCGGCTTTGCCATGGTTTCGTCCACAACCAGAAGCACCTTGCCACGTGTCTCTACTGCTGGCACCTCGACGCCCGCCGTGAAATACCCCAAATCCACAATGTCGCGGGCCGTGCGCATCACCTGATACTCATAAGCGGTGCCGGGCTGCACATCATTGTCCGTAAAGCGCATCACGGGGCCGAGCTGCGGGGCAACGGCGCGCCACGTGTCGCCACCACGCTCACCCAAAGTGCGCCGTTTGACGCTGACATTGCCGACGCGCGGCGGATCTGCATGGGTGAGGGTAAGCTCTATCGAAGACCCATCCGCCGCAATCCGGCCGTCGACGGGCAGGGGTTTTTCCGGCTGGGCCTGCGACCAACTGGCGCCAGCGCACAAGAACAGCGCAGCGATGCCTCCTGCGCAGCGTCTCACGCGTGGAACTTAGCCCACATGAAACAGCGTCGAAAACAGTTTGGGATCAATGCTTTCCGCCGCGAAGGTCGTGCCTTCGGTCAGCACTGACACGGCGTCATGGCTGTGCAGGCTTTCCTGATGGCTTGCGATCACGCGGAAATCACCGATCCGCTCATCACCTTGCAGCTGCTCGCAGAAAGACCGCGCCGCATCCTCAACAAAGATCGGATTGGCGGCGTTCAGCTCTGCAAAAGCCTGTTCATCTTCGCGCTTGACCATGACTTGCGTCTCTGTCGGCACGCCTGCGCGGCAGAGATCAATCAGGTCTTCGAACCACAGGCATTTCTTGTCGCACTCAATCTCGACAGAGACCCGCGCGACAGAGCGTTGCGAATGCGGCGTGGCCAACTGCCCGCGGAACTGGCGGGCATGTTCAGACAGCTCCAGCGAGCAGGGGCAGGTCGACGAATAAACGTAATCGAGATGCATGAATTTTTTGCGCACGCCCGCGACATCCACGACTTCCAAGGCGATGTCGTAATACTGATAGCCCTCAAGGCCGGAGCGCAGCGATTGCACCTTCATCGGGAAAGAGAACCGCATTTGAATGCGCGCATCGAAGCTTTCCAGGTCGGTCTTGTAAGCGTCCAGCGTCCGCTCGATCACGTCGAAAGAAAACGTCTCATCCGCGCGCTTGTAAAAGCTGCGCATGATGCGGGACATGTTGATGCCCTTCTTCTCTGCCTCAAGGCTCACCGTGCCGGTGACCGAGGTTTCGAGCGTCAAAGGCCCGTTGTCGCGCGTTTGAAACCGGATCGGCAGGCGGAAATTGGAGATCCCCACATGCTCGATATGCTGCTTGGCGCCCCGGATCAGCGAGGACGGGCCGTTTTGCAGGTCTGGCATAGTGGCCTTGTAGGCCTCATCCACCTCGAACTCGTCGGGATAGGCGCGCGCAAGGGCAGGGTAGTTCGACACTTCCTTGCCCGGCAGCAGGCGCGAGATCATTGGATCGAGATCAGCCACCTCAATGTCACTTGAGCTCTCAGCCCATTGGCGGAGCGTTTCCAGTGCTTTCTCTGCCTCGTCACGGCTGGGATGGCGGTCAATTTCCGGCGTGTGGACGTTCATAACTGTCCCCCTTTGGTTCGCGCAGGTCTCAATATGGGGTGGGGTCCCAGAAAAACCAATCATTTTTATATGACAGTTACGCGAAACCCCGCCAATTAGATCATATCTAATGCGCCCAAAATGTCGGCCAAAACGTCCTCGCTGTCTTCCAGCCCGATGGAGAGGCGCACCGTCCCGTCCGTGATCCCCAGTTCTGCGCGTTGCGCGTCGCTCAGGCGTTGATGCGTGGTGGTGGCGGGATGGGTTACCAGCGATTTGCTGTCCCCCAGATTGTTGGAGATTGTGACGACCTGCAGCGCGTTGAGGAAGCGAAATGCCTCCGCCTTGCCGCCTGCAATGTCCAGCGTGATGACCGTGCCGCCCTGATCCATCTGGCGCTTGGCAATCTCGACCTGCGGATGGTTGTCCAAATGCGGATAGGCCACATTGGCGAGCTTGTTATGCCCCACCAACGCCTGCGCCACTTTCAATGCTGTATCAGCCTGCGCGTTGCAGCGCAGATGCACGGTTTCCAGCCCTTTGAGCATGACCCATGCATTGAACGGCGACAGCGCCCCGCCTGTGTGCTTCAGATAAGGCTCAACGGTTTTTCGGATGAACTCTTTCCTCCCTAAGATCACACCGCCCAGACAGCGCCCTTGCCCGTCAACATGTTTGGTCGCGGAATAGACTATCACATCAGCCCCATCGCGCATTGCGTGACCGAAGACAGGCGTGGCAAAGACGTTATCGACGACGACCAACGCGCCGCTTTCATGCGCAATTTGCGCGACAGCGGCCAGATCAATCACTTCCAGCGTCGGGTTTGCGACCGTTTCCAGAAACACCGCCTTTGTGTCCTCGCGCATTGCCGCCCGCCACGCGTCCAGATCGGTGCCATCAACAAAGGTGACCTCCACCCCGAAGCGCGGCAGGATATCTTCGAGGATGTACAGACATGAGCCAAACAGCGCCTTCGAGCTGACCACATGATCACCCGCCTTCAACATCGAGGTCAGCGCGCCGTTGACAGCCGCCATCCCTGAGGCCGTCGCAAACGCGTCTTCTGTGCCTTCCAGCGCAGCTATTCTTTCCTCAAACATCCGCACCGTTGGGTTGCCGTAGCGTGCGTAGATGTATTCGTCATCGCCGCTTTCGATAAAGCGCGCCTCTGCAGCCTCGGCCGTCTCATAGACAAAGCCTTGCGTCAGGTAGATGGCTTCTGCCACCTCACCATATTGCGAACGGCGCGTGCCAGCATGCACGGCGCGGGTACGAGGGGACCAGTCAGTCATTGTCTTCATCCTTCAAGGGCCGCCATATCGGGCGTGCCCAAACAAAAAGCCTCCACCGGGAAAAGGGGGGAGGCTCATGCGAATAGCGTGGGTTCCATCCTCTTTAGCGGCATATTTTACGTGGCCCACAATCCGGTAACAAATCGCCACACCGCTCAAATACGCCGGTGGAGCGAGATGGTCAACCGGTGGTCTGGTCTATCGACGCGCTGTTTTAAGAGTTGGCGATTGCGGAGCATGTCCTTTCCGAACAACTACATTCCAACACTTGTCAGTTTCTTGCAATCTAGGACACCCGCTTTCTTCTTGCACCAGCTCACGGCGTGCAAAACTACCCGCATTCCCGTTCTTCAACGGGCCTTTCCGAGTGCTCGCGTCCTCATTCCACTGCGCGATCCGATTGATCATGCAATGTCGATGCACCGGCAACATCTTCGCTATCTTGATATTCATGCCGCGGATCATTTTACGCGAGACTATATGGAGGATATCGGTCATTTTGAGTTCGGCAGCATACATCTCCCCATTCTGTTTGAAGGCATGGCAACTGTCATCAAGGATCATGACCCACGTGACCTTGACTACTGGGTCCGTTACTGGACCTGCGCTTTCCGCCACTTGGCTGGCTTGACTAACGTCTATTTTGTCGACATCGGGCGATTTACAGAAGAGCCCAATCTGAGTTCCATCTTTCAAGCCGTCGCGCTTCGCGATGATAAGGCAACGAGCGATGCGGCATATCAGCTTCTGCGTCCGATAAAGCGCTATGACCGGCCAGAGCGGTTTGATGCATCAGTTTTGGAAGCAGCCGAACGGCTTTACACGGAGATAGTTTCAGATCCGCGTCGGGTTCTGCCGTCCTTCTGACGATCAAAGTGGCCCGGGCGGCCTCATCGCAACATCGCCTGCACCCATTCTGTGATCGGCATAGATACGCTCGATATATGGAATGGCTCTGTGTCCGTGCCAACTTGCCCTCCAGTCAGCGAGCGCTGGGAAGGTCTTGGGGCGGGGTTGGCCCATCGCAAAATCCGGCATGCAGATCGGGAAGAACGTGGCAGCGGCGGCGATATCGGCGAAAGAAAAACGGTCGCCAACCAGATAGCCTGTTGCAGCGGTCGCGTCCGCAATCTCATCCAGCAGGTTTGTGCAATGCGTGCGGGCCTGTCCCGCATCTGGTACGTTTTTGCGTAGCATGCGCAAGAGGACGGGGATCATGGCCCGGAAGAACAGCCCATAGGCAGACCAAGGGCGCTTCTGTCCCATGCTCAATGCGGTTATTGCCACCGATGGGTGCGGGAGGAGATCATAAAACAGCGCGGCGCGCAGAGTGCCGCCAATCTCGTCCAGCCGTTCCTGCCATTGCAATATCTCCGCTGCATGTTCGTGAGGCATGAACCGCGATTCAGGCAGCCCATTGGCAACATGCGCGATGATCGCCGCTGAGCCAGTGATGACCTTGTCGCCGGTCTCAAGAACCGGGACTGAAGTTTGCCCTGACAGCTTCTTGATCGCTCTGGCATGGGGGCCTGCGAAATGCGTTTGGGTCTCGTAATCGACGCCAAGTTCATCAAACGCCCAGAGGGTCTTTTCGCAGTAATTGGAGAATGGGAACACGTGCAATCTGTAACGCATTGAGGCCGTCCGATCTGTCTATGAGACTCACAACTGAAAGCGATTGAATTGTGATCACTCTTAGATATGATAGTCAACATATTTTAAAATGGGCCGCCGCGAGGACTGAAATGGGCTATTCTCAGGAGCATGTGAAACGCACAAGACAGCGCATCTTGGATCAGGCAGGGGCGCTGTTTCGACGCTTTGGATATCGGGGTGTTGGCATTGACAAGATCATGAATGCGGCGGGTTTGACGCGGGGCGGTTTCTATGCCCATTTCAAGTCAAAAAGCGATCTCTTTGTGACTGTCATTGCAGAAGATTTCAACTTCACCAAGCAGATCGTCCGCCTGCAGAAGGAGCCTGATGGCGCGCCGAGAAACCGTGCGCTCTTTGCGATCCGGCAATACCTGAACACGGCAACAAGAGACCATATCGGGGGAGCTTGTACCATGGCTGCGTCTGCCGTTGATGTCGCCGCAGCGGATCATGAAGCCAAGGCAGCCTTTGAAGCGCGTTTGGATGATCTGCTGTCCGGGATTGGTGATCTTTTCCGCGAAGATGGCGTTGCTCTGAACCGGGCCGAGCTACACGCTATCCTCGCTACAAGCGTTGGCGGGCTGGTTCTGGCCAGGGCCTGCAATGACCGCGCCGCAGAAGATATGCTACAGGCCAGCTACGCCTTGATCGAACGGGTTGTCGACGGCTAAGTCTAGATCAGTTCCGCCTTGCGATACTCGGTTGGTGTCATCCCTGTTTGGGCACGAAATGCGCGGTTGAACGGGCCGAGCGAGGCGAAGCCCACATCATAGGCGATACTCAGCACAGTTCGCTCTGCCAAAGCTGGATCGCGTAGCATCGCCTGCGCCCTTGTGATGCGAAACCCGTTTATGAAGTTCGAAAAATTCCGGCAACCCAATCCCTGATTGATGGTTTGTCGCAAGCGGTGTTCTTGCGTATCGAGGTGCCGGGCCAATTGCGCAACCGTGAGCCCTTCTTGTTGCCATAGCCCTTCCTGCATCGCGTGCTCGATACGTGACACCAGCGCTTTCTGAGCGGGGGATAACCCGGATTGGGGCGCCGCCTGCGCAGGCGATGCAACCCAGATCCCGGCATCAATGCGAACCGCCCAAATGATGAATGCCCCGGCCAATAGCCAGAATGCCAACCCGTGCAAAGCAAACATCCACAGAGGCAAGGCCCGGTCAGCACCAGTGAGCTCCATCACTGTGATGATCACCCCGAATGTCGCAACAGACGCCAAGAACCACGTCCTGAACTTGCGCCGTGCTTCGATCAGATCGCCATCCGCACCCGACAGTATGACCGCAAACAGATGGACAAAAAGGATCATCACCAGCAGGGCGCGCAGCGCATCGAGCGACATTCCGACCTGCGACAACCACGCGGAGAGAACGATCCCCATTGCGACAAGCAGCTGCCACGGCCGCGGGTGAACCTCGTCTTGAAACAGTTCGAGCGCTGCCCAATAGACCAGCACAGGCACCGCCGCTGCAACCGCTACCAGCACGTGCAAAGCGGACCCTTGTCGAGGTTCCAGACCCGGTGAAGAGATGATGACATAAGCGCACAAGCTGAGACAAAGCGCTGCGACAGAGGCATTCTTGCGATTTCCCAGAACGCCCGGCGCAAACAGGATCACACATGTCAACAGTGCAGAGACGGCTCCACCGCGCAGGAAAATCTCAAGTGTTGCAAGCTCAGACATGACGTCTACGAGCGAACGCGCAATCAGCCCATGCGTCAACAGATCAGGCCGGTCGTTTTTGAAAAACCCGCATCGATTCCGAAAAAACCGTCCCGCTTTTTGGGATCGGCAAGCCGTTATGCGGGGAAATGCGCAGCTGTTGGTTCATCCAATCGAAAAATCAAAGGAGGTCAAAATGACCCTGTTGTTAAACGAAATCCTGGCCGTGTATGCAGAGGTCTTCGGTGCAGATCTTCTGCGCTACCTGATCGGCGCAGGCGGTGTGTATCTTGTGATCAACGTCGCGCTGGCTCGACATCTCAGCCGCCAGAAAATTCGGACCTCAGGTCCGCCAAAAGGACAAATCAAGCGCGAGTTGATTGCCAGTTTTCGAACGGTGATGATCTTCGCCGCAACGGGCACATGCATTGCGTTTGGCGCGCGCTCGGGTTGTATGGAAATCTATCAAGATGTCGCGACTTATGGCGTAGCCTATTTCCTACTCAGCGCGGCGGCCTTGATCCTTTTGCATGACGCGTGGTTCTACTGGTCGCATCGGGCGCTGCATTACCCGCCGATCTTTCGCAGATTCCACCGGCTGCATCACCGCTCACACTCCCCCACGCCGTTCACTTCCTACAGTTTTGACATTGGCGAGGCTGTCGTGAATGCAGTGTATCTGCCCTTGGCATTATTGGTGATACCGGCTCATCCCATCGTGCTATTCATTTTTGTGACACATATGATGCTGCGCAACGCGCTCGGCCATTGCGGTGTCGAAGTCTTTCCCGCAAGAAGAGACGGTCGCCCGTTGCTGGGATGGATGACCACCGTGACCCATCATGACCTGCACCACGCGCATGCGGGGTACAATCATGGTCTCTATTTCGCATGGTGGGACAAATGGATGGGGACAGAACACCCGCAGTACTTCGAGAACTACGCCAGGGTCGCGCCTCGCCTAGGTGTAAAGACGGTAAGGGGCACTGCGCTTGTGGCGTTGATTGCGATCGTGTGTTTGGTGGGCCGCGCTCAGGCGTTCGACCTGAATGGGCATTATGCGACACCGGGCCTGGGAGCTATCGTCAAGTTTGAGCCATGTGCTGATAGGCATAACACGGTGTGTGCCCGTCTTGTTTGGGCTTGGGATCCTTCTCAGATGGCACATGCAAAAATCGGTCAACTGATCGCACCGGCGCTTGCCTATCAGGATGGCGCTTGGCGGGGACGCATGCTCAACCCCGAAAGTGGCTGGACATTCAAAGGCACAATCCACGCGACCGCTTCAGACAGGCTGAACCTGCGCGGCTGCGCAGGACCAATATGCGTCAATCAAACGTGGCGCTCGACAAAGGCGCTCAGGCGCATCCTTTCGCAAACACCGTAACGCCTTCGTCGCTGCTTGAGGGCTCAATTGCAGGGTGGTCACAGCGTTTGTCTGACCCGAGCTGGCCCAGTCTCAATGCCGAGCACCGCCAGGACATCCACAAGACTGCCGTGCATCCTGTAGTGTCACAAAACGCGATTGTCGCACTTGTGCCATGCGTCATGACAACAGTAGCCCGCTCGCCTTGGGTGGCGCGATAGAGGCGACCGTGCAGAAGCGCGCCTTCAGATGAGAATTCGATGTCTTCGTACATATAAGCGTCCAATCATTGAATGATGGACGCAACATGCCAAGTTGAGCAAAGACATAGTTTGCGAGCGCGATGTCGCAGCCTGTGTGGGTTCCGGTTCTGTCCAGATAATTGAACGGTGGCTCAATGAGATATGCGATTTTCACTCTGGAACCCTCATTTGACGATGACGACCTGGCCGGTAAAAGCGCCCTCCACGCATTTGGTAAAGGCCCGTCCGACGCGTTGCGATGAAACCCGTTCATGACCCGGGAAAAGCGCGCCGTAGCGCTGGTCAGAGACCTCTAGCAGACCGGGGCTGACCACGTTGATCCTCAAGCCGCGGGGCATTTCGATTGCCGCACCTGCCGCGAAGCCCGCAAGGGCGCCGTTTGCCATCGCAGCTCCTGTCCCCGAGACGACCGGATCACGATCCAGCACGCCGCTGGTCAAGGTGAAGGAACCGTTTTCCGAAATCCAGCTTAAACCCGAAAGAACCAGATTGATCTGTCCCATGACCTTGTTGTCGAGCCCCATCTTAAGCGACGCTTCTGTTTGCTCCGCCAGCGGCGCAAAGCACACGCTGCCCGCAGTTGAGACGAGTGCGTCGAATGCGCCGATCTCATCATACATCGCCTCGATTGAACCACTGTCGGAGATATCGACCCTCACGTCACCAGTGCGTCGGCCAACGGCAACGACGTCATGGCGCTGCGAAAGTTCTTCCAAGGCGGCTTGTCCCACATCGCCGGATGCCCCCACGAGAATGATTTTCATCGCAGATACGCCTCATAGATTTCGAGCTTCTTGGAGAGAATTTCGTCACATCGATCAAGATCGTGACGCCGCTTTGCCAAGAGCCGGGAATGATTGAGCAGGATTTCCTTACGGTCCGGGATGGTCTCATCCCCCTGCGCATAAAGCGCTGCGAACTGATGCATGACTTTCATCGGCATACCGGTTTCCCGCAACCAGTACAGCAGTGTCAGCCAATCTACGTTTTCTGTCGAGAACCGGCGCTGCCCATCAGATCCGCGTGCCACATTGGGAATAAGTCCTTCCGCCTCGTAATATCGGATTGTATCTATCTTAAGCCCCGACCGGGACGCAGCCTCCGAAATGCGCATGATGATTTACTCCTTTGATGAGGCTGATACCGGCCTCGAGTAGCTCAAGGTCAAGAAGTAAAATTTGAAAGGCAACATTGGAACGCTCCAAACCTGTGTCTGATCGACTGGTTGCGCGGGTCTGTTTCCCATCGCATTGCGAGCGTTCGCGACTCGCGCAAACTCGGGTCGATGTCAGACGCATGAAAACAGGCGCGCTTGTGCAGAGCAAAACAAGCACAGAGTTCCTTCAAAACCTCATTCTGATAGACTTGCGCCTGAACCAAATCAAATGACCCCGCACGGCCGGCAATCCTGCCCAAAGTTGGGAATTCAGCACCTGACTTGCGTTCTTTGTTCCAATTTTCGAAGTTGCCAATCACGCGATCCGATCCAAATCTGCGTTATGACCGATCCCATTTGTCCACTTTGTGACAGACCTATTCCGCGTGGTGTGAAGCAAAGCCTGCATCACCTGATCCCAAAGCTCAAAGGTGGTAAGGGCGGGCCGACTGTATTGCTCCATCATATTTGTCACAAAGAAATCCACGCCAGTCTGACGGAGGCGGAGCTTGCGCGCCGTTACAATACGCCGGCGGCGCTTAAAACGCATCCACGTCTCGAAAAATTCATCTCTTGGGTGCAAAAACGCCCGCCGGAGTTTCAGTCAAAGACCACTGGCGGCAGGCGCAAACGCTAGCCGATTTGTTAGCCGGGCGGGTAGGGCTCTTGCGGCAGCCCATCGGCAATGTCGTAGTAATCGCCCTTATCGGCCGTGAAGATGTGTTTGCTGATCGTCACGCCTGTCGGGCCGTCAAAGGCGCCCATGGCAATCGCGATCCAATCCAGATGCGGCGGATCAAAGAAGAGGGCAGACCCGCAGAGGCTGCAAAAGCCGCGATTGACCTTAGGGGATGAGGCGTACCACCGCAGCGCATCGCCGCCATAAATCGTGACTGCGTCTTGCGGTACGTCACAGGACACAAAGAAGTGCCCCGAGGTTTTGCGGCACTTTGTACAATGACACCCGTCGGGGTCAGTGAGATCACCGGCAACCTCAAACCGTACGGCGCCGCACAGGCAGGATCCTTTGTACATGTCGTCCTCCAAGTTGCGCCTAGGGTAACATGACCTCAGCTCAGGACAATCTCCAGCCTGCCCGTTGACAGGCCTGCCGTCTCGCGCCAAGCCTTGGGCCATGTTTGATCTGCGCCCGGTGGGCTATGTCATAGGCCTGCTTGTGGCCTGTCTCGGAGCCTCGATGGTGGTGCCGATGGTCGTCGATTTGGTGGCGGGCAATGGGCATTGGCCGGTCTTCGCGCAGTCCGCACTGATCACAACGATCACCGGCGGCTTGGTCGCGCTCGCCACGGCCAATGGCATGGGCGAACGGCTGTCGATCCAGCAGACCTTTTTGATGACCACTGGCGTCTGGCTGGCTCTGCCCGTGTTTGGCGCGATGCCATTCTATATCGGGGCCACGAATTCCAATTTTGTCGATGCGTTTTTTGAGGCCATGTCCGGCCTGACCACCACAGGCTCGACCATCCTGATCGGGATCGACACATTGCCAGATGGTCTCAAGCTTTGGCGCGGGCTCATGCAATGGTTTGGTGGGGTAGGGATCATTGTTGTCGCCATGGTTTTCCTGCCGGAACTGCGTGTCGGCGGCATGCAAATCTTCCGTTCTGAAGGGTTTGATACTTTTGGAAAGATCCTGCCCCGCGCGGGCGAGATCGCACGCAGTATCTCGGTGATTTATCTGGGTCTGACCTTGGCCTGCGGGCTGGCATATATGGCAACCGGTATGAGCGTGCTGGACGCCACGACACATGCCATGACGACCATTGCCACGGGCGGCTTTGCCAATTCCGACATGTCCTTTGCTGCCTATGCGGCGTCTGCGGAATATGTCGGCGCGCTCTTCATGATGCTCGCCGCATTGCCATTCGTGCGTTACGTGCAACTGGTCGCAGGCACCGCCGTGCCGCTGTTTCGTGATACGCAGATCCGCACCTTCTTCCTGCTTGCGCTGACGCTCGTCACGCTCCTCACGCTTTGGCAAATCGGCACCGGTTACCAAACTGGAGAGATCGCTTTCCGAAAGGCGCTGTTTAACACTGTCTCCATCCTGACAGGCACGGGATATGCGTCAGACAATTACCCGCTTTGGGGCTCTTTCGCTGTCGCCATGTTTTTCTTGATGGGCCTGATCGGTGGCTGCGCGGGCAGCACGTCTTGTTCGATCAAAGTCTTCCGGTTCCAACTGCTCTTTGCGTCGATCAAGACGCAAATCCGGCGGATCCACTCGCCGCATGGTATCTTTCAGCCGCGTTATCAGGGCCGCACCGTACCCGATGACGTACTCTCCTCTGTCATGACATTCCTCGTCATGTTCATCGTCTCGCTGGGCGTTCTGTCGATTTTGCTTGGCCTGACCGGGCTCGATTTTATCACATCCGTCTCGGGTGCTGCCGCTGCACTCGCCAATATTGGCCCCGGCCTCGGCGGTACGATTGGTCCGTCTGGCAATTTCTCAACGCTCAATGACACGGCAAAATGGCTGCTCTGCGCAGGGATGTTGATCGGGCGGCTGGAACTTCTGGCGGTCTATGTCCTCTTCACCATCAATTTCTGGAGACCTTGAATGTCGCAACGCCCCCTCGGCGCGCAGCTGTCGCATATGCTGAAAGATCGCGGTGTCACGCATATCTTCGGCATCCCCGGCGTCCACAATCAAGAAATGTATCGCGGCATTGAGGAGGCGGGTCTGATCCATATCCTCGCCCGTCACGAGCAAGGCGCGGGTTTCATGGCTGACGGCTACGCCCGCGCGACGGGCAAGCCGGGCGTGTGCTACGTCATCACCGGACCGGGGCTGTGCAACATCATGACGCCCCTGGGGCAGGCCTACTCTGATAGCGTGCCCGTCCTGTGTATCTCAAGTTGCCTCGACGAGACCGCAGCCACCCGCGGCCAACTCCACCAGATGAAAGACCAGGAAGCTGCCGCTGCGACAGTTTGCGATTGGTCCGACACGGCGCAGTCGGCGCAAGCGGCCTACACATTGGTGGATCGCGCACTCGCGGAGCTCCGCCACGACCGGCCCCGTCCGAAATCCGTGATCGTGCCGATTGCTCAGCTCGAAGCGCAAGCACAAGCGGCTCCGCCCCGCGCGCCATCCGAACATCCGGTCATAAGAAGCGCCAATATTTCCCCGCTGAAAGACATGCTCGCAAATGCGTCCAAGCCACTGTTCATCTTTGGTGGGGGCGTGCGTGACGCGGCGTGGGTCAATGTCTTGCTGCAAGCCACAAAAGCCGCGTCCTTCACGACCTATGCAGGGCGTGGGCTGGTCGACACTGCTGCCCCTTTGCATTTCGGATCAATGCTCGCACGTCCTTCCAGCGCCAAAGTGTTGGCTGAGGCCGATCTGGTGATCGGCATAGGCACCGAGCTGTCTGAGGGTGATCTCTGGCGCGACGCGCTAGGCCACGACTGCCCCTTGGTCCGCGTCGATATTGATCCGGAAGTTTTGTCAGATCAGCACCGTGCAGAGATAGCGTTCCACTATGACGGCGATGCATTTCTGGAGGATTTGCATAGCCTCGATATCGGTCGCGAGGTCTCCGATTGGGACGCTGGCATGGTCGAAAAAACGCGGGCGCAATGGCGCGCGGAGATTAATTCCGAACGCCCCGGCATCCTCCCCGTTGCCGACGCATTGCGCGACGCACTCCCGCCGAAAACCATGATTTATTCCGACATGACGCAATTCGCCTATGCCGCGAAAGAGATCTGGGACATGGACGCGCCGGGCCATTGGCACCACCCGACAGGCTTTGGCACCTTGGGCTACGCGTTGCCTGCATCCATCGGCGGCGCAATCGCGCGGCCGGGCAAGCCGACGCTCTGCATCATCGGTGACTATGGCTTCCAATACACGATGGCGGAGCTCGCGACAGCAGTGGAGCTCAAGTTACCCCTTCCCATCATCCTGTGGGACAATGGCAAGCTGGGGGAGATCGAAGACAGTATGACCCGCGCCCAGATCGCTCCCAACGCAGTGATCCAGCAGAATCCCGATTTCATCAAACTGGCAGAAGCCTTCGGCGCACGCGCGGCAAAGCCTGCCACTCTCGCGGGTCTTGCAACAGAGGTACGGGACGCGTTCGAAGCGGAGGGTCCGACACTGATCCATTTGACACCTGAAATTGCGCCATAATGCAGACAAGCGTCTGAATCAGTGACCGAAAATCTCTTTTTCTTTGATGGGTACAGAATTGCGTTTCCCCGTGCTATAGTGCACGGGCTGGCGGCCTAAGCAAAGAAAGCAGGTACGTGATTCATTCTACCCCTGAGCGCAGAGACCCGTTCAAAATGCTCCAAGACGCCTTGGATGCCGGTTGGGCGACCGTCGACACGATGCCGTTGAAAGGGGAAGGCGTGTTTCTGGTCCTGACCGTCTCTGGCCTGACGCGCCTTGCGCGCAATCGCAACGCCGTCCGAAAGGCACGCCGCGCCGATGGCTACGGGCCTGCGCGCATTTCTGTGATCTCGGTCGAGACCGGGAATTATCTGGGCGCCATGGCGTGGAAATGGCCCGATGACCACAAGGAAGAGGGCTGAACGCTGCGCGAAGCCGTAAGGCGCGCAAGCTGTCCACATTGAACGGAATGGGGCCAGTGTAGCATGCTTAAATATGGGCCTGCTTGAAAGCCTACCAGCAGCTCACCAGGACCGTCATGTCCGCGGCCGCGACCAGCAGCTCTTCCGGGGCCAATTCCGTCGCCGCATCAGACGCGGCCGCCTCCACACCATTTTCAGACAGGAAGCGCGCGACTTCGCTGGCTTTCGTGGCAAACATCGTGCCTTCGGGCAGGGCGCGGCCGGACGTTTCATTTGGCAGCAAGATGCCTGAAACAGCGCCGCTCATGTCCAGAACCGGGCCGCCCACATCGCCTGTCAGGGCGCCGATTTCCAAACGCTTCACCCGCTCATCTCCAGTCAATCCGCGCAGGTCCTGCAATGTGCCATAGGTCACGGTTGGCGCGCTCAACGCGCCCTCATATGAATAACCGGACACCGCTATGCTGGAGCGCAGGCGCCCCGCACGCGTGGCGAAGCGCGCATAATTCAGCGGCACGAGGCTGTCCTTTGGCGTCAGCAGAGCCAACCCGTCTGTGGTTACGGTCACATCCGCTTCGTAAGCGTCGTCCAGAGTGATCCTGCTGCAGCTTTGCACCGCATCGGCGACAGTGACCACGCGCCCGCGCCCGTCGACGTAAAATCCGGAACGCGCAATTTTCGGCTTGCGCAGTTCAAGCCCCGAGAGAAGGTCAACCGATTGCGTGTCCTCGTTGCCATCACTGGGCTCAAGGTGACCTTCGCTGGTTGTAAAGCTCTCTTGCATGATCTTGACGACGCGTTCCATCTCAGTCGCCTTTTCAGGCGGATGGACCAGAGTGAAACCTTTCACGTAACCACCTGCAAGCTTGGCAAATGTGTAGGACTGCACCTGATCATTCACGCCGCGTAGCGTAAAGCTCTCGCGACCCTTGCGGCGCTCACCCTCCAATGGCACAATTTCCAGCGTCTGCATGATCTCGTAAAGCCCGGCCAGCGTGCCTTCGTCGCCGGGCTGACTGATCAACAGCACCTGCACACCGCTTGCATCCTTTTCTCTAAATTTGACGAAGGGATATTCGTACCCGTCAAATTCTACGAGACCGGAGGGCATGGTGATCTGGATACCGGCCTTTTCCTCATCGACATTGCCCAGACCCAACGCCGCAAGCGCGCCTTCATAGTCCTGTAGCAGCGTTGCACGCTGTTTGGTGGTCAGAATGCCCGTGGCGTCCAGCCCTTTGCTGGCCTGCCAGCGCCCCATTGAGGCGCGCGTCCCCCGGCCAAAGGCGCCGTCAATGCTGGACGTGTAAAATCCAAACCATTTCAGCGCGACCTGCAGTGCCTCGCGTTCCTGACGGTCGAGCAGTCTTTCGCTCGTGCGCGCCTCGCGTGGTGTTTCATCCCGATCGGCTTCTGGTTGGACGGCCGGCGCCTCAACTGTAGGGGCAGGGGTCTCAGGCGCAACAGCGCCGACGCTTGCACCAACTGGCCAGAACTGCTGACGATAGCTGGAGCCATCCGCGATATAGCTGTCGCGCGGAATGATGCCGCCGCGCCGCAATTGCAGCAATTCACCTCGTGCCGCGTTGGGCGTGGGGTAAGGTCCAAGCGCCAAAGCGTACCACCCACCGGGCAAACGATAGCCTTCGACATTGGGCAATGCGCCGCCATAGGCCCGCGCCCGATCCTGCGCTTCACGCAAACTCGGATGCGCCTCCACCTGAACCCATGTCTGCTGAGCTATAGCCGCACAGATGGACAGGGCCATAAAAACAACAGCCAATAAACCTCGAAACATAGTGACGTCCTTGCGCAAAACCGGTCTTGCCCGCATTGCTGATCCCCCAGCCGCGAATCTTGTGGGGTAAGTTATCAGACCCGTTGCCACGTGCACCCCCTCAAATCCTCCGTCCGAAACCTGTTGCCGCGTTGACGCTGTGGCCTGCTTTGCCTATGGAACACGCAACTGATTAAAGGGCAGTGAATATGGCCGAGCCGACCTCCAAACCGACCTCTTTCCAGGAGATCATCCTGCGTCTGCAGACCTATTGGTCCGCGCAAGGCTGTGCCATCATGCAGCCCTATGACATGGAAGTGGGCGCGGGCACGTTCCACCCGGCCACCACCTTGCGCTCTCTGGGATCCAACCCTTGGGCCGCAGCCTATGTGCAGCCCTCCCGGCGTCCCACCGATGGGCGCTACGGCGAGAACCCGAACCGGTTGCAGCACTATTACCAATATCAAGTGCTGATCAAACCAAGCCCGCCCCAGATGCAAGACCTCTATCTGGGGTCATTGAAAGCTATTGGCATCGACTTCGCTCTGCACGACATCCGCTTCGTCGAAGATGACTGGGAATCCCCGACGCTTGGCGCATGGGGCTTGGGCTGGGAGGTCTGGTGCGACGGCATGGAAGTCTCACAATTCACTTATTTTCAACAGGTTGGCGGCCATGACTGCAAACCCGTCTCTGGCGAATTGACCTACGGCTTGGAACGTCTTGCCATGTATATCCTCGGCGTCGATCACGTCATGGATATGCCGTTCAACGACCCGCAAGCGCTCATCGCGCTCAGCTATGGCGACGTGTTCCGCCAGACCGAAGAAGAATACTCCCGCTGGAATTTCGACCTGGCCGACACCGACACGCTCCTGCAGCACTTCAAGGACGCTGAGGCCGAATGCCAACGCATCCTCGACGCCCCTTACGACGACCCAAAGACAGGCAAACGCATCGTCATGGCCCACCCAGCCTATGACCAGGCCATCAAAGCGAGCCACCTGTTCAACCTGCTCGACGCGCGGGGTGTGATTTCGGTCACCGAACGCCAAGCCTATATCGGCCGCGTCCGCGCGCTGTCCAAAGCCTGCGCCGACGCCTTTGTGCAATCAGAGGCGGGCGGCTTCACACCCGAAGCCGCCAAGGAACAGGCATGAGCGGAAAATTCGTCGGGATCGGTCTCATGCTCACAGCCCTTATCACCGCCATCAGCCTCTATTACCTGCAGGTCTACCACTTCTATGAAGAGCCCCGCACGGGCGACACAGTGGAACTGACCAACCTCGCCACCGGCGAGCCGGAGGAGATCATCGCAGATGACGTCACTTCAATCGACGCGACCTCCTCGCCGATCCGCTACCGCGCCTGTTTCACCACGCCCATGTCGCAATCTCTGCTGACGGAGGCCTATGTCGAAGCGCCGGGCGCCACGCCGCTGACCGCGCCTGAGTGGTTTGATTGCTTCGACGCAAACGAAATAGGTGCGGCTCTGGAAGCAGGCACCGCACTGGCCTTCATGGGCCGCGAAAATCACGAATACGGTGTCGACCGCCTCGTTGCCATTATGGAAGACGGGCGCGGCTTCGTCTGGCACCAACTCAACGATTGCGGCCGCAAACAATATGACGGCACGCCCACGGGCCCCGAATGCCCCGACAGAACACTGGACAATTGATATGCCCGACCTGCTGCTCGAACTCTTCTCCGAAGAAATCCCCGCCCGCATGCAGTCCCGCGCCGCAAGCGATCTGAAAAAGCTGGTCACCGACGGTCTGGTGGAGGCTGGCCTGACCTATGCCTCCGCAGGAGCCTTCTCCACGCCGCGCCGTCTCACCCTGACCGTCGAAGGCCTGATCGCTGAATCTGCTGCCGTGCGCGAAGAACGCAAAGGCCCGCGCACCGACGCGCCGGAAAAAGCTTTGGAGGGCTTCCTGCGCTCCACCGGCCTGTCCATGGATGAGCTTGAGAAGCGCGATCTGGGCAAAAAGGGCGAAGTCTTCTTCGCTGTGATCGAAAAGCCCGGCCGCCCCGCCGCTGATATCATTGCCGAGGTGCTGGAAAACGCGATCCGCAACTTCCCATGGCCCAAATCTATGAAATGGGGGTCCGGCACTCTGAAATGGGTCCGCCCGCTGCACCGTATCCTCTGCATCCTGACCGATGAAGTGGGGACGCAAGTGGTCCCGCTCGACGTGGACGGCATCACATCTGCCGATATAACAGAAGGCCACCGGTTCATGGCGCCTACGCCATTTTCTGTAACGTCTTTCGAGGATTACAGCGCAAAGCTCAAGCGCAGCTATGTTGTGTTGGATGCGAGCGAACGCGCCGACCACATCTGGGCCGACGCCACATCTCAGGCCTTCGCGCAGGGCCTCGAAGTCGTCGAAGACAAGGGCCTTCTGGCGGAGGTCGCAGGCCTCGTCGAATGGCCCGTCGTGCTGATGGGCGAGATTGACGAGACCTTCCTCGGTCTCCCGCCCGAGGTCCTCAAAACCTCGATGAAAGAGCACCAAAAGTTCTTCTCCGTGAAGAATCCAAAGACGGGTAGGATCGAGAAATTCGTCACCGTCGCCAACGTAGAGACGGCGGATAACGGCGCCACGATCCTCGCAGGTAACCAAAAAGTTCTCTTCGCGCGTCTCTCTGATGCCAAATTCTTCTGGGAGAACGACCTGCGCATCGCCAAGGGCGAGAAGATGCAGCCTTGGCTGGATGCATTGGAAAACGTCACCTTCCACAACAAGCTAGGCTCCCAAAAAGACCGCATCACCCGCATCGCAGCGCTTGCGGAACAGATCGCCCCCATCGTCGGTGCCGACCCCAAACTCGCCAAACAAGCCGCCGAGGTCGCCAAAGCCGACCTTAGTTCCGAGATGATCTACGAGTTCCCCGAACTCCAAGGCCTCATGGGCCGCTACTACGCCGAGGCCGCAGGTCTGCCCGCGGAAGTCGCGAACGCGGCCGAAGAACACTATTCGCCTTTAGGCCCCTCCGACGATGTGCCAACTGCACCCGTCTCGATTTCGGTAGCGCTCGCTGATAAAATCGACACGCTGACAGGCTTCTGGGCGATTGATGAGAAACCTACCGGTTCAAAAGACCCATTTGCGTTGCGGCGCGCGGCGCTTGGGGTAATTCGGCTGATCCTCTACAATGGCGTTAGATTTCCGCTTTCTCACTTCCTGAAAAACTGCGTTATGCCGGTTCAGGTTGTAGATAGGCATTTGCAGGGCGGTGGGGCACGCACGGATTTGCCGGTTTCAGCGAAAGAATGGGAGGAATACTATGACCTCACCGATACAACGCAAATTGATAAATGGCCGGTACAGCCAAACGGTTCCGGTTCTGAAGCGGAGCATCGGGCGTTTGTAACATCTAACAACCTCCTAGCCTTTCTTTTCGATCGTTTGTCTACGCTACTTCGTGACACTGGAATCCGTCATGATGTCGTTAATGCCGCCACAGCCTTAACTTCGGAAAAACATGAATATACCTGTAACGATGGTCAAAAAATTGAAGAACTTGGCTCTGGCGATCTACTTATGATTAGCAAGCGTGCCGAAGCGCTGTCCGAAACGCTCAAAACCGAAGACGGCGAAAACCTCGTCCAAGGCTTCAAACGCGCCAATAACATCCTGTCGAAAGAGGAGGAGAAAGACGGCGTCTCCTACGAGCTCGACCCGAAAATCGAACTGGCCGAAACAGCGGAAGAGAAAACCCTCTTCAAAGCCCTCGACGCGGCGGAAGCAAAAATCACCCCCGCGATGGAGGCGGAAGATTTCACCACCGCCATGACCGCTATGGCCGAACTGCGCGCCCCGATTGACGCGTTTTTCGAGGCCGTCAAAATCAACGCCGACAGCCAGATCGTCCGCCGCAACCGCCTCTGCCTTCTCAACCGCATCCGCGTCATCTGCGGTGGGGTTGCCGACTTGACCAAGCTGGAAGGCTGATGAATGCCAACGAGGTAAGAAGAACAGATCTCTGCTGGCGCCATCGGTTTTGTCGCAAAAAGCCGCAGACCCTGTCGCGCGGTGAAAGACACACCCGCTGGACTTCCCCAATGTAACAGTTGATTGACACATTTTTGCGACTATGCTGCAGCGCAGTATTAGGAATGCCCAAATGTTGGACTCTATCAACTTCGAGCTGATCACGAAGGAGGCAGGCATCAGCCGCCGCCTCCACGGAACACGTGCTAAGTGCTTGCAGAGATTGATAAGACTGGGAATGCCCGTGCCAGATACGGTGGCCCTGTCGATCCCTTTGGTGCGCAAAATTGCCTCCGGACAACGCCCTGACCTTGGCCAGCTTCTGGAGCATTTCGGCCGTTGGCCCGCACTCAGTGTACGTGCTTCAACGGAAAAACCCGAATGGGGCGGCCCGTCGACGATGCTCAATATCGGCATGAACCGTGCCAATGAGGCCTATTTCGCTTCAAAACTCGGCGCTGATGCCGCACGCGCATTGCATCTGAAATTCATACAATCCTACGCGATCGAGGTCGCGCGGCTTGATGAAGACATGTTCGATGTCCCTGATCTGACTGTAGAAAAAGCCTATGAGGCCTATGAGCTGGAGATGGATGAGGCGTTTCCTCAGGACATCGAAGTTCAACTTTTCGAGGTTCTCAAATCCATGGCCCGCGCCTGGGAGGGGACATCCGCCCGCATTCTGCGCATGTCCAAAGGGGCTCCCGAAGATGCAGGTCTGGGCCTCGTCGTACAACGTATGGCTTTTGGCCTCGGCGCGGGCGAGAGCGGCTCCGGCGTTATCCAATTCGTCGATCCCGATGATGGTTCTTTCAAGCGGATGGGCCGCTATCTCCGGCAGTCGCAGGGGCGCGATGCGCTCAGCGGGGAAGGTGATGCGCTCTACCTGACCAGCGACCCGCGTGGCGATAGCCTGCAGGACGCGCAGCCTGATATTTATCAAGAACTCAAAAGGTTAGGTGGCGTTGCTCGCACAGGTTTGCGCGAAGAAATGCAAATTGAGTTCACGCTGGAAGGCGGGCAGTTGAACATTCTTGACGCGGTCATAGCGCCGCGAAGCGCGCGGGCGTCGGTTGCTGTCGCGGTCGCATTGGCGAGTGATGGCATCATCAGCCAGTCCGATGCGCTGCTGCGCATCGAGCCGAATGCCGTCTCTGATCTGCTGCACCAGCAAGTGCACCCCGATGTGCGCAGGGATGTGATTTCCCAAGGGATCGCAGCGAGCCCCGGTGCTGCAACCGGCAAGCTGGTCTTTGATGCCATGGCAGCGCAAGCCGCGGAATCGCATGGCGACTCCTGCATTCTCGTGCGCCGGGAGACTGCGCCGGAAGACATTCGGGGCATGCATGCTGCGCGCGGTATTTTGACTGAACGCGGTGGGCAAACCAGCCATGCTGCGGTCATCGCACGCGGTCTTGGACTGCCTTGCGTGTCTGGTGCTTCTGATCTCGACATTGATGAAAAGGCGAAAACGCTGACTGTGCGTGACGGGCGGATTTTCTGCGAGGGCGATGTAATCACGCTTGACGGATCAACGGGTCAGGCATTGGCGGGGGCCGTGGCCCTTGTGGAAGCTGGTATCAGCGGGCCATTGGAAACGCTGTTGGGCTGGGCCGATGCGCATCGCGATATCGGTGTGCGTGCGAATGCCGATACGCCCGCCGAAGCAATGGTCGCCCGAAGATTTGAAGCGGAGGGTATTGGCCTTACCCGTACGGAACACATGTTTTTTGCAGAAGACCGTCTGACCGTTCTGCGGGAGGCAATTTTTGCAGAAGAGGGCTCTGACCGGACCGCGGCACTGGCACGCTTGTTGCCGATGCAGCGTGATGATTTCGCGGAACTGTTCACGATCATGAGCCATAGACCTGTCTGCTTGCGCCTGTTTGATCCACCTTTGCATGAGTTTCTGCCATCAAGTCGTCGCGGTATCCGTGAGATGGCGGAGGCGATGGGGTTGAGTGCCAAAGAAGTTCAGTCCCGGATCGACGGATTGAAAGAATTCAATCCCATGCTCGGTATGCGCGGTGTTCGTCTGGGCATTACAGTGCCGGAAATCTATGACATGCAAGCGCGCGCTATCTTTGAGGCCGCGTTGCAGGCGCAGGACAAGGAAAATCCTGTGGTTGTTCCCGAGATCATGATCCCGCTGGTGTCGGCCAAACGCGAAGTCGAATTGGTAAAGTCACGCATTGATGCGGTTGCGGCAGAGATCATGAACCGGTCGGGTGAAGTGCTGGCCTACAAATTGGGTGTCATGGTGGAAACGCCGCGTGCAGCGTTACGCGCGGGCGACATTGCGACCCATGCCAGCTTCCTGAGCTTCGGAACGAATGATCTGACACAGATGACATATGGGTTGTCGCGTGATGACGCAGGCCGGTTCATGTCAGACTATGTGAATAAAGAAGTTTTTGCCGAAGACCCGTTTCACGCGCTGGATCAGGACGGTGTCGGGGAATTGCTGGCGTTGGCCTCTGAGCGTGGGCGCAAGGTCCGCTCGAAAGTCACATTATCCGTTTGTGGTGAGCATGGCGGCGATCCTGACAGCATTGCATTTTGCCGCAATCTGGGGCTGGATTACGTGTCATGTTCCCCGTATCGCGTGCCCATTGCGCGCCTTGCTGCGGCCCATTTAGCGATTCGCGATCCACGCGATACGGATGTGAGTCTGGATTATCCAGAAGACCAGACCTTTGTTCCTGAGTGAATGACGACCACAACATCTTGCGTTAACCATTTGTAAAGATGTGTCATTTCGTCGGGTGACTGGACGAAACCACCTCATCTGCCTATATGCTGCCGGAAGTTAAAGAACTGTTGCGAACACCCATGGGGGGTGAGCGTGATTGGCTACGGTCGGTTGCGCAAGAAAACGGGGAATGTTTGATGAGTTTGAATAGCACGCTGCGCGCGGCTGGTTTTGCCGCAATTGCAACCTTTATGCCTTTGGATGCTTTGGCAGATCATGAGATCAAAGGCGTTGGCTCCACATCGGGAAATCCGAATGTAGATGTGACTGCGCAAGCGGTGATTAGCCCCGCTTTTTTGAAGCTCATTGCAGCCGATAAAGCCGGCAAGGAACGGCTGCGCAGCGCCCGCGTCGCACGTATCTCAACGCCAGTTGAGATACCAACACCGAAAGGCTCTGGCGCTTTGACATATAGCGTGGCCGAACTGAATGCGCGTCCCAATGCGACTGGTGATGCGCAATGGGCCTGCCTTGCCGAGGCGCTGTACTTTGAGGCGCGGGGCGAAACGCTCAAAGGGCAGATTGCGGTCGCAGAAGTGATCCTGAACCGCGTCAGCTCGAGGAAATTTCCCAACACCGTCTGCGGTGTGATCCATCAAGGCACGGGTCGAAAATATGCCTGTCAATTCACCTATACCTGCGATGGTCACCCTGAAACGGTGCATGAACCTGCGGCCTATCAGCGGGTCGCCAAAGTTGCGCGCATGATGCTGGATGGTGCGCCGCGCAAGCTGTCAGGCGGAGCGACCTATTATCACACAACCGCCGTACGCCCGTCCTGGTCGCGTAAATTCCGCCGGACAGCCCGTCTCGGTGTGCACTTGTTTTATCATCCAAGCTGATCGCGTCGCTTTTCGGCGCTACGAGACCGTGTTTTCGCACGACAGTCACGGTGCAAGTCGTTACGCCTGTGTGTGACATACCCGAGTGAGACGACCCGGCATGAGTTCTGAAATTCGATTGGCATTTGCACATCCATCCGAGCGCTCGGAGGCCATGGCTGATGAATTGCGCGATCGCATTTCGCTCCGCGATCATATCCGAGAGGTCGATATCGGGGCGTTTCAGGCAGAACGCGGGACCATGCAGCGAATCTGTTTCAACATCGTGGTAGAGGTCCGTTTGCCCGAATTGGCAGAGCAGGGTGGGTTGGAAGATGACGTTGACAAAATCCTGAGCTACGACACCATCACCGAGGCGATTGACCGCGGGTTGACAGCCGAACGACTGAACCTTCTGGAAACACTCGCCGAACGCGTCGCTGAAGATATCCTGATCGATCCTCGCGCGGCGCGGGTTTTTGTGCGCATAGAGAAACTTGATCGTGGTCCAGGTGCGTTAGGCGTGGAAATCGTGCGCGACCGGACCATGGTTGCATTGGCCGCGCCGGAGGAGCCCGATGTGCAACCGCTTGTAGCATTTCTGGGCAATGACATTTGTGCCAGCCCAGATCTCTCATCCGTGTTGGATCGGCTTGAAAGCACGGGGCTGCCTCTGATCTTATGTGTCGGAATGGGGCTGGGTGTGGCACCTGTTGCGGCTCATCCGGCTGCACAAAGACGGATTGACTTACTGGCGATTGAGCAGAATGCCTGGGTTCTTGCCGGGCGCGACAAGCGGTGTGTGGTCGTGGCCACAAGGACGGAGTTGGACTGGTCCATAAAGAATGGCCAGATCAGCGTCTGGGCACCTTCAAAAATCGTACTTGATGCAACGGACGGCCCTGATTTGAGCGCTATGGACGCAACGGCCCTGACCGGTTGGTTCGCAGAAGAGTTTGAAGCCCGTTGCGTGATAGCGTTGGGTGACGGGCTTGACGGTCCGGGCACGGTTCTGACCGTCGACGCAGTGCTGCAAGGTCAAGACATTCTAGCGTGAGCGATCAGATTTACTATCGGCCCATCACGCAGACGGATGCCTTTAGACCAGCCGATGCGCTGCCGCTTGCTGGCAATCCGAAGGTTTGGTTTGTCATGTTCGAGCGGTTGCAGCGCGGCGCGGCCTCCCAGTTGATACCTGCGCCTGACGTGCCCGAGGCTGTGATTGCGGCGCTGACAAGCCCGCGTGCTGATGTTGCGGGTCTCAGCATGTCCGCGCCCAAGTTGATGGGGGTTTTGAATACAACACCGGACAGTTTCTCTGATGGCGGGCGATTTGACACGTTGGATCCTGCGGTCAGCCACGCGCAACAGATGCGACGCGATGGGGCGGATATTCTTGATATCGGTGGTGAGTCGACGCGACCAGGCGCCGCTTTTGTGCCAGCAGAAGATGAAATCCAGCGCACAGTACCGGTGATTAGGGCGCTGCGCGATGCAGGTGTGACCGCTCCGATTTCCATCGATACACGCAAAGCGGTCGTGGCTGATGCAGCGCTAGACGCGGGGGCGACCATGCTTAACGATGTCTCTGCACTGAGCTTTGATGCGCAAATGTCTGAGATCGCGGCAAAAACGGCTGCGCCAATCTGTTTGATGCATGCGCAGGGTGATCCGAAAACAATGCAGGATGATCCTCGTTATGCGGATGTCTTGCTCGACGTTTACGACTTTCTCGCAGGGCGCATAGACGTGGCTGTGGCGGCCGGTATTGCGCGCAACCGGATCATCATCGATCCGGGGATCGGCTTTGGAAAAACTGCCGCGCATAACCTCGCATTGATCCGGGGGCTGTCATTGTTTCATGCGCTTGGATGTCCGATCCTGCTTGGCGTTTCCCGCAAGCGCTTCATCGGGGCGATCGGCAATCAGCCCCAAGCGGATAAGCGCGCGCCGGGATCGGTGGCAATTGCATTACAGGGGCTCATGCAGGGTGTTCAGATTGTTCGGGCACATGATATAGAGGAGCACGCGCAGGCCTTTGCCCTCTGGCAGGCTTTGCGCCCGTAAAGAGCAGGACAGGATAATGGCACGCAAGTTTTTTGGCACTGACGGTGTACGCGGTCGCGCGAACACATTTCCGATGACAGCAGATTTGGCCTTGAAACTGGGCGCCGCAGCGGGGCGCTATTTCCGCCAGGACGGCAACGAGCACCGGGTGGTGATCGGGAAGGACACGCGCCTGTCGGGCTACATGTTGGAAAATGCGTTGACGGCCGGGCTGACCTCAACAGGCATGAATGTGTTTTTACTTGGACCCATGCCGACACCTGCGGTGGGGCTGTTGACGACCTCCATGCGGGCGGATCTGGGGATCATGATTTCGGCCTCGCACAACCCGCATTATGACAATGGTATCAAGTTCTTCGGCCCGGATGGCTATAAGCTGTCTGATCAGGCGGAGCATGAGATTGAAGCGCTGCTTGATGGTGAGATTTTGCCCGCGCAGCCCCAAAATATCGGCCGGGCCAAACGCATTGACGACGCGCTCGGGCGCTATGTCGAGCGGGCGAAAGCGACTTTCCCAGCGGGGCTGCGTCTTGATGGGCTGAAAGTGGTTGTCGATTGTGCAAATGGGGCAGCCTATAAGGCCGCGCCGACCGTCTTGTGGGAGTTGGGCGCGGAAGTCATCCCGGTTGGTGTGTCGCCCAATGGTTTCAATATCAACGAGGAATGCGGTTCAACTGATACACGGACAGCGGCGGAAACGGTGGTCGCGCATGGTGCGCATCTAGGGATTTGTCTCGATGGAGATGCGGACCGGGTGATGGTGCTGGATGAGACCGGACATGTGGCGGATGGCGATCAGATCATGGCGCTGTTGGCTTCGCGCTGGGGCGCGGCGGGCAAGTTGAAGGGCGGTGCGCTTGTGGCCACGGTGATGTCCAACCTCGGGTTGGAACGACATCTGGACGCACAAGGGTTGCGGCTGGAGCGCACCGATGTCGGTGACCGCTACGTGGTCGCTGCGATGCGTGAGCACGGGTATAATCTGGGCGGTGAGCAGTCTGGCCATATCGTCATGACGGATCACGCCACGACTGGAGATGGGCTGCTGGCTGGTCTGCAATTCCTTGCGGCGATGGTGCAGACCGGCAAACCGGCCTCCGATTTGATCCGGCAGTTTGAACCAGTGCCTCAAAGGCTTGAGAATGTGCGATTTGGTGCCGGGAAACAGCCGCTAAATGATCCGGCCGTGCAGGCGGCGATTGACCAAGCGGAAGCTGATCTGCAAGGCACCGGACGGTTGTTGATCCGCAAATCCGGCACAGAGCCGTTGATCCGCGTGATGGCCGAATGCGAAGATGAAGCGCGTCTGGCGGCGACTGTGACATCCGTCGTCCATGCGGTCGAGGCAGCGGCCCAGGCCTAGCGTCGCAGGGCTTGTGCCAATGCGCGCGATTGGCTGATGGCGATGCCAGTCAGGATGAGTGCCAATGCGCCAAACAAGTGTGGCGGCAGGGCTTCACCCATCAAGGTCATACCAAATATCACCGACCAGACTGGGACTTGGTAGCTGGTCAATGACATAAAGAGGCTTCCCGCTGTCGTGATCACACGCACCCGGATTACAGCTGCAAGGGCAGTCGGGAGGAAGGCCGTCGCCAATAAAGCAGCCGTTGGTCCGGCAGGATAGCTCTCCGGCAGGCCTTCGAGATAAAGCGCCACGGGGACAAGAGCAACTGAGGCCACGAAAAGTGACATCGTCGCGAAGGCAAGTGGCGGCATTTTAGGTGCGCGCCGCGTGATGATTGACCCGCAGGCGTAAGATCCCGCCGCTCCGAAGCAAGCCAATCCGCCCCAAAAGGCCATAGGACCACTGTCTTGGGACAGAGCATCAGGCCCAATCAGGATCAGCAGCCCGATGAAGCCGAGCGTGAATCCGATAATGCGACGCGGCCCGATCCCTTCCTCTTTCGAAAAGATCGCGACCAACGGCAGGATCAGCAAGGGTATTGTCGCCATGCTGACACCGGCAAAGGCTGTTGGCACGAATTGCAGGCCCCAGCTGAGCAGTGCAAAGGGCAGGGCGGTTGCAATCAGCCCTATGATTGACGCGAAAGCTATGGCGCGCGGAGAGGGCAGGCTTCCAAGGCCTTGGCCCAAAGCCGACCCAACGGTCCAAAGTGCAAGCCCGCCGATCAGGGTCCGACCAGCGGCAACGGTCCACGGTCCGAACCCCTCCAGCGACAGGCCGGTCAACATGAAAGCGGCGCCCCAGATAATGCCGAGCGCTGTGACATACAGCCAATTCGTAAGCCCGGGATTTTGCGGTGACGGAGGGGTCATGCCGTCGGGTACCGTCCAAGCCGTTTCTGGCCGGATTGGCTGAGCGCAAGCCCTGCAAGGATCAAAGCGAGCGCGGTCAGGAAGTTGCCCGGTAGCGTTTCGCTCAGGATCAGGACGCCAAAGATCACAGACCATACGGGGACCTGATAATTGACGAGGCTCATGAAGCTTGGTCCCGCGGTTTTGATCACACGCACAAGCAAAATCGTGGCGAGTGCTGTCGGGCCGACACCCAGATAGATTAGCGCGACAAGGCTGTCAGCTGTGATGGCCGTGGGCGCGCCCTCGAGCGCGGCAGCGATTGGCACCATGACTGCGGCCCCAACCAAAAGACCCGCGGCGGAGAAGACGATCGGATGAGACGGTGGCGCGATCCGCGTGATGATCGAGCCCAGCGCATAGCAAAGCGCTGCTGCAATGCAGCCCAACCGCGCCAGGATGAGACTGTCGCCGGTAAACAGGTCACCGATCCCGATCAGGATCAGAACACCGACGAAGCCCATGATAAAACCGACTGTTTTGTGTGTCGTGAGCGTCTCGCCTGCAACAAAGAGATGGGCCAGTGGCAGCACGAGCAGCGGGATTGCGGCCATTGTGATCCCCGCGAAGGCAGAGGGCACATATTGGATTGAAAGGCCCAGCAAAGTGAAGGGGACCGCATTTGTGAATAGCCCCATGCCGAGGATGCAAAGCCATAGCCTGCGTTGCGAAAAAGCAGGAAGGTGCTGGCCCATCAGTCGCATGGCAAGCAGCAGGATGGCGGCGCCGATTGCAAGGCGAATGGCGGCGATGCTGAGCGGGCCCGCGCCATCAAGCGCCACACGGATTGACATGAAGGATGCGCCCCAGATCAGGCCCAGAAAACAGAGGATGGACCAGTTGAGAAGGCCGGGGCGTTGAGGAACTGTCTGCGACATCATGAAACGTGACCTAAATGAAAAAGGCACCGCAAGCGATGCCTTTTGCTGTTTTTATTCACGGGCAGTCGCGCGGCGTTGCACCTCAGGCCGGGTGGCCCCGGCCATGCGCTGTTAGTTCTTTGATTTGTCGACCATTTTACCAGAGGAAATCCACGGCATCATGCCGCGCAGTGTTTCGCCCGTGGCTTCGATCTGGTGCTCGTCATTGATCCGTCGGGTGCCTTTGAAGAACGGCTGGCCGACCGCATTTTCCTGCATGAAATCACGCACGAATTTGCCGGTTTGAATATCGGTCAGAATCGATTTCATGCGCGCCTTGGTCTCGTCATATGGCAGGACGCGGGGGCCAGAAACATATTCGCCGTATTCAGCCGTGTTGGAGATTGAGTAGTTCATGTTGGCGATGCCGCCCTCATAGATCAGGTCGACGATGAGTTTCACTTCGTGCAGGCATTCAAAATACGCCATTTCGGGCGCATAGCCCGCTTCAACCAGCGTTTCAAAGCCCATGCGGATCAGTTCGACCAAGCCGCCACAAAGCACGGCCTGTTCTCCGAAGAGGTCGGTTTCGCATTCCTCGCGGAAGTTGGTCTCGATGATGCCTGAGCGGCCGCCACCGATGGCGGAACAATAGGAAAGGCCGATCTCCAGGGCCTTGCCGGAGGCGTCATTGTCGACGGCCACAAGGCAGGGCACGCCGCCGCCTTTCGTGAACTCGCCGCGTACGGTGTGGCCGGGGCCTTTCGGGGCCATCATGATGACATCGACGCCTTCTTTCGGCTCGATCAGGCCGAAATGGACGTTCAAACCATGGGCAAATGCAATCGCAGCACCTTCGCGAATATTGTCATGAACATATTTCTTGTAGGTTTCGGCCTGCAATTCATCAGGCATTGTGAACATGATCACGTCGGCCCAGGCGGCAGCCTCAGCGATGCCCATGGTTTTCAGGCCTTCGCCTTCTGCTTTCGCAACGGATGGAGATCCTTCGCGCAGAGCGACCACAAGGTTCTTCGCACCTGAATCGCGCAGGTTCAGCGCATGAGCGTGACCTTGTGAGCCGTAGCCCAGAATGGCGACCTTCTTGTCCTTGATAAGGTTAACATCGCAATCGCGATCATAGTAAACGCGCATGGCAAGCGCTCCTGTGTTTGGGGTTAATCTGTGCTGAACTGTAGAGACTGACGTGCGGAAAGATAGAATGAATGCCCGAAATTTCTTTAGATATTAGAGTTTTCTATTCTTAAAATATCTTTTAAATAGATTTCCTATGCTTGATGACGTTGATAAGCGATTGTTGCGACAGCTGCAGGCGGACCCGTCGGTGCCGCTGACAGAGTTGGCCGAACGCAGCAAGGTGAAGGTTGGCGCTGCGGCGCGCCGGTTGGAAAAGCTGGCCGCTCAGGGCGTGCTGAAAGGTCAACACATGGTGATTGACTGGTCTGCCTTGGGATACAGTGTGGAAGTCTCCCTCAGGTTCACGCTCGATAAAACGCAAAGCACGGCCTTTGACGAGTTTTTGGCCGCTGCACGTCTCATCCCGGAGGTTGTGGCTATTCAGACATTTCTTGGCGTGGTCGATGTCAGGTTATCCGTGGTTGCAAAGGACATGGCGCATTATCAAAAGCTCTACCGCGATCAGATACTGGTGCTCCCGCATATTTCCGAGTTGGAAGCGCTCATGCATGTCGCAACAATCAAATCCTCTGACAGTCTGCCTATATGATTGAAATTGATGACATTGACCGGGCCATTCTCGCGACATTGAGCCGGGATGCGACACAGAGCGCCGGTGCCGTCGGCAAGGCATTGAACATGAGCCAACCCGCGACCTGGCGCAGGATCAAGAAGTTGCAAGACTCGGGCGTTCTGGCGCGGCGACGTGTGGATCTTGATGCGCAAAAGCTGGGCTTTGGCGTGACTGTGTTTTTGGGCGTAAAGCTTGCAACAAAGGGCCGCGTCTCGCTGGAGGATTTCGAGCGCGCCGTGACCGCCATTCCAGAGGTTCAAACCGTGCAGCATGTGCTGGGCCTCTATGACTACCGGCTGCGCGTGGTCGCGCGTGACGTCTCCGATTTTGAACGGGTCTTGCGAAGACGGATCATGACATTGCCAGGCGTGGGGAATGTTGAGGCGAATGTTTTGTTGAGTGAAGAAAGATGTCTTGGCCCGCTTTGACGCATGCACACGTCAGGGAGTCGGAGATCGGCTGCTTTATGCGTTTTAGCGATTGTATCCAGAAATAGACTTTGCCTTTGGCGACTGCCTTTCCTATCAACCGGCAAAGACGTAGGAGATAGAGATAATGGCATTGCTCGACACAGTTGATCCGACCGGCCTGGAGGAATTCAGCGTTGTTTTCACAGACCGTTCCCTGAATTCAATGTCCAAGGCGTTTCAGGGCGTTATGACGGATGTTTCAGCGATGCTGAAAGACGTCTACAATGCGCATTCCGTCGCACTGATCCCGGGCGGAGGCACATATGGCATGGAAGCCGTCGCGCGTCAGTTCGCCCGCGATCGCAAAGCGTTGGTCGTGCGCAATGGCTGGTTCTCTTACCGTTGGTCTCAAATTATCGAAGCAGGCGGTCTGACCTCTGAAGCGATTGTGATGAAAGCGCGTCAGTCTGGCAATGACACGCGGTCTCCGTTCGAGCCTGCTCCGATTGAAGAAGTTGTAGCACGGATCGCAGAGGAAAAGCCCGACATCGTCTTCGCGCCACATGTGGAGACATCAGCAGGGGTGATTCTGCCTGACGCCTACATCAAGGCGCTTGCCGATGCTGCGCATGATGTGGGCGCACTGATGGTGCTCGATTGCATTGCATCTGGCTGCGCATGGGTCGATATGAAGGCAACTGGTGTGGATCTTTTGATTTCTGCACCGCAGAAAGGCTGGTCCGCGACGCCTTGCGCAGGCATCGTCTGCATGTCGCATCTGGCGCGCGAACGGATCAGTGAGACAACATCAGACAGTTTCGCAATCGATCTGAAGAAATGGCTCGACATCATGGAGATCTATGAAGGCGGCGGCCATGCCTATCATGCGACTATGCCCACAGATGGTCTTGTCGCCTTCCGCGATACGATGAAAGAGACGCAAGCCTATGGCTTTGAGCGGCTGCGCGACGCCCAGTGGAAACTGGGCAATGGCGTGCGGGACTATATGAAATCCAAAGGCATTCTCTCCGTCGCGGCGGATGGGTTCGGCGCACCGGGTGTCGTGGTCAGCTACACGGATGACGTTGCCGTGCATAACGGATCAAAATTTGCGGGTGAGGGCATGCAGATTGCGGCGGGTGTGCCGTTGCAATGTGACGAGCCTCAGGATTATCGCACATTCCGCATCGGTCTGTTCGGGCTTGATAAGCTTTACGATGTGGACGGCACGCTAGAGCGCTTCAAGGCAACGGCTGACAAAGTCCTCTGACGGCGCGGGCTACCTGAGTCCGAGGCCCATATTCATCAGAGTTGTACGAACCGGTTTGGCGTCGTGGATGGCGCCGATACCCCAGCTTCGTAACTGGCGGAACCAATCGGCATCTGATTGAGACGTGCGGTTGAGCAGATCAATCCCTGTCACCCGCATGCTGACATTCAAATGGCGCGCGCGATGATACGCATCCAGCATCGCGTCGCTGCCCAGATCATGCTCCGGTGTCAGATCGAGCAGCGTTTGCAGATCGGCCAGGCTCATATTCAGCCCCTGCGCGCCAATTGGGGGCACGACATGCGCGGCCTCTGCCACCAAGGCAAGCCTGCGGGCTGAAAAGCGATCCGCGATTTGACTGATGATGGGCCAGACGGACCGGGCAGACGCCAGACTGAGCGGACCAAACATGTGGCAAGACCGCTCCGACATGGCCGCATTGAAATCCCGTTCGTCCATCGCTGCAAGGGCCTGCGCATGCGCGCCGTCCTCCATCCAGACAACGGCGGAGGAGGGGACGCCGTCAAAGTCAGGCAAAGGCACTAAGGTGAATGGGCCCCCGGTCCGATGAATTTCGGTTGAGACATGCTCATGCGGGATTGGATGCGTCACTGCAAAAGCCAACGCCTTCTGTCCGTAGCGCTTTGTTTTGACGGCAATCCCGGCGGCATCGCGCAGGGGTGACCCACGCCCGTCAGCGGCAATCACCAATGACGCATTAACCTGGCTTCCATCGCTGAGCCAGACTTTCGCGCTGGCGGAACGTGCTAGCATCCTGTCGGTGGATACGCCCGGTCGGAAATCAACATTGGTGAGTTGCGAAAGGCGCTGGACCAGTTCGCGGCGGATCAGCCAATTTGGCAGGTTCCACCCGAAAGGCAGGTCGGAAATGTCGCTGGCATCGAAGGCACGTCGGTTACGCAGATTGCCGTCATCATCCGCATCCACGATTTGCATGGTTTGCAGCGGTGTCGCGAAGGCGCTGAGCTGTTGCCATACGCCCGCCCGTTCCAGTGTTTGCATCGAAGGTTGCAAAAAGGCCGTGGAGCGCAGGTCCGATCCGTCCGCGTCACGTTGCGTGACAGGCGGTGCCGGGTCCACGCAGATCACGTCAAAACCCGCCGTTCCAAAAAGGCAGGCTGCTGTCAGCCCGGCAACACCGCCACCAGAAATCAGAATTTGCGTTTCATCACTCATGAGTTGCAATCTATGCTCGCGACGCCCCGCGCCAAGCGTCAATTGACCAACTGCGCCAGAAAGCCGCTGAGGTCATCGGTATGGTGATGGATATAGGGGCGCTGATCAGGCTCGGGCGCCACATGGATCGTTTTCATGCCGATGCGATGTGGGACTTCCAAGTTGCGGTGGTCATCTTCGAACATCGCTGCGGTTGTGCCATTAAGCTGATCAAGTGCAAAGACCCGGTCGAATGCTTCCTGATGCGGCTTCGGGGTATAGGCGGCATGTTCAATGCCGTAAATTGCATCAAAAATGCCAGACAACCCTCTGGCTAAAATCACATTTTCTGCGTAGGGGGCACTGCCATTGGTATAGATGATCTTTCGACCATGTAGCTGCGAAATTCGGTCACGCAGCACTGGGTCCGGTCGCAAAATGGTGAAATCAATATCATGCACCTCAATCATGAACGGCTCCGGATCAATGTTGTGGAGCTGCATCAAGCCCGCCAGCGTCGTGCCATATTGCTGCCAGTAGCGCCGCCTGAGCTCATCGGCAGTCTTCCGATCTGTATCGAGTGCAGCCATCACATATTGGATCATCCGCTCTTCGATCTGGTCGAAAAGCCGCATATGCGGTGGATAGAGCGTATGGTCGAGATCAAACACCCAAGTGTCGATATGCGTAAACTCAGCCTTCATGAGAAGACGCTACATCGCGTCGGATGGGACGAAAAGCAGAAAGGCTTGTGCCGCTCAAACTGTGTGTCTAGTTTACCTGACAGGTGGTGTGGAAGGACGAAGACGACATGGCGAAACCGGTTGAAAGCGCAACGTATAAAGCCATCTTGCACGCGATTGATGTGGGGATTTACAAGCCCGGCGATCGTTTGGTTGAAAGCGAATTGGCGAACCGGTTTGGCGGATCGCGCACACCGATCCGCGAGGCTTTGCAGCGGCTGGAGACGCAATCCTTGCTGGCTCGCGACGGGCGGTCCTTGATCGTTGCATCGCTCGATCACGATCAAATGGCAGAGCTTTACACTGTGCGCGGCGCTCTTGAAGGGTTGGCTGCAGAGCTTGCGGCGCAGCACGCGGCGCCGGAAGAAATCAAAGTTCTCTATGACATGGTGGAGCAAGACCGCCAGCTTCTCAATCAACCCGCAGAACTCAGCCAGTCAAACAGGCGGTTTCACCGTCAGCTGCATCGCGCCTCGCATAATCGCTATCTGGTGCAGCAGCTCGATCTTGTGTATCGATCCATGGCCCTGCTTGCGACGACCTCACTCGCGGTGGACGGAAGGGGCTCCATCGCGTTGGAGGAGCACTTCGCTATCGTAAAAGCCATCGAGGCGCGCGACCCGGTCTCCGCCTCCCATGCGTTGCGCGACCACCTCTCCGTCGCGTTCGAGACTCGCTTGAAAATCGACGCTCAAGGGGACCTGTAGCGCAATTTCCGATGTGCTGAGCCCGTGCTCCGTCTTGTCCCAGAAAAACGGTTTGGACATCATTTCGAGCAGGCCTTTATAGGCCGCAAGCGTTCCGATGGCGAAATAGGCTGGCAGAGAAAAAACCCACCACAGTGACGGGCGATGCTCCAGCTTGCGCCCGGCGATAAAGAACAAAGTGAAGGTCACGGCTTCACAGAACATGAACAGCATCGATAAGCCGTAGATCTGTGACATCGTCAAACCGATCACAGGCGGAACCCAACCGCCTGTCAAGAAGTAGGCCATATTCCACCACAAAACAGGGGCGAGGCAAAAGGCGAGAAGCGTGCCGACGAAGAGCAGCTGAAAGCCGAAAAATTTCCAGGCGCCGAGGTCCCTGAACAGTTTCACCGGGGCGCGCATGTGGACGCAATAGGTCATCGCATAGCCTTTGAGCCAGCGTGACCGTTGCCGGACCCATGGCCAGAACCGATTGTTGGCTTCCTCACCGGTCGTCGTGGCTATCATCTCGCAACGATAGCCATAACGGGCGAGCCGCATGCCCAGATCGGCATCTTCCGTCACATTGTGAGCGTCCCATCCGCCAAGTTCGAGCAAGGCATCACGGCGGAAAAACAAAGTCGTCCCACCTAGCGGGATGGCGAAGCCCAGTTTTTGCAAGCCGGGCAGCATCACGCGAAACCAGCCGGCATACTCAAAGGCAAAGCAACGGGCGAGCCAGCCCGCTCTTGGATTGTAAAAGCTCAGCACACCTTGCAAACACGCCAGCTGCGCATCGGCGTCCTGAAATCTGCGTGCCACACGGTATAGCTGGTCACGATCCGGCGCGTCTTCCGCGTCATAAATCCCGATGATGGAGCCATTTGTAAAATCCAAGGCGTAATTCATCGCGCGCGGTTTGGTCTTCAATTCGCCAGTTGGTACGGTGATGACCTGCATGCCGGGCGGCAATGAGGCACGGTTGATGGCATGGCGTGTCACGGCATCATCCGCTTCCACAATCAGAAATACTTCCAGCAGGGGTGTTGGGTAGTCAATGCGCCCCAGCCGGTCGATCAGCGAGACCGCAACATTTTCTTCCTTGAAAAGGGGCACAAGGATTGAAATTTTTGGCAACTTTGCGGGCGCGCGCGCGGTTGGCTTCTCAGACTTTGCGGGTTTCACGCGGTGTCGTTTCAGCGCAAGCCCCACACAGACCGCCTTAAGCGTAGTGTTGAATGCCAGGGTCGCTGTCGCGAGCCAGAACAGGAATGATCCGAGCACACCCGGCCAAGTTGTTGCCAAAAGCAAGCACAGCAGGCCCAAAGCCAAAGTCAGTTCGCCCATTCTGCGGCCGGACCATTGCCTGCAACTCTGCGCATGCGGGGCACGCGTTTCGGCCATGCTGACAAGATCAGGGCCATATGCGGTCTTGATGGCGCGATCAACGGCCCCGCGCGAGGCAACCACCATCCGTGCAGGTCTGAGCGCATCGGGCAGTTGGCGCAGCGTCTTGCCGGATCGATCGGGTTGGGCACTCGCCAGCAGATGCACGCCGCCTTTGGTTTTCCACGGGATCGCGCGGTGTGTCAGGCAATCTTGCGCGGTGACATGCGACAAGAGGCGCGGGTCAGGCGGCTCGCGATCCAGATCAACGGTGCTTGTCCCCTTCATCGAAGCCAGCGCGCGGGTCACGGCCATCGGGCTGATCATCCCTTCCCGCGTCAGAATTTCCCCGAGGGGGGCGGCTGCCTTGCGCTGCAGCTTGAGGCCATGCGCCACTTGCTCAGGTTTGAGTATCCCGTCGCGGATCAGCACGTCACCCAAACGCAAATGGCCCTGACGCCGTGGCGCATCGGGCAGGCTCGTTGAGCGGCGGTGCCGGAACTGGGTATTCGGGGCGTTCATGAAGGACCGATATGCCTGAACTCTCTTTCAGGCACCTTCGGTCGACAGGGTTAAATCGCAGTTAACTAGATCACGCGCTTTCCAGCGCTCTCTTCGCCATGGCCTCTGCGAAACGCTCGAACAGGTAATAGCTGTCTTGCGGACCGGGGGAAGCCTCAGGGTGGTATTGCACGCTGAAGATCGGCTTCCCATCGACGCGAATACCGCAATTGGAGCCGTCAAATAGCGAGACATGCGTCTCCGAGACGCCTTCGGGCAGCGTTTGTGTGTCGACTGTGAAGCCATGGTTCATGGATGTGATCTCCACCTTGCCGGTCTCCATGTCCTTGACGGGGTGGTTCGCGCCGTGATGGCCGTGGTTCATTTTGATGGTTTTTGCACCCAAGGCGAGGGCCAGCATCTGATGGCCGAGGCAGATACCGAAGACGGGAATATCAGCGTCCAGAACGCCTTTGATCGCAGGCACCGCATAGGCGCCAGTTGCGGCTGGATCGCCTGGACCGTTTGACAGGAATACGCCGTCGGGATTGTGCGCGAGAATGTCTTCTGCCGTGGCTGTCGCGGGCAAAACCGTGACATCACATCCGGCAGAGGCGAGGCAGCGCAGGATATTCCGCTTTGCGCCGTAATCAACCGCAACAACTTTGTGGCCCTGCTCGGAACGGGCGCCAAACCCATCGGGCCATGCCCAGCGGGTCTGGTCCCACTGATAACTTTGGGCACAAGTGACCTCTTTCGCGAGGTCGAGCCCTTCCAGACCGTCAAAGGCGCGGGCCTTGGCAATCAAAGCTTCCAGATCAAAGTTCCCATCTGGATTGTGTTCCATCGCGACATGCGGAGCGCCCTGTGCCCGGATCGCACGGGTCAGGCGACGGGTGTCGACGCCACCCATTGCGATGCGCCCGCGCTTGGCCAGCCATGCGCCGAGCTCTTCTGTTGCGCGCCAACTTGACGAAGCTGTTGGGTCCCACTTCACGACCATGCCCGCAGCAACCGGATCGGCGGTCTCATCATCTTCGGCATTCACGCCGGTATTGCCGATATGCGGGAAGGTAAACGTCACGATTTGCCCCGCATAGGAGGGGTCGGTCATGATTTCCTGATAGCCAGTCATTGCGGTGTTGAAACACAGTTCTGCCACTGTCAGCCCGGTGGCGCCGAACCCCATACCGTAGAAAATAGTGCCATCGGCCAATACGAGACAGGCGGTGGGTTTGGGAGACATGCGATTCCCTTTCAGCGGCTATGGGCAAAATTTGCCGGAACCTAGTGAGAGTGGCCACGGTGGTCAACCGCTACTATGGCTGGATCCGTGGCCTCAGACCATACGGTCATCCGGACTTGTGAGCGATGAAATTTGCCGCTAAGGATCCATGTTCCGAAACAGCTTTGAGGCTTGCTCATGTCGAAAGACAAACGCACTGAGATCACGGATGCTTTGAAAGAAGCAATGAAAGCAAAGGACGCGACGCGGCTGGGGACGTTGCGGCTGATCAATGCGGCGATCAAGGATCGCGACATTGATCTGAGAAGTGAAGGGCGCGAGGTCACCGATGAAGAGATCCTCGGCATTCTGGGCAAGATGGTCAAGCAACGTCAGGAAAGCACCAAGGCCTATGAAGAGGGCGGGCGGCTGGAGCTGGCTGAGCGCGAACAAGCGGAGATCAAAGTGATCACCGGTTTCCTGCCGGCGCAGCTGAGTGCTGAGGAAGCGCAGGCCGCTGTGGAGGCGGCGATCGCTGAAACCGGCGCGGACTCGATCCGGGATATGGGCAAGGTGATGGGCGTCCTGAAGGGTAAATATACCGGCCAGATGGATTTTGGCGCTGTCGGTCCTTTGGTGAAGGCCCGGCTTGCATAGGCGCCCCGCATGCGGGGATTCTTCCAAGCCTATGTTCTAAAACATTTTTCGGAACTTTTAACGGTGCTTTAACCGACGCTCTGACGAATTTCTCCGGGTAGCAGGGCAAAACCTGTCTCTGTCCTGTGGACCTTAGCCGCGATCTGTCGTTTGCTGGCAGCGCCACCTAGCCGGAGTGTTCTGATGGAAGCTTTCCTGTTTCAGTCGACCATCTACCTGATGGCGGCCTGTCTCGCTGTTCCGATTGCCGTGCGCTTCGGCCTCGGCTCGGTTCTGGGCTATCTTCTTGCCGGGATCATCATCGGGCCGGTGGCTGGGCTGGTCGGATCCGAGACAAAGGATTTGCAGCATTTCGCGGAGTTCGGCGTCGTGATGATGCTGTTCCTGATCGGGCTAGAGCTGGAACCGCGCGCCTTATGGGACATGCGGCACCGGCTGCTGGGCTTGGGCGGGTTACAGGTCGTGCTGACCGGCGTGCTGATCACCTTGGCCGCTCTTGCCTTGGATCAGACCTGGCCGGTGGCTGTTGCGATTGGCCTGTCGCTGTCTTTAAGTTCGACCGCTATCGTATTGCAAACGCTGAATGAAAAGCAGTTGATGGGAACGCCCGGCGGGCGCTCGGCTTTCTCCGTTCTGTTGACACAAGACATCGCGGTAATTCCGATGCTGGCCGTTCTGCCGCTGCTGGCGCTGTCTGCGGGGACCGGGCTGACAGTGGCCGATTACGGGGTGACCTCTGATCTGGCCGAGAAGGCTCATGATGCGCATGGCGGCGGCGCGCATGCGGAATCTGTGATGTCCCTCATCGAGACATTGCCCGCCTGGGGCGTCACGGCCGTGACCGTGGGCGCTGTGATCGTGATCGTGCTGGGCGGGCATTACCTGACCCATTCGATCTTCCGCTACATCCACCTCTCCAAATTGCGGGAGATGTACACGGCAGCCGCGCTGCTTTTTGTCGTTGGCGTCTCGGCCTTGATGATGCTTGTCGGGCTGTCGCCTGCATTGGGCGCATTTCTGGCGGGCGTGGTTCTGGCGAATTCGGAGTTTCGTCACGAGCTAGAGGCGGATCTGGAGCCATTCAAAGGGCTGCTTTTGGGCCTGTTTTTCATCACGGTTGGCGCAGGGATCAATTTTGCGCTTCTGGCAGCGGAACCCCTGAAAATTATCGGGATCACCATCGTTGTGATGGTGTCGAAATACATCGTGCTGCTGTGTCTGGCGCTGGTGTTTCGCATCAAGGGCAGGGACCGCGTCCTGTTCACACTGGGGCTGGCGCAAGCGGGAGAGTTTGGTTTCGTGCTGATCACATTCGCCGTGCAGCAGCATATATTCACAGTTGATCTGTCACAGACCCTGTTGCTTGTGGTGGCGCTGTCGATGTTGCTGACGCCGCTCCTGTTCATCCTGTATGAGCAGTTGCAAAAACGCATGCGCGATCACGCGCCGGATCACACCCCTGATGAAATTGACGAGCAGAATGCGATCATCATCGCAGGCGTGGGACGGTTCGGGCAGGTGGTCAACCGGCTGGTGCAGCATAGCGGTTACAAAACCACCGTGCTGGATCATGATCTGAAAAAGATCCAGTTGATGCGGCGTTTCGGGTTCAAAGGGTTCCTGGGCGATCCGACGCGGCCCGACCTGCTGCATTCCGCCGGGTTGGAGACAGCGCGGGTTCTGGTCGTCGCGCTGGACAATCCCGATGCGGCACTGCAACTGACGAAATACGCGCGAAAGACCCGGCCCGATCTGAAGATCATCGCGCGCGCCCATGATCGCACCCACAGCTATGCGCTTTATGCGGCTGGTGCGGATCACATCGTGCGGGAGCTGTTTGATGCAGCCTTGCGGGCGGGGCGCTATGCGCTCGAAGAGATGGGGCTGCCCGAGCATGACGCGCATGAGCAGGAGGTGGCGTTTTACCGAACCGACCGAGCCGCGATGGCCGAACTGGCGCGGCTCTGGGATCCCGACATTCCGGTGGAGAAGAACGAGGCCTACATCGCCCGCGCGCGTGAGATGAATAAAGAGCTGGAGACCGCGCTGGTTGAGGCACTGGACACGCCAGCGGACCCTGCGGCGATTTCAGAGGATGATAAGCGGGAGTAGGGTAATGCTGTGAGTTTGAGACTTTGCTCAGCGCTCCACAAAAGACCGGCGCGCTTTTTTTCAGCCACGTCACGTCCTTAGTGTTAAATCTCTACCTCGTCGTCATTGGCATCATCTCGGCGCGATATCGGTTTAGCTTGATGTCTGGTTTGAGCCCATAGTCTCCGATGCTGCACCGCCTACGACTGTAGACTCACGACCTATTGAAGGCTATCCCAAAGTCGCTCGATAATAATCATAGAAACGTCGTCAGGGTGGGCGTTTCGTTTACCACTACAACTTTGGATGAGAGCCAGATTCCCTCCCCAAAGTCCGAACTCATTTCGTATTCCAGTACCAAATCCATGATGCAGGAGGATAAGATCGCTTCGTTTCATGGCTGCTAGATTTTCTTTCTCTGATTCAGGTAATTGCGTAGTTAGTCTGGCGACAGCACCATCGCAGGTCATCGGCCAGTCCATCTGTGCCACCTTCTCAGGTTCCACGACCTGCGCACCGTTTTCAGTACATCCCATGAGAATGCCCAACGTTAAGACCAGAACTAGGGAATACCGCATGGAACAGTCGCCATATTGCTAACACATGTGATACGCTAGCGTCGCCAAAGCAGACATACAAGCTTGACATACCGACGACTGCTTCGTCACGCATCGCAACGTTAAGCAAGTTGGCGGATTCTGTCTTCTAGTTCGGTTTTAAGCGCGAGGCGCTCGTCTGCGGAGAGGAAGGCGCCGACCTCCACCTCGCGTGGGCCGCCTTGCAGCGTCAGGTAGTGTTGCACGGGTTTGTCATGCTCGTTGACCTTGACCCAATACGGGTTGGCTTGCCAGTCGCGGCGGGTGCCGCGGGGGTCGACACGGACGAGGGTGAGTTGGTCGCGCCAGAGGGAGAGCTCTTCCACGATCTGGCCGTCACGGTAGCTGCGCATGATGAAGTACCATGTGCCTGCCACAGTCAGGATCAGGAAGGGCAAAACGCCCCAGAGGACGTTTGTGCCGAAGACGCCGATCAGCGGGAAGGCGAGCCCTGCTGACAGCAGGCCAATTGTCCAGACAAAGCCTGTCGCAGGAAGCGAGCGATGCGGGTAGAGCAGCACCCGCCAAAGCGGCGCGGTGGTGCTGTAATCAGCAAGGGCCTCGGGATAATCCGAGGCCCTTCCGTTCAGGTCTATGTGTTCGACCGGCATATTATCCTCGGCACTTAGTGATGCGCCTTATCCCACTCTTCCTGCTTGGGCAGGATTTCGAATGTGTGCTCCGGTGGAGGGGACGGCAAGGTCCATTCCAGCGTGTCGGCATATTCGTTCCATGGGTTCGGCTCTGTCACGCGGCGGCCCTTGGTCAGGGTGTAGACCATGACGCCGATGAAGAAGAGGAAGGAGGCGAAGCTCAGGAACGCACCCCAGGAGGAGATGTAGTTCCAATAGGCGAAAGCTTCCGGGTAGTCGATGTAGCGGCGTGGCATCCCTTGGCGACCCAAGAAGTGTTGGGGGAAGAAGGTGATGTTGGCGCCGATGAACATGGCCCAGAAGTGCAATTTACCCGCCCATTCAGGATACATGCGGCCCGACATTTTCGGCAGGTAGAAGTAGATACCCGCGAAGATGGCGAAGACGGCACCGAGGCTCATCACGTAGTGGAAGTGTGCAACCACATAGTACGTGTCGTGATAGGCGCGGTCGATGCCTGCTTGCGACAGAACGATGCCCGTGACGCCGCCTGCGGTGAATAGGAACAGGAAGCCGAAGGCCCAAAGCATGGGCGTTTTGAACTCGATTGAGCCGCCCCACATCGTCGCGATCCATGAGAAGATCTTGATGCCCGTCGGCACCGCGATCACCATCGTGGCCAGCATGAAGTAGGATTGCTGGGTGAGGCTCATGCCCACGGTGTACATGTGGTGTGCCCAGACGACGAAGCCGAGTGCGCCGATGGCGACCATCGCGTAGACCATCGGCAGGTAGCCGAAGACCGGTTTGCGCGAGAAGGTTGCGATGACATGTGAGATGATACCGAAGCCCGGCACGATCACGATATACACCTCGGGGTGGCCAAAGAACCACAGAAGGTGCTGGTAGAGGATCGGGTCACCGCCCCCGGCTGCGTCGAAGAAGGTTGTGCCGAAGTTGCGGTCTGTCAGCAACATGGTGATCGCGCCTGCGAGAACAGGCAGGGAGAGCAGGATCAGCCATGCGGTGACGAAGATCGACCAAGAGAACAGCGGTACTTTGTGCAGCGTCATGCCCGGCGTACGCATGTTCAGGAAGGTCGTGATCATGTTGATCGCGCCGAGGATCGAGGACGCACCGGACATGTGAACCGCGAAGATGGCAAAATCCATCGACATGCCCGCCTCGTTGGTGGAGAGCGGTGCATAGAGCACCCAGCCCACGCCGGAGCCGAGCTGGTCATTGCCGCCGGGGGTCAGGAGCGATGCTACTGCAAGGGCACAAGCAACCACATACATCCAGTAGGACAGGTTGTTCATCCGCGGGAATGCCATGTCAGGCGCGCCGATCTGCAGCGGCATGAAGTAGTTGCCGAAGCCGCCAAAGAGCGCAGGAATGACCACGAGGAACATCATCAGGATGCCGTGACCGGTGATCAACACGTTCCAGAGGTGACCATTTGGCGTACAATTGGCCACGTCTTGAGCGATGAAGCGTGCACCTTCAAGGCACATGTACTGAACGCCGGGGTTCATCAGCTCGAGCCGCATGTAGACGGTGAAAGCGACAGAGATGAAGCCCATCAGCGCGGCGGTGAAGAGGTACAAAATACCGATATCTTTGTGGTTCGTCGACATGAACCAGCGGGTAAAGAAGCTCCGCTCGTCATGATCGTGTCCCTGAATGGCTGCGTCGGCCATGGGTATCTCCCATTTCTTTTGATGTATTTCTCGACTTGGCTACGAGGCAGACTCAGCCCACCCGGTGGAAAGAGTTTTAGTCTGTTGAGGGCGCAAGAGCAATGCGCAAGACCCCGACAGTTTCGGAAAAAATGTCGCGGCCCGCCCGGTTTTGCCGGTCGCGGTTTTTTCTGCTAATCTGTTGCATATACATTCATTTTTAAGAGTTGGATTTGAGATGAGATTATCGGTGATGAACGCTGCCGAAATGGCAGAACAAAGCTATGACATCGCGAAAATGTTGCAACGCGGCAGAACCTTCTCGGAGGTCAAAGCGCATCTCGATACGAAAGGGGCGCAGGCGCAGATGATGGCGCATGGTGTGATGATTATTCCCGGCTCCAACGAGCTAATGGACTGGTTCACCAATTTCGACGTCTATCAGATTTTAGGGCGACGGTTCGGGCGCCGCGATAAGGCGCGGGGGCGCACCGGTGCAACGCTGCATGCGGGATTTTTGTGTCATGCCAACAAGTTGCATGGCTTTGCTCAACAAAATGGCGCGCGTTTCATCATTGGCCACTCCTTAGGTGCGGCGACGGCGCAGATACTCGGGACATCGCTGGGCCTGCCTGCCATCGGGTTTGCCTCCCCGCGCGTGAAGTTCGGTACGGGCAAGCTGAAAAATGAACGCAAGGTGCTGAATATCTGCAGGGCCGATGATCTGGTCACGCGCGTGCCGCCGAGCGAAGCCGGATTTCGCCGCTTGGGCAAGACCGTGCGGCTGGTTCCCGGCGCGACAAATCCGGGCATGGATCACTCGATGGGGCATTACATTGCTTCCCTGAAGGAGCATGTCAGCGCTAATGGGCTTCCAAAGCATTGGGGCGGATAGCTTCAACGCTGAGCTATGCCGAGAATTGTTGCGTTGGCTGGGTAGAGCCCATTGCCTCCACGGCAATTGTTTCCAGTGTGACGGGGTTTACCACGAATTGGTGGCGCTTGATGAATACTCCCGTCAAGTCCAGCTGAGACTCGTGGGCAGGGGTAAGTCGCGCCATGAGGAAGAACATGAATTTAGTAAGAGCGGCGCCGCGTCTGCGACGAGTGATCAAAGGCTGTCATGGCACACAAGCGGCGGCTATAACAACGCGCCCACACATGTGAATGGCGGTTGGCGATCCGGGACGAATGGCTACCTGAACGGCGCAACGAATTGGGAGCGCTTCGTGTTTACAGCATCAGACGAGGATCTAAACCTGGCACCTGTGCCTCTGCCCGCATCCGGTTTGCTGCTGATTGCCGGTTTCGGCGGCCTGGCCTTCATGCGCAAGCGCAAGTCAGCCTGAGGTTGCGCCTAATGAATGAGAACGGCCCGCTGGATCCAGCGGGCCTTTTTGTTCTTTAGAGGTCTGTCACCTCGCCCGTGGCCAGCACCGCACCGGTCGGCGCGCCAGTGGGGGAGCCACCTTCGGGCTCATCAGAAATTGCCAGCACCATGCCGCCGACAGCGCCGCCCAGCGCGTCGGGCAGGGCGATATTGCCGGTGCCATCATCGCTGAGCACGCCGAGGGAGACGGGCGCGTCCTCGCCGATAATCGCCCAGAGTTCAAAATCACGCCCCTCTGCTGCTGTTCCGTTGGTTCCCGTAAGGCGCAGCCCGCCTGTGGCGCCATCATACAGCGCCAGAATTCTGAGACCTTCATCCGCTGAGGCAATCTCGCTGACAAAGAAAGGCCCAGACGCGGGTGTTTGCGGCGCAGGGGAGGTCACCAGCTGCACCGCGAGGGCGGCCGCAATGGCTGTCGCGGCCGCAGCCATCCCTTGCCAGAGCCCAAGTCGGGCAAACAGGGAGGTCGGCGCCTGCGATACGGGCTCTTGCGCGCCGAACAGATCGGCGAAGAGCTGGTCTTTCAGCGCTGCGGGCGGTGCGACGGGTGCGACGTCATCTGACAGCGGCGCGAGATGGTAGACCCAGTGCGCCACTTCGGTTTCCAGCGCGCGGTCTTCGGCCAGCCGGGCCTCAAAAGCGCGTTCTTCATCCGTGTCCAGCAGACGCAGTACATATTCAGCGGCGAGGACGCGGTCTTCCTCGTCTTTGGTGAATGCATCACTCATCGGCTCATGCACTCCCTCAGAGCGATCAATGCGCGGCGGAGCCATGTCCTCATCGTGTTCAGGGGCACATCGAATTTTTCTGCGAGATCACTGTAGCTCGCGCCTTCGAGATAGGCGCCGCGGACGGCGGCATGGCGGTCGTCGGGCAATTCATTGAGGCATGCGACGATGCGTGCCGCTTCAGAACCGGCAACCGCAGACTGTTCTGGCGTCGGCGTGGGAGCGGCGATCTGATCGGCCAGATCCGATATGTCAGCGGCTTGTTTCGTCGCCCGCAGCCGGTCAATGGCCGTATTGCGCGCGATGGTGATGAGCCATGTCATCGGTGAGTTCCCGGTGCTTGCGTAACGATCTGCGTAGCGCCAGATTTTCATGTAGGTCTCCTGCACGACATCCTCGGCGCTTGCGGTATTGTTCAACACACGCAGCGCCACCCCGAAGAGTTTCGCCGAGGTCGCATCATAGAGTTTTGAAAAAGCGGTACGGTCGCCAAGCGCAACCCGCGATATCAATTGGTCAATCTCTGACACATTCATAGATTTTTACCCCCAGCAGACCGTCCTGCCAAAGCGTGCGGGTCAGACGGTTCCCGGCAGAGTAGAAACCTTTTCACGGGACCATGTCAAAGCGGTAAAAATATCTTCTTGGCGACGAAACTTTTCCCGGCCCGGCATCGTGATTGCATCACAGTTGGGGTGCGCGTCTTTCTGTCACTGACCGCGCAGCCGGGAAGGGTGGTCTTTGGGAGGGGCCACCCTTTTCCCATGTTCAAGCGTCAACGGGTGTCGGGAAATGCGTGGTGAATGTCCGTTTCAGCGCATCATCCATGTCGCCCATGGTGACGGGCAGGCCCAGATCAATCAGTGAGGTGACGCCCTGATCGCTGATCCCGCAAGGCACAATGCCACTGAAATGGTCGAGATCGGGTTCCACATTAATGGAGAGCCCGTGGAAGCTGACCCATTTGCGCAGGCGGATGCCAATGGCGGCAATTTTGTCCTCGCGCGGGGTGCCATCGGGCAAAGGTGGCTTTTCTGGTCGCGGCACCCAGACGCCGACGCGGCCTTCGCGAATTTCGCCTGTGACGTTGAATTCTGAGAGGGTCGCGATCACCCAGCCTTCGATGGATTGAACGAATTTGCGCACGTCCTTGCCGCGCCTGTTCAAATCAAGCAGCACATAGGCCACGCGCTGGCCGGGACCATGGTACGTATACTGCCCGCCGCGCCGGGTTTGATGGACGGGAAACCGGTCTGGATCCGTCAGGTCAGCTGGTTTGGCCGAAGTGCCCGCCGTGTAGAGTGGCGGGTGTTCTACGAGCCAGATTGCCTCCGCTGCGGTGCCGGCCGCAATGGCGTTTGCGCGCGCTTCCATCCAGGCCACGGCCTGAGGGTATGGGGTCAGCCCGCCAGATGTGATCCATTCGACCAATGTTTTTGTTCCCAAGTGCCGGATTGCCGTGCTAGCTTCTGGGGTAATTGGTATATTTTACTCCGGAGGAACTCCATGGGTTTCAAGAATTTTACAATGACATGTGCAGCCGCCGCTTTGATGGCGGTCCCGGCAACCCGGGCCACGGCTGACTCGAGAGATTTCGCAGCTGGTATCGTGGCTGGCGTGATTGGCAGCGCGGTTGTGCGCAACGCGAACAAACAAAAGCGGGTCGTACGCAAATCCTCCACCCGGAAGTACAAGGCCAAGCCGAGGGTATCGAATGCCGTACGGGAGCAAAACCGCGAGGTGCAGACCTCGTTGAATTACTTCGGTTTTCCTGCAGGCTCGCCTGATGGCGTTCTGGGACGGAATTCCCGCGCAGCGATCTCGGCCTATCAGGCGCATCTGGGATATCCAGCAACGGGTCAGTTGACCCAGTATGAGCGCGACTTCCTGTTGCAATCCTATCACCGCGCGATTGCCGGTGGCGCGATCACAACGCAAGCGATTGCGGGTAATCCGCTGGGACCCAAAGGATTGTTGAACCAATACCGCGATGAAGCCGCAGGCGTGACCACGACTGTTACCGCGACTCAACCGGTTGTGACACCGCAGGCCCCTGCCGCAAGCACGACTGTTGTCGCGCTGCAACCGCAAGTTCTGCAACCGCAAGTCCTGCCGACACAACCAGCCGCTACAGCTGTTGCTGCCACAGCAGGGGCTGCGGCGGCAACCGGGGCGTTGCCAAACTTCCTTGGTGGCGCAGAGGCGCAATCGCTCGCGTCGCATTGCAATCAGGTGATGCTGGTGGCCTCTACCAACGGGTATACGACTGAGGCGAACATGACCGATGGCGCCTCGGTTCTGGGAGAGCAGGTCTGCCTCGCTCGCAACTATGCGATCACGCAAGGTGACCAGTTGGCCGCCGCCGTGAAGGGGGCCACACCGCAACAGATCGAAGCACAATGCGCCCAGTTTGGCCCAATCCTTGCGCCGATGGTTGCATCACTGGCTGTGAAACCGGCAGATCAGGTGACCAATGACGTCAACCAGTTCGTGCAAACCTCTGGCATGGCACCTGCGCAGTTGAGCGGGACAGCCAAAATCTGCCTGTCCGTCGGTTATCGGACAGATAACATGGATGTTGCTGTGGGCTCTGCCTTGTTGCTGACGACTTTGGGCGAAGCGGTCTATGGCGAATTGATGGGCCATCACCTTTCACAAGGGTTCGGCGTGACACAGCGTGGCGATCTGAGCCGTCCATGGTATGACATGGCGCTGACCGCTGTTGAACAAGGTGCGACACCGGTCTTCAACCCCGGCGATCAGAACCGCACAGCGCTGCTGCGCCGCGCGGTGTTCAACCCGACAAGTTCTGCCGTTACGACGCAGCCGCAGGTGCAACCTGCTGCAGCTGCCTTGCCAACGTTCAACATCCAGAACTGAAGCCAAGCGACAAGAGAAAACAGGGGCCGTGCACCGGACAGTGCGCGGCCCTTTCTTTTTGCTCTTCACATCGGCAAAACACTCCGCTACACCGCCCTCAGCCTAGACTTGCGGTCGTGGCGGAATTGGTAGACGCGCAGCGTTGAGGTCGCTGTTCTGTAACAAGAGTGAGGGTTCGAGTCCCTCCGACCGCACCACAGCTTCCCGCACTTCACAGTGACCATAAGCCCACTTGCTGGGTGCGCCTTTGGTATGTCTCAGCGGGCTGTCAGATCGCTTATGGCTTGCAGCAGTTCGCCCGGTTGCGCAGGTTTCTGGATGATAATATCCGCGCCGAGGTCTTTGGAAACGCTCAAAACATCCGGCATGCCCGCACGGTGCCCCGCGCCGGAGATCGCAATGATGGGAAGTTCCCTCATCCAGTTGTCACGCAGGTGGCTTGTGGGCCCACGCAACCATGTGATCAGAGAAATGCCGCCATCGGGAACGGGCCGGTTCGCCTGATACACAAGGATATCTGTGATCAACAGGTCAAACTGTTGCTTGGACAGCAGGTCGCGCGCCTCGGTTGCACAGGTGCAGGTTTCGACGGTATGCGCATGTCTCGCGATCAGTTCTGCGATGACTTCCGCAAGGGGTTCGTCATCTTCCATGAGAAGGATATGGGCCAAAGCGGTCTCCGCAATGTGAAGTCAGAGGAGGATGTCTCTCAAATGGGTTTGGGTTGAAACCTTGAAACTTGTCATCAAACTAGTCCGTAATCCGAGTTCCGGCAATTTACCAGAGTACAATCAAAAGCTTTGCTGATCTTCGCGTCTCTTTATTACAGGTCCGACAGTAGACGCTGCGCCTTTGCGGGGTAGAGCGCGCGCAGGTTGTTCCATCTTTCGCGTTGTTTTTCCGCACCGGTGCGAATGGTGATCAAGGCCCATTCCTGTGCCACGCGATGCAGCGCATCTCTGGCGGAGACGTCCTGACGCGTTGCAGCGAAGAGCCAGTTATCGAGAACGGTGAAGTATTCGATCTGGCTTGCAAGGTAGAGATCGGGGATCGAGGACAAGAGGCTTTCGCGATGCACAGCCAAGAAGGCGTCTGAATAGACATCACGGATCACCGGATCGGCGTAATGCTCGGCGCGAAACGGATCAAAGAAGCCGCCAGCCGCGCGCACAGCCTCTGTCGACATGTCGGGGCTGCTGGCAAAGAGGCAGAACAGATAGGAGATCTCCGCTTCTGTGCTGGCTTGCGTGACAACATAGTTCCAGCCCCAGTTGAAATAGGGGGTTTCGAGCAGTTGATCCTTCACGATCCCGCCCGGCGTTGGCCCGAAGGCGAGCTGACCACGGATCGCGGAATTTGGGCCGTTGAGATATTTCTGCGTGCCGCCCCAGCCGATATTGCAATAGATATTGCCTTGCGCGAACCGCTCCCAATTTTGGAAGATGTCGTAGGCGTCGGCTTCCGGGATGAGGTGTTGCGACGCAGCAATCAATTCTTCCAGCGCGGCATTGCCTTCTTCGCCGTCTATCTGCGGTGTCAGATCCTTGGCGAATGGCCATATCCCTTTTGCATGGAAGCGCACCCACCATTCCCATGCGAGATATCCGGATCTGCGAAACAAAGCGCCGCCAAATTGTCCCTGATCCGGGCGATGAAAGAAAGCCATCTGGCGGTCGAGCTCGTCCCAGGTTTGTGGGATGTCCAATGCGCGCCCGGTCTGATCCGCATATTGCGCTTGTGCCTCGGGATCCCTGAGCATGCGCTCATTGTAGAACATCAGATAGGTGTCACCATCGGTCTGAAAGCCGTAGAGCGTGTCATCGAAACTGTCACCCACATCGTACAGTATCCCTTGGCGCAGCTCTGCCGGTTCATATGTCAGGGCGAAATCGCTGAGCGATCTCAAAACCCCGGCATCAACCAGATCCGGCATCCCATAGGTTGCAGGCAAGGCAATGTCGATCGGGGCGCCGCCCCCAAAAGAGGCCAGGATCAGGTGCGTATTGATGTCTTCAAGCGGCACTTCCGCGAGCTCGACGCTGATCCCGGTCTGGCTCTGGAATGATGTCGCGACCGGGCGGACATTGTCTTGTGAGCCTGATGGGATCAGGACGCGCAGTCCCACAGAGCGGCCCGCAGCAAGGGCTTTTGCGGCGGCGGCGGCGTCTTTACTGACGGTCTGCAGCGGGTCCGCAAATGCAGCAGAGCCGGGCAATATATTGGAGCCGAGGGCGGCTGTACCTGCCAATAGGGACCTGCGTGTCAGTCTGAAGCTGTCGTCTTTTTCCAACGCGGATTATCCCCTCTCCGATGCCATACCAAAAGAAGCTCACAAATTTAATAGATATTAATGAAAAAAACCTAAATGATGTGTCTTGCATTCAGGAGAGCGGATTGGACACCAAGCAGTTTGTATTTTCGCGCATTGCGCCGCGACTGCGTCTTGTGCTCTTGGCGATTGTGCTTTTTGTGCTGGTCCAGCCGTTTGTCTTTTATCTTTCCACCAATCGCATCAATGAGGATCAGGCTGATCTGCGCGATCAACTGACGTCCAGAGCGTTTCAATCCGCGTTACTGGCAAAATCCATTGATGGGATCGCGACGCAGGGCAATCTGCTGGAAGATCAGAGCGACATCGCGGCTTTGCGCGCCTCGTCTGATGGGCTGATCGCAGAGATATCCAATGTGGCTGATCGTTTCGGCACGCCAGAGGAGAGCCCCGCAACGTTACAGCAGCTTTTCAGTGATCTGGATGAGTATGCGGCACTTATTCGCGCCAAGACAGACACCCATGCCGAACAGATCGGCATTGCCAGCCGGCTGACGGCCGCAGTTCTGGAGGCGCGCAGCATATCGGTCGATATGCTTGCGTATCTGGGTGATGAGATCGCAAAGCGCCAGCTTTCGCTGAATGCGCGCATTCTGGAGTTGGGTGATGCAGCGTCGCCCGAAAATGTGGCTGAGACGCGCGATGCGTTCAATGATCTGATCCTGCTCAATCGAATTTCGGGGATTGTTGAGTCCGACCAGTTCTCGGTGGCGGCCTTGGATCGCATCATTGGCACGCAGGCGCTGCACTCGCCACGTGGTCGCTACCAGCTGCAAATGCAATATCTGGCGACGAGCATCGCCAAGCTTCGACAATCTCAGGTGCAACAAGACATAGCACAACGGGCTTTTGCGCTGAATTCTGTTCTGTTTGGCGACGACGGCATATTTGCAGCGATTGCCTCCTATCAGCGGGCGGAGCGGACGCTCGACGGCATTGATTCAGAGCGGCAGCGTTTGACGGCTGTTCTGTTGGCCGATTCAGAGCGGGTGGTTCAGGATGCGCAAACTGCGTTGGATAGGTCCAACGCTGAGCTGGCGGACCGGCTGCGCGCCCGACAATTCTACGTCATCGGGATCACGGTGCTGGTCTCACTGATTGCAATTGCTGCGCTGGTCTTCGTCGTCGAGCGTCAGTTCAATCGCAGGATCAGCTTGCTCACCAATCGCGTGCTGGCCATTGCGCGAGGGGAGCCCGATAGCGGAACAGAACTAAGAGGCAAAGATGAGCTCAGCGCGATGAGTGATGCGCTGACGGTCTTCAAGGGTAATGCGTCTGAGCTGCGCGATGTCAACAAGACGCTGCTGGCGCGAAATGACGACGTTCAGCAGCTTAGCGCGCGGCTGAGAACCATTCTTGATACGACCTCCAGCGGGATCGTTGCGATGGATGCGGCGGGCCAGATCATCCTTGCCAACAAACCGGCGCGCGTTTTTCTGGGGGGGATCGACGGCCCGGCCCCATTTTCACGACCTGCAGACGTGCGCTTTCTGGATCGCGAAGACCTGTCGCCGCTTGATGCCTCCTCTGACCCGCTCAACCGCGCGATGGCAGGGCAGGTGCTCAATAACGAGATTGCTCTGATGGAAAGCCCGGGTGAGGGGGATGGCCGATATGTCCGCATCACCAGCAATGTCGTAGATGCGGAAGATTCGGTGGTGCGGGTCGTGGTTGCGATTGATGATGTATCTCAAGCAGAGCAGAACCGTCAGCAGATCGAACGCGCGAGCCGGTTGGACGCGCTTGGTCAATTGACGGGCGGAATTGCGCATGATTTCAATAATCTACTAGCTACCATTCAATACGCGGTTCAGCTGTCTGCCGGGTCAGAATCGCAATCTGATCGGGAACGCTTTTCCAAGATCGCTATGGAATCCGTCGAGCGGGGTTCGCAGCTTTCCCACCGGTTGCTGTCATTTGCGCGTCGCCAGCCCGGCGTCTCCAAGTCTTTGGCGGTTGAAAGTGTCATTGCTGATTTCAAAAGTCTGATCATCCCAACCATCGAGGAGTTTATCACTGTCGAATTCACGATCGCGGAGCCGGGTATGAGCGTCTTCTGCGATGGGGCGCAGCTTGAAAACGGCCTGCTTAACCTTGTGCTGAACGCACGCGACGCGATCTTGCGCAGCGGCACGGGGGATAAGATTCTGGTCCATGCGCGCGGGGTTGCGGATTTGACGCCACGCGGCGAACAGCCTGAAAAAGAGCTCGACCGGTATCCGACGCAGTCGTTCGAAGCAGAATTGCGCGCGCAAGGGGCGCAGTCCGGAGATGCCGTTTATCGCTACGTTGAATTCTCTGTTTCAGACAATGGCCCCGGCATGAGTGAGGAGGTCAAGAGGCGGGCACTGGACCCGTTCTTCACAACCAAATCCGTCAATACGGGGACGGGGCTGGGGTTGTCCATGGTCTATGGTTTCGTGCAGCAATCAGGTGGTGAATTGCGGATCTATTCCGAATTGGATCGCGGCACCACAATGCGGTTGATCCTGCCGCGCGGCTCGCTTGAAAACCAGCGCGAAGAACCGATTGAAACGGAGATGCCGGTTTTGGGGAATGGCCAGACCATTCTGGTGGTCGAAGACGAGGCACCATTGCTTGAAGCGATGCACGCTTTGTTGGAACGTTTGGGCTACAAGGTTGAAACCGCGAGCTCTGGCAAGGCTGCGCTAAAGATGATCGAAGCGGGCCAGCAGGTCGACCTGCTGCTCACTGACATTGTGATGCCGGGTGGGCTTGGCGGCTTTGCCCTTGCCGTCAAGGTGCGCGCGCTCAAGCCTGACCTGCCGATCCTTTATATGTCCGGCTACGCAGCCTATTCCACGCAGGAAATGGGAGGTGTTGTGGCGCCCCTAATCCAGAAACCCTGCGCCCCAAAAGAGCTGGCGGAAAAACTAGGCGAGGCGCTGTCCTAGCGGCGTTCTTTCAGGGTATCTGAGAATTATTGATCCATTTTTCGCTTTGTCGCAGGTTGTGGTTGAAACGTAAGACAATTCGCGCTTTAGTCGCGAGCGGACCAGCTCGGTCAACAGAGCGGCCACGACAACCTGGGGAGAGTCCAACTTGCTGGACACTGATATGACTGACGCCTTTGTGGCGTTTGACCGTGTGCAAAAAAGCTATGATGGCGAAACGCTCGTGGTCAAGGATCTGAACCTTTCCATGCCGAAGGGTGAATTTCTAACGATGCTCGGGCCGTCCGGGTCCGGCAAAACCACCTGTTTGATGATGCTCGCAGGGTTTGAGACCGCCACTCATGGCGAGATCCGGCTTGACGGGCGGGAGATCAATAACATTCCACCCCATAAGCGCGGCATCGGCATGGTGTTTCAGAATTACGCGCTGTTTCCGCACATGACTGTAGGGGAGAACCTCGCCTTTCCGCTGGAAGTGCGCGGCATGGGCAAGGAGGAGCGTGAGAGCAAGGTCAAGCGCGCCTTGGACATGGTCGAGCTGGGCGATTTCGGTGCCCGCCGTCCTGCGCAATTATCGGGTGGTCAGCAGCAGCGGGTGGCACTGGCCCGCGCCTTGGTGTTTGAGCCCGAACTTGTCTTGATGGACGAGCCGTTGGGCGCTTTGGACAAGCAGCTGCGCGAGCAGATGCAGTTCGAGATCACCAATATCTCTCACCAGCTGGGCGTGACGGTGGTCTATGTGACCCATGACCAGACAGAGGCGCTGACCATGTCGGACCGTGTCGCGGTGTTTGAGGATGGTCGTATCCAGCAGCTTGCTCCGCCGGAAGATCTCTATGAGCGGCCTGAAAACAGTTTTGTCGCGCAATTTATTGGTGAAAACAATAAACTGGCAGGCATAGTTAAGTCCGTGTCCGGCGAAATTGCCAGCATTGAGCTGGCAAATGGCAAGACCACGCAGGCGCTTGCTGTGAATTGCGGCGAGCCGGGCAGCAAAAGCCTGATCTCGATCCGGCCGGAGCGTGTGACAATTGGTGGCACTGGCGCGAATGTGACCGAGGCGCTGGTCAAGGAGCTGATATATCTGGGCGATCACATCCGTTGCCGTCTGGACGTGCATGGCAATGACGAATTTGTGGTGAAAGTGCCGAACTCGGCAGGCCACGAACATCTGTCAGTCGGTGAAACAACAACGATTGCGTGGGCGGCAGAAGACGCCCGTGCGTTGGATCACCGCTGAGAGCAAAAAGCCGCCCTCGGGTGGCTCAAAACTGGGAGAGAACTATGAAAAAGACACTTATTCTGACAACAGCGCTTGTCGGTGCGGCTTTTGCAGCGAATGCGCAGGAAGTCACCGTCATGAGCTGGGGCGGGGCGTACACGAAGTCTCAGGTAGAGGCCTACCACAAGCCGTTCACGGCTGAGACCGGCATCTCGGTCAACTCTGTCGACAGCGACAACCCTGCGACACCGATCAAAGCGCAAGTGGAAGCGGGCAACGTGACCGTGGATGTGGCTGACGTCGAATTCTCCGACGCGGTGCGTCTGTGTGACGAAGGTCTGCTGGAAGAGATCGACACATCCGCTCTGCCACCGGCGCCTGATGGCACGCCTGCATCTGAAGACTTCATCGAAGGCGCGCTGCAAGACTGTGCTGTGGCCAATATCGTGTGGTCCACTGTTTTTGCCTATAACAAAGACAACAACCCAACCGCACCTGATAGCATCGATGATTTCTTCAACACGGCTGACTTCCCCGGCAAGCGCGGGCTGCGCAAATCTGCGAAAGCGACGCTGGAAATGGCGTTGATGGCAGACGGCGTGCCAGCGGCTGAGGTATATGACGTGCTGGAGACAGATGAAGGCGTTGACCGCGCATTCGCCAAGCTCGACACGATCAAGGGCGACATCGTCTGGTGGGAAGCGGGCGCACAGCCGCCACAACTGCTGGCGGATGGCGAAGTCACCATGTCGACCGCCTATAACGGCCGTATCTTCAATGCAGCCGTTGCCGAAGGTCAGCCTTTGGAAGTCGTCTGGGACGGTCAAATCCTCGACTTCGACCTGTTCGTGATCCCGAAAGGTGCACCGAACAAAGACGAAGCGCTGAAATTCATCAAGTTCTCGACCGACACGCAGCGGCTGGCGGATCAGGCGTCCTGGATCTCTTATGGTCCTGCGCGTAAATCCTCTGGCGCTCTGGTCGGGAAATACTCCGATGGCAAGACCGAAATGGCACCTCACATGCCAACAGCCGAAGCCAATCTTGGCAACGCGCTGGTCAACAACTTTGAATTCTGGGTCGACCGGGATGCAGAGTTGAATGAGCGTTTCAACGCTTGGTTGGCTCAATAAGCTGACCCTCCGCGGCGCCTTTTGGGAGGAGGGCGCCGCGGATTTTGTCTTGCAGGGGAACAAGATGGCCAAAGGGTATTGGATGGTGCATGTCACCGTCACCGATCCAGAGAATTACGCGGAATATGTGCGCCTTGATACGCCCGTTGTGGAGCGGTTTGGCGGGACGTTCCTCGTACGGGGCGGGCAGAACGAGACGCCTGAAGCTCCGCAGAAAGACCGCCACGTGATCGTGGAATTCCCCAGCTATCAGGCCGCGCTCGACTGCTATCATTCAGATGACTATCAGGCCGCCGCCAAGATCCGGCTGGCCAATTCCGACAGCGACATCGTCGTGATCGAAGGGACCTGAGCATGACAGATGCAAGCGCCGGACAATATCAAGGGCCTGCGGGGTCGGAAGGGGCGGCGGGCTCGCTCACGACCGCGGATGGCAAGCCGCTGAAAGCCGCGCTGAATGCGGCGCAATCCAAGGCACGCTGGCGGGCCTTCTTTCTGGTCGCACCGCTGCTTTTGTTTGTGCTGTTCACCTTTGTCGCGCCAATTGGTCAACTGCTGCAGCGCTCCGTGCATAATCCCGGTTTCACGACCCATACCGATATTAGCAGCGGCACGCAGACGCCGATCATGGTGGAGCTGCGCCAGTGGTTTGACGCCAATCCGCGGGGCGCTGAGCCGGATGAGGCGGCTTATGCGGCGCTGGTCAGCGATCTCGTGGTGCTGCGCGAATTGAAGGCGCCGGGCTCTGTCGGGACACGGATCAACTATGAGCGCTCCGGCTCGCGTTCGATGTTCACCAAAGCGGCACGGCGCGCAGCAAAGCTTGAACCGCCCTACAAAGAGGCCATGCTTGATCTTGATGAAGATTGGGCTGATCCGGAGATGTGGTCAGCCATGCGCGGCGCGTCTTCGGCCTATACGATGAATTTCTATCTCGCAGCCCTCGACATGACGCGCGACGTGAATGGAGAGATCACCCAGGTCGATCCCAATCGGCAGGTCTATGTGAAGCTGTTCCAGCGCACCTTGTTTCTGTCGCTTCTGATCACATTCGTCTGTTTCGTGCTGGCCTATCCGATTGCGCATCTGCTGGCGACGCTGCCGCTGAGATACTCGAATCTGATGATGATCTTTGTGCTCTTGCCGTTCTGGACCTCGCTGCTGGTGCGGACGACCAGTTGGATGGTGCTGTTGCAAAGTCAGGGCGTGGTGAATGACGCGCTGGTGGGCGCGCATATTCTGGCCGATGAGAACCGCATCCAGATGATGTATAACCAGACGGGTACGATCATCGCGATGGTCCATATCCTGCTGCCCTTCATGGTGTTGCCGCTTTATTCCGTGATGCGCCCGATCAACCCGTCCTATGTGCGTGCTGCGCGCTCGCTCGGGGCCACATCCTGGACGGCGTTCCGGCGGATCTACTTCCCGCAGACCATTCCGGGCATCGGGGCAGGGGCATTGCTCGTGTTCATTCTGGCCGTGGGCTACTACATCACGCCTGCTTTGGTGGGCGGCGCCGACGGGCAGCTGATCTCAAACCTGATCGCCTTCCACATGCAGAAATCGCTGAACTGGTCGCTGGCGGCGGCACTTGCCTCCATCCTGCTCGGTGGCGTGCTGGTGCTTTACTGGCTCTACGATCGCCTGATTGGCATCGACAACCTGAAACTGGGATAAGATCATGGCTCTACCTCCCCATGCAGACAAGCTGGAACGCGTCTGGCACAAGGTCTATCTGGTCATTTGCGGGTTGATCTTTCTGTTTTTGATCGCGCCAATCCTGATCGTGATCCCGCTCTCCTTCAACGCAGAGCCCTATTTCACCTTCACCGAGAAGATGTTGAAGCTCGATCCCACGGGCTATTCATCGCGCTGGTATGATCTTTTGCTGACCTTTGGCATGAATGCGCCTGATGCGGAACGCGATGGCAGCTGGTGGGCGGATGTGTGGTCGAATGCGTCTTGGGTGAATGCGGCGAAGAACTCTGTCATCATTGGCTTCTTTTCGACGTTGCTGGCCACGGTGTTGGGTACAGTCGCAGCACTGGGCCTGTCGCGCCCCGAGATGCCTTATCGTCGGTCCATCATGGCGATCCTGATTTCGCCCATGATCGTGCCGATCATTATCACCGCGACGGGTTTGTTCTTCTTCTACTCCTCCACTGGGCTGGCCAACAGCTATCCGGGCATCATCATGGCGCATGCGACGCTTGGTATTCCCTTCGTGATTATTACAGTCACGGCGACACTCGTAGGGTTTGATCACTCTCTGACCCGCGCGGCCGCCAATCTTGGGGCGACGCCGACCACCACGTTTTTCAAGATCACCATGCCGCTCATTCTGCCCGGTGTGATTTCAGGCGCGCTGTTTGCCTTTGTGACGAGCTTTGACGAGGTGGTGGTCGTGCTGTTTGTGGCTGCGCATGATCAACAGACCATCCCGCGTCAGATGTGGAACGGGATCAGAGAGCAGATTTCACCTGCCATTCTGTCGGTTGCGACGATCCTTGTGATCATTTCCATCCTGCTGCTGACGACAGTGGAGCTTCTGCGCCGCCGCTCAGAACGGCTGCGGGGCATTTCGCCCGGCTGATACTTCGAAGCCTACGGCAGAAACCAAAGCCAAGCGCTGAGCGTCAGGACCGACAGTGCTGTCGCGGCGAGTACAGCGGAGGCTGCGACCCGTTTGGCGACACCATACATATTGGCGAAGACATAGGCATTGACGCCCGGCGCCATGGCGGCTGTCAGGACGGAAGACCGCGTAGCACCGACATTCAGGCCGAAGCCGAGGCTCATCCCATAGGACAGGACGGGACGTGCCAGCAGGGTGATGGCGCAGATCATCAGGATAACACCCAGATCGCCTTCGAACTTGTATTGCGCAAGCACGCCTCCCAACCCGAAGATCGCAGCGGGCAGGGCAGCGCGGATCATCAGGTCAAGCGCGTCATTGGCCACCGTGGGCAGGGACATGCCGCTCAGGTTGACGGCAAAGCCCAAAGCCAGCCCGAGGATCAGCGCATTGTGGAAGATCGCGTTGATGACGGCCCGGATCGTGGCGATCGGGGCCCCGCCGCGATGTTTGACCATCTCCATCACTGTGATGCCGATGCCGTAGCAGATTGGCGCGTTCAAAGCGACGAGCGCGAAATTGGGGTCAAGCGCGTCTGGCCCATAGGCGCGTTCGGTAATCGGCAGTCCCAGCAGCACGGAATTGGCGAACATGCAGGCGAAACCGATGGCGACGCTGTCCTCCCATGGGCGCTGAAACAGGGTGCGCGAAGCGACAATGCCAAGTGCGAAGCAAATGAGCGCGGGTGCATAGTAGCTGGTCAGCAAGCGCGGCTCGAAATAGGTGCCAAGCTCCAGTTCTGCAATGGCTTTGAACAGCAGGCAGGGGATCGCGAAATGCTGCGTGAATTTCATCAAACCATCGACGCCGCTTTCAGGGAAGAGGGCGAAGCGTACGGCGAGGTATCCCGCGCCGATCACAAGAAAAACGGGCAGGATGATCTCCAGGAGTGCGCTCACTCAGCGACCTCGATCACCATGCCGTCATAGGCGGGGGTGATGTGGTCGGGGGTTTCGGCCTCCAGTGTCTCGTAATCGAGATCTATGTGCATGTTGGTGAGCACCGCGCGCTTGGGTTCCAGATCGGCGATCCAGGCCAATGTGTTGTCCAGATGCGAATGGCTGGGGTGGGGCGTGCGGCGCAACGCGTCGATGATCAGCACATCGAGCCCGTGCATAGCTTTGCGCCCGTCCTTCAGATCAGAGACGTCGGGCAGATAGGCGACATCACCGATGCGAAAGCCTAGCGACTTGATCGTGCCATGTTGCACTTCAAACGGGGTGAACGTGACCGCGCCGCCGGGTCCGTCGACAGTTACATCCCCCTCGATCGGGTTGAGATCAAGGATCGGCGGGTATCCGGAACCGGGCGGAGTCTCGAACACATAGCCGAAACGGTGGAGCAGGGCTTTTGAGGTTGCTTCATTTGCCCAGACCGGCACGCGCTCCCGCATATTGAAGACGATCATGCGCAGATCATCAATGCCATGGACATGATCGGCATGGTCATGGGTATAGATCACACCGTCGAGCCGTCCGACTTCAGCGGCCAGCAGTTGATGGCGCAGGTCGGGGGAGGTGTCGATCAGCACGGTCGTTGTGCCTTCGGGCCCATCCTTTTCGACCAGCAGGGAGCAGCGGTTTCGGCGGTTCTTGGGGTTTTGCGGATCACAATCGCCCCAGTGTCCGCCCAGCCGAGGCACGCCGCCGGAAGAGCCGCAACCGAGGATTGTGAACCGCGTGCTCATAGCCGCGCTTTCGTGAACAGGCGGTCGAAGTTTTCTTGGGTCTGTGCGGCGAAAGCGTCGTAGCTCAAGCCGAATACATCCGCGCCGACGCGGGCTGTGTGGGCCGTATAGGCGGGCTCGTTGCGCTTGCCCCGATAGGGGGGCGGGGCAAGGTAAGGCGCGTCGGTTTCCACAAGGATACGGTCGACCGGTGCGCTTGCGAAGATGTCGCGCAGATCCTGTGATTTTGGAAACGCGGCGATGCCGGACATGGACAGGTAAAATCCCAGATCGAGGGCTGTCTGCGCAAGCTCTTTCGACGACGAGAAGCAATGCATCACGCAGGTATAGGGCGCATCGGCATAGGCATCGCTGAGAATGCGGGCCATATCCTCATCCGCGGCGCGCGCGTGGATGATCAGGGGCAGGGCAGTCTGGCGCGCGGCCTCGATATGGATTTTCAGGCTTTCTTGCTGAATGTCTTTGCTGTCGGCGGTGTAGTGGTAATCCAACCCCGTCTCGCCAATTGCCACGAATTTCGGATGCGCCGCGAGGGTGGTCAGCTCCTCGATACTGGCCAGTGGCTCATCGGCGGCGCTCATTGGATGGGTGCCGGCTGCATAGAATACGGTGTCATAGGCTTCTGCAATGGCGCGGACCTGTGGCTCCAGCCGCAGCTTGGTGCAGATCGTCACCATGCGGCTCACGCCTGCTTGCTTCGCGCGGGCGATGATCTCGTCGCGATCCGCGTCGAAATCCGCGAAATCGAGGTGGCAGTGGCTGTCGGTGATCCGCGGTGTCATTGCGCCCTTCAGGCGGCGGTACGCGCCGCAACAGAATTCATTGCAAACAGCATATCTAGGATCAGCGAGGAAGGGTCAAGGTTCACAGCCTGCCCATGTCGCGCGCGGGACGATGCGCTGGCGGCAAGCTCTGCCCAGGCGCGTGCAGCGCCCTCACCGGGGGAGAGGCGGGCGAGTGTCAAAAGCTCGCCGGAACTGGCTTGCGTGTCAATCATGCCGAGCCCGGCGCGTGACAGACGGGACAGGGCCAGATCAAACAACCGCAGCATCAGATCGAGCCGTCCATCCGCCCCGCGCGCCGCGGCTTTTTCTGCAAATTTCAAAGCGGATGGCCGATCAAGTCGGGGGAACGTGTCGATCACGTCCATCAGTTCCTTGTAGAGCGTCAGTCCGTCGAGATTCAAAAGCCGCAATGCTTCCCCGACCGAGCCACCCGACAGCTCGGACAGGGCGACTGCATGTTGCTTTGCGTTTGCGCCAGCCGCGTTTAGGGCCTGCGCCATGTGTTCCGCGCTTAACTGCGTGCAGCGCAATTCGCGGCAGCGGGACCGGATCGTGGGAAGCAGACGGGAGGGTTGATGGGCCACGAGCAATAGGATGCAATCTGCTGGCGGTTCTTCGAGCACTTTCAGCAGCGCATTGGCTGCAGATACGTTCATTTCATCCGCCGCATCCACGATCACGACACGCCTGCCGCCATCCGGGTTGGAGAGCGCGAAGAAGCTTTTCAATTTGCGGACCTCATCGACGGCGATGATGGTCTTGAGCTTTTTGGTTTTCTCATCCCACGCACGGCGCAGCAAGAACAGGCCCGGCTCAGATAGCGCGGCAATGCGGGCATTGACTGGATGGTCGGGCGGGATGTCGAGCGTTTCCCGCACTGCAGGCGCAAACATGCCGCCATCGTCTTTCGGTGTCGCCAACAAAAACCGCGCGATCCTCCAGGCCAGCGTCGCTTTGCCGACACCGTTCGGGCCGGTGATCAGCCAGGCGTGATGCAGCCGGTCGCTGTTGAAGGCGTCAAGGAACGCCGTCTCTGCCGCAGCTTGTCCGATCAGTCGCGAGGTTTCACGCGGGTGCGGCGCGCCGTCAATCTGGTCTGGCTGAGGGAGTTCTTGGTCGCTCATTTTACCATCACTTACCCAGGCGCGTGAGCGTGGTTGCCAGTACGTCTTGGGCGATCTCTGCCGCCGCACGATTGCCGTCGATGACAACGCAGCGCTCTGGATATTCCTCCGCAAGCCCAAGGAAACCTGCGCGCAATTTCTGCTGGAAACCTGCGCCGAACTCTTCGAACCGGTCCTCCCCGCTGTCGCGCGCGAGGCCTCGATCCAGCGCGGTTTCGGGGTCCATGTCGATGATCAGGGTCAGGTCAGGTTCCGTGCCGATCATTTGCGCATGCAGGCTGTCGACAAGGGCGCGCAGATCGCCGCGCGTGGCGCCTTGATATACGCGGGTGCTGTCGGCGAAGCGGTCACAAATCACCAACTTGCCGCCTTTCAGGTTTGGCGCGATACGTCGTTCAAGATGGTCGCGGCGGGCGGCGGTGAAAAGCAGGATTTCGGTTTCAGCCGACCAGCGATCCGGGTCGCCCTCAACCAATAGCCGCCGGATTTCTTCAGCCCCGTCAGAGCCGCCGGGCTCGCGCGTCAGCATGAGCTCATGCCCGAGGGTTTCCAACTGACCCGCAAGGAGCCGCGACTGGGTCGATTTGCCAGACCCGTCAATCCCTTCGAATGTGATGAACACCTAGAACAGCGTCGCGGCTTGGGTTTGCAAACGGCCGGTCAACTGGCGAAACAGGGCTGTTGCAGCCGTGCGCACACGGACCACGAACCCACCGGCAGGCACGGTTTCTGTTGCGACAAGCGGGTGGACGACATCATCAAACCCGGGCACGGAGACCACGAGTTTCGCCACTTCCTGACCCGCTTCAATCGGGGCTTCAAGCGGTCCTGTATAGCTGATTTTCGCATTCACGCCGTCGCGCCCCAGAACCGGGATCAACGCTTTGACATCGGTTTTTGTGGCCATATTTACGAATGCCGCTTCGCCCATCCACACTTCCGCTTTTGTCAGCGGGACGCCTTTTTCGAATAGCTGCCGTTCTACGAACTGGTTGAAGGCCCAGTTTGTCATCCGTTCGGCCTCCTGCGCGCGCTGCTCCTGCGTATCAAGGCCGGAGAAGACAAAGATGATGCGCCGCCCGTTTTGGACGGCCGAGCCTACCAGCCCATAGCCCGCTTCTTGTGTGTGGCCGGTTTTCAGACCGTCCGCGCCGATATTGAGTTTCAGAAGCGGGTTGCGGTTGAAGCGATTGGCAGGCGGGCTGTCTTCATATTGGAATTCACGTTCCGCAAAGTAGCCGTAATATTGTGGAAATTTCTCGACGAGCCGTTTGGCGAGGATCGCCAGATCTCGCATCGACATCCGATGCCCTGCGGCAGGCCAGCCGCTGGAATTGGCAAAGGTGGAGCTGGTCATGCCAAGTTCCTGCGCCCGGATCGTCATTTGCTGCGCGAAAGCGGGCTCTGTCCCTGCGAGCGCCTCGCCCAGCACTACGCTGGCATCATTGCCAGACAGCACGATCACGCCGCGGATCAGGTCCTCTACCGTGGGGCGGTCCCCCGGGCTGAGAAACATGGTCGAGCCACCAAAGCTCGCCGCGTGAGCAGAGACCGGCAATTGCTTGTCGAGTGACAAACGCCCGTCGTCAAGCGCTTCAAACACCATGTTCAGCGTCATCAGTTTTGACATGGATGCGGGCGGCAGAGCCATATCCGCGTTCTTTTCCATCAATGTCTGATCAGTGCCAACATCCAGCACGATGGCAGATTTGGCAGTCGATTCAAAAGCCCAGCTTGGCAGGGCTAAAAAACACAAGACGAGAAGCGTGGCAGCGCGGATCACGGATGAAAGCTCCTTTGTGGCAATCAGTTTGTTACGAAATAGGCGTCGTTGAAGCCAAGTCCCTTCACTTTTTTCAACAGCGCGCCGCGTTCAGAACTTGTGCCAGCAGGGCCCACGAGCACGCGGTAGAATGTCTTGCCTTTGCTGCTCTGTTCCTTGACGACTGGCAGGACGCCAACGCCTTTCAGCGAGGTCGCCGTGTCGTCGGCGTTTTGCTTGATTGAAAAAATGCCGATTTGAATGAACGGTTTGGACAGGCTTGAGCTTTGCTGAACAGGGGCCGGTTTGGGGGCAGGGGCTGCGGCTGGTGTGGGCGCGGCCTCTGACCGGTCTATTGCGGCGGTTGCGGTGGCAACGGGGTCGAGCGTGCTGGCTTCTATTTCGGCGGCGGGCGGCAATGCAGTGTCAATCGCCTCCCCTGCGCCGGGCAGGGGCACATCTTGCGGCGCTTCCACGATTTCCTTGCGAAGTGCCACGACACTGACCGTGACGGGCTGGCCTGCCAGCATGCCCAGCTCCGCAGCCGCGTCAGAGCTCATCTGAAGTTTTGGGCCAGGATTGTCACGTTCCCGGCGAAACAGCGCGCCGATGACGAATTTGCCGTTGGCTTCGTTGCGGACAAGCACGCGCTCTGGGTCTTTGACGCCGGGATAGGCGACCCAGACACCGCCAAGAGATGGACGACCGTCCCATAAGGCTTTTTCATTCACGGAGAAGACTTCCGGCGCCTCAACGTCGCGTTCTGTGCCCGTAGCTGCAGCGGCCAGATCGCTCGAAGCAGAGGTTTCTGCCTTCGGTTTCTTTTTCAGGAAATCAAAACTTGGCCCGGCACCATCTTCGCAGGCCGCGACAGCCAGCGTCGCGCCCAGCACCAAGATCAGCCGCGTTGAAGACCGCATTCTGCTCAAAATTTCCATGTGATTTGCCCCTCTTATCGTGCGTTCTTAACGCATCTTTTTCCGCGAAGATCGCGGTTTTACCTGACCCGATGGACCTTGTGGCCCTTATCTTGAAGCGCAGTTTAGGGATTTGCGTCAGTTTTGCAAAGCCTCAGACCGGCGTTTCGGCAAAATTTGGCGCGGTGATTGCGTGATTGTGATCCGCGCTTTCAGGCTTTTAGAATCGGAACTTGACGGTTACACCCCGCGATGTCGGAGGAGTGGCAGAGTGGTTGAATGCACCGGTCTTGAAAACCGACGTAGGTGAAAGTCTACCGTGGGTTCGAATCCCACCTCCTCCGCCATCATTGGTTTCGCGTCGTTGCTTCGCCGCATAGGATGAACCGGCCGACTGTCGGGGTGAGGTCTGTGTCAGCAGCGCGCTGGTGGCCGGCGCGCGTCAGGCTGCTTCGATCTTGCCTGTTACCACATGTTCAAGATCAATACCCTCCACGGTCAAGACGACTTTGGCCTCGTAGGACTGACCGGACTTGCCCTGTTTCCGCATGGCTTCTTCTATGGCCTGTTGCGAGGTGACACCGACCTGTTTGAGGAACTTGCGCATCGACATGTTGAAGTCTTCATTCATTAGGACGTCCTTTCCGATAGTAAACCCGCTACATGGAGCCTAGCGCCCATCAGCAGACATGCAACCGGCTGGCGAGGGCTTCCCCGCCCGTTGTCGTCTTCGTTTTTGAAAGAGGACAGCGGGACATGCTTATCGCAGGCCCTGCGGACGGGCTGAACTGTTCTCGATGCGCAGCGGTTTCCCGTCGGGATGATTTATGTGAGGGTGCCGGAAAATTCCAATGAAGCAGGATAGCAGCATGTCGATTCGTGAACAGGTCAGCCGATTTGCCGAACGCAACCAGACCGCGCCTCCGGCGCGGCTGGGGCAGCGGTTTACGAGGTCGGAATTTCTTCCCGAGGCGGGCAACACCGTCGTATGTCATCTGGATGTTGAGGACCCGCAGCACACCCGCATTCTGGATGCACGCAGTAAGATGATGGCGCTGCCCGGCGCGCAGCTATTTCTGATGACGCCCGAGAGCAGCCTGCATATGACCGTTTTTGAAGGGGTGATCGAGACCCGCAGGACAGCGGATGGTTGGCCAAAAGACATCGACCGCGCCGCGCCCGTCGACGCTGTGACGGCATCCTTCCTGAAGCGCTTGGCTGATTTTTCCGCACCCGAAGCGTTCAAGCTGCGTGTCGCAGGGCTGTATCCGATGGGGATTGTGTTGGAAGGGGCAACGGATCGCGACAAAGCGGCGCTTCTGAAATGGCGCGATGCGTTCGCGGACAGGTTTGATTTTCGTCATGAGGGCCATGAGACTTACAGGCATCATATGACGCTCGGCTACGCCACAGGATGGTTGAGCGATGATCAGGTTGGGGCGTGGCAGGCCGGGCTGGACGCCATTTTGGAAGAGCTTGCAGATGGTGTCTTTACCGTGCCCTTGAAAGCACCGGCGTTCTGCACATTCGCTGACATGACCCATTTCGAAGAACGGCTTGTCCTCAGCAAGTGACGACCCTGCACATGGCGGGATGCTGTCTTGATCTGGATGCCTTTTGCTGTATTCCAATTGCGGTGGCGCTTGCATGATGCGGCGTTCCGAGAAACGATCGAGATGTAAGCCATGTGGACAGTCTTCGTGACAACAGCCCTGCATGCCGCTGGCTCTAACCTGGTGGGTGGCAGGCTCGGCATTTCCGCACAGAACGCCCGAAGCGGTTCGGCGGTATGGTGGGGCTGAGTGTGGCTGTTCGGCGCGGGCGCATCTAGATGAACGACATCTGGGCAGGTTTGCAGGCGGCAATTGGGCTGATCATCACGCTTGATGCTGATCTGATCGAGATCACGCTGCGCTCCTTGCAGGTGAGCTTAACCGCATTGCTGATTGCCTGCGCCCTTGCCTTGCCCTTCGGCACGTGGCTGGCCATCAGACGCTTTCGCTACCGGCGCCTGACCATTGCCACGTTGAACGCGCTGATGGGGCTGCCGCCGGTCGTGGTCGGGCTGATCGTCTATCTGCTCTTGTCGCGATCAGGGCCATTCGGGGTCCTGGGGCTCTTGTTCACGCCCACTGCGATGATCATCGCGCAGGTCATTATCATCACGCCGCTCATCGCCTCGATCACCCATCAGGCCATGCGGGAGCTTTGGGCGGAATATCATGATTTGCTGATCTCGCTGAACACGACCAAGTCTCAACGGATTTGGACGTTGATCTTGGACGGCCGCAGGACGTTGCTGACGGCTTCGCTGGCCGGGTTTGGTCGCGCCATTGGTGAGGTCGGTGCGATCATGATTGTGGGCGGAAATATTGATCATGCGACCCGCGTGCTGACCACCGCGATTGCGCTTGAGACTGGCAAAGGCGATTTTGCTTTGGCGTTGGGCTTGGGCTTCGTTCTGATTGCCTTGGCGTTGCTGGTCAATTTCGCGATCCATACGCTGTCGCGCACAGAACGGGAGGGCAGGTGGTGACGGGGCCTATGTCTGTCCGTCTGAGCCAGGTCGTTGTGACCCGGCGTGGCAAGCCGATCCTTGGGCCGCTTGATCTGGAGCTTGCAGAACGTGGGTTCACCATCGTGCTGGGCCCAAATGGCGCAGGAAAAACCACGTTGCTGAAGGTTCTGCACGGGGTGGAGCGGGCGTCCAGCGGTGAGGTGAGTTGGTCTGTCCCTGATGCAGAGGCAAGACAATCGCAGGCCTATGTGTTTCAGCGGCCGGTGATGTTGCACCGCTCCGTTCGTCAGAATCTTGCCTATCCGATGCAACTGCTCAAATGGGCCAAGCCCGAGATTGCCCGACGCGTTGCGGAATGGTCTGTGCGCATCGGGCTGGAAGATGCACTGGATCGTCCAGCGCGCAGATTATCGGGTGGCGAGCAGCAGAAACTCGCGCTTGCACGGGCTCTGATCCGCGATCCCAAAGTGCTGTTTCTTGATGAGCCTTGTGCCAATCTCGACGGGCGCTCCATGCGTGAGATTGAAGCCATGTTGCAGGAAACGGAGCAGGCAGGCACGCGGATCATCATGACGACGCATGATTTGGGACAGGCGCGCAGACTGGCCAGCGACGTCGTGTTTTTGCTTGGTGGTCAGGTGAATGCGCAGGCTGAAGCAGGTGCGTTCTTTACGTCCCCGATGACAGAACAGGTCACGTCTTTTCTGAATGGAGATATCGTCGAATGATCCGATTTCTTGTTGCTGTTTTTGCCTGTATCGCTCTTCAAACCCAAGCCCAAGCCGAGGTGCAAGCGTTGCGTGTGGCGGTGACGACCAGCTTTCACAATTCCGGCTTGTCGGATGTGTTGCTGCCTGAAATCAAGGCGGATATCGGATTGGACGTGCAGCTATTGGTGGTGGGTACCGGGCAGGCGTTGCGGCTGGGCGAGGCGGGGGATGTGGATGCGATCCTCGTGCATTCCCGCGCAGCTGAAGAGGCGTTTGTAGCAGACGGGTTCGGGACACATCGGCGCGAGATCATGTATAACGACTTCGTCATGATCGGCCCGATGGAAGACCCCGCAGGGGTCGCGTCTTCCAAGACAGCGGTCGACGCCTTTCAGCGGATTGCGGCGACCCAATCCCCCTTTGTCAGTCGCGGGGATGAGAGCGGCACCCACAAGAAGGAACGCTCGCTTTGGGTGTCGGCAGAGCTTGATCCGGCGGCTTTCGGTGCGTGGTATAAGGCGGTCGGGTCTGGCATGGGGGCCAGCCTTAACACCGCGTCAGGGCTGAATGCCTATATCATGGCTGATCGCGCGAGCTGGTTGAATTTCGGCAATAAGGGTGCGCTGGCGGTTCTTTTTGCGGGCGATCCGGTTCTGTTCAATCAGTATGCCTATTTGCCCGTCAATCCAGAGCGGCACCCCCATGTCAACGCAGAGGCTGTGGCGCGTCTGGAGGTGTGGCTGACATCGCCCAGGGCGAAGGCGTTGATCGACGGCTACACGATCAATGATGAGGCCCTGTTTGTCTTTAATGCTGAGCTGTCTGAGCCGCAGGGCGGGTGATTGATTGCGCGGCTTTGAGGATATTTTTCAGTTTTTGTGTGTGTTGCTTTATTTGTGAAAAAACACAACTGTCTGAAAATAAATTGATTTTCTGATATTTTCATTTTTGAAAAATCATTTCAAAAAAATTGCGCCGCGCTGGTGTCGCTTCTACTTTGCCTTCGAACCCGACTGACGGAGGAACAGATGAGCTTTCAAAACCCGGTTTTTATTCCAGGCCCGACCAATATGCCCGAGGCAATCCGCAAGGCCTGTGACATGGCGACACTCGATCATCGGTCCTCCTTGTTTGGTGACATTCTGCACCCCTGTTTGAACGGTTTGCGCAAAGTTCTGAAATCCACCAGCGCCGAAGTGTTTATCTTCCCGTCTACTGGCACAGGAGGGTGGGAGACGGCCCTGACAAACACGCTTTCCGCGGGTGATGGCGTTTTGGCGGCGCGCAACGGGATGTTCTCGCATCGCTGGATCGATATGTGCATGCGCCACGGGCTGGATGTGACTGTCATTGAGACCCCTTGGGGCGCGGGTATCTCTGCTGACGCATATGAGGAGGCGCTGCGGGCTGATACAGCGCATCAGATCAAAGTCGTGCTGGCCACACATAATGAAACCGCGACGGGCGTGAAATCTGACATTTCTGCGATCCGCAAGGCGATGGATGCAGCGGGCCACCCTGCACTGTTGTTTGTCGACGGGGTCAGTTCCATCGGATCCATGGACTTCCGGATGGATGAGTGGGGCGTCGATGTCGCGGTGACCGGGTCGCAAAAGGGCTTCATGCTGCCCGCTGGTTTGGCGATCATCGGCTTCTCAGACAAAGCCATTGCGGCGTCCAAGACCGCGAGCCTGCCACGCACTTTCTTTTCGATCGCGGATATGGGGCAGGGCTATGCGGCCAACGCATTTCCATATACTCCGCCGGTCGGTTTGATGAACGGCCTCAAGCTGTCATTGGACATGTTGCTGGAGGAAGGCCTTGATACCGTTTTTGCGCGACATACACGGATTGCCCAAGGGGTTCGGCTTGCGGCGGAGGCTTGGGGGTTGGAGCTTTGCGCGACCACTCCTGATGTCTATTCTGACACAGTCTCCGCGATCCTGACACCGGACGGGTTCAACGCGACTGACATCGTGACTCACGCGGCCGAAAATTACGGTATGGCCTTTGGTGTTGGACTTGGGGAGGTCGCGGGCAAACTGTTCCGCATCGGCCATTTGGGCTCCCTGACGGATGCGATGATGCTTTCGGGCTTGAGCGTCGCAGAGATGTGCATGGTGGATCTTGGCCTCGACATCGAAATGGGCTCAGGCGTCGCTGCAGCACAAGAATTTTACCGCCATGGCGCGGCCCAAACCAAGAAAGCGGCCGCGTGATGAAGGACCATGCAGAGATGTACATCCCAACCTATCAAGATGTTCTGGACGCGCATGAGCGGATCAAACCTTATATTCACCGCACGCCTGTTCTGACATCGCAGTATCTGAACGCACTTGCCGGATGTGAGCTGTTTTTCAAATGCGAAAACTTCCAGAAAGCTGGCGCTTTCAAGGTGCGCGGTGCGTCCAATGCCGTTTTTGGACTGACTGAGGCAGACGCTGAGAAAGGGGTTTGCACCCATAGCTCCGGCAATCACGCTCTCTCGCTGTCATATGCGGCCGGGCGGCGCGGCATTCCGTGCAACGTGGTCATGCCGCGCACAGCACCGGACGCGAAGAAAGAAGCCGTGCGCGGATATGGCGGGATCATCACGGAATGTGAACCTTCCACCTCATCGCGCGAAGAGGTCTTTGCTGAGTTGCAGGCCAGGACCGGTGGCAATTTCGTGCATCCCTATAACGACCCGCGCGTGATTGCAGGGCAGGGGACCTGCTCGCGTGAGTTGATGGAACAGATCGAAGAATTTGGCGGTGGGCTTGATATGGTTGTCGCGCCAATTGGGGGCGGTGGCATGATTTCGGGAACTTGCCTGACGCTTTCAAACATTGCGCCTGAAGTGCAGATCATTGCCTCTGAGCCGGAACAGGCTGATGATGCCGCCCGCAGTTTCAAAGCGGGCCATATTATCGCGGATGACGCGCCGGTCACGATTGCGGATGGTTTGAAAGTCCCGTTGAAAGACCTGACCTGGCATTTCGTGCGCAATCACGTAACGGATATACTGACCGCGAGCGAGCAGGAGATCATCGACGCGATGCGTCTGACGTGGCAGCGCATGAAGCTGGTGATGGAGCCCAGCTGTGCTGTCCCCCTCGCCACGATACTCAAGAACAAGCACGTCTTCGCAGGCAAGCGCGTGGGCGTGGTTATCACCGGCGGAAATGTTGATCTGGCAAAGCTGCCATGGATGAAAAACGAAGGAGCGACCTCATGAAAGACTTGATTGATTTTGACAGCCTCGACGTGGGCTTTGACGTTCCTGCCATCCCTGGCATGGACGCGGCAGATATTCAGACGCCCGCGTTGGTGCTGGATTTGGACGCTCTGGAGCGCAACATCAAGAAGATGGGTGACTTTGCCAAAGCGCATGGCATGCGTCACCGGGTGCATGGCAAGATGCACAAATCGGTGGATGTCGCTTTGCTGCAGGAAAAGCTGGGCGGGTCTTGTGGCGTTTGCTGTCAGAAGGTCAGTGAGGCGGAGGTGTTCGCGCGTGGAGGCATCAAGGACGTGCTGGTCTCCAATCAGGTGACGCAGCCCGCAAAGATCGACCGGCTCGCACGTATGCCCAAGCTTGGCGCGCGCACAATTTGTTGCGTGGATGATCCGGCCAATGTCGCAGACCTGTCCGCTGCGGCCGTCAAGCACGGCACGCAGATCGAGTGTCTGGTGGAAATTGACGTGGGTGCGGGGCGTTGCGGTGTGCAATATGGTGCGCCTGTGGTTGCACTTGCCAAACTGATTGACGGCGCGGATGGGCTGACATTCGCTGGCATTCAGGCCTATCAGGGCGCGATGCAGCACCTCGACACCTATGCGGAGCGGCAAAGCAAAACCCAAGTGGCGATTGATCAGGTTGCTGAAACCATTGGCTTGTTGAAAGCCGAAGGTCTGGACTGTGACATCGTCGGCGGCGGCGGCACTGGGTCTTACTATTTTGAAAGCGCATCAGGGGTTTTCAATGAGCTGCAATGTGGCTCCTACGCTTTCATGGACGCGGATTACGGGCGTATTCTCGACAAAGACGGCAACCGCATCGACGAGGGCGAGTGGGAGAATGCGCTGTTTATCCTAACTTCCGTCATGAGCCATGCGAAAGCAGATAAGGCGATTGTGGATGCAGGGTTGAAGGCGCAATCCGTAGATAGTGGACTGCCAACGGTCTTTGGTCGCAGCGATGTCGCTTACGTCAAATGCTCTGACGAGCACGGCGTTGTTTCAGACCCGGAGGGTGTGCTGCAAGTCAATGACAAGCTGAAACTTGTTCCCGGTCATTGTGACCCGACCTGCAACGTACACGATTGGTATGTGGGCGTGAGGAACGGCAAGGTTGAAACGCTCTGGCCCGTCTCCGCACGCGGTAAGGCTTACTGAGCCGGTCACAAGGAAGAACATCATGATCATTGTTCCGGAACGCGAAATCGCGGGCCTATTGACCCGCGAGGCCGCCTTCGATGCGGTTGAGAAGGTCTTTGCGGCCATGTCTGCGCATGACGCCTATAACTTGCCGGTCATCCGCGAGGCCATTGGCCATGAGGACGCACTTTACGGCTTCAAAGGCGGATTTGACCGCTCCGGCCTCGCGCTTGGTTTGAAAGCCGGGGGCTACTGGCCCAACAATCTTGAGAAACGCGGGTTGATTAACCATCAGTCCACCGTGTTTCTGTTTGATCCCGACACGGGCATGGTCAAGGCGATGGTGGGGGGCAACCTGCTGACGGCCCTGCGGACGGCTGCGGCCTCCTCCGTTTCCATCAAGCATCTGGCGCCCAAAGACGCAAAGGTATTGGGAATGATCGGCGCAGGCCATCAATCGTTATTCCAGATGCGCGCGGCTGTGGAACAACGCGCATTCGAGAAAGTAATCGGCTGGAATTATCACCCAGACATGCTCCACCGTCTGGCAGATCAGGCCAAGGAACTCGGCTTGCCATTTGAGGCGGTGGAACTGGACCAGCTGGGCGATGAGGCGGATGTAATCATCTCTATCACCTCCGCCTTTTCACCGTCCCTGATGGATGCGCATGTGTCTGGCGGCACGCATATCGCCTGCATGGGTACCGATACGATTGGCAAGCAAGAGCTTGACGCGGCTTTGATCGCGCGCGCAACGGTCTTTACCGATGAGGTCGCGCAGGCGGTCAGCATTGGGGAGTGTCAGCATGCCATCAAACAAGGATTGATCACGGATGCCGATGTCGGTGAGCTTGGCGCTGTCATCAACGGGACGGTTCCTGGGCGCAGTTCCGACGATGAGGTGACCGTATTCGATGGCACGGGGGTCGGGCTGCAAGACTTGGCTGTTGCGGCCTCTGTGGTCGAACTGGCGGTCGAAAAAGGCGTCGCGATCGAGGTTGATTTCTGATCATCAGCAGCTTGTGAACGGAAAAGGGCACCCGAAGGTGCCCTTTTTTGTGTTGTTGGGCCTAGCCCTTGAGCGAGCCCTCGCCGTGGCCCGACAGGCCACCGGAGACCTCTTCCGTCGCTTCGCTCGAAAGCTCTTCCGGCAGGATGAGGTTGAGTACAATCGCGATGACGGCTGCGGGCAGCAAACCGGAGGTCATCAGGATGCGCAGCGTATCTGGCAGGTACTGGACGGCTTTCGGGTCAAGCTGCAGCCCAAGCCCGACAGATAAGGCGATTGCGAAAATCACCATGTTGCGCCGGTTCCAATTGACGTCTGACAGCATGGAGATACCTGCCGCCACGACCATGCCGAACATCACGATGACACCGCCGCCGAGCACCTCAATAGGGATCGTGCGGATGATTGCGCCGACCTTCGGGATCAGGCCGCACAAGATCAGGAACAGTGCGCCAATGGTCACGACATGGCGGCTCATGACGCCTGTCATCGCGATCAAGCCGACGTTCTGGCTGAAGGAGGTGTTCGGAAATCCGCCAAACAGGCCAGCAAAGGCAGAACCCAGACCGTCCGCGTAGGTCGCGCCCGTGATCTCTTTATCCGTGGCCTCGCGCCCTGCGCCGCCTTTGGTGATGCCCGAGACATCGCCCACAGTCTCTACAGCGGAAACGAAAGCCATCAGGCAGAAGCCGATGATCGCCGCAAAGCTGAATTCGAACCCGTATTTCAGGGGCATAGGCAGTGCAACCGTTGCTGCGCGGTTCCAGCTTGTGCTGATCCCTTCCATGGTCACCATGCCCATCGCCATGGCATAGAAATACCCAACGATGATGCCAATCACGACGGCGGAGACAGACAGCATCCCCTTGGCAAAGAATTTCAGTCCAAGCGTCACAAGGATCACGACCAGCGCCGCTGACCAGTTCAACAGCGAGCCATATTCCGGCTTGTCAATCGCTGGCACGCCGCCAGCGGCATATTGGATGCCAACCTTGACCAGTGCGAGGCCAATCATCGTGACGATCAAACCGGTGACGAGCGGCGGTAAAGCAAATCGGATTTTGCCGATGAATGTCGCGATGACCGTATGAAACAGGCCACCAACAATGACGCCCCCGAAAAGGGCAGGTAACGCCTCCACGCCTTTCCCCGCAACCAGCGGGATCATGATGGGAATGAACGCGAAACTTGTGCCCTGAACGATAGGCAGGCGCGCACCGACCGGGCCGAAGCCGATGGTTTGAAACAGCGTCGCGATCCCGGCAAACAGCATCGACATCTGGATCAGATAGGTCATGTCAGGAAAGCCCTGCGCGCCTGCATCTGAGCCGAAACCAAATCCTGCAGCCCCCGCAATAATGATGGCCGGTGTCACGTTGGAGACAAACATCGCAAGCACGTGTTGTATCCCGAGGGGCACGGCTTTGTGCAGTGCCGGCGTATAATTCGGGTCGCGCAGCTGTTCTGCCGTCCCGATGGATGTGTCAGTCATTTCGATTTCTCCCTATCGACTGTCGCTTTCGTTCCGCTCTTGCGGCGGTTTTATGTTTGGGGCGCCACGACGCGCCATGCTGTTTCAAACCAGTGTTCTTCGAGGTTTGCCCCGTCACCAATGCGGTCGACCACGGCAAAGAGCCCGGGGGCGTGCAGCGGGGTCAATACCCCGTGCCATATGTTGCGATGGTAATTGACGCCTTGCCCCGGCGCCGCGATGAAGGCCTTGGGTGTGCCTGGCGCGCCGCCTTGGTCTGGCGCGACAATCACCAGGAACGGGTTGTGATGCAGAGGCAGGAACGCCTGACTGCCGTCAGGGTGCCGTTCCATCATGTCGAGCACATAGGGAAGACTGCGTGGTTCTGCGTCAAAAATGCTGATCCCGGCGCGTCCGGTTCCAAATTCCAGCGTTGCCCGGTCATGGAAACGCCCACACATATCCTGATTGATGCGCTTGTCAGCCGTACCGGACGCATCCAACACATCGCCAAATGCCGCAAAAGCGGATTTCGACAAAGGTTCCGTTTCGATCACGCGTCCCACAGCGCTCCCCTTGCGTGGTTTGTGACTTGATAAACCGAATAATCCTTCGTTACTTTCAAAAAATACCGAAGGCACTGTCGTTCAATCGATGCTTTCACAACGGGCGACAGCGCACCAAATTTGAGCATCTTTTGTAGGAGGCAGACTGATGACGGGGTATCTGACAACACATGTGCTCGACACAGCGCGCGGGGTTCCGGCGGCTGGGCTTGCGATCTCCCTCTATCGCATCGAAGGTGCGGAGCAGGTGTTGCTGAAACATGTGGTCACCAATGAGGATGGCCGCACGGACAGCCACATCCTTCCTGCAGAGGAGTTTCAGCTTGGGGTTTATGAGCTGGTGTTTGAGTGTGGAGCCTATCTGAACAAGACCGGCGTTGCGCAAGAGGAGCCGCGCTTTCTCGATGCTGTTCCGCTGCGCTTTGGCATGTCGGAGGCGGCGCATTACCACGTTCCGCTGCTGCTGTCGCCTTTTGGGTATTCGACCTATCGCGGAAGTTAGCGTCGCGCTGTAAGATATTGAAAAGAAAGCCCGCCCTCTGGTTGAAGGCGGGCTTTTTTCGATTATGTAGCGATCAAGCTGCGATTTGCTTGGCCTTCTCAACCAAGACTTCTGCTTGACGAATAGACGCGTAGTCAATGAGCCGCCCATCAAGGGAGACAGCGCCTTTGCCTGCGGCTTCTGCCTCTGCCATGGCTTTCAGAATGCGGTTGGCTTTTTCGATTTCTGCCTCCGATGGGCTCATGACCTCATTGGCGAGCGCGATCTGGCTGGGGTGGATGGCCCATTTGCCTTCGCATCCCAACACGGCCGCGCGATAGGCGGCTGCTTTGTAGCCCTCAGGGTCCTGGAAGTCACCGAATGGTCCGTCGATTGGGCGCAACCCATTGGCGCGCGCAGCCACGACCATATTTGCGATGGCGGAGTGCCACATGTCGCCCCAATGCACATGGCGGTCTCCCTCCGCATTAGGGTCCGTCAGCACCGCGTAATGCTCGTTCACACCGCCGATCACAGTCGTGCGCGCACGCATCGAGGCGGCATAGTCAGCAACGCCGAAATGCAGGCTTTCGTTGCGCTTTGACGCGCCCGCGATTTCATTGACATTCTGCATGCCCAAAGCGGTCTCGATGATATGCTCGAACCCAACGCGTTTTGTCAGGCCCGTCGCGTCTTCGACTTGGGTCGCCAACATGTCGACAGCGTAGACATCTGCGGCAGTGCCAACTTTCGGAATCATGATCAGATCGAGGCGCTCGCCAGCTTGCTCCAAAATGTCGACAACGTCGCGATACATGTAATGCGTATCCAGCCCGTTGATCCGAATCGACATGGTTTTCGTGTTCCAGTCGATCTCGTTCAGGCCTTTGATGATGTTCTTGCGGGCCTGCGCTTTTTCATCCGGCGCGACGGCATCTTCGAGGTCAAGGAAGATCACATCGACGTCGGATTGTGCTGCCTTTTCAAACATTTGAGGCTGGCTTCCGGGTACGGCCAATTCGCTGCGGTTGAGGCGTCCGGGCGCCTGTTCGATGGGATGAAAGCTCATGTCGTCACACTCCTGTTTTGCGCGAGCCCTGAGGGCATGGCGCACAGAAAGGGAGACGAATTGCAGAAGTGTCAAGAAATTTTATTGCGTACATGTGTATGCAGATGAAACATCGTTTCCGCTAATCCTGCGCGCCCGGCATTTGCGACGAATAGTAAAATGCGATCGCCTGCGCGCGGCTTTTGACGGACAGTTTGTCGTAGAGGTTCGAGAGGTGGAATTTGACCGTGTTCAGGGAGATACCGAGCTCTGCGGACAGCTCCCTGTTTGTGAGACCTTTGGAGAGGGCCTGCAGCATGACGCGTTCCTTTCGGCTGAGGCTCTGCATCGGATCAGATTGCAATTCCCGCACGTCGACGAAAGGGAACAGCATTTTTCCGGCGGCAACGTCCGCACAAGTTGCGAGCAGATTGTCAATCTCGCCCGACCGAGGGGCAAATCCGGCGGCGCCGGCGGTCATTGCAAGCCGGGGCAGGTCGGCACTGTCCTCACCGTAGACCACGAGGCGCGGGGCATTGACCTGCTCGCGCAACACTTCAATCAGTTTCGCGCCGCCAAGAACCGGCAAGTTCCAATCGATCACCCCGACATTCACAGGGACGCGCATGACGGTGCCCAAAAACCCTTCCGCCGTTGCCGATGTCGCCACGAGAGAGAATCGCGGATCGCTCTCAAAAATTTCGGACATGGCTGATAAAACCAGCGGATTGCTGTCAGCCAGCATGACGCCAATGGGTTGGTCATTTTCGTTAACCATATGGTTTTACCTCAAAAATCGCAATTTACTACCCGTATGGGTGGGTGTTGATACCGGATACAATCGTATACATACACTTATGGGTGGGGTTTTTCCCATACTTTTAGCTACCCAAAAGCAGGTCTAAGGCATGTTGTTGCTTTTGGCAATTGCCAGCCATCTTGGCGGCAGAGTGCAATGCGCATCCGAAATTTGGCTCAGGAGGAGATTACCACATGACCGTCCACGTTTTTCCACAGCTCGACATCCCCGACACTTTGGCGGCTGGTCCTGGGCCTGGCAATACTGATCCACGCGTGCTTGCACGGTTCGGTGCGGCTGGAATGGCTGACCATATGCAGGGTGACGTTCTGCGTGGCATGATCGAATGCAAGCACATGCTTCGGTCCGTTTGGGGAACGGACAACACATATACATTCGGCGTGGCCGGGACCGGGTGGAGCGCGCTGGACGCGATGTTCTCTGCCGTTCTGCCCGGCGATACGGTCGTGGCTTTTTCCAACGGCACGTTTTCCGGCATTGATGCGCTGACCTTGCGGATCAAGGCGGCTACGCGCGAGGAACTCGCCGCAGACTCGATGAACCCGCAGCCTGCATCCGTCACAGTCATCGAAGTCCCGCATGGCACTTCCGTCACTGGGGAGATGGTCGAAGCGGCACTGGCTGAGCACAAACCGAATTGGGCCTTCATGGCACATTGGGAAACCGGCTCGGGGCGTATCAACGACGTGCAAGGCTTTTCTGACGCGTGCGAAAAGCACGGCGCGATGGGTCTGATCGATGCCGTCTCCTCCCTCGGTGTCGATAACTTCTCCATCGACGACTATCCCGGCGTTGTCGGCTGGGCGTCTTGCCCGCAAAAAGGCATCTGCTGCCTGCCACTAACCTACGCGCCTGTGAGCTTCACTGACCGCTACATTGAGGTGTTGAAGGAAAATGGCGCCTATACCTATTCCCAGCACCCGATTTTCGAAGCGCGGCATTGGGGCATTGTGGATGGCGCCGACGTTGAAAAAGGCACCTATCACCGGACCCATTCGGCCTACGCGGTTGCTGCATTCCACGAAGCGCTGCGCTTGACCCTTGAAGAGACCTTGGCGCGTCGGTCGGACTCCTACAAGTATCATGAGGCAGTCCTGCGCGAAGCCGTGGAAGCAATGGGATGTGAAGTGACGTCCAACATGACCAGTCTGGTTGTGCTGAACCTTCCCGAAGACCTCGCGGGCCGTGAAATGGAACTGGTTCAGAATTGTCGGGCCGAAGGGTTTGGCATCTGGCCCACGCTGTCCGCCCCTGTTCAGGTCCGTATTGGCATCCTGAACCAGCTGGATCGTGGCGCAATTCGCAAGATCGTCATGCTCTTTGCTGATGCAATCACAAAGCTCGGCGGAACTGTTGACCACGAAGCGATCGAAACCGTTTTGGACACGCGCTACGGCACGTCCATCGCCGCAGAATAGGGGCGCACCATGGATATCCACGAGTATCAGGCGAAAGAAATCCTGTCGAATTTCGGCATCTCTGTGCCACCCGGCGCATTGGCCTATAGCCCGGAGCAAGCTGCCTACCGGGCACGGGAACTGGGCGGTGACACTTGGGTTGTCAAAGCGCAGGTCCATGCAGGCGGTCGCGGCAAAGCGGGCGGCGTCAAAGTCTGCAAATCCGATCAGGAAATCCACGACGCCTGCGAAGGCATGTTTGGTCGCAAACTGGTGACGCACCAGACAGGGCCCGAAGGCAAAGGCATCTACCGTGTCTATGTCGAAGGTGGCGTGCAGATCGAGCGCGAGATTTATCTGGGCTTCGTCCTAGATCGCTCTAGCCAACGCGTGATGATCGTTGCCTCCGCTGAAGGCGGAATGGAGATCGAGGATATTTCTGCAGAGAAACCAGACTCCATCGTCCGCGCGACCGTCGAACCTGCCGTTGGTCTGCGTGAGTTCCAAGCCCGTGAAATTGCATTTGCGCTTGGACTAAGCCCAGCGTTGACGGCGCAAATGGTGCGGACGCTGCAAGGCTGCTACCGCGCCTTCACGGAGCTTGATGCAACGATGGTCGAGATCAATCCGCTCGTCGTGACAGGCGATAGTCGCATTTTGGCGCTCGATGCGAAAATGACTTTCGACGACAACGCTCTGTTTCGGCACGGTCAAGTGGCTGAACTGCGCGACAAGAGCCAGGAGGACCCGCGCGAAAGCCGCGCTGCGGATCGGGGCCTGTCCTATGTGGGTCTTGAGGGCAATATCGGCTGTATTGTCAATGGCGCTGGTTTGGCTATGGCCACGATGGACACGATCAAACTGGCGGGTGGCGAACCTGCCAACTTCCTTGATATCGGTGGCGGCGCGACGCCAGAGCGTGTTGCCAAAGCTTTCCGCCTCGTGATGTCAGACAAGAATGTGCAAGCCGTTTTGGTCAACATCTTCGCGGGCATCAACCGCTGTGACTGGGTCGCGGAAGGGGTCGTGCAGGCGCTGAAGGAAGTGCAGGTTGATGTGCCCGTCATCGTTCGCCTTGCGGGGACAAATGTCGAAGAAGGGCAGAAAATCCTTGCCAAGTCGGGCCTGCCGATCATCCGCGCCTCAACCCTAATGGAGGCGGCCGAACGTGCCGTGGGCGCATGGCAGAATGATTTGACACAACAAACACAGCTGAGGGCCTTGCCATGAGCATTTATCTCGACCGCGACACGAAAGTCATCGTCCAGGGGATCACCGGTAAGATGGCCCGCTTTCACACCAAGGACATGATCGAATACGGCACAAATGTCGTTGGCGGCGTTGTGCCCGGAAAGGGCGGCGAAACTGTCGAAGGCGTCCCGGTCTTCGATACGGTCAAGCAAGCGGTCGAAGCGACGGGCGCTGAAGCCAGCCTGGTCTTCGTGCCGCCCCCCTTTGCGGCTGACAGCATCATGGAAGCGGCTGATGGCGGCATCCGCTACTGCGTGTGCATCACCGACGGCATCCCTGCGCAGGACATGATCCGCGTCAAACGCTACATGTATCGCTACCCGAAAGAGCGCCGCATGGTTCTGACGGGGCCGAATTGCGCAGGCACGATCAGTCCGGGCAAGGCGCTGTTGGGCATTATGCCGGGACATATCTACCTGCAGGGTAAGGTTGGCATTGTGGGCCGTTCTGGAACGCTCGGCTATGAGGCAGCTGCGCAGTTGAAAGAACGCGGGATCGGCATTTCGACCTCTGTCGGTATTGGCGGTGACCCGATAAACGGGTCCTCTTTTCGCGACATTCTGGAGCGGTTTGAAGAGGATGAAGACACGGAAATCATCTGCATGATTGGTGAAATCGGCGGGCCGCAAGAAGCAGAAGCCGCAGCCTATGTGCGGGATCATGTCACAAAACCTGTCGTGGCTTATGTGGCTGGTTTGACTGCGCCGAAAGGGCGGACCATGGGCCATGCGGGTGCAATCATCTCTGCCTTTGGCGAAAGCGCCAGTGAAAAGGTCGAGATCCTTGAAGCTGCAGGTGTAACAGTCGCCGAAAATCCAGCGGTGATTGGCGAAACCATCGCGCGGGTCATCGAGGAGCGTGCGGCATGAGCAAGTCATTCGCCTTTTCCGCTCTGGATTGGCCGACGACTGAGCCTCATCCCTGTCTGCAGGAGCAAACGCTTCTGCAGAACAGGTCCGTCGATCTGACGCCGGGTGCAGATGCTGTCGAAGAGGCGGAACTGGCAATGCGTTTAATCCTGATGGCCGGACAAAAAAATATGTCCGGGGCAGGGGAGCGGCATAAGGACTGGTGGAACAACGCGACTGTTGACGACACACCTGTACTCAATGGCAAGACAGTTGGGCTGGTCGGGTATACGCCTGCCTCCCGCATGCTTGCGCGCCGGGCGCATTTCGGGTTCGGCATGAAGGCGACCTTCTTTGACGATACAGGCCTGCCTCCGGAAATCCTGAGTGAGACGTCCGCAACGCAATCCTCGCTTGAGGAATTGCTTGCGGAGAGTGATGTCGTGTCCATGCATCTCAGCGGGGCCAACCGGCGTCATGTGCTGAATGGGCCCAAGCTGGATCTGATGCGTCCCTCAGCGCTGCTGATCAATGCGACCGGCGGCAATCAGATCAACCCGCTTGCCTTGTCAAACATGCTGATGTTTGACCTGATTGCGGGGGCGGGTCTTGTCGTGGAAACAGATGGAACCCGGTGCGATACGACGTTGACGCAGTGCCCGACAGTCGTGACCGTTGGCAGAGACACATCCACCCGTCCCCAACACATCCAGTAATTTGACCAACAACGAAGCCACACACAGGGCGCGCGTCCGGTGAGCTATGGAGATAGATATGAACGCTGAAACGCAAATGACAAATTCCTTTTTCGCGGATGACCTTGCCACGACCGACCCGGATCTTTTCGCCTCGATCACATCGGAGCTTGGTCGGCAGCGCGATGAGATTGAGTTGATCGCGTCGGAGAACATCGTCTCAAAAGCGGTGATGCAGGCGCAGGGCAGCGTGATGACCAATAAATACGCCGAGGG
>JBCCVD010000017.1:0-106057 GCA_039195745.1 Pseudomonadota bacterium | reverse complement strand
GGCTAAGCTGCTTGTACGGTCTCATTGCGATTGTTCCTTTCGAGTGGCCAACAGGCTGATATCACTCAAAAGTCGCAAGTCAGGATAGCGCGCACCCAGGCTGATATCACTCAAAAGTCGCAAGTCAGGATAGCGCGCACCACAGGCTGATATCACTCAAAAGTCGCAAGTCAGGATAGCGTGCACCCGCCCAACTTCTGGATCAGTATCGCAAGTTGAGCAGGCTTTGCCCCAGAACGCGGTGCGGTGTGGGTGGTGCGGTCTGCCGTTGGTCACATCTAGGCTTGACTCTGGTTCGGGGCGATCACGATTTCGGTCGACCAGCGGTTGCACTTGTTTTGCACCGGCTTGGCTGGTTTGGCATCGGTATAGAAGCGACTGACATCTTTCAGGGATGCGATGCGAACCGGTGCGCTCCTGTCGAATTTCGAAGTGTCTGCGACCAGAAAGCGCTCCCGCGATCTGGAGATGATGGCGCGGCTGACGGCGACTTCTTGGATATCGAAGTCAAGGATATCCCCGTCATGATCAAGCGCTGAACAGCCAATGACCGCGTAATCAAACTTGAATTGCTCGATCATTTGCACCGTTTGGTGGCCTGTCAGCCCTCCATCCGAGCGTCTGAGCGTGCCGCCCGCAACGATGACGTCACAGTCAGGGTTGGCGCTCAGGATTTGTGCGATGTTCATGTTGTTGGTGACGACCATGAGGTTGCGGTGGCCGAGTAACTCCCGCGCAACAGCTTCCGTGCCGGTGCCGATGTTCAGGAAGACCGAGGCATTGTTTGGAATATCTGCGGCACAGCGTTTGGCGATTTTTGCTTTGGCTGCGCGGTTGAGCTCGCGCCGTTGCTCATAGCCGATATTCGTGACGCCAGACGGCAGGATCGCACCGCCATGCACGCGTTTAAGCTGACCTGCATCAGAGAGATCCGAGAGGTCCTTGCGGATGGTTTGTACGGAGATATTGAAACGCTCCGCCAGATCGTCGACCGAAACACGCCCTTCGTTTTGGGCGATGGTCAGGATATCTGTTTGTCGGAAGTTTTCGGCCATATCTCACCTGATACGAAAGTAATACGAAACTATCCCTTGACGAAACGAAAGTAAACCTGTGTGAAGGTATTGCATTTCAGATGATGAGTCGAGACATGGCAGACGCGGAGATTTTGGACCTTTTTGTGATCGGTGGCGGCATTAATGGCTGCGGGATCGCGCGTGATGCGGCGGGGCGCGGCATGTCTGTGTCGCTGGCGGAGATGAAGGATCTGGCCTGGGCCACGTCGTCTTCCTCCACCAAGCTGTTTCATGGCGGGCTGCGCTATCTGGAATACGGCGAAATCAGGCTGGTGCGTGAAGCACTGATCGAGCGGGAGACGCTGCTGAACGCGATGCCGCATATCTCATGGCCGATGCGATTTGTGCTGCCGTATCACAAAGATATGCGGTTTGAGGGCTCGACGCCCGTGTCCAAGCTGTTGAGCACTGTGATGCCTTGGATGAAAGGGCGCCGCCCGGCATGGATGATCCGGTTTGGTTTGTTCCTCTATGATAACCTTGGCGGGCGGGAGATTTTGCCAGGCACCAAGACGCTATTTCTCAAACGGGCCAAAGAGGGCGAGGCGCTGGAGGATCGCTTTGAGCGGGCGTTTGAATATTCAGATTGCTGGATCGAGGATTCCCGGTTGGTTGTTCTGAATGCACGTGATGCGGAGGCGCGGGGCGCTGAGATCATGACGCGCACGAAAGTCGTTTCTGCCGAGGTGGTGGATGGCATTTGGGTGATTACCTTGGAACATGGCGGTGAAACCTTTGAGCGCCGTGCCAAGATGCTGGTCAATGCAGGCGGGCCGTGGGTGGGCGATCTGATCCACAATACGGTGCGGATTAATGCGACTGAAGGCGTGCGGTTGGTCAAAGGCAGCCATATCGTCACCAAAAATCTGTTTGACCATGAGAAATGCTATTTCTTCCAAGGGGAGGATGGCCGGATCATCTTCGCCATTCCTTATGAGACGGATTTTACCCTGATCGGAACAACGGATGCGGAGCATTTGGAGCCCGATGTGGTGCCTGAATGTTCAGATGAAGAACGGGATTATCTGCTGGCCTTCGCCAACCAATATTTCAAGCAGGACATCACCGTTGAGGACATCGTTTGGAAGTATTCCGGCGTGCGGCCGCTTTATGATGACGGGGCCAAGTCAGCGACGGCTGCGACGCGGGATTATGTGTTGAAGGTCAACAGCCAGGCGGGCGCGCCGATGCTGAACGTATTTGGCGGCAAGATCACGACCTATCGCAAACTTGCGGAACATGCGCTGGACAAAATCTGCCCGGAACTTGGTGCGCCGAATGATCCGTGGACAGCTGGCGTGGCAATGCCAGGTGGAAATTTCAAAGTGTCGCAAGTGGATGCGTTGATCTCATCGTTGCAGCGGGACTATGCGTTCCTTGATCCGTTCTGGGCGCGCCGGCTGATCCGGGCCTATGGGACGGAAGCGCGGGAGGTATTGGGTGATGCGCGATCGGCTGAGGATTTGGGGCAGGCTTTTGGGGCAACACTGACCGCGGCCGAAATACGCTGGCTGATGACCCGCGAATACGCGGTGAGGGCGGAGGACGTCGTCTGGCGCCGCTCCAAGCTGGGCTTGCGGATGTCGGCGGAAGAGATCAAGGTTTTGGACGATTTTATGCGCGCTGAGGGAGGACACGCATGACCCATATTCTGGCCATTGACCAAGGCACCACATCGAGCCGGGCGATCATTTTTGACGGCGAGATGAAGATTGTGGCTTCCGCTCAGGAAGAGTTCACGCAGCATTTTCCGCAATCGGGCTGGGTGGAGCATGAGCCGGAAGACCTTTGGTCGACAGTGGCCGCAACCTGTCGCGGCGCGTTGGAACGTGCTGGCCTGACTGGCGAAGATATAGCGGCGATCGGGATTACCAACCAGCGCGAAACCACGGTCGTATGGGATAAGGAGACCGGCAAGCCTGTCCACAATGCCATTGTTTGGCAGGATCGGCGCACGTCAGATTATTGCCGCGCGCTGCGCGAGGGCGGGCATGAACCGATGTTCACGGAACGCACAGGGCTGCTGTGTGATCCCTATTTCTCTGGCACGAAACTGCGCTGGATTTTGGAGAATGTGGACGGCGTTAAAGCGCGGGCGGAAGCGGGGGAGCTGCTGTTTGGCACGGTCGACAGCTACATCATCTGGAAACTGACGGGTGGCGCGCGGCATGTGACGGATGCGACCAATGCGGCCCGGACGCTGCTTTATGATATCAAGAAGGGCCGATGGTCGACGACGATTTGCGAGATGTTCGGCATCCCGATGGGCATGCTGCCGGAGGTTCTGGATTGCGCGGCTGATTTCGGCATGGCGCGGGCGGATTTGTTCGGGCGCGAGATACCGATCCTCGGCGTCGCGGGTGATCAGCAAGCGGCCACTGTGGGGCAGGCCTGTTTTGAACCGGGCATGTTGAAATCGACCTATGGGACGGGCTGTTTTGCGCTGCTCAATACCGGCGACGCGCCAGTGACGTCTGAAAACCGGCTGCTCACCACGATTGCCTATCAATTTGATGGCAAACCGACTTACGCGCTGGAAGGCTCGATCTTTATCGCCGGTGCTGTGGTGCAGTGGCTGCGCGACGGGCTGAAAATTATCCGCGAAGCCAGCGAGACGCAACCGCTGGCCGAAGCCGCTGACAAGGGCCAAGACGTGATCATGGTGCCTGCGTTCACAGGCCTTGGCGCGCCCTATTGGGAAGCGGATTGTCGCGGCGCGGTGTTCGGTCTGACGCGCGGATCGGGACCGGAAGAGATGGCGAAAGCGGCGCTGGAAAGCGTGGGCTATCAGACGCGCGACTTGTTGGAGGCGATGACAGCCGATTGGTCCGGGTCTGGCGAAAGTGTGCTGCGTGTCGATGGCGGCATGACGGCGAGCGACTGGACGATGCAATTCCTCAGCGACATTATCGGCGCGCAAGTGGACCGGCCTGAAGTCTTGGAAACGACCGCGTTGGGGGCCGCTTGGCTCGCGGGCATGCGGGCAGGAATTTACCCCGATCAAGCGGGGTTTGCAAAGAGCTGGGCGCTGGAACGGCGGTTTGAACCTGCGATGGAGGACGCCACGCGGGACGCTAAATACGCCGCTTGGAAGAAGGCGGTTGCAGCAACCCTGTCGGTCTGATCGAGTAGGGCCATGAGTGAAGATGGCCCCAAATTCCTCGAAGGGAACTTGTTCAAGCACATCACGGTGATGTCGCTGACGGCCTCCGTCGGGTTGATGGCTGTGTTTGCCGTCGATTTTGTCGATATGATCTTCATCTCCATGCTGGGCAATGCCGCACTGGCTGCGGCGGTGGGCTATGCGGGCGCGATCCTGTTTTTCACCACCTCTTTCGGGATCGGCATGGCGATTGCGGCGGGAGCTTTGGTGTCGCGCGCTCTGGGGCAATCAGATGAGGCGCGCGCGCGGCAATTCATCACAAACTCGCTTGTGTATGGCGTTCTGTTCGGCATCGGGTTTTCCTGTATCGTCTGGCTAAACCTGTCCTTTTTGACTGCATTGGTCGGCGCGACCGGAGAGACACAGGACCTGGCGATCAGCTATTTGCAGATTATCATCCCGAGCCTGCCTTTCTTGCTGGTCGGGATGATGGGCGGAGCAATTTTGCGCGCCTATGGAGATGCGCGCGGTGCGATGATGGCAACCATTTGGGGTGGGCTGGTCAATGCGGTGCTTGATCCGATCCTGATTTTCGGGCTTGGGTTGGACCTGCAGGGGGCGGCAATCGCCAGTGTCATGGCGCGGATCACAATCGCGGTGATGGCCTTGCGGCCTGTGATCAAGCGCCATGGCGGTATTGATGCGCCGCATTTGCCCACGTTGCTGAGGGATTTCGGTGCGGTGTTTGGCATAGCCTTGCCCGCGATCCTGACCCAATTGGCGACGCCCGTCGGGCAGGGCTATGTCACCCGCGCAATGGCTGAGTTCGGAGAGGTCGCTGTGGCGGGCATGGCGATTGTCTCGCGCCTGACGCCGATCTCCTTTGCCGTGATCTTTGCTTTGTCGGGGGCATTAGGCCCGATCATCGGGCAGAATTTCGGGGGTGGGCGCCATGATCGCGTAAGCCGTGCTTTCAATGACGGGCTGTTGTTTATCGGGCTTTACGTGGTTTTTGTCAGTCTTGTTCTGTACGCTCTGCGCGACCCGATTGCCGGATTGTTTCAGGCTGAGGGTATTGCGATTACCTTGATTTATCTGTTCTGCGGTCCGCTGGCGCTTTTGTTTTTCTTCAACGGTGCAATCTTTGTTGCCAATTCCGCGTTCAACAATCTGGGCCACCCGTTCTATTCGACATGGATCAATTGGGGGCGTCATACGGTGGGCACGATCCCCTTTGTGATCGTGTTTGCATGGTGGCTCGGTGCGCCCGGCGTGCTGGTGGGGCAAGCATTGGGCGGCGTGCTGTTTGGCTGTCTGGCATGGTGGCTGGGGCGGCGCGTGATCGCGGGGCAGTCTGGTCAAGAGGCCAAACCGTCCGAGCCATTCTCACGTCAGGCCCGTTTGATGCACCTACTGCACATGCGCCGCTAGGCACGCATCGACAAAGCGCGTTTCATCTGCAGAAAGGCGCTGCGCGCGCGGGTATTTTGGAGCGGAACGGTCGTTGAGGATTGGAGCATTCCATCCGGATGTGGTCTCGAAGAACCGTTTCGCGCCGTCTTCACCGAAGACCTGCAGATAGCCCTGCACAACGACGTCGAGGTAGCTGAGCAGGATCGGGTGGTCCGTGCTGTCATCTTTATCGGTGCGGGTCTGGTAGATCTGAACGCTCATCGCAAAATCCGCGCCATGGGTCAGGTCGGATTGGGGCACGGGGGATCGGAAGTAGCCGGTTTCGCGTTCGTCGAGTGCGGCCCAGTCATCGCCGGGGACTTGCGCGAGAAGGCCTTCAATGCTGCAGGTCGGATCAGGGGTCACGGTCAGAAACGCGCTGTCGTGAAACGTGGTGTGGCGCCACATGCGGCGCCACCCTTTGACCGTGGCAGGCAGTGCGTCGGGATAGCTATGTGTGGCGGCATTGACGAGCGAGCCATAGCCAAAGAAATGCGGTTTGGTCATGGCGCTAACCAAGCGGGTTTTGGCGGGCGGTGCAAGCGTGGTATTACGGTGCATGCCCGGACGTTTCTTCCTGACCCGCCCCATCGCAGAGGTGGCCGCCGCGTTGGCCGCAGATGGCGCAGCGGTGCGTGATGAACCTGCCCGCGCCAATATCGCTCCTGGGCAGGAGATTGTGGTGTTTGAGGCCGGACGTTTGACGCGGATGCGCTGGGGCATTTTGCCCGTGGCACGGGTCAATGCGCGCGGACGTCCGGTGATGGAGACGATTGTCAACGCGCGCTCTGAAACGGTGTTTCAGAAGTCTGCCTTTGAAGGGGTGCGCCGTTGCGTGGTGCCAGTGGATGGCTGGTATGAGTGGACGGGCGAAAAGCGCAAGAAGACGCCTTGGCGGATCGCACGCAAGGATGGGGGCCTGCTGTATTTCGCGGCAATTGCCGATACGTGGAACGGGCCGGGCGGCGTCGTAGTCGATCAGGTCGCCGCAATCACTTGTGAGCCCAATGCAGATATGAGGCCGATCCATCACCGTATGGGCGTGATCTTGTCTCGCTCGGATGTGGCGCAGTGGCTTGGTGGAAGTGATGCGGATGTTGCCTCATTGATGGTGCCCTTGGGCGAAGGTTTGCTGGATATCGCCGTTGCGGGGAATGTTGACTGGTCGGCACCTTGAATGGAGCAGATACCGGAGTAGGCTTGGTGTCTCAATCAAGCAAGGGAGCACTTCCAATGTCAGTCGCACGTGTCACAGAAATCATTTCATCATCGTCCAATAGCTTTGACGACGCCATTGAGGCGGGGGTCAAGCGCGCGTCCAAGACACTCAAGAACGTCTCAGGAGCCTGGGTGCAGGATCAGAAATGCACCGTGAAGGACGGCAAGATCGACGAGTATCGCGTGATCCTGAAGGTCACATTCGTTCTGGAAGACTAAAATAATTTCGCTGGCCGTTACTCGGGCTGGCGAATACCCAATTTGTGTTTGACCATGCGGAAGGCCAGTTTTGGCATCCGCTTGAGCAATGCCCAGCGCAGATCATTGTAGTTGGCGTCCCCGGCCAAGAGATGCAGGTATTTCATCTGAAGGTGGGAGCCGCGCCCGAAGGCTTTCTTGAAATAGCCTTCGGTCGCCTGGTGAAACATCAAGAGCCGCCAGCGGCAGGCCTGATCCAGGTCTTTCTGAATGGGCAAGACGCGCGGGGTGTAGCAGGCAAAAGCAGTGTCAGGCGCGCCGGCCTTGATGGCTTCGGCACAGGCATGTGCCGCTTCCGCCCCGCTTTCCATGGCCAATGCGATCCCTTCGCCAGTAATTGGATCGACCAGACCTGCAGCATCGCCCGCGAGTACGATGGCGCCGCGACCCGGCGCCTTGCGGTAATCCCCGAAGGGCAGCAGGTGACCTTTATATTTCAGCGTCTCGTCGCCATCGACCTGATCCACGTAAGCCGCCATGTTCGCCTTCATGTCAGGGTTTCTGCTGTTGATGCCGCCGACACCAACCGTCATTGATGTCTTCTTCGGGAAAGACCATCCATAGCCCCAAGTGGCGGCGTCGAAATCCACCTCGACCGCATTGTCGCGGGAAGGTTGTACGGGGGTTTCAATTTCCAGACCAAAGCCAATGGTCTCCGGATCAAAAGGCCTCCCGAAAAGATGGCGCGCGACGAATGAACTGACGCCATCAGTGCCAATGAGGGTTTTGAACTTAAAACTCTCACCGCTTTTGATGCTGATGGTTTTTTGCGCTTCGTCTATGTCTGCGACGCCCTTGCCTGTGAAGGTCACCGCCCCCTTCTGAACGGCTTGTTCATGCAGCATCGCATCGAAGTCACGCCGCATGGTGAGATGTACCGGAGGTGCATCTGTGATATCGGCGAGCACTTTGCCCTTGGCGGAAAACCGCATCCGGTCAGAGGTCAGAAACAGCTCTGGTGTAACGTCGAGGCCGAAAATAGCATTCATCGCTTTTTCGCTGCGCCCCGTGAAGAGGCCGCCGCACAGTTTGTTCCGTGGAAAGGTTGCCTTATCGATGATGGCAACGCTTAAGCCCTGCTTCAAAGCAGTGACGGCGGCTGAGGACCCGGCAGGGCCTGAGCCCACGATGATGACGTCGAATTCTTTCATGCTGGGGTTCTAGTCTGCTCGCCTGACCTGCACAATCCTTTCCACAAAGGGCGGCAGTGAGTCGCAACTGCGCTGTTTCGATGGCGCAACTTTCCGCGAGTCCAGTGATCAGACGTAGGCCATGGAGAGAGCGCGGCACAGTGTTTGTGACAACACTGTGGCAAACGCGCGGGATTTCTTGCCAAACATGCCGAAATTGTGGCGTTCTTATGGTTAAAAATTGCAAAATCCATTTAAAATCAATAGGTAAGGAGAGCCTTACTTGCTCCGTAATAGTTAACGCGGTCTTACTAAGGGCGAGCGGAAGGTGGGTCCGCCGATCTTGAAACGATCTGATGGATTGGAAGACCGATGCCCACGCCAGATGCCACGTCCCACCGCACACGCCGTTTTGTTGATCTGCGCGTTCTCAGCAGCCGTAAACCGCGAACAAAACTGAAAGTCGTTCCCTCTGCGCCAACCGAACAGACTTCAGACGACATGTCCACAACCGCCAAAACCAATCCGATGAACACATTGTTCATGGCGGCCTGATCCCTCCAAGCGATTACTTTACCCTCGAAGGCTGCGCATTCACTCGCTACCCTCGCGCACAGACCCGCCTCTGGTCTGCAGCCTTCACAAAAAACCGCCCGCAGCGCTATCGCTCGGGCGGTTTTGCTTTTTGGGGAAGGCTCGGGTGTTAGGCCAGAGCGATGTTTACAGCGCTTTCGCGACCGTCCCGGCCTGCTTCCACGTCAAACGTAACAGCTTGATTGTCTTCGAGTGTGCTCAAGCCTGCGCGTTCCAGCGCGGAGATATGCACGAAGACGTCTTTCGAGCCGCCTTCAGGCGCTATGAAGCCGAAGCCTTTGGTGGGGTTGAACCATTTCACTGTGCCATTGGCCATGGTGATTTTCCTTTATGAATCGCTGCCCACGGAAGTGCGGCAGCCCGGCATGGTCGGTCTTTAACGAGAGACTGGCAGCCGGATAAAGGGAAGTCAGTGGTCGATATAGGCAAACGTAGCCCCCCTTCATTGCAGGCTTGACGGAGCAAGTAAAGCAAAGCTGCTGAGATGTTTTCGCGCGCAAGAAAATGTGGTATAGTGCCCGTATTTTAGACGATTAAAATTTGAATAGCTGTTTTTTTTGAAGGAGATTTCTTATGAGAAAGCTCGAAATTGTTGCCTATGGTGCGCTCGGCGGTATGTGCCCGTCACTTGCAAAACTTGCCGGGTCTTTTTCTGCCAATCCAGACCAAGCGATGCCAATCATAGGTGTGTATGTCGCCTTGTTTTTGTTCGCCGTCCTGGGCGCGATTGTGTCTTTGGGATTTGGAACGCAGGAGGTCAGAGCCGCAATCGTGGCCGGCATCGCTGCGCCCGCTATTGTGACCAATGTCCTTGCAGGCGTTGAAAATCGCAACGGGCAAAGTGCTGCGTTGTTGGCGCAGCCCGCCATTGCCCAGACCGCAGGCAATGCCACATTGTTGCAGGGCGCTGTTCGGCCGGGTCAGATCTATGTGACAATCACGCCTGTGGGCGCTTCTGATCAAAGAGTGCGCACACCACTGGTCTATCAATGGGTCAGCAACGGGCGGGCGATTGACCAGACCGGCGGTGCAGGGGAGCTGTCGTTGAGTGGTGCTCAATCCGTGTTGATGCCGGACGGCGCCACCGCATTGCTCGTCAACAATCGCGAGATACCGGTCGATGAAATCAGGGCCAATTCCTATTCCATTGATTTGAACGTCAAGACACGGCCAACGATTGGCGGGGATTTGATATGGGGTTTGGGCGGCACCCGCAGTTTCGTCATTCAAAGCGTGGATGTTGGAGCGTCGAAATAGGCTCTGCTCTTCACTTGGGCTTGTAGGCTGTCTTGCGGCCTTTGCCGCTCTTGCGGATCGTCGCAATGTTATTGCGGTCAAATTGCATCACAACGCAGTCGCTGGGGAGTTTCTCGCCGCCTAGTTTGCGGTTGAAACAGACAAAGCCGCTTTTCCATTGCCAAGCGCCGGTGAGCTTTTGCTTTCTTGCGGCGCCGACGAGCTTGCCGTTTTTGCGCAGACGAAACCAAGCTTTTGACTCCGGATCAATGAAGCTGCGACCGACGACTTTTTCTTGGAGTTCGGCCTCGCTCTTGATGGTTTTCCATCCCGCAAGGGCGGGCGTGGTGGTGAGCGTAATGGCGAGGAGGAGGAGAAAAAACCGCATAACAACTATTCCCGTTTAAGACGGGATCGAGCCTAGCGGGCAATTTGGGTCAGGTCAAAAACGATGTGCGGAAGGTTCGCGGCGCTGTAGGGCGCGTGCATGATCGGGCATGATTGCTTGCAATGCGAGGGTCAAGGCAATGATGCTTAGACTCAACAGGATGCCGGATGCGCTGTAGATACCAAGCGCGCTGAGAAACCCCGTTTCGAATACAAAGATCGCAAGGAGGAAATTGGCAAAGCCAAACAAGCCGCCCAATATCACTGCAATCAATGCCATACGCCCAATTCCTTCAGAGTTGGCGATAGGCTATGCAGCAAGAGTAAATCAGTCGTTAACAGATAAAATGCGTATTAATTATCGGCGGATTGGCGCTAAACGGGATCAATTGGTCGGCGAATTAGTTCCGAAAGACCTTTTTGACGGACTGAAATCCCCGCGCTTTCTAAGTTTTTAAGGTAGGGTGCATTTACCTTGCGGTAGCTAGAATCAATTGCTGCCTGCGCATGTTCAGATGATTTGGAAACCGATTGCTCCTCCCAACCGGGTTGATTGAGAGAAGGCAATCGTGGTGGGCGTTTCCCGATATCGCTTCGGAGTTACAGACCAAAAACCTGACGCAAAGCCACTGCGGCAACGCGTGACTCTAGCGTGTGAATTTCTTATGTTTGATGCGCTTTGGTTCCACGGCATCAGGTCCAAGGCGGCGGATTTTGTCTTCTTCATAGGCCTCGAAATTGCCTTCGAACCACTCGACATGCGCCTCGCCTTCAAAGGCGAGGATATGAGTGCAAAGCCGGTCAAGGAAGAAGCGGTCGTGGGAGATGACGACGGCGCAGCCTGCGAAGTTCTCGATCGCGTCTTCCAAAGCGCGCAGCGTTTCCACGTCCAGATCGTTGGTCGGCTCGTCGAGCAACAGCACGTTACCGCCGGATTTCAGAAGCTTCGCCATATGCACGCGGTTGCGTTCCCCGCCTGAGAGGCTGCCTACTTTTTTCTGCTGATCGCCGCCTTTGAAGTTGAAGGCGGAGCAATAGGCGCGAGAATTCATCTGCGCGTCGCCCAGTTGGATGATCTCGCCACCATCTGAGATCTCTTCCCAGACATTGGCATCTGCTTTCAGCGCGTCGCGGGATTGATCGACATAGGACAATTGCACGGTGTCGCCGTAGGATACGGTGCCTGAATCTGGGTCTTCCTGACCTGTGAGCATGCGAAAGAGCGTGGATTTACCCGCGCCGTTCGGTCCGATCACGCCGACGATCCCGCCGGCAGGCAGGGAGAAACTGAGGTCTTCGACCAACAGCTTGTCACCATAGGCTTTGCTGAGGTTTTCCACCTCGATCACCTTGTTGCCCAGTCGTGGCCCGTTCGGGATGATGATCTGCGCGCGGCCGATTTTCTCTTTCTCGGACTGGTTGGCCATCTCGTTATAGGCATTGATCCGGGCCTTGCCTTTGGCCTGACGGGCTTTGGCACCGGAGCGCATCCATTCGAGCTCGCGTTGCAGTGTTTTCTGCTTTGATTTGTCTTCCTTGGCCTCACGCTCCAACCGCTTGGCTTTCTGTTCCAGCCAACTTGAATAGTTGCCCTCGTAAGGAATGCCGCGGCCACGGTCCAACTCAAGGATCCAGCCGGTGATGTCATCGAGGAAATACCGGTCGTGAGTGACGATCAGGCAGGTGCCTTTATACTCGATCAGGTGCTTCTGAAGCCAAGCGATGGTTTCGGCGTCAAGGTGGTTGGTCGGCTCGTCAAGGAGCAGCATATCAGGGGCTTCCAGCAACAGCTTGCACAGGGCCACACGGCGGCGTTCCCCGCCCGAGAGATTTTCGGGCATCGCGTCATCTGGCGGGCAGCGCAGCGCCTCCATCGCGATGTCGATCTGGGCGTCAAGATCCCAGAGATTGGCGGCGTCGATCTCATCCTGCAGCTTGGCCATTTCTTCCGCCGTCTCGTCGGAATAGTTCATCGCCAACTCGTTATAGCGATCCAGAATGTCTATCTTTTCCTTCACGCCAAGCATCACATTGTCGCGCACGGACAGAGTCTCTTCGAGGGTGGGTTCCTGCGGCAGGTAGCCGACCTTGGCGCCCTCGGCCGCCCAAGCCTCCCCGGTGAAATCCTTGTCCTGACCGGCCATGATCCGCATGAGGGAGGATTTACCGGTGCCGTTCACGCCCACCACGCCGATTTTCACGCCGGGCAGGAAGTTCAGGCGGATGTTCTCGAACACCTTCTTGCCGCCGGGATATTGCTTGGACACACCGTCCATGAAGTAGACGAATTGATTGGCAGCCATGGCGATATTCTCCCTCAGAGTTTCAAGGTGTGGTTTAGGTTACGCGCTGCAAGGTTTCAATCAGAGTCAGCGTCGGTTCGGGAATAAAGAAACTATGGAAAATTGAATGCGTTTGCGGCTACGCTCGCAGTATTGGTTGAATTTGATTTTCATGAAATTGTTGCAGGAATAGTCGCGTGCCCAAGTCTGACAAGTCGCAATCGGTTCAGGACGAAGACCTTAGAGATGCGTTGGCGAAGATCGCCGATGCCGTTAAAGAAAAACAGGAAAAGCCAGCTGTCCCGGTGGGCCGGACGCCTTCGGATGCCGCGGCAGAGATTACGGGAAGTCTTTTTCAGTTGTTGGGGCAGTGGACCACGCCGATCCTTCTTTTGGTTCTGATTTCTGTCGGATGGTATTTTCTGCAAGAACAGAACCAACAAGTTGATACTGAGTATAAGGATGCTCTGGCCGTACTTCGTCAAGAACGGGACTCGGCATATGAGCGAATCTCGGAATTTAACAAAGAGATGGCGGATGTCAGCGGGCAGCAAATCCAGAACCTGACGGAAGCGTTTGACAGCTTAAAGAAGATTAACACCGAGTCTGCCGAACGGCAGGTAGAGGCGTTTCTATTTCAGCAACAGGCGAAGGACGCAAAAATACAAGCCGAAACTGCGCTTGTAGAGCTTTCAGAGGCGCAGGGCACACTGACCGCGCAACAGGTGGCGCTTGAGAGCAGTCGGCAGGAGTTGAACAGGACTCGACTTGAATTGCAGGAACGCGCCAAGGAGCTTGAAGGAAAAGAACAGGATCTTGGCCAACGTGGCGGGAAAATCGGTGAGCTTCAGGACACGATGCGCACATATCAGACCTCTTCGGAGGCTTATATCAAAAAACTGGACGAACAAGTGTATGAGTTGCGCTTTGGAGGTGCCGATCCTGTCACTGTTGAACAACTCGCTTCCGAATTGTCTGATCTAAAGGTGATGTTCGAGTCTGCGACGCAACGGGTTTTGGACACGGTCGCCAATCCGGTGGAACTTCTTGGCCCGATTGCCGAATTTGAAGGGCTAAACCTGGTCTCAGATACGTTTGAGCCTTTGATAGGACTGTCCGCTGCAAGATTTGTCGAGCATGTGCAGGATTCCGAGGGGTTCGGCTTTGATTTTTGGCGCCTCTACAGTGCGGGCGGGGATGAGGCATTTGTTGGAGCAGTCGCGAGCGAGGCAGGGCGGCTACGTCTCGTCATTTTTGAGACAAGGGTCGGCGACGACGGAACAGACCGCATCGTACGGGCTGAAACTGTTGAAATGCTTTTGCCGGTGATCGCCCCAGATACGAGTAATGGCTGGGCTCTGGCGCTCTATCAGACGGAACTTGGTGAAAGTGATATTGATGTCGACCGCCAAGCATACTCTGGTGCTGCCGGTGTGGAAAGCCTGCCGCTTGTTGAGCTCTTCTCGCGAACGAACGACAGGATTGATGCGCTTGGATACGCTTTTGGTGAGAATGACAACATTCCAGTTATGAGCAGAGAGCAATTTGAAAGGCTGACTGACGGAGAGACGCTTCCATTCGAAATCCAGCTTGCGTTGGGCTCAACGAATGGTCTGGCTTTGCCTTTCGCCATGATTTCTGAGAAGAGCGCCGGCGTTGATGAGTGGCGGTACGAACTGGCCAGCATTGACAATACCGAACTGCGCCGGAAAGTACGCGATATTTTAGAAGCCGCGCGGAGTGGCATCTTTCGGGATGGTCACACGGCTATCATCGAAGGTGTTGAACGCAATGACCTGCAATATCTGGCAGCCTTGCTGTTGATGCCGCGCCTAGAGATGCGCGTTGAGTTCACAAATACCGAAGAGCTTGCGGATGCGCAGAGATCCGACTTGGGGCCGTTGGAGACAAACGAAAACCTGGCTGAGAAGGCCGCTGCACGCCGGACCGCTGATGTTTTTCTGACAACTGGGTCAGGAGATGAAGCCGTTATTCGGTTCGAAGCGGATGCTGTCGGTAGGGGTTGGCGTTTTGTGACTTTGACAGACTAGCAGTCTACTCACTGCGTTGGGTGGGCGGCCCCATCCGAAACAGGGCCGCTGAAAATTTGATGTGTCGCTCTAGCCGCTGTGATCCATGAGCTCTTTACCGTTGTGCAACAACCTTGACCGCCAAGGGATTGGATTGCGCAGGGCAAAATGCGCCATGCAAGCATTCTCCGCCTCTTCCATCAGATCGCGAATGCGCTCTTCGGGTTCATCACTTTCGATCAGGACGTGTGTTTCAATATGTTCCGTCTTGCCTTCGGTCATATGGCCCAGTTGGCGCATATTCGACAGGTTCGTGTTGAAGCCCACACGCTGTTCGAGCTTCATGGATTTGATATTGATTTTGCGCGCAGTGTAGATGTCCGTCAAATGGGTCATCAGGCAGAACCCGATCCCTGCACACATATAGGCCAAAGGGGGAGGGGCCGTATCATCGCCTATCGGAATGTCTTCGTCGCAGTAGAACCTGACGGGAGAGAAACCGGGGATATTGACCTGAACATTGCCTGTCTTGCGCTGTCTTTCAGTCGACTCGGCGGTCATGACAACCTCAAAGCTCAACGGCTCCGGCGGTTTGCCTTTCTTGAAAGGCTTCGGTTCGAATTGGGTCGGTTCCGGCTGGGCATCGCCCAATTCGCCCACGTGGTAGGTCTTCTCGCTCATGATATGTCCTGTTTCACAATGTGTCCGCAGAGCATCTATTGCCCCGCGCGTTCTGGCGCGACTTTGCACGCAGATCACTGGCACAACAACATCAAACGCGCAGTTGTTTGACCTTCAGACAGAAGACCTGCACATAGTAAATCCATGACAAAACCACAGCGCCCGCCAAAGCCGAAATTTGCGCCCTATCGCCCTGATGCTGATCGTTATGACCGCATGATATACCGCCGCTGCGGCAAGTCTGGGGTGCAGCTTCCCGCTATCAGCTTGGGGCTGTGGCATAATTTCGGCGGGGACATACCGCACCAGATCAAGCGCGACATGTGTCAGACGGCGTTTGATCATGGGATTACGCATTTTGATTTGGCCAACAATTACGGCCCGCCCCCCGGCAGCGCGGAGGAAGCGTTCGGAGAGATCCTGCGCACGGATTTTGCGGGCTATCGCGACGAGCTGATCATCTCGTCCAAAGCGGGCTATGACATGTGGCCTGGCCCCTATGGCGAAATGGGGTCGCGCAAATATCTGGTCGCATCCTGTGATCAGTCGCTGCAGCGCTTGGGATTGGATTATGTCGATATTTTCTATTCTCATCGCTTCGATCCTGACACGCCGTTAGAGGAAACAATGGGTGCGCTGGATTACATCGTCCGCTCAGGTCGCGCGCTTTATGCAGGCATCTCAAGCTATAGCTCGCAGCGCACCCGCGAGGCGGTCGCGATCTTGAAGGACCTCGGCACGCCCTGCCTGATCCATCAGCCGTCCTACAATTTGCTCAATCGCTGGGTGGAACATGACGGTCTGTTGGACACGTTAGATGATTTGGGCGTTGGTTCCATCGCCTTTACGCCGCTTGCCCAAGGCATACTGACGAACAAATACCTCGGGGGCATCCCAGAAGGCAGTCGTGCGACGCAGGGAAAATCACTGCTGGACGGGATGATTAATGATCAGTCACTGGCGTCCGTGCGCGCCTTGAACGAGATCGCTGAGGCGCGCGGGCAGACCTTGGCTCAGATGGCTCTGGCATGGGTCTTGCGCGGCGGGCGCGTCACGACGGCTTTGATCGGGGCGTCAAAGCCGTCACAGATCGTTGATTGCGTGGGCGCTGTGGCCAATCTCGACTTTTCGTCTGATGAACTGGCTGAGATCGACCGGATTTCTTCCGAGGAAGAGATCAACCTCTGGGCCAAATCCTCGGAAACGGATTGAGATGCGCGCGGGCTGGCCTACGGCCCGTCCGGGTCAATCCGTTGGGCTGCTCGGGGGTTCGTTTGATCCGGCGCATGCCGGCCACGCCCATATCACGCGCGAGGCTTTGAAACGGTTCGGGCTGGATCACGTCTGGTGGCTTGTCTCGCCCGGTAACCCGCTCAAATCGCGTGGGCCTGCGCCTTTGGCGCGCCGGATGCACTCTGCCCGCGCGGTGATGGATGATCCGCGTGTCACCGTCACCGACATAGAGCGGCAACTCGGAACGCGCTACACGGCCAACACGCTGCGCGCGCTGATTGCGCGTTATCCGGGGGTCCGGTTCATCTGGTTGATGGGCGCTGACAATCTGGCGCAGCTTCATCACTGGCAGGACTGGCATGCGATTATGAAAATGGTGCCTGTCGGTGTCTTGGCGCGTCCGGGGGATCGGTTGTCGGCTCGCCGCTCGGTCGCGGCGCGCTGCTACGCGCAGGCCCGCTTAAGCGGCACGGCGAGTCAACTGCTGGGTCGCAGCGAAGCGCCGCGCTGGTGCTACATCAATCTGCCCTTGAACACCGCGTCCTCCTCAGAGATCAGGGCTGCAGGGGCATGGGGCGCCGCTTGAGGAACAGTGTCGCGGTTCCGGCACAAAATATCACCGCGATGCCGACGGATGAGACCCAGTCTGGCCAGGTGTTGAAGAACAGCACGCCGTAAACAGTCGCACCGATCAGTTGCACATAGACAAACGGGGCCAAGGTTGTGGCACCCGCGCGGGCATAGGCGAAAACCAGAAACAGGTTCCCAAGCATCGAGGCTATGGCAGACCACGCCACAAGGCCCCAGGGGATCTCTGCCGGAATATGGGTCGCGCCCAGCGGAACAAGCAGAAAGGTCCCGATGATCAGTTGCGTCAGGAGTAAATTCACGGGCCGCCCAAGGGGGGAGACCCAGCGTGAAGCCGTGAGAAACATGCCGTAAAACACGCCGGACAACACTGCCCAGGCGAGGCCGGGCGTCATCCCAAATCCGGGTTTGACCACGAGAAACACCCCGCCTAACCCGATCAGAAGCAGAACAATACGCAGCGGGCTGCCTTGTTCTTTCAGAAGCCAGATTGATAAAACATAGCTGACCATCGGTCCAAGAAAGAACGCCCCGAAGACCGTTGCGATGGGTTCTGTCGACAGCGCTGTCAGGATGGTGACGATCGTGCCGACCTGCAGGGCGCTGCGCAGCCAAATGCGCCAGTTTTTGAGCAAGGACAGCGCTTCGGCCTGCCAGACAAAGGGCAATAAGATCAGCAGGCCGACCCCATACCGAGTCCAGGCGACAAACAGGGGCGATACGCCGGAATTCGTCATCATTTTGCCTGCCGTGTCCCCAAAGGGGATCAGCAACATGCCCAAAGACATGATCGCAGCAGCAGAGAGGAGTGACCGGTCCATCACAGATGCGTATCAGGGAGCAAGGCGGCTTGCCACCAACAACTGCATGCGCGAATGTGCCTTGCATGAACCGTTCTGATTTTGGCCGGTATGGCCGCCGCACTGTTTTGTCGTTCTTGCTCTATGGGACTGCGGGTTGCGCATTGGCCAACGCGCCGGAACGGTCGTCCCGTCCGATTGGAAAGCCCTCGGATGCTGCCAAACGCGCTGTCCCTGACGCTGACCGTTTCATTGATGCGGCCAAGCTGGGCGGTAAGGTCAGCTACGTCGTTGCGGACGCCCGAACGGGTGCTGTGTTGGAAAGCTATGCGCCTCTTGTCGCGCATCCTCCGGCCAGTGTGTCAAAGGCCGTTACAGCCTTGTTTGCTTTGGAAAAACTAGGGCCACAACATCGCTACCGCACGCAGATCATCGCGGACGGCCCGATCAGCAATGGCGTACTTAAAGGCGATTTGATCCTTGCGGGTGGCGGCGATCCGACGCTGTCCACGGATGACCTGATAGAAATGGCTGGACGGCTGAAGATCGCGGGCCTGCGCGAAGTGCGCGGCAAGCTGAAGGTCTATGGCGGCGCCTTGCCCGAGATCGCGGAGATTGACGGCAGCCAGCCGATCCAGGTCGGCTACAATCCAGGAATGAGCGGGCTCAATCTGAATTTCAACCGCGTCTATCTGGAATGGAAACGTGGCTCTGCCGGATATGCGATCACAATGGATGCGAGATCGGAGCGTGCGCGCCCCGGCGTGGGCTTTGTCAGGACCCAGATTGCAGACCGTGCAACGCCGATCTTTACCTATTCAAAAGGGTCTGACCGCGAAAACTGGACGGTGGCGCGAAAGGCGCTGGGCAAAGCGGGGGGGCGTTGGTTGCCTGTGCGATATTCCACGGTCTATGCCGGTGATGTGTTGCAAACCGTGGCGCGTAGCCACGGGATCAAATTGTCCTTCCCCGAGCGGAGCACCCGCGCGCCCAAAGGGCAGGTTTTGGCCGAACATCTCAGCCCTGATCTGACGAAAATCTGTAGGGATATGTTGAAATTCTCTACCAATCTGACTGCGGAAGTCGTGGGGCTTTCGGCGAGTCAATCAAGTGGTTTGTCCGGCTCTGGCGGCGCCATGTCGCGTTGGGCTGAGGCTCGTTACGGTGTGAAAAAGGCGCTGTTTGTCGATCACTCCGGATTAGGAGACAGTACGAAACTGACGGCGCGCGAGATGGTGCGCATCTTGTCTGGCCCCGGCGCACAGGCGCGTCTGCAACCCATTCTGAAAAAAGTCCCGGCACGAGACGCCGAGAATAAAGTGGTTGAAAACAGCCCCGTCAGAATCGTCGCCAAAACAGGTACGTTGAACTTCGTGAGTGCTTTGGCGGGCTATATTCGAACGCCTGATGGCAGAGACCTCGCCTTTGCAATTTTCGCCTCAGACCTGCCGCGCCGACGCGCCCTGAGCAAAGCGCAGCGGGAGCGCCCGAAAGGCTCAAAGTCTTGGAATGGCCGTGCGAAACGCCTGCAAAACCAGTTGATCCGACGCTGGTCTGTTGTGCATTCAAGCTAGGCTGCAAGGTGCCGAATCACTTCGCTGGACATGTCCTTTCAGGCCGGACTGATTCATTTCGCAGGACAACGATGGGGTATTTTGGCAGATTGTTTCAACGATCACTCGCATTTAGCAGTGAACTAAACAAATGATGAATATGCGTTGGACCCAGGCCGCCATAGTGTGGCCCAATATCTAAGCGGGCATTGTACTTGTTAGGGGTAATGGGATGTTCAGGTCCGCTCTCAAGGCAGTATACGCTGCCGCAATGATCGCCACGATTGGTGCAACAGCGTCGGTCGCAGCGACATACAAAGCGACAAACGTAAAGACAGGCGGAAACTTCCACACCTTCTTCTTTGGCTCGGCGCCATTTGGTGGTGGAAATAAGCATTGGCAATTTGAAGGCGGCTTTGGGACGTTCAAAACCTTTGAAGATGGTGGCAACAGCTTTGCAACACTCGAAGGCAGAATATTCCAGAACGCGCCGCAGGCCGACGCGACCAACCGGTTTGATGTCTCTGTAAAGCTGCAGAAGGTTGCCGGACCCGGTGCTGCTGGCGCAAAATGCAGCGGCTGCTTCGGCGGTGTTGCTGCAGACTGGAGCTTCTACGAATTTGTGTCAGCTGAATCTCTGCTGACGGGTGTCGCCGGGATGGTGTCTGGTCTCGAGCTGTCTTTGGGTGACCGCCCGAACCAACCGATTGGCCAACTTGGCAATGGTGCAAATGACAAGAATGCGGGCCTCGGCTTCTCTGATTGGTTCGAATGGACGATTACCAAGGATAATGGCGTGTTTGCAAACTTGGATGTGGGCACAAAAGGCTATGGTGACATCAACGTCAATCTTGCAACCATGCCCCTTCCAGCGGGCGGGCTGCTGTTGCTCTCCGGGCTTTTCGGGATCGGCGTGATGCGCAAGATGCGCAAAAGCTAAAGAACACTAAGTATTCTTCGAAAGGCGGCCGTTGTGCCGCCTTTTTTGTTTGGGGGCGAATGGCTTCAACCGACCCGTTTGCCATGCTCATCAATCAGAAGCGTCCCGTCTTCCTTTTGAAGCGGACCGGGTGGCAGGCGATCCAGCACGTCCAGCACTGCCTCTGACGGGCGGCACAGGCGGATACCCTTGGGCGTGCAAACAATCGGGCGATTGACGAGGATCGGGTGGGCCACCATCGCATCTAACAGAGTGTCATCATCCACGGACGGTTCCGTCAGACCAAGCTCCTCCGCTGGCGATTTTGAGACACGCAAAGCGTCACGCGGGCTGAGATCTGCTGCGGCGAAGAGCGCTTGCAGCTGTGAGCGGGTCCAGCCCGTTTGAAGATACTCAATGACAATTGGCTCCGTGCCGGAGGCTCTGATCAAGGCCAGTACGTTGCGTGATGTGCCGCAATCGGGGTTGTGATGTATCACGATACTCATGGCCGGTCCTTACAGGGTCATGTAGCGCGCCCGAGCGCCCCGTTCGATTGCGGCAGCATGCAGCCGGTCGAGATCTAGCTCATAGCGGATTTCTTCGAGCAGGCGGAGTTCCTGTTGGCCGATATGCGCGTCGCTCGCAGCAACATCGCAGGCCAGCGCATAGGCCGTTTCATGCAGCTCAACCGGCAGCGCCTCGCGCGTGAGGCCAAAAAGTGCATCGAGCCCGTCCTCCTCCTCGAACAAGTCGAGCACAGTTTGTGCCACCTTGTTGATCCGGTCGACGTCATACTCTGCGAAAATTGGCAGATGGTTTACCATCTGTTGGATCGCCAGCAACTCGGCCGTCCGGATGTTGGCATCCGACATGGAGACGGAAATCATCATCGCGACAAGGCAATCTTGCGCAGATAGGGCGGGGGACGTCTCGGACATGAAATTTGCTCTCTTAAACAGCTATGTTGCAGTGCAGAATATTGACCTGAGGGGGGTGGCACAATAGGTAGCACCACCTGACTGCGCATTGGGCGCAGTCGTTGGATTCGAAAGTACGTTGAATGTCTGATCTGCGCGATGCTGCACTGAGTTCCAAAGCCTGGCCGTTTGAAGAGGCGCGCAAGCTGGTGAAACGGTATGAAAAGCGTGCGCCGGAGAAAGGCTATGTATTGTTCGAAACCGGCTATGGCCCGTCGGGTTTGCCGCATATCGGCACATTTGGAGAGGTCGCCCGAACGACAATGATCCGCCGCGCATTTGAAGTGATCTCGGACATACCGACCAAGTTGATTTGCTTCTCTGATGATCTTGACGGGATGCGCAAAGTGCCCGGTAATGTACCTAACCCGGACCTGCTGGAGCCGCATTTGCAGCGCCCTCTGACGGATGTGCCCGACCCGTTTGGCACGCATGAGAGCTTTGGCGCACATAACAACGCGAAGTTGAATAGCTTCCTCGACACGTTCGGGTTCGAGTATGAGTTCATTTCTTCGACCGAGTTCTATCGCAGCGGAAAATTTGACGAGATTCTGCTGCGCGCGACGGAGAAATATGATGATGTGATGGCTGTGATGCTGAAATCACTGCGCGAAGAACGTCAGGAGACCTATTCGATCTTTCTGCCGATCCATCCTGAGACAGGGCGCGTGCTTTACGTGCCGATGAAGCATGTCGATGCCGCGAAAGGAGAGGTCACATTTGACGATGAGGAGGGTCGCGAATGGACGCTGCCTGTGACGGGCGGCAATGTGAAGCTGCAATGGAAGCCCGATTTCGGTGCGCGCTGGGCCGCGCTGGATGTGGATTTCGAGATGTACGGCAAGGACCACTCCACCAACACGCCGATTTATGACCGCATTTGCCAAATCCTCGGCGGCAAGAAGCCGGAGCATTTCACATATGAACTGTTCCTCGATGCCGATGGTCACAAAATTTCGAAGACGACGGGTAACGGCGTCTCAATCGATGAATGGCTGACTTATGCGGCCTCTGAATCGTTGTCTTACTTTATGTACCAAAAGCCCAAAACCGCGAAGCGGATGCATTTTGATGTGATCCCGAAAGCCGTGGATGAGTATCATCAGCAGTTGCGGGCGTATGCGGATCAGGATGCGGTGAAGCGCATGGCGAACCCTGTGTTTCATATTCATGGGCATAACGTGCCCGCCTCGAACATGGTTGTGCCGTTTTCCATGCTGTTGAACCTAGCGGGCGTGGCCAATGCGGACAGCAAAGATCAGCTTTGGGGCTTCATTCAACGCTATGCGCCTGATGCCTCGCCGGAGACGCATCCCGATCTGGATCAGGCTGCAGGCTTTGCAGTCGCCTACTACAATGACTTCGTGAAACCCACGAAGGAATACCGTCTTGCGACGGATTTGGAGCGGGAAGCTCTGCTCGACCTGCGCGGACGTTTGGCGGCTTGGGACGGTGGGCTGGACGCGGAAGCCTTGCAATCGGAGGTCTTTGCCTGCGGGCGAGAGCGGTTCGATCCGTTGCGCGCGTGGTTTGGGGCGCTTTATGAGGTTCTGCTTGGTGCAAAACAAGGCCCGCGCTTCGGCGGCTTCATCGCGCTTTACGGCGTGGAGGAGACCATCGCATTGATTGACCAGGCCCTCGCAGGTGCGCTTGCTGGCGGTGCTGCTGCCTGACGCGGCCTTGGCCAAGCATCGTCAAAAATTGACGATGAAACCATTTGCCTTATCTCTGCGTGAGTAGAGGGTAAGGAGAGCGTTATGAAAAACTATGTTGCGTCTGCATTCATGCTGCTGTTTGCGGCATTCCCGGCTCATGCGGATGATACCCGTTCTGGGGCGATTGTCGGCGTGATCCAGAACCAATTGGACGCGTTTCAGAAAGATGATTTCGCAACCGCCTTCACGTATGCCTCACCGACCATCAAGCGCATGTTCCAGAACCCGGAAAGGTTTGGGCAGATGGTGCGGAACGGGTTCCCAATGGTATGGCGTCCGTCAGAAGTGCAATTCCTCGACTTTACCGACACAGCGGGAGAGACCTCCCAGATGGTGCTGTTTCGTGACGCGAATGGCGTGCCCATCGTCATGAAATACTTCATGGTCGAAACGGAGCAGGGCTGGCAGATCGATGGTGTCGTCCCCGTTCAGGCGCCTGACGTCGCTGCATAATTCACAGAGCTGCGCACGCAGGTCTCGCACATTTTAAGGTCGAATTAGCGTGATGGCGCTATGTCGCTCCACTTTAGCTGGGGGCTTCGACATGCACGATCATGCACATCAATGCGATCAGGGCAGAGCAACAGAATTTGCGCGAATGCTTTCGTCATGGCGATGGGGTTGTGATGGCGGCATCGCCTGCACACGGACGCAAGACGCTGCGTTGGTGCCAATGGACGACCGACTTGGTCCCTGTCTTGAAGTCAGAATGTCTGAACCGGAGCAGCACCTGTTCTGTCACAACGCGGCCCGGTTTGCTGGTGGGACGACGTGGCGCCTGTCGGCGCGTATCAGGACGGTTCGCGGTCAGCTTGAGAGCGCACGATTTCACGCCGTGGAGACTTTGCGTGGATGCCACCCGACACAGTTGAAAGGCATACCCTTTGAACCGGACCCACGTCGGGAAGTTCTAGCATTTAACGGCATTTTTCCCGCGACAGACATGGCCCGAAGTATCAAGCTGGGGCTTACATTCAAAGCGCAAACTGGCAGCGTTTTTCGTGTGGCAAATTTGGTGTTGCGAGAGATTTCCGACGAATTTTTGTTGCCACGCGACTATGAATGAACCGCGGCCGTGATCTGTTTCCCATTCGTCCGATACGCGATTACGTCTTGAACGCATGACCCGCTGAGCCGGTCTGAGAAATACGCCTCCGCACGCGCAAGGGTGTCTTCAACCGGTTGAAACCATCCATCAATAGCAGGCGTCGATGCCTCCGCGCGGTGCATCTCCGTTCGGTGCAGGGCGAGTACTTTGCTGCGCAAGAACCGAATGCGCCGCAACTGTGTTGCACTTTGTCCCTTAGAAGGGTTCGCCAGGGCAATTTTGCGTGCTTCAGCGATGACCGACCAGGTTTGCGATATAAACGCGCCGTGGCGCTGTGTCAGCGGATCAGTTGATGACATCTTTCAACCTCCAAGTGGCAGATCAAAGAAGGATGCGAGATTCTGGTTTCTATTCCGTTAAGTGCAATTGTCTGACATGGATCAAAGTGCATGCTGCGATACCCCTTCATAGTATCGAAAAGAAAGGAGATTACTCATGTACAAAAACATTCTCGTCCCGGTTGTCTTTGATCCAGAGAATACACCCGATGCTGCATTGGAAGCGGCGAAAGCCCTTGGAGAAGAAGGGGCAAGGATTACACTTCTGCACGTCATCGAAGAATTGCCGGGTTATGCGACCAGCTACGTTGCTGCTGACTATATCGAGCGCAGCCGTGAGAGCGTCAATCAGCGGCTCTCAGAGATTGCCGAAACCATTGAGGGGGGTGAGGCTGCGGTCATTCATGGTCACTCCGCGCGCAGCATTCTGGACTGGGCATCAGATAATGATACCGATTGCATTATCGTGTCCTCGCATAAGCCCGGATTGCAGGATTACTTCTTGGGCGGCACGGCCGCGCGCGTTGTGCGATACGCGCAATGTGCTGTCCACGTGATCCGCTAGCGAGCGCTATCTGACGGGCTGGGCTGGAATCCGGCGACAAAAGCCATGACCTTGGCTTTTGGCATTTCGCAGGGCTTCAGCACCGGACCGGTTTGCAGGCGGTAGAGATTGAGGGAGACATAGTCGTTCCCGCCAAGCTCTTCTGCCACGAGTTTCTGCGCATTGCCGGCGGCCAGCGCGGATTTGGTTGCGATATACCTGCGTCCTTCAAAAACACCCTCCGAGGCGCCGAAGGGCAGCGCGTCAAAGGCCTGAAGAAAGGCATCAAGCGGCAATGCGCCGCTTGAGTGCTGTGGTAGGTTGAGATCAGTCAAGGCGGCTCAGCGGCTCCCCACCGGGTCTGCGAGAGATCAGCACAGGATCACGTGTCAAAACGCGCGAAAACAGTTTCTGCGAGGATAACTCCAGCTTGGCCAAGATGCTCTCAAGCATGGCATTGTCCAGTAGGTCCATCTCCCCCGCATTCTGATACAGATCGTCCGGCTCATAGGTCGTCATCTGACCGTCGAGCGTGTTTTCCCACCATTCCTGCTGGATGTCGCCTTCAGGCCATGTGCTGTGGCACAAGACGCGGCGCAGGGTTTCGCCGTCCTGATAGACGTGGAAATCGTTGTGATATTCGCTGATCAGATCGCCGGAGCGGCGGAAATACAGGACGTCACGGCCCTGAAGTTTGGTGCTCAGCCCGTAGCCCAACAGGCTGATGCCGGAGACGAATTCACGATACTCAACGAGGACCCAATCTGAACCATCAATGGCCGAGACGCGGACATCATCGAAATACGCCATGCGTTCATGCGGCTGGCTTTTGTCCAGATAGGATGGCCCGCGCTCAGTTGTGAGCAAATCAGCGAGCAGGGCGGCGTCACCGCGATGCAGGGTGAAGGGCTTTTGGGTCTCACCGTTCGGTGCCTGCTCTGGATCGATCTCCTCAGCTTTGCGCAGCGCTTTGCTGAGCGGCATGCGCTTCAGCAGGGCCTTCATCATCCCGCCCGCCCGCGAAGAGGGAGCGGGCTGCGCCTCGGGCTGCATGTCGGTCTCAAGCGTCACGGCACAGACCGCGTCGATGACCTCAGATTGGGGGGCTTTGATCAGCAGAAAATCCTGATAGCCATATTCTTCAATTGCCAGGCGTTTATTCATCACGCGCCTCATAAGTTTGAAAAAATCCCAAACTCCATACCAGTTGAATTAGGCGCAATTTGGAAACAATTGTGGCGGAGTTGGGGGGTGTTTGGCACCCGCCCCGCATGCGGGGAATTATACAACAATTTGATATAAAACGTTTTTCACATTTCTTCACCAAATGTTCATCCTCCCCTGCGCGGTTTTGGCCAACTTGATCTGCGCGAATTGGTTCCCATATTGAAATCACAGTTTGACCCAGCAAGGAGAGACATGATGCAATGCCCGGTGGATGGCGCGACTTTGGTAATGACGGACCGCAGCGGGGTGGAGATTGATTATTGCCCGACTTGCCGTGGTGTCTGGCTCGACCGGGGTGAACTGGACAAGATCATCGAGCGTAGCAGCGCCATGAGCCCGCCGCCCGCACCGCAACCGCAACGTGGCTTCGCCGGAGATCATCGTGGACAGGACCGCGACCATGATTATCGCCGAAAAAAGAAAAAGGGCGGCGTCGGCGACCTTTTGGGTGAGATCTTTGATTTCTGAACAAATGGTGGCAGGTGTTGAGACAATGTGAAACCCGCTCTAGGCTTGGGCTATCTGTTCCATAGCAAAGAGTGCGCCATGCCCCGTCTTCCCGCCGTTCTGATCGCCGCAGCTATCGCTGTCACACCGCTCACCGCGCAGGCCCAGCAGGTGCTGGCGCAATATTACACGACGCTCGCTGGGGAAGATTTCACCAATTCGCGGGGCGTGCGGCTCGGAACATTCGGCGCGGTCTTGCAACAGGATCGCGCCAATTTTCATCGCTTCGGCATCCGCCACGGGGGTGATGAAAGCGATCCCTATTTCGCCAACAAACAGATGCGGGCAGGGATCAGCGAGCTTTACCGCCGCGGACCGGGCGCACAGCAATACATCGTGGATGCTGTCTTGTCGGGCCAAGTGAAATTCGTGCTTGTTCGGATCATGGGCAATGGCGGCGTGCCCAGCCATCTGGAAGTCTATGAGGGCGCAGGCTGATCGCCCTCAGGGCAGCGCCTCAGGCAACCGGCAGCTGCGCGCATTGCCGAAACAGCGCCGTGGGTTCTGCCGCACCGTCCAGCGGGAAAGAAATCACCGTGTCTCCTAAAATGGCTTCCGCACGGGTGTTGAATTGCAATCCGTCGAGCACATTGCCAAAGCCCGTGTCCTCCGCCGTCACCGATCTGCCATCCGCCCCGAAACTGTGCCGGTCCGTCGCAATAATCCGCCCCTCCGGCCCGATGAATTGCATCGAGAAGACGTCGACCCGAGGCAACACCGCCTCCCGCTTCACGGTCACAGAATAGAGCGGTGCGCTGGGATCAAAAGTCAGCTCAATCTGCGCGTCAGGTGTTGTATGCGCCAAGCGGCAGATCAGGCCGGGCGTGAAGGTCCAGGCTTGGGCGTGAAAGGGAAACAAGCAGGCGATGAGGAACAAAATGCGCATCATCCAGACATAGTACGCTGAGGTGCAGTGTCATCTTGCGGCCTCAGTTCTTGCAAAGACCAGCGGGGTTTCCCTGCGGACGTTGCTCAGCCCGTGCGGGAGTGTTAGCTGCAAACAGGCGATCAGATGCGCTGAGCCTTTGGGCCGGACACAGGAAAGCAAGTGATCCGTCTGGAAGCCTTGTTGGATATACCACGTTGAAACTTCTCTTCGAAATTCGCTTCTCCTATCTGGGCAAGTCTGGCTGGAAGTCTGATGCGAGTAAGGATGCAGGGCTGCTCTTTGCCAAAGAACGGATGGATTACCGGTTTGATCTGTTCAAGAAGATCACCTTGCCTAGCATTGCCGATCAGACGGATGATGATTTTGACGTCCTGATCCTGATCTCCGACATTATGCCGCAAGATCAGAAGGACGAGCTGCTGTCCTTGTGCCACGCATTCATCGGACCGGAGCGCACGAAAATTCTCGAACACGGCGCCTTCAAGGCGGGACGTCTGTTTCGCAACTACGTGCGGAACAATTACGCAAGCCATCCCTATGTGGCGCAGGTTGTTCTGGACGACGATGATGCGGTCAGCGCTGATTTCGTCGAGATCTGCAAGACCGAAGCCGCGAAGCTTGCCGCCACGGATTACGATGCGGATGACGGGCGGTTCCTGTCCTTCATGCGAGGCTATTCCCTGTTGGTACAGGACGGGGCGTTGAAGAACCTGTCGCCGAAAAACTCGCCTTTCGTGAATCTTGGCCTTACGCTCGTGGCCCCGCCGAATACATCAAAAAACCCGTTTCTGGTGTCTCATCTTGCCATCGCCGACCGGCACCCCGGCAACATCGTCAACACCCTCCGTCCGTTCTATTTGCGCACGGTTCATGACTTCAACGACAGCCGCACGCCGCATAAGAAACAGTGGCTCTCCGAGGAGCAGATCGCTGAGATCGAGCACTACTTTCCCTTTCTGATCGACCATTTCGGAGAGATTCCGAATATCGATCACGGGGTGATGGAAGTGGAGCGGCCTTGGCGCTAGGTCCGGCAGCAGCCCCGTACTCCCCGCATGCGGGGATTTTTGTAAGCTGTTGATTTTATGTGTGTATCGGAGTTTTTAGGAATTTTTTAACCTGCCAATTTGGGGCGTTGGAATGGGGCTCCGGATGTGTCCTCTGGGCTTTGATTAAAGGAGAAAACGACTGCTGATAGAGGTGGCAATCGTTGGAGTATTGCTATTACAGGATGTAGCAGCGCTGGGTTTTGGGAAGACAAATTGCGCTGCGAGGCGGATAGCGGTGCGGATAGTCGATTTAATTATTGGGGAAAGGCGGTCAAGAACGGCGACGCTTTATAGCGCGCGGAACTTTCCTTTGTTCTCGGGCAATTGAAAAAGACCACTCTCGGTCATCTGCGCATAGGTAACAATGCTCTCCCAATGCCAGAGGATCGCCGCAGCTTGAGCGCCAATGTGCTTTTTTTGGAGCGCCGGAGACAGGTAGAAGGCAACTAGCTTATTTCTAAGTATTGCAGCGCGCTCGACCTTCTTCTTTGAGTTCTTTAAGTCCTTTGAAATGACTATCCAGCCCTTCTCTCGTCCAAGTGCATCGAAGTAAGCAATGTCTGTTATATCTCTGGAGAATTTGTCTCTTAGCGCGTGGGCTTCATGCCCATCGAGCTGAATGATTTGGTGCAATCCACGTGCCAGCGCGGGTGGCATATTGTGGTCAAATAGGACCTTTACCATCAACGCTTTCTGAATGTTTGTCTAAAGCTTGTTCGAAATGGATTGCATTCTCAATGCTGGATTCTGGTATCTCATATATCTTTGAAAGATACGAAACATTCTCAAATTCACTGAACTCGCTAAAGAGAGTTCGCGTGGAAATCCCAAACTCATCGAGAAGCGGGTCACCGAAATATCGGCGTGGATCAATTACAACACCCGAAGCAAAATTTGGACGCCATCGAGCAACGTGATTATCTTCGTATTCGAGGTCTACAAGCGACTGCTTCACTATTTCGGAGAACACTTTTTGCCCGGCCCGTTTCTTCGATAGGCTGACGTACTCCCCGTCCTTTTCTAGTGCGTCTGTCAATATTTCTTCGCCGTCAGTTTTGAAACCCAATGAAGACAGCGGGCGTTCCACATTGAATTTTTCTTGAGCAAAATCGATGGCAAAGCGAATGCTTTGTAGTGAAAGACCAGCATGACGAAATGCCTTTACCACTCGCAATTCTATAAGGTCTGCAAAACTTAGTTCTGACGCATCGTCGATTGCTTGATAGTAGGCATTCCAAAGAGGTTCATTAGGTCCGCTGCCGCGCGTCCAACGCAACACTTCTCTGGGCGTACTCCCTATTAGGCGAGCCGCCTCTCGTGGCGAATACACGCCCTCACCAAGTATTGTTAGATCAAGTGCCAAATCGTTCTCCTAAGAGTATCTTAGTGGCGCTTTGCTCTGAAGGGAATCCCATTTTCACGATCATCTCTGACGTAGGTTAACGAATTATGTACCACGCCCCTTCCGCTTCACACCACCTCTCTGACCCGGCCTACCAGCGGTGCTTCGGCCCGCCATTTTCTTTTGATCGTTGACGGCTTTCTCCACCGCGTATTGCCGCGCCAGTGGGTCATCGGACACAACGAGATCGACGGTTTCCAGGCGTTTGACCTCGTCGCGGAGGCGGGCGGCTTCTTCGAATTCTAGGTTCTCGGCGGCTTTGCGCATGTCGGAGCGTAGCCCATCAAGGACGGCTTGGAGGTTGGCTCCGGCGAGGGGTTGCTCGATGGTTGCGGTGACGCGGTTCATGTCGACGTCGCCTTTGTAGAGGCCGGCGAGGACGTCCTCGACGTTCTTTTTCACCGTCTCCGGCGTGATGCCGTGTTCCTCGTTATAGGCGATCTGTTTGGCGCGGCGGCGTTCGGTCTCGTCTATCGCGCGCTGCATGGAGCCGGTGATTTTGTCGGCATACATGATGACGCGGCCATCGGCGTTGCGGGCGGCGCGGCCGACGGTCTGAATGAGCGAGGTCTCGGAGCGCAGGAAGCCTTCTTTATCCGCGTCGAGGATGGCGACGAGGCCGCATTCGGGGATGTCGAGGCCTTCGCGCAGCAGGTTGATGCCGATCAGCACGTCGAAGGCGCCAAGGCGCAGGTCGCGGAGGATTTCGATGCGTTCAATGGTATCAATGTCGGAATGCATGTAGCGGACCTTGATGCCGTTTTCATGCAGATATTCGGTCAGGTCTTCGGCCATACGTTTGGTCAAGGTCGTGACCAGCGTGCGGTAGCCCTGTTCGGACATGCGGCGGATTTCGTCCATGACATCATCGACTTGCGTGTCGACGGGGCGGATCTCGATCACCGGATCAAGCAGCCCGGTGGGGCGGATGACCTGTTCGACAAAGACGCCGCCTGTCTGCTCGATCTCCCACGCGGCGGGCGTGGCGGAGACGAAGACGGATTGCGGGCGCATGGCGTCCCATTCCTCGAATTTGAGGGGGCGGTTGTCCATGCACGACGGCAGGCGGAAGCCGTGCTCCGCCAGCGTAAATTTGCGCCGATAGTCGCCCCGGTACATGCCGCCGATTTGGGGGACGGAGACGTGGGATTCATCGGCGAAGACGATGGCGTTGTCGGGGATGAATTCGAACAGGGTGGGCGGCGGCTCCCCCGGGGCGCGGCCGGTGAGGTAGCGGGAGTAGTTTTCGATGCCGTTGCAGACGCCGGTGGCTTCCAGCATTTCGAGGTCGAAATTCGTGCGCTGTTCAAGCCGTTGGGCCTCCAGCAGTTTGCCGTCATCGACGAGCTGGGGCAGGCGCTGCGCCAGCTCGTTTTTGATGCCTTTGATGGCCTGCTGCATGGTCGGGCGCGGCGTGACGTAGTGGGAGTTGGCGTAGATGCGGACGCGCTCGAACGTGTCGGTTTTCTGGCCTGTGAGGGGGTCGAATTCGACGATGGTTTCCAGTTCTTCGCCGAAGAAGGAGAGCCGCCATGCGCGGTCGTCGAGGTGGGCGGGCCAGACTTCGAGGCTGTCACCGCGCACGCGGAAGGTGCCGCGCTGGAAGGCTTGGTCATTGCGGCGGTATTGCTGGGCGACGAGATCGGCGATGACTTTGCGCTGTTCGTATTCCGAGCCTGCATGCAAGTCTTGGGTCATTGCGCCGTAGGTTTCCACCGAGCCGATGCCGTAGATGCAGCTGACCGATGCGACGATGATGACGTCGTCGCGTTCGAGAAGCGCGCGGGTGGCGGAGTGGCGCATGCGGTCGATTTGTTCGTTAATCTGACTTTCTTTTTCGATGTATGTGTCGGAGCGGGCGACATAGGCTTCGGGCTGGTAATAGTCGTAGTAGGAAACAAAGTATTCGACTGCGTTGTCGGGGAAGAAGCCTTTGAATTCGCCGTAAAGCTGAGCGGCCAGGGTTTTGTTGGGGGCGAGGATGATCGCGGGGCGCTGCGTTTCTTCGATCAGCTTGGCCATGGTGAAGGTCTTGCCGGTGCCGGTGGCGCCAAGCAGGACCTGATCGCGTTCGCCGCTCAGCACGCCTTCTTTCAGCTCTGCAATCGCTGTCGGCTGGTCGCCTGCGGGATCAAATTCCGTATGCAATTTGAACTGTATGCCGCCTTCCATCTTGTCGCGCGATTTGACGTCCGAGGCCGGGTGGCTCAGGATCGGCAACTGCTCTGGCATGGCTTCGGGCGAATTGTTGTGCATGTGGCGAATCCCCTTTGGTCCAACATAGATGATGTAAGAAGCGGGGTCTTCAAGGGGCAAGCGGGTCTGATGACAGCAGATGTCAGGAGGCGTTGCGTCTCATTTGATCTGGGACAAGGCCGACCTGTCTGCGCTGCCGTAATCTGACGTCAGACCTGCAGAAGGAGTGTCTCAGATGACCATTCTCATTGCCTATGCGACGATTGAAGGACAGACCGGCAAGATCGCCAGATTTCTGCACGACCGGCTGACGGGGCTTGGCCATGATGTGAGGCTTGTCGATGTTGGCGACAGGCTGGCGACGGTGCCTTTTGACGGCGTTGATCAGGTGATCCTTGCCGCCCCCGTGCACGAACGTCGGCATCCGAAGAATTTCGAAGTGTTCTTGTCGGGAAGTGTGCTGGCGCTGGCGCAGCGGCGGTGCATGTTGCTGTCTGTCAGTCTGAGTGCGGCCTTTGAGGAAGGGCATGCAGAGGCGCAGGACTACGTGGCGGAGATGCTGATGCGCACAGGCCTGGAGCCGGATGCTGTCGCACTGGTCGCGGGCGCTGTGCGGATTGGACGGTATGACTATTACGCAACGCAAGTCTTGCGCCATGTGGTGATGCGCGGGCGGGCCTATGATGTGGCAGAGGGCGATCATGCCTTTACGGATTGGGACGCGCTGGAGGCCGACGTGATGCGGTTTCTTGAAGAGACGGAGGCTGCCTGAGCCTCACAACCCGGTTGATTTGTCGCTATTTGCGGTCTTGTCTGCGGGGGCGTGCCTGCGGTAATGAAGTGAAGCCTAGCAACGGGATGAGATTATGCGTGCGCGTATCTACCAGCCAGCCAGAACCGCGATGTCGTCAGGACAGGCAAAGACCAAGTCCTGGGTGCTCGAATTTGTCAATGAGACGGGTCGCGATGTGGACCCTTTGATGGGCTGGACGTCTTCGTCAGATACGCAGGCGCAGGTGCGCCTGAGTTTTGAAAGCAAAGAGGCGGCGCTGGATTACGCAAAGGTTAAGGGCATCGATGCGGTTGTCACAGATCCCAAGAGGCGGAAACCGGTGATCCGCCCCGGTGGGTACGGCGAGAATTTCGCGACCAATCGGCGGTCGGTCTGGACTCACTGACTCTGGCGCAGGATTTGCCAGGCAATCCGAAATTCCATAGCGGCTAAGGCTGCACCAAGGGCTGGGGCTATGTATTCGAACGGGTCGGATTCCGCGAAACTCAGCGCGAATACCGTGCCACCTGCTGCGATGATGCCAAGCGCCGCGTAAAGAATGCTCACCCATTTGGCGGGCATGACAGAGCGAAAACTCCAACGCAGCGAGAGCACGCCCATTCCCGCAAAGAGAAGTCCGGGCAGGAGCAGGAAGGAGAGGGACATGATCTCTGCGATGTCACAACCGGACCAGCAGCCAAAGGCTTCCATCACCATGCCGCCAAAGACCAGCATGAGGCCGCCGCAGGCGCATGTCACGGCGGCGGGCAGCAGGCCTATACGTTCAACTGGCATAGAAGAAACGGGCGAGGTGATAGAAGATCGGGGCCGCAAAAACCACGCTGTCCATCTGATCGACAAAGCCGCCTTGGCCGGGGATCAGATGGCCCCAGTTCTTGACGCCGCGGTCGGCTTTGATCGCGGCCAAAACCAGTGAGCCCCCGACGCCCACGAGGTAGATTGTCACGGCGATTAGCGCGGCTTCCCATGGCGCGAAGGGCGTGATCCAGAACAAAACCCCTCCGTTGAAGGCGGCGAAGGCTGCGCCGCAGATGACGCCCTGCCGGGTTTTCGGAGAAACGGATTTGGCGATGCGCGTTTTGCCGATGCGCCGCCCGGTATAGTACTCCGCCAGATCGCCCAATTGCACCACGAGGACGAGGAAGGCGATCAGCAGCACGGAGCGCCCCGTTGATCCCTCAATATCAAGGGTTACGAGGGCGGGGACATGGCTGACGCAGAAGACGCAAATCATCAGCCCCCACTGGGTCTCGGAGATGCGGGAAAGGAAGTTGTTTCCTGCGCCTCGGAGCACGGACAGGATCGGCAGGACGAGGAAAGCGTAGACCGGGATAAAGATCGAAAACAGCGCCGTATTGCCCCACCAGACGAAGAGGAATTGCAACGGGAAGACGACGTAGAAGGCCGCGATCAGAGCCCAGTGATCGGCCTTGGTTTTGCGCGTCAGCGTCAGGAATTCGCGAAGCGCGGCGAAGCTGGCGAAGGCGAATAAGAGCGTGACGCCCGCGGGTCCGACCAGCAACGCGATGGAGAGCAGAAACACCATCGCCCACCATGAATGCAGCCGCGTGACATAGGTTTCCACTGTCGGATGAGTGCCTGTTGGCGAAATGCGTCTGCGCAGAAACTCACCGCCGATTGTGGCAATGATCAGCAGCAGACAGGCCGCACCGAACAGCACAAAAATGGAGCTCGACGTTTCCGATGGCATGTCAGGCATCATGCCGCGCCCTCCCGGTGAGGGCGCAAGGCCTTGAGCGCGTCAGAGGCGCGGGTGAGGAATGCGTCTTTGCTTTCTTCTTCGGTAACATGGAGCGGTTGGCCGAAGATCACAGTGCAGCCGAGCGGGACCGGGATGACCTCCCCCGAGGGCATGACAGAGGCGATATTGTCGATCCATGTGGGAACCAGATCGACATCGGGGCGGTGCTGAGCGATGTTGTAGAGCCCGGCTTTGAAGGGCATCAGCGGGTCGTCGGAGCGGTTGCGACCGCCTTCGGGGAAGATGATGATGGAGGACCCTTCATCCAGTGCAGCGACGATCTTGGCAATCGGGTCTTCGGTCTGGTGGTCGGTGCGGCGATCAATCAGGACCGCGCGAAAGACTTCCGGGCCGATAAAGGCGCGGGCTTTGGTTTTCAGCCAGTAATCTGCGGCGGCGACGGGCCGTGTGACGCGCCGGAGGGCAGGGGGCAGGACCGTCCAGACGATTGGCAGGTCTGCGTTTGATGTGTGATTGGCGAAGTAGATGCGCTGGCGGTTGACCGGTTCGATCCCGCGCCAATCCGCGCGCGCGGCGGTGATGAATTGCGCGAACAGGGCGAGGCATTGTCCGGCGATGATGGCAGCGATGCGGCGCATAGGGTCTTCTTCTTTTTTGGTTGCCGGTTTTTTGTGGTTGCCGGTGAGCGTGGCGGGGTCGGTGACGTTTTTCAAGTAAAACTGCGCCCCGGCGGGGGAGGGCCGGGGCGCGGGATGCTGCCCAATTTGGGGGAGGGACAGGAGGGCAGCATTACTCATTAAGAAACAAGGCAACTCGTTAAGACTGGGGTTAAGCCGCTTTGTCGGTGCTGACGAAATCCTCGAGCAGCTTTTCGTTGCGGGCCTGTTCGATCCGCTGGATGCGGTCGGAGGCGATGCGCTCATCAAAGCGGTATTTGACGAAGTTGATCAGGCTGACGCAGAGCATCAGGACGGCGATGGCCCAGTAGCCTTTGGTGGCGAGCGGCACATCAGGTGACATGTAGAGCGAGAGGGCGAGCATGCCCAAGGCGATGAAAGAACCAGCCAGATTAACCAGCATAATCAGGGCGTTGTCATTTTTTGTATCTGTTCCAAACATGTGTGTATTCCTTCCGAGTTGGAGTGTTTTGATAGGTTATTTCTTTGATTTCAGACGCTTCAGGACATCCGCGCCGGTGGTGCGTGTGGCATCGCCATAGCCTGCATCCGACATCCGGTCGGCCAGCGTGTCCTGGCTGAGGCCGCGGTCGATATCGCTGAGGATCTGGGCCTGCTCAAACGGGTCCTCGCGCCCCATGACCTGTGCGATCAGCTCTTCGGCTTCCTGCACGGCGGAGCCGGATTTGATTGTGGTGTTGAGCTTCGATTGGATGTTTTGCTCGTGCCGCACGGCGCGGGCAGAGACGAGGCCCTGTTTCAGATCGACGATCTGGCGGTGACCCGTTTCGACCGAGTGGCGCAGCTGTGCTATGCGTTGGTCCAGCCGGGCGACGGTTTGCCTGCGCCCCTCCAGCTCGTTTTCAAGGGTGGCAATCGCATTGGCGGCTTCTGCAGCCATGATTTCGTTGTCATCTTTTAAAGCGGCCTCTGCCCGTTTGGTCAGATCGGCAATCCGGTTTTCAACCGCCTGCACTTGCTTTTGCTCCGCGCGGTGGCGCTGGATCAGGGAGGCGAGCGTGCCTTTGGCTGCTTGCAGCGAGGCCGTGGCTTCGCGGATTTTCTGTTCGATCAACTCGATCGCATATGTATCGCGCACCCGCTCTTCCGCCCGGGCATTCGCGCCAACCATCAGAGTTCTCAGTGTTCCAAACATGTGGTGTTCTCCAGTTTTGCGTTTCGTGAACGCTGTTCATGAATTCAACATACTGATTCCTGAACGGCGTTCAAGAAAAAAGTTGAACAATGTTCAGAAAATTGGAGATTCAGAGGCTAAGTTGCTGAGAATTAATGCAATCATTCTTTCCAATTGATCGGTTGGAACAGCGGAAATGCGCTTTTCAAGGCCCAGAAGAACGATTCCATGGATGGAAGAGAACAGCCCGCGAGTCATCAACATGATGTCTTCGCGGTCCATATCGGGGAAATTCTGCATCAAAGGTTTCGCGATCAGAGCCAGCAGTTGCTCCAGTTCCGCCAGATACCATTCCGGCACGTCCTGATCGGTGGACATTTCCAGATCAAACAGCGTGCGCCACGCATGGGTGTTGTGGATCGCGAAGTCGAGATAGGCATGCGCCATGCGGATCAGCGTCTCAACCGCGTCTTCGCTGGGATTGGCACTGACCGCCTCCATGACATGCGTGCCCAGCCGTTTGAACGTCCGCCCGTTTACGGCCATGACAAGGTCATTGAGGTCGCCAAAGACATTGTAGATCGCGCCGACAGCACAGCCTGCATCTTTCGCCAGATCCCGCGCCCGGATCTGTTCGATCCCGCCCTCCGTGATGCGTTTTTCACCCAGATCAATCAGCTTTTTGCGCAGCTTGTCGCGTTTTTCCTGAACCTTGCCGGCCATGCATGCCTCGAAATTTTGAACTACGTTCATGTTTAGGCAGGGTGCGTGCAAAAGGAAAGGGTTGCGTTTGGCGAATATGCGCCGCAAAACGACCCCTAGCGGTCCCTTAGCTCAACTGGATAGAGCAGCTGACTTCTAATCAGCAGGTTGAGGGTTCGAGTCCTTCAGGGATCGCCATATCTATCAATGGGCACGAGTTGGGCGGATGATGCGCAGCCGTGGAAGGTGCAAGCGGTGGCGTGGTCGCCGTACCTGTCGGTGCCGTGACGCGTGCTCTCTGGCTTAGGTCTTGATCACTTTGTTGATCAGCTCGATCCGTTTCGAGAAAGGCAGGGTGCCTTGCATCGGCATTGCAGTGGAGTGGAATTTTCGCGTTCCGGCGGATTGAAAATAGCACGCAACACTTATTCGGGGGACATGCGCCTGCGCGCTGCCACGGCTGCCCCAATGCAGCAAGGACGGTGCCCAGAAGAGCATCGAGCCTGCATTGGCTGGCACTGCGCGGATGGCCTGAACGCTGCTGTCATCGGGCTGCCAGTGAACGATGCGGCCGCCGACAGCCTGTTTGAAGAGCGGGTCCCGGTCGGCGGGCAGGACATAGATGCAGGAGTTGAGCGGTGTCGCATCGGTCAGTGGCACCCAGACATTGAGAAGACCCGGCAGATTGTCGGCATCCATGTAATTGGCGGCATCAATATTGTCGCGGTGGGGTTTGCTGCCCGCAGCATCATTGTGATTTGGAACATAATGGACGTCGAATTCATCCGGCACGACCAACACGTCGCTTTGAAACACCCGTTCAATATGCACGCCGATCTTTTGAAAGAACGCATAGAACTCATCATAGACCAAGGCGCAAGCAGGGCGGTGCCCGGCGCGCACGACATTGAGGATGATGGCAATCAGGGGGTCAATGTCGGACGGCTCACAAAAAACCGGTCCTTTTGCATAGCCTTCTGCGCGGAGCGCGGCGCGCAGGGTGCCGGTGGTTTTGTCAGACCAGAGCGGCTCAGCAAAGGTGCTGGGCCATGGGTTTTCGGTGATATGGGCCTGTGGATTGAGCGCCTCCCAATAGTCTTGGTCGTGAGTGGCTCGCTCTATCATTGCAACTCTGCTATAGTGTAAATTCAAGTGATTGAAAGACGAAATACGTTCAGCAAAATATTGCGGCAGTGAGAGTGTCGCAATAGCTTTTTGGTACATTGGCTCATTTTCGGGCCCCGGGGAGGCGAATGTCAAAAGTAATTGTTCGGTTTTTGGGCCGGCCTTCTATTACTGCATCCGATGGCGATGAATTCGACACGCTCGGACGGAAATCCGTCGCTCTTTTATGCATTCTGGCGCTGTCTCCAAATTTTGTGTGTACGCGCGAACGGCTCTTGGGGATCTTGTGGGGAACCCGGTCGCAACAACAGGCACAGGGCAGCTTGCGTCAGGTTCTCAGCGAGGTGCGCCGCACGCTGAACCTGGGAGAGAACTGCCCGCTGGTGACTGACAGGACAACCGTAAAACTGGCGGAACATCTGGTTGAAATAGACGTTCTGAATTGCCTCGATTTGATGAAATCCGAGCAAAAAGCCGACCATGAGCGGGCGGCGGAGATTGTCGAGGCAGGGTTTGCGCCGCTGCAGTCGATCAATGAGGATTACTATGATGATTGGATGGCGCGCCAATATGAGCGGATCAAAGAGGCCTGCCGGGACGCATTATCAGAGTTGATGCGCGACGCGTTTGAAGCAGGTGAGCTGCGCCGGGCGCGGGTATTCGGGCGGGCCGTCTTGCGCATTGAGCCCGGTGATGAAGAAGCGCATCGCGTTTTGATGGAAGTCTATGTGCGGGAAGGAAATCGCGGCTTGGCCCTGCGCCAATACGCTGCGTGCTGCGAAATATTGGAAGCGGAGTATGACGCTGAGCCAGATGCGAGAACCGCGGCGCTGTATCAAAGCATCAAAACGCCAGCGGATGGTTCTGAGTTGACGCTTCCGGAGCTTGTGGAGGCCCCACCTGTCGAGGCGGTTGAGACGCCACAGATCGCGATCTGCTCCAGCATGCTGAACGTCGACAATAATGATGTTGAAGCCGGGCGGCTCGCGACTGAGTTTGTCGAGCAGCTTTTGGGGGCCTTGTCTTGTTTTCGCTGGATCGACATCTCGCGGCCTCGGCATAGGCCGACGGTTGACCCATCTGACGCGGACACCCCATCGACGCATTTTGTGATCGAAGGGCGGGTTCGGCGAAATGCGTCGAGTTTGCGGGTCAGCCTTGATGTCGTGGAGGTCAGCTCCGGCAAGATCGCGTTTTCTGAGGTGTTTGAAGACGAGCTGACGGCAGAGGGCGTTATTTCTGAATTGATCATCCACAAGGCGGCTGCGCGGACGGAAGAGCGGCTTCGGACCTCGATTGTCAGGGACTCGCTGTTGAAGCCGGATGCCGCCATGACCGCGCGCGAAAGCGTGCTGGTGGCGCTTTACGGTGTGCAGGACATGACGCTGGAGAGCTATGAGAGAGCGAAAAGACTGTTTGCGCTGGCGGAGAAAGCCACGCCGAATTTTGCCTTTCAGTATTCCTGCAAGGCGCTTTGGATGATTTTCTGCTATGGTCAGGGATGGGGCGATGTGCAGCGCGAAGACATCCATGCTTTGGCAAAGCGCGCGACATATCTCGACCCGGAGGACGCCACCAGTTTGGCGATCTACGGCCATATGGAGGTGTTTTGCTTCACGCGGTTCGATGCGGCTTCCGACCTGTTCGCGCGCGCATCGGCCTGTAATCCGCATTCGCCATTCGTGCGGATGATGCGGGCCGTCTATCATGCCTATTCCGGTGATGCTGCAGCGGCGCGCAGAGATCTGGAGATGTCGTCGAAGATCAGCGATCTGGAAGCACAGTATCGCTTCATGTATTCATCTGCCTGGTGCATTCTGAACCTCATCGACCGTAATTTTGAAGACGCCGCGCGCTGGGGGCGCATCATGGCGGCGTCGAATCCGAGTTTCTCAAATGGTATCAAGCAATTGCTGGTCTCGCTCGGCCATCTGCGACGTCCGGAGGAGGCGCGGGGCTATATCGAACAGCTTGAGCAACTTGAGCCTGATTTCTCGGCCAGTGCTTTTGTGAATTCCTATCCTCTCAAACGGCCCGAAGATCGTGCGATGTTTCTGGATGGCCTGCTGGCCGCTGGCGCGCGGGCGTGACACTTGCCAAACGGCTTAAGGCCACCCGGCCCCTGCTTCTGGATGGCGGGATCGGGAGCGAGATCAAGGCGCGCGGCTACCCTTTGCACCCATCGGTCTGGAGCGCGTTGGCGCATCTTGAAGACGCAGAGCTGGTCGCGGGCATTCACCGCGATTACATTGCTTCAGGTGCGGAGGTTATCACGGCGAACACGTTTTCGCTCTCACGGCACAATCTTGAACATGCCGGTTTTGGCGATGTGTTTGACAAGGCCAATGCACGTGCAACGCAGCTTGCCCGCGCGGCGGTCGATGAGGGGGGGCCTCGACAGGCTTGGGTTGCCGGTTCACTCTCCACCATTCCGCCGATGGACGCGCCGGACCGGCTGGCGGTTGGGCGGGCAGCGTATCAGAATTACAAATTGCAGGCCGAGATCCTCAAAGACAATGGTGCGGACCTGATCCTTGCGGAGATGCTTTTGGAAGAGCAAAGCGCGACCTGTCTGCTGGACGCGGCTTGTTCGGTGGGCTTGCCTGTCTGGTCGGGGGTGAGCGCGATGATTGGCCCGGACGCGCAGGTCATGGGATTCAGAGCGCCCGGAAAATACAGAGAGGTGTCGAGCACGATTTTCGCAGACCTCGTGCGGGCTTTGGCCTCCTATCCTGTTGAGCTGATCGCCGTCATGCACACGAAGGTTGACGTCGTCCCGTCCGCACTGTCGGCATTGACGCAGCTTTGGGACGGACCAATTGCGGCCTACGCAGAGACCGGGTTGTCAGGTGATTCAGATTGGTTTTTTGAAACCGCGCTGGGTGCACAGGACTATGCGACAATCGCAGCGAAGTGGGTCGACACATACCGGTTGGACGCCGTGGGCGGGTGTTGCGGAACCCGCCCCGCGCATATTGCTGCGCTGGCGGAGCAGTTAACGTCAGATTAGCAGCTTCGTATCGCCTCCCGAATATAGCTGTAGGTTTTTTCGTCTTTCGGGCTGCGTTTGATGATAAGTTCGAATTTGGTGATGTCGTCCTTGTAGGGCACCGTGATCTGAAACGGGCCGCTATTGGGCGACAGGGCCGAATTCTCAAATTTCAGATCAATGTTGAAGTCTTGTGGTTTCGCATTCTTGCGATGGACCCGGATGACAACATCTTTGTCACTCTGTTCGCCTTTCGGAATGCTGTATTTTGTCTTGTAGATATGCCTGATCTCGCCAGAGATCGTGCCCTTGCCTTTGTCATAGACACCGATCACGGCAACGAAACCGTTTTCCTTGGTCTCGGGCTGAAATGCTTCGATATCGCGCAGCCCTTGAGCTACTTTTCTATAATTGATGGCGCTGATCCCGGTTTTCGTGGCGTAGGACATGAAGTCAAACGTGTCGGTATAGCTCAAGTGTTCGCCCAGAGAGCCCTGGGCGCCTGCGCGCCAGCCAAAATGCTCATCGGTCTCGTCCGAGATGCGCCCTTTGTAAGACGCAGGAAAGTCGGCATCATTTTTCACTTGCGTGCCGACCGGATGGCCCGGATGCAGGCAGGTCATGACATGTCCGATCTCATGTACCGCATAAGTGTGGGCCTGCTGGCCGTGCGGTCCGGCTGAGGCAATGGAAGGACGGGCTTTTTTCCCGACATTCGAGACCGCCGCGTCCCGCAGCGAGCCATCATCAGCAACCATCCCGTAGTAAATGGTTCGGGGGTCGCGCCCGTTTTCAAGATCGCATACCCGGCTGGCCATCAGGCAGGCGCAGATAATGTTATGCTTGCGCTCCCATTCAAGATCGCGCCCGTCCTCGGTCCTTTCAGAACTGTATGGCGGATTTGCCTCTGGCGGGACCTCTTTGGTTTCGGATGAAAAGTGGAGATTTGACACCGGCAGGATTTCGGAAAGCTCCCGTTTGATCCGAAGAACGCTGTCTTCATTTGGCAGGCGCGTAACGTCATCAAAGGTTGTCAGGCCAATAACGTGGCATCTGAGTGATGTCGGTGATTCAACGGTGAACAAAGGGGCGTTGCGATCCAGCGAGGATTCTATCTCAACGGGCTTACCCGGATCGGTGGTCGGCCAGGCTTTTGCGAGCGCGATTTCGATCTCTCCCTCGGTCAGCTCACCTGATGGGATCACGAAGTTCAGCGACAGGTTGAGGGAATGCCGTTGAGACTGAGTGGGCAGCCCCCCCGAACCGCTCACAGGCAACGGGTATTTTGTGCCATAGCGCGCCAGACTGCCGTCTTTGCGTCGGATTTCAATTTCGGCGGAAATATTGGCAATCGTCTCTACCTTGCTCACGCTTGTATATATCCTGACGAGTGTGGGCCTGAGCGCAAACAGCGGGACAGAATTTGCAGCATCCTGGATCGACTGAACGACCTCGATGCCTGTGACGGTAATCAACATTGTAATTCCTCATGCCTATGTGGCTTTTGACGGGCCGTGCGCGGCGGGACTGTGGTCGCCGCCTGCGCGCAAAATCTCCGTGTGTGCGTGTATGTATATGGGCGATCCCAACGGGATCCGGGCAGCGTCAACGCGCTGAAGCAATCGCCCGGCAAACTGTCTTTGTCCCATCCAAAGACTTCCTGTGAGACACAGCGTAAACCAAGTCGCGTAGCCATCTGACGAAACGCCTTTGCGCTGACAGACAGCGCGCGGTAGCGCGCAAGCTTGCGGTCCACCTCATGCGATCCGCCAGCCAGCGTGGCGGCGTTGGAATGGTGCAGGAAGATCACCCCATCCGCCCTGAGCCGGGGTTTGATGTGCGCGAGCATGGCCCGGAGCGTCGGCAGATCGGCATGGACCAATGAAAAGACGCTGAAGACAAAGTCCACCGCGTTGCGCGGGACGCGGTCCAAGGCAATGCCGTTGGTCAGAAGCGGTGTGACCGTGGGCATGTCGCGGAACTTTGTCTCAAGGCGCGTGTGACAGAGGGTCGCTATCTCAGTGATCCACAGGTGCTCCCCTTGGCGTGCCAAGTGGCTGGAAAACCGGCCCATGCCACCGCCCAGCTCCAGAATATGGCGCGCAGGCGCGAGGTAGGGCGCAATCCGGGGCAGGACCATGCGGTCCCACTGCTGTTGCGTGCCGCCCCACCGCTCCGCCCATTGCTCGCCCTCTGCATGCCAGTCCATTGCATCATAGATCGCGCGTAGCTCAGCGATACTGTTGGTCATCGCAAGGTCTCGCTCAAGCGTCACGGCGCTTTGTAAAGGTTAGACTGGACAGTGACGGGTTGTCCCATTCGAGGCTCGCCTGTTTGGCCAAGTCGCTGATGCTGTATTGCTCCATCGCGATTTCCCAGATGTTGGTCGCCAGCAGCCTGCCGATGGCCGAATCCGCTTCGAAGTGAACACCGGCGTATTCGCGGTTTTCTGCCACTCTGGTCGCGATTTGCTCCAGCCTTTCGGCGTGTTTGCTGGTCGGAGGGAAATGACCGTCAGAGACATGGTGAAGCGCGTATTTTGCCAGATGTGCTTGCGTGGAATGCGCGCTTGGATAGGAGGGATGCGCAGGGGTCCGAATGATCGGCTTGATATTGATCGCATCGCGCGCAACAGGTCTGATGGCCCCATATCTTTCCTTGAAGAAAATGGACACTTCCCAGCCGATGCGCATCATGACGCGCGCAAGAAAGATGCTCAGCGTATGGGAGTGGGAATCTATGTGCAGTGAATTCTCAAACAGCCCGAGGAAATCGACGGTTTCGCCAATGATCTCGTCGCGACGCTCGTTGATTTCTTCCTCCTTCATCTGCTTGTCGGCAACGATTTTCGTCTGCTCTTCGAAATCGACTTTCGCATGTTCGGCATCAATGAGGGGGATCAGCTTTGCCTTCCAATCGGATTCGCAAAGGAAATCGATGACATAGACGCTGCGCCGCCATTCATGGCGATCGAGAAGATCAGACCCGTAGATTTCGTGCGTTGGGGGCACGTCATAATCATGAATTGGATGCGGCAGTCTGAACATGCCCAGCGCGGCGCCGGGATCGCCATCACTGTCCAGGAATTTCAGATCTTCCATGGAGGGCCACGCCTCCCCATCCGGTGCTTGCTGGAATTTGTCTTCAGACATCAAAATCTCCCCAAAAAAACTCTCAAATGTGTTCAACTTTCGAGCAGGCGCATGCCTGCCTTTGGTTTTGTTTCAGGGCAGCGTTAATCTATCATGATTTGTGCGTGAGCATGGGGGAGATGCGGTTTTTTGAGATGCTCAGAACCGCGTTTTGAGCCGTGCAGGCGAGGGTCTTGGCGTTTCTGGTTTGCCTGTCACGCAACGGATGCCGGTGCTGCCAAGCTCAGGATATGGCAACACCGGCATATGTCTGGTCCCGGGTGTGATCGGGATCAGGAATCGTTGCCGAACTTCATCTTGGCAAGCTGGTTCAAAGTGTAATCCTTGGCTGAGACACCCAGACCTGCCGCAAGGGCCTGTTCCCCTTGGGAGGTATGCGCGGCGGCCATCGGACGCGCGCCCTCTATTTTCATAAAGGTCACAATCTGCGCGGATTGATCAGAACCCGCGGCTGCGATCTGGGCCAGCTCTGCCCAGCTGTATTGGCCGGGGGACAGGCTCAGTTGCACCGCCATGTCGGTTTTCGCGCGTGTCACACGTGCGATTTTGGCCGGGGTGGCGGGGTCCTTTTTCCAGCTATTGAGCTGAGCTGCGCCAAATTTCGCGGCGGCCCCGTCATTGTGTTCATCGCTTTGAGCGATGCCTGCGGCTGCCGTGCCGAGAGAGACTGCGACGCACAGGGCCAGGACGTTGTGTTTGGATACTTGCATAAATTCCTCCATTTACTACGTGCCGACTTCGGGAGTGAAGATCGACGCTTCCATGAAATGTGAGGCCCGCAAGTCGAGCATCATTTGACAGCGAAGCAATCGTCAAATAATCGCAATTTCACTGTTACTGCGGCGCGATCTACGTGTTTGCGGGCTGTTTACGCATTTTCCAACGGCGGCCCATCACCGCCAGAAAAGCAAGGCAGATGCCACCCAATTCGATCCAGTCGGCGACAAAGAACGGGCCCAGCGGCCGGCTGTAGTATTCCGCAAGCCCGTGTAAGCTGATGCCTTTGACACCGGTAAAGCCGGTTGAGATGGCAATGCCGATGATCAGCACCAGATTGCCCACGATGTTGCGTCTGAACAAAACCGCACAGCTCAGGATGAGGATGACAGCCACGCTCAGGAGGCCGATGAATACGCCGCTTTGCACCTGCCTTTTTATCTCGTACCAGCCCTGTGCCTTGGCGAGGCATTTGCCAAATGTCCAGACGAAGGCATGTAAGTCGAGGGGCGTGTTGAATGCCTGAAACACCATGATCGCGCCGCCCAGCGTCCAGAGCACGCGTTCCCGGCCGTTCAGTCGCGTGGCGGTCTTCAGCAGGAGAAAGCCGGTTATGCCGTAGCCCAGCACGAGGAGCGTGCCACTGAGCCAAGGATCGCCCCAAATCTCATTCCAGCCATCAAAGCCGCATTGTGCAGCGGACCATATGACTGCGAACTGGTCCATGGGTCAGTGCGTCAATCTCAGAATGTTCAGGTTTTGCGCAGCCGTATCACGACGTCAACTTTAGCAATCTCGGTCCCCTGAGGCGCGTCGGGCAGACCAGAAATCTTGAGCTGCTCCTTCGGTGCGTCCGTCAGCTCCCGATCATCTTCCCAGAAGAAATGCGGGTGATCATCAGTGCGCGTATCAAAATAGGACTTCGTTCCGTCCACCATGACTTCGCGGATCAGACCTGCATCACAAAAGGCGCGCAGTGTGTTATACACCGTGGCCAAAGACACAGTTTCTTTTCCAGCGCCGCTTGCCGCGTGCAGGCTTTCCGCTGTGACATGGCGGTTCTGTCCGTCACCCACCAAAAGCTCTGCCAAGGCCAAGCGCTGCCGCGTTGGACGCAAGCCTGCGCCAGCCAGCCATTCGGTGCTACGTTTCATCGTTTCGGTCGTCATTTCGGTCCGTCCTTGCGTGCCTGGGCTTAATATAGGGTGCAACCCCCCCATGTTTCAAATGAAAAGCAGCACTGTGACACTTGGCACGGCCTTGCAGTGATGCAAATGCCAGTGCTAGATGCGTCGCAGAAAAACATGGCATATATAGGGGCGGGACAAAACATGTCGGACTATCCATCGAGCTTTGACAAGGAAGGTTTGCTCAAATGCGCGCGCGGCGAGCTGTTTGGCCCTGGCAATGCACAATTGCCCGAACCGCCCATGCTGATGATGGATCGGATCACGGATATTTCCGGTGATGGCGGGGCGCATGGCAAGGGACATGTGCTTGCTGAGTTTGATATCTCGCCGGATTTATGGTTCTTCGATTGCCATTTTCCCGGCAATCCAATCATGCCCGGCTGCCTTGGCCTTGATGGTTTGTGGCAACTCACCGGTTTCAACCTTGGCTGGCGTGGCTGGACGGGCCGCGGGTATGCGCTGGGCGTGGGCGAAGTGAAACTGAAAGGCATGGTCCGCCCCGACCGTAAGATGCTGACCTACAAGATTGATTTCACCAAGGCGATCCAGACACGCCGCCTGACCATGGGTGTCGCAGACGGCATTGTAGAGGCCGATGGCGAGGTGATCTATGAGGTCAAGGACATGAAGGTCGCGCTGAGCGAAAGCTGAAGCGCGCCACCCGCTACGCGACATTCCACTGAAAGTTGACCGATCCGAGGGCGGCTTTGCGCTGCCCATGGGCGCGCGGTGGTCTCATGCGGACTGTAGAATACGCTCCTTTTGCACGGGGATTCCTGGGGGTGTGGGATTCCGTCGCGGTACCGGCTTTTGATGCCATATTATATCGTAATTTCAATGGTATAATAGATTTCAGTGCGCCAGTATTTCCTGCGCGGCGGGGCGCTGGACAATTCCTCTATTGCATTTTCTGAGTATTTCACTCAGTTTATTTCCGAGCCAGCCAATATGAGTCCGCGGCCAGCCAGTCACCTGTTATCCGAAAGGAAAGGGACCATGCAAAAAGCAAATGATATGGTGGTCAATAACTGCCGCCAACTCAATAAGGCAGTCATTTCGGCAATCGCCCAATGTACGCCCCAGATGCTTGATATTGATACTCTTGTGGACCGCGCGGAGCGTGGCGAGTGGGGTGGACTGTGGTGGTAAATGTCGCGCCAGAGACTGTCGCCCGTCTTGAAGACCGCTTGCCCGTCTATGAGGCGACTGATTTGACCCAAGGTGGCGATCTCGCCCAGATCAAATTGGAGGACCAGTTATATACGCTGCGCATCACCCGCGCGGGCAAGTTGATCCTGACAAAATGAGCGCAATGAACCCGCCTTATCCTCATCGCGGCGGCGCGCCCGTCGGCTTTGTCACTGAGCTTGGCCCGGTTGAAGCCGGTGCCGTCCTTTACCTACGCTTATGGTGCGATGGGCCTGATGCTCAGGCGCAAGTCTGGAGCGATTTCGCAGCGGCGCTGGGCCCGAAAGACGGCCACAGGGCGATGAAAGCCTTTGAATCGCTGTGTGGTCTCTGCGCGCAACATGGCAGGCGCCCGCTGATGCGTCATAGCGTCGGGTGCAAATGCCTTGGCGCGGATGAATCCTGTTTCGCCAATTTCATTGGATATGCCAGCGATGGCGAGCGCGAAGACGCTTTGCTGATCGCCACAACCATCGTCCGTCCGGATATGGCGCCTTCTCTTGTTGGATTGGCGCAGGATTTCGGCCTCGCATTGAAACGCATGTCGATTAAGGCCAATACAACACCGACAACGCCGAAAATCGACGAACCCGTAACCACCAAACCACGTTTTCTACACTAACCAAAGGACAGTACCTTATGAAGACCTTCACCCTTGCCACGAGTGCCTTCGCTCTGTGTTTCGGCACCGCAGCCATGGCGGATGGACATGCCAACAAGATGACCGTCTTGGGCACATATGCCGATATTGCCGAGGCGAATTACACAGACAGCCTTGTGACCGCGCAACGCCTGCAATCCGCTGTGGATGCGCTGCTGGCAAACCCCTCGGCGGAAGCTTTGGAAGCGGCGAAATCGGCCTGGCTTGCAGCGCGGGTACCGTATCAGCAGACCGAAGTGTTCCGCTTTGGCAATGCGATTGTTGATGATTGGGAAGGCAAAGTGAATGCCTGGCCGCTGGATGAAGGGCTGATTGACTATGTCGACGCCTCTTATGGTGGACCCACTGATGAGAATGAAGCGGCGGTGCTGAATGTTGTTGCAAATGCAAGCTTCACCCTGTCGGGAGAGACTGTGGACGCGTCCACCATCACGCCTGCTTTGCTGGAAGAGACATTGCAGGAAGCCGATGGGGTAGAGGCCAATGTGGCCACTGGCTATCACGCGGTTGAGTTCCTGCTCTGGGGCCAGGACCTCAATGGCCACGGCGCGGGCGCCGGCAACCGGCCATGGACGGATTACGCAGCAGGTGACGCGTGCACCGGAGGCAATTGCGACCGCCGGGGCGAGTATCTGAAAGCGGCGACGGATCTGTTGATCTCTGATCTGGAATGGATCGTGGGCCAATGGTCTGAAGGCGGCGAGGCACGTGCAGCCGTCATGGCCGATGAAGATGCGGGCATCGCCTCGATCCTGACCGGCATGGGATCGCTGTCTTATGGTGAAACAGCAGGCGAGCGGATGCGTCTTGGTGTCATGCTGAACGATCCGGAAGAAGAGCATTCCTGCTTCGCTGATAACACCCATAACGATCACTTCTACAACGGCGTGGGCATCCAGTCGGTTTATCTGGGCAGCTACACCCGGATCGATGGGTCCGTGGTCGAAGGGCCGTCCCTCTCTGACCTTGTTGCGGCAACTGATGCGGCACTGGACGTCGAGATGCAGTCGAAGCTGTCGGCAGCGGTTCTGGCGCTTGGCCGGATCAAAACCGCAGCAGAGGCGGGCTTCAGCTATGACATGATGCTGGAGCAGGGCAATGAAGCCGGTGAGGCGCTGATCATGGGCGGCGTGAACGGCCTGATCGACCAAACCCGCAGCATTGAGCGTGTGGTTGCAGCGCTTGGCACGTCCATCGAAGTCGAAGGCTCCGACAGCCTCGACAATCCGGACGCTGTTTTCCAATAAGCCTTACCAAATAGGAGGCGCGGCAGGTTGTCGCCGCGCCTCCATCCTCCAAAGGTGCTAGCCACGGTCATGGTCCAGCGACGCCCTCACATCCTTTGTCTTGCCCTGTTGATCCCCGCATTTGCGGTCGCGGATCCGGCGCAAGAGCCACATCTCAACATCGTACCGCGGACGGAAGCGGAGGCCGCTCGGATCGCGAAGGTGACCGCATTGCCAAGCTCATTCCACGCAGCGCAGGCCTTTGAGGCCAAATCGGCCGGGGCCGCGACGGTAAGAGCCATCGGAAATGCCAATGCGTTCTCCTCCCCCTCGGGCAATATCACATTCGAAGATGAATTGACCTTCAAGGTCGGCAACGGATTGTTCCGCAAACTGTGGGTCTCCTCGCCGTCTTCGACGCTGGCCTCGGACGGCTTGGGACCGCTCTATAATGCGCGTTCCTGCCAACGGTGCCACATCAAGGACGGGCGCGGTCATCCGCCAGAAGGCCCGGATGACAATGCGATTTCCATGTTTCTGAGGGTGTCCGTTCCGGGCGGCGCGGAAGAGATGATTGCTGAAATCGAAGGCTATCTGGCCACGAGTCCCGAGCCGACCTATGGGACACAGATGCAGGATTTTAGCCTGGCTGGACATGCGGCTGAGTACCGGTTGCAGATCGACTATGAAGAAATGCGCGTGCCTTTGTCGGACGGAGAAGTCGCCTGGCTCAGAGCGCCCACCTACACGGCTGCTGATCTTGGCTATGGCCCGCTGCACCCCGACGCGATGCTGAGCCCGCGGGTTGCGCCGCAGATGATCGGGCTCGGTCTGCTAGAGGCGATACCTGCTGGCGATATTCTGGCGCTGGCTGACCCGGATGATCTGGACGGCGACGGGGTGTCGGGGCGCCCGAATGTCGTCTGGTCTGCAGAGTTCGACCAGCCCATGCTCGGCCGGTTTGGGTTGAAAGCGGGCTCGCCCACGGTGCGGCAACAATCGGCAGAGGCTTTTGCCGGTGACATCGGTATCTCCAGCCCGATTATCCCCGCGGCCTGGGGAGAATGCACGCAAGCACAGGCGTCCTGCCGGACGGCGCCGCATGGGGATACGGATAACCGGGGGTTCGAAATTGACGCTGAAGGGCTTGATCTTGTGACCTTCTACAGTCGCAATCTGGGCGTGCCTGCACGGCGTGACGTGGACGACCCGGTGGTGCTGCGCGGCAAGGAAGTCTTTCATGTGAGCGGTTGCGCGTCCTGCCATCAGCCCTCGTTTGTGACCCATAGGCTCAAAGATCAGCCGGAGCAAAGCTTCCAGTTGATCTGGCCTTACACGGATATGCTGCTGCACGATATGGGGCCGGGGCTGGCGGATAACCGACCCGAGGCCCGCGCGACGGGGCGCGAATGGCGCACGCCGCCGCTTTGGGGGATTGGCCTGACCGAACAGGTCTCCGGTCACACGTATTTCCTGCATGACGGCCGGGCGCGGTCGCTGTTGGAGGCGATCCTGTGGCATGGCGGCGAAGCGCAAACGCAGCGCGATAAGGTGGTCGATATGCCTGCCGATGACCGCGCTGCGTTGATCAGATTTTTGGAGAGCCTGTAATGCGACATTTCCTTACCGCGATGTGCCTCTGTGCTGCGACCCCAGTTGCCGCGCAGGAGGTTGATCTTTCAATCATCGTGAACGCGCATATCCTGCCGCATTATGAGGCCTTAGCAGCAGAAACCGCCGCGTTATCTGCTCAAGCCATTGAAGACTGTACGCCCGATAGCGCGGACTTAAAGGCTGCATATCATGACGCGTTTGACGCGTGGGTGGGGGGCAGTCATCTGCGGTTTGGTCCGTCGGAGCAGCAGGACCGTGCCTTCGCTTTAGCGTTTTGGCCTGATCCGAGGGGTTCGACGCCCAAAGCGCTGGCCGCACTGATTGCGGCAGAGGACCAAGTTGTAACGGATCCACAAAGCTTCGCTGCCGTTTCCGTTGCGGCGCGCGGGTTTTACGCGCTGGAGTTTCTGCTGTTTGATCCGCAATTCACCGATGGCACGAAGGCCGAATATCATTGCGCCCTGGTCAAAGCTGTCAGTGCTGACATTGCGGCAAATGCCTCGGGCATTCTGGAGGATTGGCAGGGAGGCTATGGTGATCTGATGGCCAACCCGGGCAATGAGACCTATCGCACGAATGAAGAGGCTGCGCGGCAAGCCTTCACCGCCCTGTCGACGGGTCTGGAATTCACCTCTCAGGCGCGTCTGGGTCGCCCCTTGGGCAGTTTCGACAGGCCGCGCCCGAACCGCGCTGAGGCGAGACGGTCGGAGCGCTCATTGCGCCATGTCATCTTGTCGCTTCAGGCCACGCGGGATCTGGCGGCGCTGATTTCAGGGGGCGACGAGAACGTCAATGCCAGCTTTGTGGTGGCACTGCAGCGCGCAGAAGCCCTTGAGGATCCCGTCTTTGCGAGCGTGGCTGACCCTTCGGGCCGCTTCCGCGTTGAAGTATTACAGCAAAGCATCGACGCGATCCGCAACATGCTGGCGCAAGAGGTGGGCCCATCACTGGGCATCGCGGCCGGGTTTAATTCGCTGGACGGCGATTGATGGCCAGTCGCCGGTCTTTTCTGACGGGGTTGATGGCCACAGGGCTGGTGCCGCGTCAGACATGGGCAGAAGTGGGCAATCCTGCCTATCTGTCGGCCGGGATGACGCGCGACGGTGCCTACGTTCTGTGTGGCCTCGGCGCGGATGGGCGATTGGCATTCACGCGGTCTTTGCCCGCGCGCGGGCACGCCGCCGCTGCTCATCCAAGCCGGGCAGAGGTGGTTGCTTTCGCAAGACGGCCCGGGACCTTTGCTATCGTGCTGGATTGTGTGTCCGGGCTTGAACTGGCCCGCCTTGTTGCGCCGGAGGGGCGTCATTTTTACGGGCATGGCGCGTTTTCTGCCGATGGTCGATTGCTTTTCACAACCGAGAACGAGTTTGACGCGGCCCGTGGCATCGTTGGGGTATGGGATGCGGCGCGCGCCTATCGGCGGATTGGTGAGTTTCCCTCGGGCGGCACTGGGCCGCATGATATCAAGCTGATGCCGGATGGCGCGACGCTTGTGGTGGCCAATGGTGGCATTGAAACTCATCCAGAGACGGGCCGCGCCAAGTTGAACCTGCCGAGCATGCGGTCCAGGCTCTCCTTTCTTCGGTTGGATGGTGCGGTGGTTGATCAGGTTGCGCTTGATGGCGCTTATCGGAAAAATTCGATCCGGCATTTGGCCGTCACCGATGAGGGCGTCGTGGCATTTGCGGCGCAGTGGCAGGGCGATGTCACGGACGCGGTGCCATTGCTCGGCACGTTCAAACCCGGGGTCGATGCGGCCCCGCAGCTGGCCCGCGCGCCTGTGTTTCGCGAGGCGCAGGCGTATCTTGGCAGTATTGCGGCGCATCGGTCTGCAATCGCCGTCACCTCCCCGCGTGGTGGTCTGGTTCTGGAGTTCGACGCGCGCAGCCTCGCGCTGACTGAAAAACAGGTCATTGAGGATGTCTGCGGCATCGCACCCATGTCGGGCGGGTTCATCTGCACGAGCGGGACGGGGCGCGTTCTGTCCGGCCCTGTCCGTCGCGCAGAAACCCAGCATGACATGCGTTGGGACAACCATTTGATCGCGCTTTAGGGTCGCTTAAAGACGCTACGCCTTTCGCCTTGCACCTCAAACGCCCGCTGTCCTACACAGAAGACACGCTACAAGAGGAATGAATATGCGTCGCGTCGTCGTTACAGGCCTGGGCATTGTCAGCCCCATCGGCAACACCGCAGCAGAGGTCACAGCCTCCCTGAAAGCGGGCACCTCCGGAGTGGAAGCCAGCCCGGAAATGGTCGAACATGGCTTTCGCAGCCAGATCGCGGGCACGCTGAAGATCGACATCAAGGAGCATGTCGACAAGCGCCGCCTGCGCTTCATGGGCCCGGGGGCCGCTTACGCACATATCGCGATGGAGCAGGCGATTGCCGATGCGGGGCTTGAGGAAAGCGACATCATCAATCCGCGCACGGGCCTGATCGCAGGCTCCGGCGGGCCGTCCACATCGGCCATGTTCGCTGCGCATCAGTCTGTCCTGAAGACAGAAGCCACAAAGCGGATCGGGCCGTTTGCGGTGCCGAAATGTATGGGGTCCACGATCTCCGCCAATCTTGCGACTGCGTTCCAAATCAAGGGGATCAACTACTCCATCACCTCCGCCTGTTCGACCTCCCTGCACTGCATTGGGGCCGCGTCGGAGCAGATCATGCTGGGTAAGCAGGACGTGATGTTTGCTGGCGGTGGGGAGGAGCTGGACTGGACGCTGTCCTGCCTGTTTGATGCGATGGGGGCGATGAGCAGCAAGTACAATGACACGCCCACCAAGGCCTCCCGCGCCTTTGATGCCAATCGCGACGGGTTCGTGATCGCGGGTGGCGGCGGCATGGTCGTGCTGGAAAGCCTTGAGCATGCGCAAGCGCGTGGCGCAAAAATCTACGCGGAGGTCACGGGTTTCGGCGCGACCTCTGACGGGGCCGATATGGTGGCGCCGTCAGGTGAGGGCGGCGAGCGCGCGATGCGGCTGGCGCTGGGCACGATCCCGGAAGGCCGCACGGTCAGCTATATCAACGCACATGGCACCTCGACCCCAGTGGGTGATGTTGGTGAAGTGGAAGCTGTGCGCCGTGTCTTCGGGCAAGGAACCACGCCGCCGATCAGCTCCACAAAGTCGATGACAGGTCACAGCCAAGGCGCGACCGGCGCGCAGGAGGCGATCTACTGCCTGCTGATGCTGGAGCATGACTTCATTGCCCCCTCGATCAATGTCGAAACGCTCGACCCTGATCTCGATCCGTCAGAGATCGCGACGGAGATGGTTGAAGCTGCAGGGCTTGATACGGTGATGACGAACTCTTTCGGGTTTGGCGGCACCAATGGTTCCATGCTGCTGTCCCGGTTCAAGGATTAACCCATGGCGGATCTTATGAAAGGCAAGCGGGGCCTGATCATGGGCGTCGCGAATGAACGCTCCATCGCATGGGGCATCGCGAAAGCCATGGCGGCTGAGGGCGCTGAGCTTGCGTTTTCCTACCAGGGCGAAGCGTTCGGCAAACGGGTGCAACCTTTGGCCGAAAGCGTCGGCTCTGACATTCTGGTCGATGTAGATGTGACGGATGATGCCTCGTTGGATGCATGTTTCGAGACGCTGAAAGAGCGCTGGGGCAGCCTTGATTTTGTGGTCCATGCGATTGCGTTTTCCGACAAGAACGAACTGACCGGCCGCTTTATTGATACGAGCCGGGAGAATTTCAAAACCTCCATGGTGATCAGCTGCTATTCCCTGATCGACGTGGCGAAACGCGCGGCCCCGCTGATGGGTGATGGCGGCACGCTGCTGACGCTGACCTATCAGGGCTCGAACCGCGTCACGCCATTTTACAACGTGATGGGTGTGGCCAAAGCGGCGTTGGAATCCACGGTGCGCTACCTTGCCAATGACCTCGGCCCAGACGGGATTCGCGTCAATGCGATCTCTCCGGGTCCGATGAAAACGCTGGCAGGCGCGGCGATCGGCGGCGCGCGCAAAACTTTCCGCCAGACGGAGGCCAACGCGCCGATGCGCGCCAATGCCACGCTGGAAGCTGTCGGCGGCACGGCCGTCTATCTCGCCTCGGATGCGGGCGCTTGCACGACAGGCGAGATCATCCGCGTCGATGGCGGCTACCACGTGCTGGGCATGCCGCAGAGCGAGAACCTCTAACGTTGACTCAAGAACCTCGCTACTTCTGGCGGCGCTTCTTCGCGCTGATTGTAGACCTTTTCCTCGCGTCGATCCTCGCGATGCTTTTTGCGCTTCCATTGACGCATGCCGCGCCTGAGAAACTGCGGCTTTCAGAAGGGCTGTTCCGGGTCCACCTGTGCCAGCCGATCACATCCTTTCCGCAAGTCGTGACGGATTACATTGATGGCCGCGAAGTCGCTGAAGCAAGCTTTTGCAGATACCGGCCCAATCTTGTGTTTCCGCCGCAATATGTTGCGGAGATCAAGATCCTTGAACCAAAAGAACCGGGTGCGCGGATCAATCGCTATGTGGAACTGGAGATTGCAACCCTTGAAGACGGGACCTTGATTGAACCAGTGGCGATTGATGAGGTTCTTACAGCTTTGATACTCTTGCTTGGTGCCGCCGCTTTTCTGGTGCGCGGGCGGGCAACGCCGGGTAAAGCGCTGCTGGGTCTGCAGATTGTCGGTGAGGGATGCGCCCTGTGTCGGGAGGTGCGGCGGGTCGGCCCATTTGTCTTGTTCAGCAGTTTAGAGACAGCGCTCATGGCCCTTGGGGTCGGACTGACTGTCCCAGTGGCGATCCACGCAACAATCGTGCTGATCATCCTTGCAGCGGCGGCCTACTACTACTTGTGGCCCCTGATCCGTTGGCGTGGCGCGATGCGATATGATCGCGCGAGCGGTTTCATTGTCACCCGCAAATCTGTGCCACCTGCTATCACACCCTAGCCGTCAGACGGCGTCATGATCCCGAAACCGGCGCCGGTGGGGTCCGCGACAATCGCCACGCGGCCAACACCCGGTACGTCCCATGGGGCACGGTAGACTTTGCCGCCGCTTTCCTCGGTTTCTTTGGCAGCCGCATCGACATCATCGACGGCGATATAGGTCAGCCAATGGGACTCCATGTCTTTTGTTTCCGGCATCACGGTAAGATCGAACAGACCTGCGACCATTTGATCGCCGATTTTTCCAATGCAATAGGTGCCGCCTTCTTCCATGGGCATCGTGTCGAAACTCCAACCGCAGAGCTTGGAATAATAGGCCTTGGCCGCGTCGACATCGCGCGTGTTGAGTTCGGTCCAGTGAATGGTGCCATGTGGGGTGCTCATCTGCGGTCTCCTCGTGCTTGCGGGGAAAGCCTAACACGATTCGGCATTTTCCTCGGAAGGGCCTTGTGCCAGTCTCGTCGGCAAAGGAGATGATATGCCCATCACGACCTGCGTTTTTGATGCCTATGGCACCTTGTTCGATGTGGCAGCTGCTGCACGGATTGCGGCAGCGGAGCCCGGACGCGACGCGCTCGCGGCCTGTTGGCAGAAGCTGGCGGGTGATTGGCGGCTGAAGCAGTTGCAATATACATGGCTGCGCGCTGTCGCTGATGCGCATGCGGACTTTTGGGATGTCACGCAGGATGGTCTTGATTGGGCCATGGAAAACAATGGCCTGGCGGATCCTGAGATGCGCGCGCGCCTGTTGCAGCTATATTGGGAGTTGCAGGCCTACCCGGAAGTGCCCGAGATGCTGGGCGCGTTGAAAGCGGCCGGGATGAACACGGCGATCTTGTCCAATGGCTCGCCCGATATGCTGGCTGGGGCTGTGCAATCGGCTGGGGTTGGCGAATTTCTGGATGATGTGCTTAGCGTTGAAAGCGTCGGGGTCTTTAAGCCGCATAAATCCGTCTATGATCTGGTCGGACAACGCTTTGGCTGCGCCACGGCGGAGGTGCTTTTCGTCTCTTCCAACGGCTGGGATGCGGCGGCCTCAAGCGGCTACGGGTTCCAGACGGTCTGGGTGAACCGTGCGGGGGAGCCGATGGATCGTTTGCCGTGGAAACCATCGACCGTATTGCAAGACCTGACCACCATTCCTGAACTGGCGGCAAGACTATGAGCAGTTTCACCGCCTCGGACGGCGCGACATTGTATTTCACCGATGAGGGGAAGGGTGTGCCTGTCCTTTGTCTTGCGGGCCTGACGCGTAACGGAAGAGATTTCGATTACGTCGCGCCGCATCTGGATGATGTGCGCCTGATCCGGCTGGATTATCGCGGACGGGGGAAATCGGACTGGTCAGGGCCTGAAAGCTATACGCTGCAGCGCGAGGGGCTTGATGCGGTCGAATTACTCGACCATCTGGGGCTTGAGAAGGCTGCAATCCTTGGCACGTCTCGCGGTGGCATCATCGCGATGGGGCTGGCCGCGACGGTGAAACACCGCCTGCTCGGTGTCTGCCTGAACGATATCGGGCCGGAAATTGGCGCGGGCGGGCTGGAAGCGATCAAGGGGTATCTGGGGCGCAGGCCCGTTTTCAAGACTATGGAAGAGGCCGTGCAGGGCCTGTCCACTCGGATGGCGGGTTTTGACAATGTTCCTGAAGAGCGCTGGCGCGCAGAGGCGGAAAAGCACTATGTCGCGGATGCTGGCGGGCTGAATTTCAATTATGATCCGACGCTGCGGGAGGCTGTTCTTGGTGGGCCGCAGAACCTGAATCCTGACCTCTGGCCATTCTTTGATGCGTTGGACGGTCTGCCATTGGCGCTGCTGCGCGGGGCGAATTCTGATCTTCTGAGCGCTGAGACGGCAGCCAAGATGGAAGCGAAACGCCCCGATATGCTTTATGCGGATGTGCCGGATCGCGGGCATGTGCCGTTTTTGGATGAGCCTGTCTCCCTTTTGACCCTCAAGACATGGCTGGAGGAATGCCGGTGAATATCGACATGATCGAGGCTTCGGCGAAGCGGCTGGCGGGGCATGCACGCGTGACGCCCATGCTGTCATCGCCTTTTCTGGATGAGATCGCGGGCCGGCGGGTTTTTCTGAAGACGGAAGCCCTGCAGCACACGGGCAGCTTCAAATTCCGCGGCGCGTGGTCCGCTGTGTCGTCCCTGACTGAAGCTGCTTTGAAGGCCGGAGTGATTGCCTTTTCCAGCGGCAACCATGCGCAAGGCGTGGCTTTGGCCGCGCGCGAACATGGGACGACGGCCGTCATCATCATGCCTGCCGATGCGCCGCAGATGAAGATTGAGAACACGCGCGCCCTGGGAGCGGAGGTTGTGCTGTATGACCGCGCCAATGAAGACCGGGACGAGATCGGCGGGCGTCTGGCAGGGGAGCGTGGTCTGACCCTGATCAAACCGTTTGATGAGCCGCAGGTGATCGCGGGGCAAGGCACATGCGGGCTTGAGATCGCAGCCCAAGCCGAAGACTTGGGCGTCAAGGCGCGGAACGTGCTTGTGTGCTGCGGTGGTGGCGGGTTGACCTCCGGCATTGCTTTGGCATTGGACGCGAAAGCACCGCATATGCGCGCGCGCCCTGTGGAACCTGAAGGGTTTGATGATGTCACCCGCTCGCTTGCCGCAGGGGAAATCAGACGCAATGCGCAAATGTCTGGCTCGACTTGCGACGCGATCATCACGCCGCAACCGGGCGACATTACCTTCCCGATCCTCAAGCGCCTGTGCGGTCCCGGCATTGTCGTCCCAGAAGAAGACTGCCTGCGGGCAATGACTTTGGCGTTCGCGCGGTTGAAACTCGTGCTGGAGCCCGGTGGGGCCATCGCTTTGGCCGCAGCGCTGTTTCACAATGACAACGTGGAAGGCGAGGATATCATTGCGGTCGCCTCAGGCGGCAATGTCGATGCTGCGTTGTTCCAAGAGGCGCTCATCAAATATGGAAGTGAAATATGACCGAGTTTACCGTTGCCAGCTTCAACGTCAAAAACCTGATCGGACCGGAGCAGGAATATTATCGCTTCCAGCAATACACGCCCGAGGAACACGCTTGGAAGGAGGATTGGCTGGCTGACATGCTGGTGCGCATGAATGCCGACGTCGTGGGCTTTCAGGAAATTTTCGAGCTGCCTGCGTTGCAAGCTGTGGTCGATGAAGCAGACCGCGTCGGGGCTGCATCCAACGCCGATGTCGTACCGGGCAAGGACAAGAAATACCGCAAGCGCGCGATCTTCCGCAAACTGGCCTATGACAGCTATTCTGATGCCAAAATTGCCTTTGCGCCCAATGCCAATGACGGCGCACCGGGGCAGAGGCGGCCGGGCGTCGCAATTCTGTCGCGCTTTGGCTTTGTGGGAACGCCTGAGATCATTCAGGACCTCTCCCCTGCATTGCAGGTCGCGTTCGACGGCGGTGATGCGGGACATTTCAAACTCGACCGCTTGTCGCGTCCGGTCTTGAAAGCGGTGGTGCCGGTGGGTGATCAGAAAATCACTGTGTTCAACTGTCACCTCAAATCGAAACTGGGCGAGTTTCACCGCCCTGAGGGTGCCGATTTCGCGCCCGAAGCAGACCTGACTGCCTATGATCCTGTGGGCCGTGCACTGGGTGCGCTCAGGGCCGCGACGCGGCGCATGGCGGAGGCTTGGGTGCTGCGCCGCCTCATCGTCGAAGAGCTTGAAAAAGGCCATCCCGTCATGGTGATGGGCGATTTCAACGACAGCGAAAACGCCGTCAGTTCCGAGATCATAGCAGGCGAGCGCCCCTTCAAAAACTATGCGTGGATGCTGCGCCACAATGCGCGCCACGCCGCAGATCGCTACAAGGATGAGGAAAACGAGGCCATCCAAAAAGCGATCGACAAGGTGCGTCTGGAAAGCTGTGAGAAGCTCTTCGTCAAAAAATCCCTGCGCGACATGGTCTATACTTCCGCCTTTGGTGGTGTGTTTGAAAGCATCGACCAGCTTCTCGTCTCCCGCCATTTCCGCGAAGGGGTGCATCAGATCGGAGAGATGGAGTATTTCACGGTCTTCAACGATCATCTGACCGACGGCTCACACCCAGAGGCGCCATATAACAAACTGGCCTCGGACCACGGTCAGATCATGGGGCATTTCAGGCTGCTGGGTCGCGGGTCGGGCTCCTGAGGCTCGCTGAATAAATCATCCACGCGGTCAGCATCAAAAGCATCGCCAAGAGAAACGGGGCGCCGGGCAGGAAAATCGCGGCTTCCGCGCCGGTGAACAGCCAGAAAACCTGCGTCATCACCACCGGGGCCACGATCATTCCAATGGAGTTGATCGAGGATAGAACGCCTTGCAACTCGCCTTGCTGATTCTCATCGGCGCGGCCAGACATCACCGCTTGCAGGGCGGGGGCAACCACACCGCCAACCGCTGCCAAAGGTGTCAGCGTCAGAAGCAGCCAGCCCTGCGAGATGAAGCCAATCGCAGTCAGCATCACGGCGTTATAGAGCAGGCCGAGATAGACGGTCTTGCGCTCCCCCAACCAGCCGATGATGCGGCGGATCAGAACGGCCTGAGTGATCGCAGTCGCGATGCCGTAGACCGCAAGTGACGCCCCGATCATGCCCGGCGACCAGTCGAAATTTGCGGCCGTGTAGTAGGCCCAGACCGCCGGGTAGACCATGTTGGAGATCTGGTAGAAGAAATAGACGCACATCAGCGCTGTCAGGCCCGGAAGCGCGCCGATGTATTTGAAGGCACCGACCGGATTGGCGCGTTTCCATGTGAAGGGGCGGCGGGTCTCCTCCGTAACGGTTTCGGGTAGGACGAAGTATCCAAAGGCGAAATTTGCCGCCGTCAGTATCGCTGCTGCCCAAAATGGTGCGCGCGGGCCCAATTCTGCAAGTAACCCTCCGATCACAGGGCCCAACACGAAGCCCGCGCCGAATGCGGCAGAGATCAGTCCGAAATTCTGCGCCTTCTTCTCACGCGGGGAGATATCGGCCATGAAGGCCGCTGCCGTTGAATGCGTGGCTGCTGTCACCCCACCAATGATGCGCCCAACGATCAGCAACCACATGCTGCCCGCAAGCGCCATCAACACATAGTCAAACGCCATCGCGCCGAGCGAGATGAGCAAGACCGGTCTGCGCCCGAACCGGTCTGACAGGTTGCCCAAGGTCGGCGCGAAGACGAATTGCATGACCGCGAAAATCGCCGAAAGGATGCCACCCCAAAGCGCTGCATTGGCGATATCGGCACCCTGCACCTGCATGATCAGATCGGGCATGACGGGCAGGATCAGCCCGATGCCCATCGCGTCGAGCATCACGTTGATAAGGATGAATGTGACAGCCTTACTTTGCATCTAGCCCCGCACGCGCGCCGCAAATTTCCGCGCGTCTTCGGGTGCGAGGCCAAGCTGGGCTTCTGGCTCGAACAGATCGGCGAGGTTTGGGTCCGCCCATTTGGCTATGGCCGCGTCTTTCAGACTGCCGCCTTCTGCGATGATCTTCTGACACAGTTCCTTGACAGCAGCCTGCGCGTCCGGGCGCGACATGCGATCCGTTAGACGGAACTGAAGCGCCTCGGCGTAGATCAACCCGCGTCCGTCATCAATTCCGGCCCGCATGGCTTGCGTATCAGGCGTGATCGTTTTGGCCAGATCACCGGCAAGCGAGAGAGCGCGGCCCGTTGCCATGCAAATCTGGCCCAAAGCCATCCATTCGCTTGACCAAGCTGCAATGTCGCGCTGCTGGCGGTGGATTGCAGCGCCTTGCATCGTGGCGTTTGCGCCGATGACATGCCGCGCAAGGCCCGACAGGATAGAGGGCTGCACCGGGTTCTGTTTCTGCGGCATGGTCGATGATGATCCGCCCGCGCCAAGGCGCAGTTCTGCGATCTCGCTTTGGCTCAGCAGCAAGATATCCTCGCCCATTTTCGCGGTGGAGGCGCAAATCTGTGTGGCCCAGGCTGACAATCCCGCCAGCCCGTTGCGACAGGAATGCCAGCTTGTCTCCGGGTTGCCAAGCTTGAGCGTTTCGGCCAGATCACTGCGTAGCTGAGCGGCCTTGGGGCCATAGATCGCACTGCTGCCAGCAGCGCCTGAGAGCGACAGTTTCAAGCACCCAGTCCGCACCGTTTCGAGCTGCGCCCGCAGGTCTACAAGCGGCAATCCCCAGCTTGCAACAACCGCGCCAAAGCTCGTGGGCGTGGCGATTTGCATCCATGTCCGGCCCGCTATGGGGGTTTCTGCGTGGCTTTCTGCCAAGGCGGCGAGGCTTTGTAACAGCGCGTCTATCCGCGTCTCACACAATGCCAGCACTTGCCGCAGGCGCAGTGCCAAGCCCGTGTCCATGATGTCTTGCGTGGTCGCCCCCCAATGCAAGTATTGCGCATGTTCCGGCGCCTCCATCGCCTTGCGCATCGCCTCTACCAGCGCGGGGACAGGGATACCGTTCGCGCCCGTGCTGGCAGCCAGATCTCCGGGGTCGACCTGAATTTCACGTGCACTGCGCTCGATGAAAGCGGCGGAGAGTTCGGGGATAATCCCCAGCCCGCCCTGCGCCTTGGCCAAGGCACCTTCCACCAGCATCATCGCGCGCACTTCCGCACTGTCGGATAACAGCGATCCGATCTCTGCGTCATAGAAGAGATCGCGGTAGAGGCCGCTGTCAAAAGGGGTGGTTGCCATCTCAGATATGCCCGGTGTCTTGCATGAAGCGGGTCAGGACTTGTGCATATTCCTCGGGCTGTTCGACGCAAGGCAAATGGCCACCGCGCCGGATCAGATGGAACTGGCTGCCTTTGATCAGCTCTTGCGTTTCGCGCAGGAGATCAGGGGGTGTCGCGCCATCCTCCGCGCCCGCAATTGCGAGTGTGGGCAGGGTAAGAGCGGCCGTCGGGGTATAGAAATCGGTGCCCGCAATCGCATGACCGCAGCCGATATAGCCATCGGGTGCAGTTGCTGTCAGCATGTCGCGCCACGGCTGAATTTGCGGCGTGCCGCGCCACGCGCGGGAGAACCACCGCTCCATCGTTGCGTCGGCTACAGCCTCCATTCCGCCATCGCGGATCAGATCGAACCGGCGCTGCCAAATCTCTTTCGTACCGATCTTCGCGGCCGTGTTTGACAGCACCATGGAGCGCACCAGGTCTCGCCGTTTCGTGGCGAGACCTTGCGCGACCAGCCCGCCCACGGACAGCCCCACAAACAGCGCGTCTTTCATAGCCACAGCATCCATCAGCTGTTCCACATCGCGCACCAGCGCACCCATCGTATAGGGCGGCTTTGGCACATCTGTCTGGCCATGGCCGCGCATGTCATAGCGCAGAATGCGCAAGCCTTTGGGCAGGTATGGCAAGATCGGATCCCACAGATGCAAGGTTGTCCCGAGCGAGTTCGCGAACACCACTGGCGCACCCGCGGGATCACCATCCTCGCGGTAATGCAGCGCGATGTCGTCGCGTTCGAGAAATGGCATCGGGCGGGGTCCTTTATCTGCCTGCGCAAAACCTAGACCCAGAGCCCCGCGGGCGCAATCCGACACCGCGTCCGTCGCAAAATCGCTTGCACCTCTGCCTGCGCGCGTCACAGTGTGCGCGAAGATCTATTGAAAAGGAGTGGCCATGCCCCTGATCAAAGCTGCTGTCTGCCACGAGTTCGGCGCGCCCCTTGTGGTGGAGGATGTCGCGTTGAAAGACCCTGCAGCGGGTGAGGTGTCGGTCGCGCTGGAGGCCTGCGCGATCTGCCATTCCGACCTCTCCTTCATCGACGGGGGTTGGGGCGGCAGCTTACCTGCCGTCTACGGCCATGAGGCGGCCGGGCGCATCACCGCTTTGGGCGCGGGCGTGCAAGGCTACGCCGTGGGCGACGCGGTTCTAGTCACGCTGATCCGATCCTGCGGGTGCTGCACGCCTTGCGCCACAGGCCAGCCCGTGCAATGCGCGACACCCTATGATCGCGATGCAGGACCGCTGAGGGCGGCAGATGGCGGGCCGATGCAGCATGGTCTTGCTTGCGGTGCTTTTGCCGAACAAGCTGTGGTCGATCAGTCGCAAATCGCGAGGATCCCTGATGACATGCCAATGGATGCGGCCTGCCTTCTGTCTTGCGGGGTTGTGACGGGGATGGGCGCGGTCGTGAATACCGCGCAAGTCCGGCCCGGCCAGAATGTCGTTGTGATTGGCGCGGGGGGCGTTGGGCTCAACGCGGTTCAGGGTGCTGCAATCGCAGGTGCCGCCCGCATCATCGCGATGGATGTACTGCCCGAAAAGCTGGATGTGGCGCGTGAATTTGGCGCCACGGACGGTGTTCTGGTCACAGCGAAGAAGCCCTGGAAAGAGGTTGCCAAGATTACCCATGGCCGCATGGCAGATGCAGTTTTCGTGACTGTCGGCGCGATCCCGGCGTTCGAGCAAGCGCTGCGCTACCTCGCGCCCGGTGGCTACGCCTATATCGTCGGCATGCCGCATTCCGGCGCCATGGCCGAATATGAGCCGGTGATCCTCGGCGCGCTGGGGCAGGGGATGAAGGGCACGAAAATGGGCGACACGGTGCTGCGCCGCGACATCCCGTGGATGGTCGATCTGTATCAGCAAGGGCGTCTGAAACTCGATGAGCTCATATCCGGTCGCTGGACGTTGGATCAGATCAATGAGGCAATTGCCGACACGCGCAGCGGTGCTGCGCGTCGCAATGTGATCCTGTTCAAATGATACGGCTCGCCGCGCTTGAAACTTTTGTCGTGGCCCCGCCTGCACCGGGTTGGGGTGGGCGCTACTGGATATTCACCAAGCTAACCACGGATGACGGAATTACAGGCTACGGGGAAGTCTACGCCTCCGCCGTTGCGCCGGAGGTGCAATGCGCTGTGATCCGCGATGTGTTCGAGCGGCATATGAAAGGCGAGAACCCAGAAAACATCGAGCTGATGTTCCGTCGCGCCTATTCTGCGGGGTTCACTCAGCGCCCCGATCCGACCGTGATGGGCGCTTTTTCCGGGCTTGAGATCGCCTGTTGGGATATCCTGGGCAAAGCCCGCGGTCGCCCCGTCTGGGCACTGTTGGGCGGCAAGATGAACGACCGTCTGCGCGCCTATACCTACCTCTACCCGCTGCCGCATCATGATCTGACGGAGTTCTGGTTTTCGCCAGAGCAAGCCGCCGAGGCCGCCCTCGCGCGGGTTGAAGAAGGCTATACCGCACTGAAATTCGACCCTGCCGGGCCCTATACGATCCGCGGCGGACACCAGCCTGCGATGAGCGATATCTCCCTCTCCGTGGCATTTTGCAAGGCGATCCGGGAGGCGGTGGGGGATCGTGCTGACCTGCTGTTCGGCACGCATGGGCAGTTCAACACGCATGGTGCAATCCGGTTGGGGCAGGCCCTTCAGCCTTTCAACCCGCTTTGGTTTGAAGAACCGATCCCGCCAGACAACCTGCTGGAATTTGCCGAAGTCGCGCGCGCGGTGCGCATCCCTGTGGCCACGGGGGAACGGATGACGACGAAGGCGGAATTTGCCACGGTCCTGCGCTCAGGCGGGGCCAAAATCCTGCAACCGGCCTTGGGCCGCGCGGGTGGCATTTGGGAGGTGAAGAAAGTCGCGGCTATCGCTGAGGTGTTCAATGCGGAAGTGGCACCGCATCTTTACGCAGGGCCAGTGGAATGGGCGGCCAATATTCATCTGGGGGCGTCTATCCCGAACCTGTTGATGTGCGAAACCATCGAAACCCCGTTTCATCACGCGCTGATCGGTGGGGCGCTGAACGTCGAAAACGGCTTTATTATCCCGCCAGAGGCCCCCGGCCTCGGGATCAGTTTCGACGAAGAACTCGCGCGCGCGCATCCGTATACGGGGGCGGAGTTACATCTGCAAATGCAGGAGGAGCCCTGCAGCTATCACGGTGGCAACAGCTTTGCCGGCGGCGCGCCGCCGCTAGAGGAATAAAGCAAACATCAAGCTGTGGTCCTTGGACGGGGGGAGCGCCCGCGCCTCCCAGGGGGAGGCTTGGGCGCTGGTTGGCTGCGCCAACGGGGAGCGCTTGTGACTGACTTGCGCGACGATGGGTCTAGCGGTTTGCTTCCTGTTCCAACCGTTGTTTTGCGATTGCCTCGTTGCGGTCACTGCGGCGCTGATCGGAAAGGCAGGTCTCCACATAGGTCAGATGCGCCTCTACCGCCGCGCGTGCCGCGCCACCGTCGCGCGATTGCAGCGCTTCATTGATCGCGCGGTGCTGGTCGAGCAGCATGTCGCGCGTGATCCGTTGCTTGAACATCATCTGCCGATTGTAGAACACGCCCCCGCGCAGCAGCTGGAACATCGCGCGCATCATATGCAGCATGATCACATTATGGCTGGCCTCAATAATGGCGAGATGAAACTCTGCATCAAGCTGGCTTTCTTCCTGCGGATTGCGCTTGGAATGTGCGGCTTCCATTTTGCGGTAGAGCGTATCGACCACTTTCAAATCCGTATCTGAGCCCAGCCGTGTGGCCCGCTCCGCCGCCATTCCCTCAAGGTCGCGGCGGAAGGAAATATAGTCGAAAATCGCTTCTTCATGATCAGAAAACAGGCGCACCAAAGCCGGCGAAAAGGCGGAGCCGGTCACGTCACACACGAAAATCCCCGCACCCGCTCTGGTCTCCAGCAAGCCTTGTTCCTGCAGCAAGGCCACTGCATCGCGCAGGGATGGGCGCGACACCCCAAGCCGTTCGGCCAATTCTCGTTCCGACGGCAGTCTGTCGCCGGGGCGCAATATGCCGCGCAAGATCAACAGCTCGATCTGTTTTGTGACGGCGCCGGAGAGCTTCTCGGCCTGAATTTTCTGAAAGGGCATGGGACCTCATGGCAGGATTGGTCAAATTATATGACCACTTGCATGCCCCGGCAAATGAAAAGCGGCCCTGTGAAGGCCGCTTTCAGTCGTGCATTGCGCGGATCAGGCTGCGTTGGGTCGAATGACGATCTCTACCCGGCGGTTTTGCGCTTTGCCTTCCTCAGTGAAGTTGGCGGCAACCGGTTGGGTTTCGCCCATGCCAACGGCCTGCAACCTGCTGGACGCAACACCGGCCCCCTCCAGAACCCAGGACACGGCATAAGCGCGACGTTCTGAAAGATCGTAGTTATGCGCATCTGATCCGGTGTCATCCGTGTGGCCCACAATGCGCACAGTGCTGTCGGGATAGCTGTTCAAATTGCCAGCCAGCGCGCGCAGATCACTTTCCAGCGCAGGGCTAAGCGTCGCGCTGTCAGAGGCGAATAGAAGCGCTTGGGGCAAGGTCACTTTCAGCTCGGAGCCCGTGTTCTCAATCGCGATGTCTTCATTGGGGATGTCGCGCCGCAAATCCTGCGCCTGTTTGTCGAGCTGATGCCCGATTACGCCGCCTGCGGCCGCGCCAATCCCGGCGCCAACGACGCCCTTCAAAAGTTTGTCATCGCTGCTGGAAGCGCCGATCAAACCGCCAATTGCGCCGCCGATGAGGGCGCCCGTTTGCGATTTATTGACATTGGTTGTGTCGAAATTTGAATTGCTGCATGCGCCCAGCGCAAGCATGGCCGCACTGAATGCGCCTAGTGTTTTAAGGGTCATTGTTACCTGCCTCGGTTATGTGTCCCGCCATTTTCGGCGTGGTTGTACCCGGAGTTTAGGCCTGTGCGCAGGATTTGTTAAGGGGAATGACGCGACCGACGGCAACATGCCGCCGGTCTGCATTCTTATCAGGGATGATGTCAGGCCGCATTTGGGCGGATGACGATCTCCACCCGGCGGTTTTGAGCGCGGCCCGCGGCACTGTTATTTGACGCAACCGGCTGCGCTTCGCCCTGACCAAGGGTCTGCAGTCTTGCGGAGGCAACGCCTTCACTGCGCAACACGGCCGCAACGGAGTTCGCCCTCCGTTCGGAAAGGTTTTGGTTATAGGCAGTGCTGCCCGTGCTATCGGTGTGGCCGATGACCACCACGGTTGAATCTGGGTAGTCATTCAGACTGTTGGCGACGACACGCAGATCAGCGATCAGATCGCCGCGCAACCGGTCACTATCCGTCGCGAAAAGCAGGTCTTGTGGCATGGTCACGCGCAATTCCGATCCCGTGTTCACGACGCCGATGTCACTGTCGAGGTCGCGGCGCAGCTCACCGGCCTGTTTGTCCAGCTCATTGCCGATGGCGCCGCCAACCGCGCCACCGATGGCCGCGCCGATCAGCCCGCGTTCCAGCTTGTTGTCACTGGTCGAATTGGCCCCGAGCGCGCCACCAACCGCGGCACCAATCAATGCACCGTTTTTGGTGCGTTGCAGCTCTGTGCCCGGTGCACAGGCCGCCAGGGTCAGGGCAGCTGCTGGCAAAATGAAGAGAGCAGATTTCATGTCGATATCCTTTCTGCGCCGCGTTGATGCGGCGAATGTGGGTTTATCTTTGTCCCTCGCGACAAAGCTTCAACTCACAACACCGTGCCGCCCTGCGAGTTCCTGCCGAACCATTCACGTCTTTGAAACATGGGTGAGATCGGCAAAAATCGGCCAGATGCGCCGTTCGCCATCTGGGCGAAGAGTATTGTGTCACGGGTTTTGCCGTTCCTGCGTGACAGGTTTTGGAATGGTGAGGGCAGGTCTTCGGTGCGCATAGTGGGCTCCCGCTGACAGGATGCCTTTCGATTGCCTCAAGAGATCGGGCAAACATAATCGCATTTGAAATCTCAAAGGCCAGTTTTCCGTATATAGCTCGCTGGATGATCAGCCAATACAGCTGCTGGCAGTACTCGCAGCAAGGTCAAAAGGCCTAAGCCTCTGGCAACCGCCCAGCAAGGAAACAGTCGAGTTGCGTGGATTAAAACGAAGACTTGATGTACTGACGCAGCCTGCCTATGACTTAGGGACATTGGAAGAGCATCGCCGAATTGCCGGTGTAGGCGCCAATCAGGTCGAGCCTCTGCATGGCCGCCCTGTCAATGTTACTAAACAGTCTAAGGATGCTCTTTTAAACGGCTTTAACGAGAAGGGGGCAAACTTGCAAAGGCCGCAATGCCAGCCACAATACGCAGGTTGATTGCAATTGCAAACGTAGTGCAGAAGTCCGGTCAAACAACACGACAGCCCAGACCGGGCTGACGATTGTCGACCTTCGTTTTACGACTGCCAACCATTAAGAAGCGGGGCAGAACCGTCTGAGTCATTCTCAGAATCAATGAGTTCCTCCCTAGATCATGGTGCAAACGAACTTGGTTTTGCAAGTTAGCCTGAATCTTAGAATTTTGAGCTAACTGGCTTGACGCATCATGCCATCCACCAGTCGCAGAACTCGCATGCCGGCATTCCGAATTCTGTTCGAGTTGCGTGGGAGAACACATTTGAGCTTTTATAACCGCAGCTGCAGCTGCGCACTGGCCTGCTGGCTGTTTCGTGGACGGCAACTTAAGCTTTCATAGCTCACTCGTTTAACCTGTTGGGGCTTAGAGAGCCAATGATCGAGTGGTGGCCCTTCGGGTTATAGAACCGCTCACTATAGTTGAACACATCTTCATGGGCCGGCTTTCTCGTCCGGTAGTTTTGCGCCTTACCTATCCTGTTTTCAAGGAAGGGAAGAAACACTCCATCTCTGCGGTCTGTGCCTTCAAACGATCCCCCAGATCGTTTGATCCACTGGCGTGGACCGGCTTGAACTCCCAGACATTTCCGGACTGGCTCACTGATGTATTGGCAGCCCTGGAGGGAATGACGCGGCAACTCTTCCGGTCGTTCCCTGCGCCAGATCGCCATGATCAAGGCGCCTGTAACCATCTGGGATGTCATCTGATCGCTCATGGACCAACCAACGAAACGCCGCGAGAACAGCTCGATGACGGCTGCAATCTGGAGCCATCCTTCCGCACTCCAAACGTCAGTGATGTCAGCCAATCATTTTTGGTTCGGCCCATCCGCATCAAACTCTCGTTCAAGCGCGTTGGCAGCTATGACCGACCTTGTGCCTTGGTCTTTCGGCGGTTGCCGACGCTTGGGATGGGCTTTGAATTCTGCTTATTGCATCAATCGTTCAACGCATTGTACGCTCAGGAATAACCTCATTCGAGAAGATCATGCCAATACGACGCGCACCATAGGTCCGATCCGACCGAAGAAAGCTGGAACGGATAGCTACTGATAGGTTTTTGTCCTGAATCGACCTGTCGCTGCGCGGGCGCGTCAGCCGGGCATGGTAGCCGCTTCGCGACACAACGAGCGCATCACATATCCAACGCACGGGCCAAATCCTGAAGTGCTTCGCCACAAACCCATACATCACAGCTCGTCCTTGGCGAAGGAGGCGTTCGACCATTGCCCTCGGATCAATGGCGGAAAATGGTCACACACTTTTTTGGATATCACGCTCCGCCTTCAGCTTGGGCATCTCACATCTAAGAAACCTGAGTTCTTCCTGCTCGGGTGTAAGCATGCCATGTCCCGAGAAGGCCGCAGGATCATCAGCAGCAGCTGCCCGCACCCAACGGCGTAGCTCAGTCGCATGTATGCGTAAATCGCTCGAAGCTTGCGCCACACTCAGGCCACGCTTCGTTACCGTTTCCAGTGCTTCGAGCTTGAATTCGCGGCTAACACCTTCTCGTCATATAGACCCTCAAGTTTTCTTAAACACCTTATCTCGGTGTTCACGAAACCGGCAGCAGGCCACTTAGTCTCGTTCGATAAAAGCAATGGTCATCGTCTCCGACCCCAACAGATAGCGGAGCTTGCGTGAACAGGCCAACCAGTGTCCCGCTGCGGCTGCCTTCGTGTATTCAAGAAACAAACCTGCGGTGACCTTAACAAATCTCAGAAATCATGTTTAACTTCTGGGGCCTTCACTCCATATCTAAGACACCACTTGGGTATGGTGTCTGGCAGGTTCACTTGAGAATGAGATATGTTCTTACAGTTGCGGTCGTGCTGACGCTTCTGACCTGCGTTGGTATCTGGCGCCTGGCAGACCACGATCTTGACCGGCGTCTTAGCGAGCCTTTCAACTTTACATCTGACGGCGTTTCGATCTATGGAACGCTTTGGCTTCCCAATGTCGAGCCGGCGGCAATTGTTGTTTTTGTCCACGGGGACGGACCACAAGATCGGACATCAGATGGTAGGTATGCGCCGCTCATCAATGCGTTTCTCGACCGAGGGATCGCAGTCGCCGCTTGGGACAAGCCTGGCGTCGGTGCCTCCGAGGGAAACTGGCTGCTTCAATCCATGTCAGACCGTACGGAGGAAGCGCGTGCGGGGCTGGCGCAACTGAGCGTTCGCTTCAACGGTGTCGCTCGAGGCGCGGTCGGATTTTCGCAAGCGGGTTGGGTTCTGCCCGCACTGACCCCGGATGATGCAGATTTCATTGTACTGATCGGCGCCGCGGTCTCTTGGCAGAATCAAGGGGACTACTACACCCGCATGCGGCTCAGTGCAGAAGGGCTTGATCCTCGACAGATAAAGGAGACGCTAGCCAAACAAGAGGAAGAAGACGAGCGCATCTTTGGGGCGGATGCTGTCGACGATGACCGACCTGACAGAATGCCTGTGGATCGTTGGAACTTCATTCGACAGAACCGTACAGCGGATGCGACGGACGATTTAGTTCACCTTGATATTCCCCTGCTCGCGATCTGGGGTGCAGACGACCTGAACGTCGATGCGCAACGGAATGCGATAAAGTATGAGGAACTGCTCCCCCAAAATGATGCGCATTCTCAGGTTGTCGTCTGGCCTGACGCCACGCACAGCCTGCTGAAGTCAGATCGATACAATTGGCAACTGACTGAAGATTGGTCGTGGTTTGCGATGGCACGCTTTCTGGCGGAAGGTCGATACGCCTACGCCTCGGGAGCCATTGATGTTATAAACAATTGGATTGCTCCTATGATCACAGAAAGCGAGCATTAGCGCATGGCGCAGCAGTCAACACCTTGGGGCCTCAGTGGTATTTAGGCGGGTTTGGTTCGGATGGCGGTTTTGCTCATTCTGGAATGTCATTGAGCGGTCTGAAAATGGAGGGTTCTTCGTTCAATGCTCTTGCTGATGTTGCGCGAGGATATTGGTCGAAGGGCCGCAGCAGAGGTTTGTATCACCATTGATGTCAGAGACCGGTTCACAATTCTCGGATGTTTCAAACGTTTGTCGTTGCTTGCAGTTTGCGCCGGGCAACTGCCTGCCCGGCGCTTCGTCTTGCTTTGTCAGATATTGCCGGCTTTCAGTTCACCGGCGAGGTATTCGGCCTGACGGATCGCATGAGCGACAATGGTCAGTGTTGGATTGGCCGCGGCGCCGGTTGTCATCACAGCGCCATCTGAGACGAACAGATTGGGCACATCATGCGCGCGGCCCCATTTGTCGACCACACCGTCCTCTGGGTTTGCGCTCATGCGGCATGTGCCGAGGTTATGCGTTGACGGGTAGGGTGGTGTCCTATGGGTCCCGACAGCGCCAACGGCGTTGTAGAGCGCTTCCGCCTTCTCATAGGCATATTCGCGCATGGCAATGTCATTTGGATGGTCGTCAAAATGCACATTTGCCGCAGGCAATCCCCATTGGTCGACGCTATCAGACAGTGTGACCCGGTTCGTAGCTTGAGGCATGTCTTCGCCCACAATCCACATGCCAGCCATGTTCTGATAGTTATCCATCCAGTTCGCGAATTCGGGCCCCCATGATCCCGGCTCGATAAAGGCTGCGAGGAACGCGGGACCAAGCGACAGGGTCTCCATATAGTAGCCGCCGACGAAGCCGCGATCAGGGTTATGCAGGACTTCGTCCTTGATGATCCCGGCCATGGTTTCACCACGAAACATATTCACGGGCTTGTCGAACCACGCATACATGGAGCCGGTCAGGTGGCGCATGTAGTTGCGGCCTACTTGGTCAGAGCTGTTGGCCAAGCCATTCGGGAACATGGCGCTGTCAGACAATAGCAACAGGCGCGCGGTTTCGATGGAGTTGCCTGCGACGCAGACGGCTTTCGCCGATTGACGTTGCAGATTTCCGTCTTTGTCGACGTAGATGACTGCATCAGCCTTGCCTGAGGCATCATGCGTGATTTTCACGGCATGGCTTTGTGGCCGCAGATCGCAGAGCCCAGTTTCAACAGCGCGCGGAACTTCGCGGACAAGCGTGCTCCATTTAGAGCCATGTTTGTCACCCTGAAAGTTAAACCCGTCCTGAATCGAGCCGGGGCGCCCGTCATAAGGTTCCGCATTGGTGCCATATGGGCCTGTGGCATATTTCTTGTAGCCGACACGCTCAGCGCCATTGGCGAAAACCTTGTAATTGTTATTGGCCGGAAGCGGTGGGCGGCCATGCAGGTGGGTTGACCCAATCGCCTTTTCTGCGGCGTCGTAATAGGGCGCCATGTCGTCCAGCGTGATTGGCCAGTCGAGCAGTGTCGCGCCTTCGACCTCACCATAGGTGGAGCGTGCCTTAAACTCGTAGTCGAGGAACCGCGGCGTTGCGCCTGCCCAATGCGTCGTCGTTCCGCCCACAGCTTTCACGAGCCATGCTGGCAAGCCTGAGAAGTCTTTTGCCACGCGCCAGGAACCGGACGTGGTGCGTTTGTCGAGCCACGCCATCTGGCCGAACGCTTCCCATTCATCATTCGTCCAGTCGTCCAGCTTGAAATGCTGACCCGCTTCGAGCAGCACGCAAGGGATCCCTGCCTTTGTCAGCTCATAGGCCATCGTACCACCACCGGCGCCGGAGCCGATGATGACGACAGCTGCCTCGTCTTGTGCAATTGCGTTCATGATCGCCTCCTTCTCAAAGTTCTGTGATACGTGGTTCGGGCAGCCAATCGAGATCGTTGAACCCGCGATTGATGTAGCCACCCTGATCGAAGCTTGCGCCCTCGTAGCCAAGGATGTCCCAGACTTCATGATCGTTATACAGCGTCACGATTGTCGTGCCGCGCATCAGTTGGAAGAACTCGGACCCTTCGATTGACTTCAGATGAGCGAGTGCGGCTGCGTCATCCATTCCGTCAAAGCCTGCGCTTTTCAGGTCTGACATGCCCTGATGGAACATAACGACCTTACCCGGATCTGCGCTGGCCGCTGCGAGAACCGCGTCGCAGTTTCGCTCGTAACAGCTGTCTGGAAACTGCGCGTGTGGGAAGGCGACCTTCACCATGCGCATGAGGCGTCCTTTGATTTCAGCGTCGCCTGAAACAGCGACGGTTTTGGCTGATATCCTGCTTGGTAGTGATGCCGTCAACGCTGCGGCCGCAGCCGTCCCAAACAAGACGAAGCGTCTTGAAACTCCCATTTTATCTCCTCCCATTGATCTGAATGTGGGCTTTTGCCCTTTGGCTCATTTGAACCTGCCGCCCCTTTGGAGCACTTCGATTTGGTATCCGTCTGGATCGGCGACAAAGAAAAACCGCGCGAAGACCTCTCCGTCGGGCGCAAACTCCACGAGCTTACGTGGGTTCAGGCCTTCCGCCTCAAAGCGCGCATGTTCTGCGTCGATATCATCAACTGACACGGCGAAATGCCCGTAGCCACTGCCGTGCTCATACGGTTCTGTCGTGCCTGTGTTGATGGTAAGTTCCAGCTCGAACTCGGTCTCAGGGTTGCTGAGATACACCAAAACGAAATCTGGAAATGCACGGCGTTCTGCAACAGAAAGTCCAAACGCTTTGCTGTAAAACTCTAGTGATCGGGCTTCGTCCAAGACCCGGATCATCGAATGAATTGCTTTAGCCACTGTTCCTCCGCGATTGTCTCCCCGAGGTTCAGTCTAGGCGCAGATAAAAACGAGTGGGTAGTAACAGCTTACTGCGGTGGAAATTCCGGTTTTGGCGGAGGTTAAGCTATTCGGCGGCCAATGGCGGGCTCTGATTTTCGCGCGAAGTATCGTAGAATTTCAAGCATGCGCAGCGCAGAAGCGCGGTAAAATTGACCGGTTCTCCCCGGACTTCCAACACTTCTGAATGAAGTGTCGAGATGAAATTTGGCGTCGAGACGCCTTCATTTGCTGCGATCTCATCGAGAATGTCCCAGAATGCATTTTCAAGTCGGATGCTGGTGCTGAGACCGTTTAACCGCATGCGTCGCGTTCGAGTGGCGTATCTTTTCGGGTCTTGGCCCGCAAACACCTTACACATGATCTTTCCTCCCCTGATCAGTGCTGATGGTCCCAAAATTACCGCAGCGACGCTTGCCGAGTCTACTCAAGTTTTTTCAGGCGCCTTTTGCGAAGGCCGGAACGCCACCTTTCAGCGGGCTCATTGCCCTCCAAAACCTGTGACGCCCATCGGGAGGAGCAGGGCAAAGAATGGAAGCGCGATCAGGATCGACAAACGTATGATGTCGGCCGCCCAGAAAGGGGTCACGCCTCGAAAGATCGTACCGGTCGAGACATCTTGCACGACGGATCGCAACACGAAGACATTCAGCCCGATGGGTGGTGTGATGAGGGAGATTTCGGTGACGACGACGACGATGATGCCGAACCAGATCAGCGCCATTTCACCGGTCACATCCCCTTCGAAAAAACCCAGCGAGGCGACAAGAGGGGCAAAGACGGGGACGGTCAGCGTGATCATCGATAGGCTTTCGAACACGGCGCCCAGAAGCAGGTAGACCACCACGATCAAGGCCAGCACTGTGAACGGTTCAAATCCGGCGCCTTGAACAAGGGCCAACAGGTCTTCGGGGAGTCCCGCCCGGGAGACGAAGCGATTAAAGATGTCCGCCCCGATGAGGAGGACGAACAATCCGACGGATGTTTTGACGGTTTGAGACAGCGCGTCGATCAGGCCTTTCCAGCTGAACCGTTTGATCAGGATGGAAATCAGGATCGCGCCGAACGCGCCGACGCCTGCCGCTTCGTCTGCGGTGAAGACCTGACCGTAAATGCCGCCGATGATGATCACGAACAGGATCAGGATCGGGATAACGCGCAGGACACTTTCGCGGGTCTCTGTTGCTGACATTGGGCTGCCGGCCGGGCCTGCGTCAGGCTTGCGCCAAACCACGAAGGCCACAGCGCACAGGTAAAGCAACACGCCAAGAAGACCGGGCAGGATGCCAGCAAGAAACAGTTTGCCGATGGATTGCCCCGTCAGGAAGCCGTAGATGATGAGGATAATGCTGGGCGGGATCAGGATGCCGAGCGTGCCCCCTGCAGCGACGGATGCGGTAGACAGGCTGTCGTGATACCCAAACTTACGCATGGAGGGCAGGGCCACTTGAGACATTGTGGCTGCCGTCGCGAGAGAGGATCCCGACACCGCAGAAAACCCCCCACACGCCAGGATAGTCGACATTGCCAGCCCGCCGGGAAGCCGACCAACAATTGCATAGGCTGCGCGGTAGAGGTCGTGCGCCATGCCGCTTTGCGCAATCAACATGCCCATGAAGATAAATAGTGGGATCACGGAGAGCGCGTCGTTTTGGGTCACGTCCAGAATGGAGTCTGCTGCGGGTCCCAATCCCGCCGACCAGCGCCAATCCCGCAGGAAAACGAAGCCGATTGCACCGACCAGCCCCATCGCTATTCCGATGGGCACGCGCACAAGCACAAAACCAATGACAATGGCAAATGCGATGAGGGAGGTGATCATTTGCGATCGCCTGTCGCAACGTCGACCAAACAGCGGCAGGCCAGCACGAAGCCTGTGACAGTCACAATTGCCGCAATGAAGTAGACCAGCGGGTATTTTGGCAGGAACAGTAGCTCGGTCGTGATGCCACGGCTCAGCACTTTCTCTGCCCGGGCAAATAGCCAGTAGCCCATCGTCAAAAGAGCTATGGAAATCAAAAGCGCGATGAAGCGGTCCCTCCAGAAAGCAGCGCGTTTGCTAAACAGAGTGTCCAGTAAATCCACGTCGATCTGTTCGCCTCTGAGCGTCACGACTGGGAAGGCCAGAAAAATAGACAGCGCAAGCAAAATCTGTGCCAGGTCCTGACGTCCAAAAATAGGCGCATTGAAAGCGTAGCGGCCAATGACCTCTATCACTGTGAGGATCATGATCGAGAAGAGGCAAAGCGCGCTGAACGTGAGACAAATACGGGCGAGCCAACGGCCCGCCCGATTGAAGACCTGAGCCATCACTTATTGCTATACTCGGCCATGGTGGTCCGAATGAGGTCAAGCGCGGCTTGGGCATCAACGCCACGTGCGTTTACCTCTTCCAACACAGACGCCTGAATTTCTGGAACGAGAGCTTCGAATTTTGCCGAAGCATCGCCCGACAGGTCGATGATTTGACCGGTCTTTGCCTGCGCATCGAGGCCCCGCTGATTGCCTTCATCCCATGCAGCGCCTGCGAAGGCCGAGAAGTCTTCCCCCAGCGCGGCCTTGATCGCCGCCGCATCTTCTTCACCGACGGAGTCTAGGAATTCTTCTGACATCACGATGGAAAATGAGCCGCGGTAAAAGCCACCCTCCACGCGATAGGTGAAGGGCAGCACTTCTGTCAGGCGCAGGATGGCAATCGTGTCGCCGGGGAAGAACGTACCGTCCGCAACCCCGTTGGATACGGTTTCATAGACAGCAGGTGCTGCGACCTGCACGCCCGCCATGCCAAGCCCGGCCAAAACATCGCCCATCACACCTCCGCCGGAGCGGATTTTCAAACCCTCCGCTGCTTCGAGAGAAGGGATTTCGCTAGACAAGTGCAACATGCCGGGTGCGTGAACCATCATCGCTACGGGGACAACGCCGTCATGTTCGTTGGCCGCGCCCAGAAATTCTTCATGCGCGCGCCAATGCGCCGCAGACGCCGCTGCAGAATCGCCTTCGAGGCCAGGAATTTCGATCAGTTTCGTCGTCACAAACCGTCCGGGATTGTAACCATGAAAGATCCACGCCGCATCCGCGCCGCCATCTTCAACCAAATCAGCCTGGGACGGTGGAGACGCCAGTTGATACTCTACTGTCGCCGTTACACGACCGTCCGTCGCGGCTGCGACGCGTTCAATGAATTCAGGCCAGATAATTTCATTCATGATATGTGAGGGCGGCAGCCAAGAAGAGATCACCATCTCTTCGGCCAGTGCCGCATTTGCGCCGAGTAGCGCGGCAAGTGCTGTAGCGATTTTCAGTTTCATGGTTCCCTCCTCTGAACCGGGCAAGGTGCGCCCATTTTGCGATAAGAATTACATAAACCGACCGTTCGGTCAATAATTGTACGCTGTAGTGTGGGGCATCTTAGCATCATCCTCGTACCGGCACATTTAGGTGATGCCATTGAGTGTCAGGTCAGTAATAGACGCCGCATAAGATATCCGGGCGTCCTTATCTGCCTTGGGGTGCCACATGTAGAACCAGTTGAGCATCCCAAAGACAGACATGGTCACATCCCGGCATTTTGCGCGATCTTGCCCGAGCGTGTCTGGTGCGCACCGCTGCAATACGCCGGACATAACGGCGATCAGTTCCCGCTGATAGCCTTTCAAAATCACCTGTCGGTCTTCGGGCAATAACGGCAGACCTTCGCCCTGAATCTTGTGCTCGTGATCCATGCCATCATAGGCAAGAAGGAATTCGCGCGTTATGGTCTCCAACTGTTCGGTCGGGGGCAGGTGATCCAGTTCGACACTACAAATCCAATCGCGCAGTTCGGACAGATAGCTGTCTAGAATGTCGAAGATCAGGTCATCCTTGCTGGAATAGTAGTGGTAGATATTGGCCTTCGAGATTCCGCAGGCGCGCGCCACTTCGTTCATTGACGCGCGCGCAATACCTTCGCGCGAGAACACTTCAGCGGCTATTTTCAGGATGTGACGACGCTTGTTGTCGTGATCTTTTGCGATCGTACGAACCAATTCAAACCTCCTTCGGGCGCTTGTCGATGACACGGCGCGCTTTTCCCTGACTGCGCTCGACGCTGCCGGGCATGCCCACACAAACCGTGGTCGAGACGCCAATCACGTCCTTAATTTTCTGAGAAAGCGTCTTGCGGCTGTTATCCCGAGCTTCCTGCGATGCCGCGTTTGCTGCTGCCTCGACCATCACGGCCATTTGGTCCATCCGACCCTCACGCGTCAACTCGACCTGGAAGTAAGGTGCAAGCTCCGGGATAGCCAGAACCTGCTCCTCGATCTGCGTGGGGAAGACATTCACGCCGCGCAGGATCATCATGTCGTCTGCCCGGCCAGTGATCTTTTCCATGCGACGCATCGACCTTGCCGTGCCTGGCAACAGCCGCGACAGATCGCGCGTCCTGTAGCGTATCATCGGCAGACCTTCTTTGGTGATCGTGGTAAAAACCAGCTCGCCCATTTCCCCATCGGGCAAGACATCCCCCGTTTCGGGGTCGATGATTTCAGGGTAGAAGTGGTCCTCCCAGATATGGAGCCCATCCTTTGTCTCGACGCACTCATTCGCGACGCCGGGACCGAGGATTTCGGACAGCCCGTAGATATCGACCGCATGCATGTCGAACGCCTCCTCGACTTCGGCGCGCATGGCATTCGTCCACGGCTCAGCGCCGAAAATGCCAACCTCCAGTGAGCACGCGCGCGGGTCAATGCCTGCGGTTTGGTACTGTTCCAGAATGTTGAGCATGTAGGATGGCGTGACCATGATCGTCGTTGGCTTGAAATCCTCGATCAACGTCACTTGCCGCTCTGTCATGCCGCCGGACACGGGAACAACCGAACATCCAAGCCGCTCTGCGCCGTAATGCGCGCCTAAGCCACCGGTAAACAATCCATAGCCATAAGCGATATGCGCGATGTCACCGGGTCTTGTGCCTGAAGCCCGCATGGAGCGCGCGACCATATTCGCCCACATTGCAATGTCGCCTTGCGTGTATCCGACAACCGTTGGTTTGCCAGTCGTTCCGGATGACGCATGGATGCGCACGATCTCCTGACGCGGCACGGCGAACAGACCGAAAGGGTAGTTCTTGCGCAAATCATCTTTGTAGGTGAACGGAAACTTCGACAGGTCGGCCAACGAATGCAGGTCCTCAGGGTGAACGCCCTTATCGTCGAACCGCTCTTTATACATCGGCACGTTGTCATAGGCGTGGCGCAGTGACCATCTCAAACGCTTCAGCTGCAGCGCACGAATTTCGTCGATGGAGGCGATTTCTATAGCGTCAAGGCTGTCTCGACTGGGTGTCAGGTCTTTCATCGGTTCCTCCGGATCATTCGTCAAACAGCACGCCGCGAATGGCACGGCTATGGCCTCTGAATTCTGCAATCTTTGTGCCGTCCTGCTTGGTCACGGTGACGTCATAGATTCCATTGCGGCCAGTGAGGCTTACCTCTCTTGCATGCGCAGTAAGCACGTCGCCGATTTGAGCGGGAGCTGTAAAGGTGATCGCATTGTGCTGAGCGACTGTTGACTGGTTGCGGCTGTTGCACGCAAAGGCAAAGGCGCTGTCGGCCAAAGCGAAGGTAATGCCGCCATGGCAAATGCCATGGCCGTTGGTGTGATGTTTCTCAACCTCAAGCGATAAGGTGGCAGAGCCTTCATCGACGCATCTCAATTGCATGCCAAGCCACGCGCTGGCCCGGTCATCCGACCACATAGCGGCGGCTGATTTCTCGGCGCGTTCCTTTGGTGTCATTTGCCAGTAAACTCCGGTTTGCGCTTGCCCAGAAAGGCGGCAACGCCTTCTGCATAATCTGAACTTTGCCCGCATGTTTTCTGGAGGCGCGCTTCCAATTCCAGTTGCGCGTCCAGCGTATTTACTGCGGCCACCGCGATTGCCAACTTTGTTTGCGCAAAGCCTTGAGTTGGACCGCTTGCCAATTTTGCTGCGAGGGCGCGTGCGTCATTCATCAGGTCATCGGCAGGAACGGTTTTCCAGATCAGGCCCCAGTCGGCAGCCTGTGTCGCGGAAAGCGGTTCGCCTGTCATGGCGAGGCCTTTGGCCCGTGCCGGACCGAGGAGCCGTGTCAGAGCCCAGGTGCCGCCAGCATCAGGCACAAGGCCAACATTGGCAAAAGACTGAATGAACTTTGCCGTATCGGCCGCCAGTACAATGTCACATGCCAAAGCAAGATTGGCGCCAGCCCCGGCAGCGACGCCGTTGACCGCGCAGATAACGGGCAGGTCTGCATCACGGATCAGCCGGACAAGCGGATTGTAAAATCGCGTGAGCGTATCGCTCAAGTCAGGCGGCCCGTCCATTTTGGACGGATCACGATCACCAAGATCTTGGCCTGCACAGAAACCGCGCCCGGCACCGGTCAGCAAGATTGCGCGTTTCTCGCTTGCTATGGCGTCTTCCAAATGCGTGCGCAGGGCCACATGCATCGCATCGTTGAAGCTGTTTAGCTTGTCGGGGCGGTTCAATGTTACCTCGGCCCAGGTGCCTTGGTCATTGTACAAAATGGGTTCCGACACCGAACTCTCCCTTGCAATCTACTGAGCTTGGTTTTAGGGATAATCCCATAAACCGACCGGTTGGTCAATAATAGAAATCTCTGGAGTGCGTCAAGGATGGCCTCCCCCGTCACCATTGAAATCAGGAATAATATTGCGTGGATCTGCGTCGATAATCCCCCGGTGAATGCCACCTCCCATGCGGTGCGAGCAGGGCTTCTGGATGCGTTTCGAAAAGTGCAGCAATACGATCTTGCAGTGCTGTTCTGCGCAGGGAGAACGTTCATCGCGGGTGGCGATATGTCGGAATTTGATGCCCCAGCGGTTGAGCCGCACTTGCCGAATGTAGCAAATCTGATTGAAGCAAGCGACACGCCGTTTTTGGCCCTCTTACACGGTACAGTTTTGGGAGGGGGATTTGAAATTGCCATGGCTTGTGCGTTCCGCGTCGCGCGTCCCGGAACGAAATTTGGCTTGCCTGAGGTCAATCTCGGCCTCGTGCCCGGGGCAGGGGGAACGCAACGTGCCCCGCGTCTTCTGGGTTGGCAGAGGGCGGTGGATATGGCCTGCCTTGGGCAGATGACGACGGCAGAAGACCTCATGAAGGTCGGTGCCATTGACATGATTACCGACGATTTTGACGCTGCTGTCCCCGATTTTGTCGGTCGCAGAGTACATCGGGTGTCAAGGCGTGTGATTGCGCCAATGACCGCAAACGAGCTCTCTGATTTTTCGGAGCAGGTTGACACCTTTGCAAAAGGGCGGACCGCCCCGGCGCAAAACCTCAAGATGCTTCAATTGGCCAGCACAGCTTTCGATCAGGCCCAGCCGCAAGAACGCGCCTTGCACCTTGAATTGCGCGGCTCAGCGGAAAGCAAAGCTTTGCGTCATCTGTTCTTTGCAGAGCGCGAGGCGATGCGCCCAGCGGGCATAGCAGGGGCGACACCGCGTGCCCTAGAACGCATCGCGATTGCGGGCGGCGGGCTCATGGGGTCTGGCATCGCAGCTGCTTGCCTCAATGGCGGCTATCAGGTCAGCATCATTGAAAAAACCGAAGCCGGGGTTGAAGCCGCACGGAAAAACGTAAGCTGTCTGATGGATGGCGCGGTCAGACGCGGCAAGATCGACGCAAGGACCCGAAGCGCAAGACTGGCGGCGCTGTGTGTGACGCAGGATTACGGGCAGGCGAAAGACGCCGACTTGGCCGTTGAAGCGGTGTTTGAGGACCTTGCGGCCAAACGGGATGTGATGCGCGCACTGGCGGATGTTATGCGGCCGGACGCGCTGCTGGCGACGAACACGTCCTACCTTGATCCGAATGACATTTTCGAGGGGCTGGCTGAACAACAACGTTGCCTTGGCATCCACTTTTTTTCGCCCGCACATATCATGCGGCTGGTGGAAGTGGTGCGCGCGCGCGAAACGTCTGCTGATGTGCTTGCAAGCGCATTTGCTTTCGCCAAGACCCTTCGCAAGACACCAGTTTTGTCTGGTATCTGTGACGGGTTCATTGGGAACCGCATTCTCGCAGCCTATCGGCGGGCGGCGGAATACATGCTCGCTGACGGTGCTTTGCCGCATGAAGTCGATGCTGCGATGCGCGCGTTCGGGATGGGCATGGGGCCGTTTGAAGCGCAGGATATGACGGGGCTTCAAATCGCGCTTGCCAATCGGCGCAGGCAAGACGTCACCCGTGATCCGGCGGAGCGCTACGTTCCAATCTCTGACCGTCTCTGTGCTTTGGACCGATTCGGTAAACGCAGTGGCGCGGGCTGGTACAGCTACGCCGAAGGCCAACCCGCGCGCGATCCAGAGGTCGAAGCGATAATCACAGACTATTCAGCTGAGGCCGGTCTGAGCCGACAGGTGTATTCCGCTGAAGACATCCAGCTGCTTTTGCTGGCCGCAATGGCCAACGAGGGCGCCCGGATTGTCGAAGAGGGGATCGCCGAGAGTGCGGCCATCGTCGATGTCGTTAAGGCCGCCGGTTACGGATTTCCGCGCTGGCGTGGTGGTCCGATGCACTGGGCGCAGGCCAACGGGCGCCAAGTCGTTCGCGCGGCCTTGGCACAGCTCGACGCCGCCAGCCCGGGGTCATGGACCCGTGCGCGCCAATTTCTTTAAAACTGATCAACCAGAGGGCTTCCAATGACACTCCTAGATATCAAGAGCTTTGCAGCAGGCCGCTGGGTCGGCTCCGATACTGCGGCACGTGAGATCCGCTCTGCGGTCAGCGGTGAGGTCATCGCGCGTGCAGGTAATGACGGTTTGGATGTCGAGGCGATGCTGTCGCATGCCCGCAACGTGGGTGGGCCGGCTCTGCGCGCCACGACCTTTCATCAACGTGCCAAGATGCTCAAGGCATTGGCGCTTCATTTGGGCGAGCATAAGCAGTCGCTCTATGACATTTCCTTTGCCACGGGGGCGACGCAAAAAGATCACTTGATTGATATCGATGGGGGCATCGGCACGCTGTTCGTGTTCGCATCCAAAGGGCGGCGCGAAATGCCCGATGCTCAAGTTTATCTGGACGGGGAGGTCGAACAACTCTCGCGCAATGGCACCTTTTTGGGCCAGCATATCTGCACGCCTTTGCAAGGAGTTGCCATACATATCAACGCGTATAACTTTCCGGTTTGGGGAATGCTGGAGAAGCTTGCGCCGACGCTTTTGGCCGGTGTGCCCGCCATTGTAAAACCCGCGACTGCAAGCTGTTACGTGGCGGAGCTGGCGGTGAAGATCATGCTCGACAGCGGCATTCTTCCCGCCGGTGCGCTGCAACTTGTCTCGGGTGGGATGGGCAATATGCTGGACCATCTCACCCATCAGGATGTCGTCAGCTTTACCGGCTCTGCCCATACTGCGCTGAAGCTGCGTTCTGCCCCGCATATCCTGTCCAATTCCATCCGCTTTATTGCCGAGCAAGACAGCCTGAATGCCTCAATCCTCGGGCCGGACGCAGTCGCAGGTACGCCCGAGTTCGATCTGTTCGTGAAAGAAGTCACCCGTGAGATGACCACGAAGGCTGGCCAAAAATGTACCGCAATCCGGCGGCTCATTGTGCCCGACGCTGAGATCCCTGCGGTGATCGAAGCGCTTCGCACGAGCCTTGCGAAGACAAGGATTGGAGACCCGAAAGATCCCGATACGCGCATGGGCGCGCTGGTATCTGACAGTCAAAAAGCGGATGTTCTACACAAGGCAAGTCTGATTGGAGAGGAAGCGGAACGCGTATTTGGTGATCCGGATAATTTCGACGTGCAGGGTGCGGGCGCCGAGAAAGGCGCCTTTGTTCCACCGATGCTGTTTCACTGCGCCAATCCCGATGCCGCAAGAAACGTGCATGAAATAGAGGCCTTCGGGCCCGTTTCCACGATCATGCCATACTCAGATCTGGATCACGCGATCCAGTTGGCGAACCGAGGTCAAGGCAGCCTCGTGGCGTCGATCATCACACATGACAGCAACGTTGCGCGTCAGGTCGCGCTTGGTGCCGGTGCCTTCCATGGAAGGCTCTATTTCAACAACCGTGACTCGATGAAGGAAAGCACGGGCCACGGCTCTCCATTGCCGCACATGGTTCATGGTGGCCCTGGTCGCGCCGGTGGTGGAGAGGAGATGGGCGGCATACGCGGCGTGATGCACTACATGCAGCGCACCGCCATTCAAGGCAGCCCCGACATCCTCGCGTCCATCGGCGAGAAATGGGTGTCGGGCGCAAGGGAGATCACCCATAAGGATCATCCGTTTACGCGCGGGTTTCATGATCTGGCCATTGGGGACACGTATTATACTGCGCCTCGTGAAATCTCATCCGAGGATATCGCGCATTTCGCAGAGTTCACGGGCGACACGTTCTACGCCCACATGGACGACGCGGCTGCAAAGCGGAACCCGTTCTTTCCCGGGCGGGTCGCGCATGGCTATCTGCTTCTCAGCTTTGCTGCGGGCCTGTTCGTGCAACCGGATGAGGGGCCAGTTCTGGCCAATACCGGTCTGGACAATCTGCGCTTCATGAAACCGGTGGAAGTGGGCGATAGCATCAAGGTCCGCCTGACGGTCAAACACAAAACCCCGCGCAATGAGGCGTATGGGGAGGTGCGGTGGCAGGTCACGCTGAGAAACCAGAATGATGATTTGGTGGCGGAGTATGAGTTGCTGACGATGAATGCCTACGCTGCCCGTTAGCCGTTCTTGCACTGTCGGACCTGTGGCCTATGCTGGCCATCCAGCCTTCTTCGCAAAGCGACTGTCGATCATGTCTCAATTCCATCCGCTTATCGAGGACCTGCTCAAGCTCGAAACCCCGAAAACCTGGTCTCTGATCGCGACAATCTTCGGCGATCTAGACGGCGATAGCTTGTCCGGCAAGCAGATCGGAGCGCTTCTCAGCCATGCTGGGATCAAACCGGCAGCGAGCCGTGTGGCATTGCATCGTCTGCGCAATGAGGGCTGGATAGTCTCCAAAAAACACGGACGGGAGGTCAGTTATACTCTGTCCGACCATGCCCGCGCCGAAACTGTTACTGCGCAAAAAGACGTGTACCGCCGGGATGTGAAATTTGCGAGCGGGTGGAACGTGCTCGCGCTGCAAACTGATGCGACGATCCCTCAGGAAGAGACAATTGCGCTTGGAAAAAACCTGATTTTGGCACCGAACGGTGCGAAACTGGCAGGTGCTTTGCCCCTCGCATTTATGGATGACGCTTTTCCAGCATGGTTTGTCACGCGGCTGGCTGCAAAACATGTATTGGCGCAGGCCGCCGCGCTGACCGATCTGGTTGAACGTTTCGGCGGTCCGGAAACACCAATGACGGCGACCGATACCACGACCGCGCGGCTGCTTATCATACACTACTGGAGAAAGATGGCTTTGCGCACGCGCACTTGGGCGCATATCGGCCTTTTGCCGGAAGGTGAGTTGGCGCGGTGCCACAGGTCAGTGACGCGCCTTCTTTCACAAACCAGCAAGCTGACCCCACCCGACGTTTGAATGTGAGGATCAGTTACATTCACTTGGGTGTAATATTAAATGTTACAAAATAATACTTGATATAAAATTTGGTAACATATTATACTCACCAACAAATGAGAGACCACGAATCCATGCCTGCATTCATTCTTGACGCTGTGCGCACACCGATTGGCCGCTTTGGCGGGGCCTTGTCGTCGGTCCGCACCGATGATCTGGCCGCTTTGCCTATCGCAGAGCTGATGCGCCGCAATCCTGATACGGCCTTTGATCAAGTGGATGACGTGATCCTTGGGGATGCAAATCAAGCGGGCGAAGACAATCGCAACGTGGCCCGCATGGCTGCACTTCTGGCCGGACTGCCCGACACTGTGCCCGGCACCACTGTCAATCGCTTATGTGCGTCTGGCATGGATGCGGTTGGAATGGCCGCACGTGGGATCAAGGCGGGTGATTATCGGCTGGCGATCGCTGGGGGCGTTGAAAGCATGAGCCGCGCGCCCTTCGTGATGCCAAAGGCAGAAGCTGCCTTCTCGCGGGCAAACGCAGTCTATGACACCACCATCGGCTGGCGCTTTGTAAATCCAAAGATGAAGACGGAATATGGCACTGACTCCATGCCCGAAACAGCTGACAACGTGGCCGAAGAGTATGACGTGTCGCGTGACGATCAGGATGCTTTTGCCGCGCGCTCGCAATCCCGTTACTCTGCTGCGGCAGAGGCGGGTGTTTTTGCAGACGAACTGATGTCCGTCAGTATTCCACAGCGTAGAGGCGACCCGATTTTCTTTGACACGGATGAACACCCCCGCCCGGGGACGGACGCTGCGCGTCTCTCAAAGCTGCGGGGTGTGAATGGGCCGGGCAAAACTGTCACGGCAGGCAATGCTTCGGGGGTCAATGATGGTGCGGCGGCGCTCTTGCTCGGGGATGAAAGCGCGGCGAAAAACAGTGAACCGCTGGCCCGTGTTGTTGGCATGACTGCAGCAGGAGTGGCTCCGCGGGTCATGGGTATCGGGCCGGTCCCCGCCATACGCAAAGTGTTGGAGCGGACGGGGCTGACGCTTGATCAGATGGACGTCATCGAATTGAACGAGGCGTTTGCGGCGCAAGGTCTGGCTGTTCTGCGCGAACTCGGCCTGCCTGATGATGCGGCGCATGTGAACCCCAATGGTGGCGCAATTGCGCTTGGGCACCCGCTTGGTATGTCCGGCGCGCGGCTCGTGATGACGGCGGCCTATCAGCTAAAGCGGACCGGCGGGCGATATGCGCTCTGCACCATGTGCGTCGGTGTCGGCCAAGGCACTGCCCTTATTTTGGAAAGGACCTGAACCATGTATGCTCAGATGATCAAATCCGAAGCGACACAGGACGATCCCGAGAAACTTGCGGCTTTTCAGGCCCGCATTGATGCCGGCGAAAAGATCGAGCCGAAAGACTGGATGCCTGAAGGATATCGCAAAACGCTGATCCGTCAGATCGGCCAGCACGCGCATTCGGAAATCGTTGGCCAATTGCCCGAAGGCAATTGGATCACGCGCGCGCCGACGCTTGAACGCAAGGCAAACCTCCTGGCCAAAGTGCAGGACGAGGCGGGGCATGGCCTCTATCTCTATTGCGCGGCGGAAACGCTGGGTGTCAGCCGCGATGAGCTGACCGAAATGCTGCTGGACGGACGGATGAAATACTCCTCCATCTTCAACTATCCGACGCTTACCTGGGCGGATATGGGCGCGGTCGGTTGGTTGGTCGATGGGGCCGCAATAATGAATCAAGTGCCGTTGCAGCGCACGTCATATGGCCCCTATGCCCGCGCGATGGTGCGCATCTGCAAGGAAGAGAGCTTCCACCAGCGGCAAGGATTTCACATCATGATGAGCATGGTGAATGGCACGGCGGATCAAAAACGCATGGCGCAAGATGCTTTGAACCGTTTCTGGTATCCCGCGCTGATGATGTTCGGGCCCTCAGACAAGGACAGTGTGCATTCCACGCAATCCATGGCGTGGAAAATCAAGATGAACACCAATGACGAGCTGCGCCAGAAATTCGTCGATGAAACGACGCCGCAGGCGGAATATCTGGGCCTCACAATCCCCGATGAGACGCTGAAGTGGAACGAAGATAGCGGTCATTATGACTTTGCGGAGCCGGATTGGTCCGAATTCTTTGACGTGATCTCAGGCAATGGCCCCTGTAATACTGACCGTCTGAGTGCCAGACAAACTGCATGGGATGATGGTGCATGGGTGCGCGAAGCGATGGTCGCACATGCGCGGAAGAAGGCCGCGCGCAAGCTGGCGGCGGAGTAGGGCGATGAGCACATCACACGAATGGCCCCTCTGGGAAGTATTCATCCGCGGGCAACATGGGATGAGCCACCGGCATGTCGGCTCGCTGCATGCCGCCGATGCGGACCATGCGATCAAAAATGCGCGTGACGTCTACACCCGTCGCAACGAAGGCGTCAGCATCTGGGTGGTCGAAGCCGAGAAGATCACCGCATCCAGCCCGTCTGAAAAAGGGCCGATGTATGACCCTGCGCGAGACAAAGTGTATCGCCACCCGACCTTCTACGAGATCCCCGAAGACGTGGGGAAAATGTGATGAACCACCTGTTCGAATTCCTTCTGCGCCAAGGCGATAACGCGCTCGTTCTCGGGCATCGCACGTCCGAATGGTGCGGGGTGGCGCCCGCCCTCGAAGAGGATATCGCGCTGGCCAATACGGCGCTCGACCTGATTGGCCAAACACAGCTCTGGTTGGGCTATGCCGCGGAGGTTGAGGGTGAAGGGCGCACAGCCAACGATCTGGCCTTCCTGCGCGATGTCTATGATTTCCGCAACATGCTGATGCTGGAAGTCCCGAATGAGGACTTTGGCCGCACGCTGACGCGCCAATTCCTGTTTGACGCCTTTCAGGTCCCTTGGCTTGAGGCATTGCAGTCCTCCTCCGACCAGAGGGTCGCCGAGATCGCGGCGAAATCCGTGAAGGAGGCCCTCTATCACCTTGATCGTTCGGCAGAAACGGTAATCGCGCTGGGTGACGGGACGCAGGAAAGCAACGCACGCATGCAAGCGGCGGTGAATTACCTCTGGCCCTATGCTGGCGAGGTTTTTGCCGATGATGCAACCGATCAGCATATCGCGAAGAAGGGTATCGCGCCCTTGCCCTCCACCATGCGCGCGACTTGGGAGGCCACCGTGTCAGAGACCTTTGCGCAGGCTTGTATCGTGCAGCCCGAAGGAGATTTCGCGCATTCCGGTGGACGCAGCGGCGCACGGCATACCGAACATTTGGGCCATATGCTTGCGATGATGCAGACCCTGCAACGATCCTACCCCGGTGCAGCATGGTAGGGGTCGCGGCAGCCACACCTTCCGAGGCGCAGGTCTGGGCGTGGCTTGAGGGCGTGCCCGACCCCGAAATTCCTGTGATCTCGGTCGTGGATCTGGGCGTCGTCCGGGAAGTGTCAGTCACAGACAGAGCTGTCAAAGTGACCATCACGCCGACCTATTCGGGCTGTCCCGCCATGTCCATCATCGCCATGGACATAGAGACAGCGCTTGCGAAACAGGGCGTCACGGAATTGGAGCTTGAAACAAAGATCGCCCCCGCTTGGACCACGGATTGGCTGTCAGACAAAGGGCGCGAGCGGCTGGAGGATTACGGCATCGCGCCGCCGCAGCCAGCGGGTGGACCTACCCGGTGCCCGCACTGCCGCTCCCGTGCCATCGAAAAAGTCAGCCAATTCGGCTCGACCCCCTGCAAGGCACAGTGGCGCTGCTCCGATTGCCTGGAGCCGTTCGACTATTTCAAGTGTATCTGAAGGTAAGATGATGCCGCAATTCCATCCGCTCGAAGTCACTGACATTCAGAAGACAATCCGCGACGCCGTGGTGGTCACACTTCGGCCCGAAAACGGCGAGGATTTCGCGTTTACACAGGGACAGTATTTGACCTTTCGGCGTGACTTTGACGGTCAGGAACTGCGACGCTCCTATTCCATTTGCGCGGCGCAAGATGACGATCTTTTGCAAGTCGGGATCAAACGCGTTTCCGGGGGCGCGTTCTCCACCTGGGCCAATTGTGAGCTTGCTGTCGGCGACACGGTAGAGGCGATGCCGCCGATGGGCAATTTCTACGCCAAGCCGGAAGGCAATCATGCGCTCGCCTTCGCTGGCGGTTCCGGTGTCACGCCGATCCTTTCGATCCTGCGCACCGGGCTGGCGGAGGACGCGACCATGCGGTTCACATTGGTTTACGCCAACCGCAGCCCCAACACGATTATGTTCCGCGAGGAGCTTGAAGACCTGAAAAACCAGTATCTCGGCCGGTTCAATGTCATCCATGTTCTCGAAGATGACAGTCAGGACATTGATCTGTTTCGGGGCCGCGTTGACGGCGAAAAATGCGCTGCATTGTTTCGAAACTGGATCGATATTGCCTCGGTAGATATGGCGTATATCTGCGGTCCCGAACCCATGATGCTGGCGATCTCGGAGGCCTTGTCGGCCCATGGGCTGACCAAAGATCAAATCCGGTTTGAACTCTTTGCCAGCGCCCAGCCGGGCCGCTTGCCGAAACCCGTCGGGGACAATTTGGAAATGGAAGCGGGTGTTCCGGGCCGTGTCACGCTGGGAGGTGAAGGGCGCTCTTTCGTCATTCCCCCAGAAACGAGCCTGTTGGATGCCGCATTGGCCAATGATCTGGATGCGCCTTTTGCCTGTAAGGCCGGGGTTTGCTCCACCTGCAAAGCAAAGGTGCTGGAGGGCGATGTTGAGATGGTCGCGAACCACGCGCTAGAAGACTACGAGGTCGATGCGGGGTATGTGCTTACGTGCCAGTGCTATCCCGTCTCAGGCAAGAAAGTCGTCTGGGATTATGACGAGGCCGGGCACTGACGATCAGCGCGGGCGCGGCAAAGAGCACAGGAGTTCGTTCCACACTTTGGTGTTTTCCATCGGATCAGCGGCCAAAACTGCGGCGCCCATGCCATCGTGATCAAACAGCTCAAGCAGCCATGTCTGCGCGTGAACGGTCACCCACGCTGTCCCAATCCTGGACATATCGACTGAGAAGCTGTTCTGCTCTCTCCGTCCCAAAATCACGGATCCAAGCGCGTCTACCGTGTCGATCGGGCTGACATCGGCTTGCGCGACGCCCCCGCTACAGACCACGCGGGCGTGGCTGATTTTTCGGTTGCTCAGATAGGTGAAGAAGCTCGTCAAAACGTCTGGCAGAATTTTCCAGGCCATCGACGCGCTGACATGCGGCAGCACGCATCCGCGGCCCCGCCCACCATCCAGCAGAAAATCGTTCAAGTGAGCGCCGATATCGTGCTTGCGCCAATTTTCGCGGGCGGCGCGGATCGCGGCAAGTGAGATAACGTTATCCGCCTCGTCATCACGTTCGACCTGTGGGTTTACGTTCGGCTGAGCGGAAAGACATTGCGCAATCCGACAATCATACGCTGTCATATATTGTATACGATGTCGCACCTGCCCAAGCGGATCGCAGATAATGATGGACGATGGTTCGTCGGCGTCCGTCTCTGCGCGTAGCATTTGCATCCGATGATCGGCGTTGAAGCGCATATCGACACGGTTGGAAGACCGGGACAATCTGAGCGGCATATCCATGCGCTGCAAAGCGCCATAGCCGCCTCGCCCGGCGATCAGGGCTGCGTCATTCTGTGTTGTGATCAGCGCATCTTCAAACTGGGTGCCGACCAAAGCCAGCTCTTCGAAGTCCTGTCCGATCTCCGTGACACGCGCGCTTTGTCCGAGCGCGCTCAATGACTGGGGCAGGGTGGGCTGTCGGGGCGTGCAACATTGGGCTGCGAGCGTATCTTTCAGGAGTATTTGCCCCCCTTAATTAATAGACATCCCGCACATAGCGCTTGTCGCGCTTCAGGCGGTTGACGTAGTCGATTGCCGCCTCGGGGGTCATACCGCCCTGGGTTTCTATGATGGTGTGCAGTGCTTCGTCTACGTCCTTGGCCATGCGCGTCGCATCGCCACAAACGTAGAAAGAGCCGCCGTCTTCGAGTTGCGCGAACAGGTCTTTGCCGTTCTCGATCATCCGGTGCTGGACATAAACTTTTTCGGCCTGATCGCGTGAGAACGCGAGATCGAGCCGGGTCAGAAGACCAGACGCGCTGAAGGCGCTGATTTCTTCTTCATAGATGAAATCGCTGGCGCGGTGTTGGTCGCCGAAAAACAGCCAGTTCGCACCGGTCGCGCCGCGCTCCCGCCGCTCTTCTAGGAACGCGCGGAACGGGGCAACGCCAGTGCCCGGCCCGACCATGATCATCGGCGCAGCGTCATCTTCCGGCACCCGGAAGCTCTTGTTGGGCGACATGAAGATACCCGCCTGCGCGCCTTCAGGCACATGATCGGCGAGGAAGGTTGAACAGACGCCGCGATGCGGCCGGTTTTCGTTCATCCAACGGACGGCAGCGACGGTCAGATGCACTTCGCCCGGATGCGCTTTCGGACTGGAAGAGATCGAGTAAGCGCGATGCTGCAAGGGCTTGAGCCAGCTTACAACCTCCGTCGCGTCAAGCGCCAGGTCAGGGTTGAGATTGAGCAAATCGAGCGCATCCTTGCCCCATAAGAACGCCTCAAGCGCCTCCTTATCGCCATTGCTGACCACATGGGTCAGCTCGTCATGTTTCGCGCGCGGCTCGACCGCGCGGATCAGATCGCGCGACGGCGTCATGATCTCAAGATCGCTGGTCAAAAGATCGCGCAAAGCGCTGCCGCCGATATCCGTCTCTGCATCAGCGCCAAGACGGGCGAGCCATGCGTCCACGAGGTCAGGTGCATTCAATGGCATCACGCCCAAAGCATCACCGGCTTCATAACTCATACCGCTGTCACCGAGGTCAAAAGCGATGTGGCGGATTTCCTTGGCAGATTTCGGGCCGGAGACGATGCGGTTATCGACCATTGTCGAGACATAAGGGTTCTTGCGACCCCAGCCGGATTTCGTCTTCACCGGCGCAACCTCTACAGAAGCGGCGGCTGCAACGGATCCGGCATCGGGAATCGTATCTGCAATCCATGCCTCTGCGGCATCTTCGAAATCGACGTCACAATCGACCCGCGGGCCAAGCCGTTTCGCGCCCAATTGTTCCAGCCGTGTGTCAACCAGTTTACCTGCCTGGCAGAACTCGTCATAAGACGTGTCGCCCAACGCAAGAACACCGTAATTCAGCGCCTCCAACCGCGGGGCAGTTGAGGCCGATAGCGCGTCCCAGAACTGATGCGCATTGTCTGGCATCTCCCCCTCGCCATAGGTGGAAACGACAACAATCAGGTTCTGCATGGCGGCAAGGTGGGACATCTCCACCTCATCCATCTCCGCGACGCGCGGTGTGAAGCCTTTGGAGCGAGCCAATGTCGCTGCATCCTCGGCCACAGCTTCCGCGTTTCCGGTCTGCGTCCCATAGATAATGTCGAGGTATTTGACCTCTGCGGCCTCAGTAGCGGTTGCCACGGCACCACCGCGACTGGCCAGACGCGAATGCAGGCCTGCAAGAAAGCCGCCCAACCACACTTTCTGTTCGCCAGAGAAAGGCGCGTCTTCGGGAATATAAGGAACCTTGGTGCTGAGATCATTCATGTCTTTCACTCCGCCGCTATGCGGCCGACCACATCTTGTATCGCGTTTTCGGCAAATAAGGCATCAAAGCTGGGCACCTCTCCCAAAGCGCTGCGGTTCTTGGCGCCTTGATGCAGGATCCACGCATAGGTGCCGGGGCTGTCCATGCTCAGGATGTTGCGCAGGCTCAGCGCCTTTTTGAAATCGTCCAGCCGCTTGTTGGCGACCAGTGTGGCAAGCCCCGCATCATCATAGCCATCAACGGCTATTTTGGCATGTTTGGACAGCGCGGCCATCAGTCCGAAATCCTCCGTCAGGATCAGATTGCGCGCGGCCTTGTCACGCGCAAACTGATCGGTTGTCTTCACGCGCTTGGCCGCGATTGCCTGTGCCTGTTCCAAGACAATATAGCTGCCCAGAAGGCGGAACATCTCTTCAGTGTCCATCTCTCCGTAGCTGGGCACCGCGCCTTTGTGGACAGGCTGTCCACGTTTCCAGGAACGCTTCATCTCTGCAATTTGATGGTTCGCCAGAGCGGTGGACAACTCGTCTACCAGCTCCTTTCGGCTGCGTGCGGCAAGGATCGCATCTGCGTCCTGATATTGCAGCAATGCTTTGGGCATGACCCACGCCATGTGCTTGCACGTGGCCTCCCAATCCGAAAGCAGCTCCTGACCGCGCTCCGATCCCGTTGCCGCGACATGCCATTGTAGCAGCTGCCGCACGGCGTCTTTGTGAATCGCTGCATGGTCAGAGCCATCACCAAGCGTGCCGGCCAGGACCGAATCCTGGCTCATCAGCTCCGGCAATTTGCCTTGCGGGTCATACTGATAGGCAAAGCCCCCCGACATCCCGTTGCCAAAGCCTTTGGCAAAGCCGCCGATATTCAGGATCGCGCCATTGGTCATGTATTCCGCGCAGAAATCGCCAACGCCTTCGACCACTGCTGTCGCGCCGGAATTGCGGACCGCAAATCGGTCACCGGCCTGACCCTCAACAAAGGTCCGCCCACCCGTGGCACCGAATAGGGCAAAATTGCCAATCAGGACATTCTCCCGACCCTTTGCGCCACCAGGGCTGCGCACGATGATTTCGCCGCCATTGGCCCCTTTGCCGACGCCGTCATTGCAGGTGCCGGTATGTTCCATCACCATGCCGTCATTGCAAAACGCGCCGTAGCTTTGCCCGGCAGATCCATTGGTGAACACCTGCACGGAGCGCGGATCGAGGTAGCGCCGCCCGCGACTGTCTTCGAATGCGGCGCGCGGCAGATCCGAAAGCTCATGGTTCAACATGCGTTCAATGTCGATGCCAAGCTGGCCGCCAACGGTTTTGTTGCGGTTGTTCAACGGCGAATTGGGGCGCAGTTTGATCTGCGTTTCACCGCTGTCAATCAGGCGCGATTTCACCTGATCCAACAGCGCATCATCAACGGTGAAGTCTTTCTCAAGATAGATCGGATTTTCGACCTTCACCTCGGGCACATGGGTCAGCATGGCCCGCAAATCCAGCTTCCCGACGGATGCCGGGTGATCCAGCAGATGCAGCAGATCAGACCGGCCGCGCGCCTCTGCCAAGGACTTCAGCCCGAGCGAGGCAAGTATCTCGCGCACCTCATGGGCGATGTTGAGAAGATACTGCGCCAGCGCACGCGGATCGCCATCAAATACTTCGGGGTTCGTGGTCAGGCCCGCCGGGCATTTCACGTTGCAATTCTTGGCCATGACGCATTTCAGCATCATCAATGCGGTGGTGCCGAACTCGAAACTGTCGCCACCCAGCAACGCGCCCTTGATCACATCGGTCCCGGTCTGCATCGCACCCGAGCAGCGCAGCAGCACCTTTTGCCGGATACCATTCGCACATAGGGCCTGATGCACCTCTGCGATGCCAATCTCAGCAGCGCGCCCGGTGTATTTCAACGACGTTACCGCTGCAGCACCCGTACCACCGGTGTTGCCAGCGACGTTGATGACATCTGCACCCGCCTTTGCAACGCCCACAGCAATGGTGCCAATCCCCTCGGAAGAGACGAGTTTCACGACCACCCGCACGCGGGCCGCCTTGGCATCGTGGATCAGCTGGCCAAGGTCCTCGATTGAATAGGTGTCATGGTGCGGCGGGGGGGAGATCAGCTCAACCCCCGGCGTACCGCCACGCGCTGCGGCAATCTCACCGGTGACTTTTGGCGCGGGCAGCTGCCCGCCTTCGCCCGGCTTTGCGCCTTGTCCGATCTTGATCTCGATCTCTTCAAGGTTCGGATCAGCCAGATACCCGGCCCAGACGCCGAACCGGCCGGAGGCGAATTGCTTGATCCGGCTGGCGCGGATCGTGCCGTAGCGGGTCAGGTGCTCACCACCTTCGCCGGAATTTGACATGCCGCCGACCATGTTGGTGCCATGCGCAACCGCTTCATGGGCGGAAGCTACAAGCGCCCCGTGCGACATCGCGCCAGAGGCAAGACGCGGCGTGATTTCCGATGCAGGTTGCACATCCGCAAGCTCGATCCGGTCCGGGGCGCGGCGCAAACGGGATACATAATCCAGCGCCATGCCTGTGACGGTGACCTTCAACGCGCCTCGGGTGATGTAATGCCCCTCGACATCCTTGCCAAACCGATCAACCAGCGTTTCCGCCAACACGTCCAGGCGGCCAATGTCGCCGGATTTCGGCCCGGTCAGGCGCAGAAGATATTCGCCGTCGCCCAGCGTTTCGATATCCAATCCGCGGATCACAAAGTGATTATTGCCCGCGCGATTGAACAGCATCATCTCGCGCTTCATATCCGCAACCGTATCAAGGAAGCTGATATCTGCAGGGAAGGCCAGAACATCGCGTAATGCAGCAGGCCTGCGGTGGCGTTCTTCTGCCATCATCGCGGAAAACGCACGGTAGCCCGGCGTGATTTCGAACCCGTCGATCTGATCCTTGCGCAGTTTTTCAAAGGACGTATTCACATAGCCCGTGTCATCAATCCCGAACGCGTCATCCATCTGGCGCAGGGTCAGCAGGCGGAACGGGTCGGTCTCGCCATCAAGACTGCCGTCTGTGTCAGGCTCGAAGCTGATTTTCTCTTCCGTCAGATCAACAAACCCGCGCACCGCCGTGGTGCCATATGAATGCCCGGCGCCTTCAGAGCGTTCCTTAAAAAGTCCCAGAATGGGGATGTCTTTTTCGCTTTCAACGGATTGCGCGCGGTCATGCCAATCGGCAACGGATTTCGCGACAACGTCAAAGCGCACACCGCCCACTGGTGTTTTCATATTCGGCAGATACTTGGCGAAGACGGGGTCGCAGGTGTCAAGGAAATTGGGTTCAAAGAACTCCCCACCGGAATAGCTTTCCACCGTACACAGGCCGACTTTGCCCATGGTTTTCATCAGCGCTTTTTCGGCGGCTTTCTTGAACTTTTTGTAGGCCAAGGGGGCCTCGTCGCCATAAAGCTCTTCCGCCCGCATGCGAACAGAGAGCGGGTAGACTGCCGACGCCCCAAAGCCCAGCGCGCAGGCGATGTGGTGAGATGAGCAGATCTGGCCGCTTTCCACCACAAGGCTGACCTTGAAGCGCATGCCTTCCTCAATCAGGCGTTGGTTGATCGCTGAGACGGCCAGTGTCATTGGCATCGGCGCGAAGTCGCGGCTGAGATGTCTGTCTGTCAGGATGGCAATGCCGCCATGGGAGCGGGCGAAGTCGACGACCTCGTTGGCCACGGCATCAATCGCATCCACCAGAGCGGTCTCATTCGCAGCCCCATCCTGAAAGACGGGGGTATAGAGCGTGTCAAACCGTGCCCAGGGCGTCTGATCCTGCGCCTTGATCTTGAGCATATCGGTCATCAGCAAAACAGGGGAGTTCACGACGATCTGGCGCGATCGGCTTTGCCCCAGATAGGGCTTTTCGCCCAAGGCAACACGCAGCGTCATGCCATCTGCCTCGCGGATACTGTCGAGCGGCGGGTTGGTGACCTGCGCAAAGCGTTGGCTGAAATATTTGGCGACACCGCCCTCATTGTCGCTAAGCGCATTGATCGCGTTGCCATATCCCATGGCAGAGACTTTCTCGACGCCGGTTTGCAGCATCGGGTCCATCAGGAACTTGAAGCTCTCCTGATTGAGCGTATAGCCGACATAACGCGCTGGACGGTTCAGATCGCCGTTATAGCGCGCAGCCGCGACGGCGGACGGCGTCTCTTCGCATTCGGGCAGGTCGTCAATGTTGATTTGTGCTTCGGCAAGCAGGCTGGTGTAGTCCTTCGCTGTCGCCAGTTTTTCCAGCGCCTCGCCGGTCTCATAGACCCGCGCTTCGGAATGATCGAGGTAGATCATGCCGCCAGCCTCGACCCGACCGCGGCGCAGCACGGTCTCTGGCGGGAAATCAATTTGACCGGCTTCGGACATCACGGCCAGATAATCCTCGGTTTCCACAGACCGCATCGGGCGCAATCCTAGCCGGTCCAGCCGCGCGCCAATGATATTCCCATCGCCGAAGATCAACGCTGCGGGCCCGTCGTTCTTTTCTTCCGACAAGGAGAAATATTCGAGCATCGCTCGAACCTCCGGGCTCAAACGCGCATCATTTTCCCAAGCGGGCGGCATCATGGCGACAACGGCTGTGACCAGATCGAGACCTTCGTCATAGACGCGCGCATTCAACGTCTGATCCAATCGGCAGCTGTCAGATTGGCCATTGGGCCGGACGATGGCTTTGTTGCGCGCCAACGCAATCGCGGCCTCGGACAGACGGTTCTTCTTATCTGTGTTCAGTTCCCCATTATGAGCCATCAGCCGGAAAGGCTGCGCCATGGAGGGATGCGGGTCGGTATTGGTGGAAAACCGCGTGTGGAAATACAAGGTGTGGACTGCGTGATCGGGGTCCGACAGGTCGCTGAAATAAGGGATGATCTCCCAGGAATTCAACCGGCCTTTGAACACTTGCATGCGGGATGATAGCGACAAAGGATACAGACCGGCGAGGACCGGATCTGTATAGGCCTCCGCCTCGATCTCCAGAAGGGCCGTGTGAATGCGCCGATCAAAATTGGTCTGGGTCATTCCATCCGGCGCTTCGAACACCCATTGTGCGATGGGCAATTGGCATTTCACGGCCCGCTGGCCGATGGCGTCGTTGTCTACAGGCATGTGCCGGATGGTCTTGGTGGTGAACCCTGCATTGTCCAACACCGCTTCAATCAGCTGAGCAGCACGGTCATGCTGCGTGGCATCTGCGGGCAGAAAAAAGTTCCCAACGCCGAAGCGACCTGTTTCCAGCTTGGAGCCCGTGATCTTCTGGAAGAAACGCAGGGACAAATCGACCGACACCCCGGCACCATCTCCCACACCTTCCGATGACATCCCGCCGCGATGCGGCACAGCGCAAAGCGCCTCATGCCCGCGTTTCAGCACGTCATGGGTCTGCGCGCCGTCTTTGCGCGTCAGAAAGCCGACACCGCAATTGCTGTGCTCCAGGTCAGGGTCGTAAAGGCCGTATCGCGTTGGCTCAGCTGTCACCTTGATCTCCAAAGACAAAAGAATTGCAAGCTTACGTCACGGTTTGCGTAAACAATCGGGTCTCTGGCAGTAGGCTGGAGTTTTCAGACGGTCGTCATAGACTAGCACATAAGGCAATACAAGGCCACGTGAAGCGACCGATCGCCACTCCTGTCCTCTATCCATCAGGTCTATGGCACACTGTTCTTTGAAGCTGTCCGTTGACCAATTCAACCAATGCGCCCGCCGCCTGTTTGGCAGTGTCAACTCAACGCAGAGATTCCGAGGGATCGATTTCGCATCGGGCGCCTTTCAAAAACGCCCGCTGGCAGATTTGCGTCTACCTACTGGCGATGTCTGGCAAGATGACACTACCAACTGGTATCGTGCCGTTCAGGTCAAGGCGGTGGAGAATGATTTCACCTAAGCTACGATGACAGACAAGAGCATTGCAGCGATTACTCAAGACGCGGAGGCAATCGAGTTAGCAACGAAACGCGATGCCGTTGCGGCAGGTGATCCCAAACGCGATCACCAAAATCAATTCGGGCGAAAACGGCAAAAAGGCTGCCTGAGAAAAAAGGCAGCCTTTCGCGTTTTGACTTTTTGCGTCCGAGCAAACTCAGCGCAAGGCTGTGTCCGCCAATTCCGAACCGGGGATTATTCGTGCTTGGCCAAGCAATTTTTTGCAACGGACTCGGCGGCACTATCGCTGCTGTCTCCCTCGAGGCAGGATAAGATGGTCATGCGTGTCCCGTGGGAATGGTTAAAATAGGCTTTGCGTTCGGCTGGGCTCATGCTGTCGAGTGCCAGCTTAACTTCTGCGGCCGAGAGATTGCCATGGGAATGCTCGCGGACAAGTGTTTCAGCAGCGGAATCGTTGTCCATTGCAAGCAGCGCTTCTGCCGATGTCTGGGCGAATGTAGATGTCGCAATTACGAAAGTTGTGAGACCAGTTGCTAGTGTCACTTTGATTTTCATTGGGTGTTCCTCCGAAGAAAACTTATGTCTGCAGCCGCAATTCGGCATGCAGGAGCAAAAGCTACCCTGCTTCTCATTGTTTGATAATTAGGGGTTTTTAGATTTCATTGTTCTGCTCAGCGGAATAAATCTCAAAAAGAGCACGAAAGACATGTGCCGTCGATGCTGTGCTGCACCCTACTAGCCTGCCCGAAAAGAAGGTGTGTAACTCTTGCTTTTGTGGCGTTCAAACCCCTTGCGCGCATTTCCGACTTCCCCGATACGCACGACACGGAACAGGGGTACGCCACGCGTGCCCCTACTTACGTTTCGACATAAGACGCGATGAGGGATGTGGATGAGCCGCATTAGTCCAATCCGTTGAGACCTCATTCATGAGGGAATAGTGTAATGGCAGCGAGCCAAAACATTCGCATCCGCCTGAAGGCTTTTGAGCCCTGCAATTTCCGCCCGTCTGGGAGTTGTCAGTTCCTTCAAATTGAAGGGCTGCCATACTTAGCTCCATAGCAAAAATAGCGGCGCCAGCAATGCAAGGTAGAGAACAGAATGAAATACACAGCTAAGCAAGGGCACTGAATTTTTTGCTTCACTCTTTTGAAGTTTCGATCTATTAAGGATTATTGGTGATACACCAGCAACCAACTTTATAAGTGTAGAGTTAACGAGAGAAGGTAACATGGCACTAAGAAATAGTATAACTGCCGCCGCAACATGTGCGGCAATTGGTCTGGCAGGTACATCTGCTTTCGCAGCGACACACTCCTTTTTGTTCGATGGTCCAGACAATCAGAGGACCATTGACTTCGGCGACTTTACCGTGACAGCGTCTTCTAGGGGCTGGGGTAATTGGGGTCCTGATGAAGTCACTCAAAACGCGGACGGATTGGGTGTTCACGGTGGATGGTTTGATGGCCAGGGCGGTCAGGTAGACGGAAGTGGTGGCAGAGAGACGCTGACCTTTGTATTCGACGAGGAAGTCACACTTACCGAAATTGCATTCGGCAACTTTGGGAGGCGAGATGATTACCAGCTTTCGTTTAATGGTGGCGCATCAAGCAGCCATGATGTCGACCCTTGGGCTGGTTCGGAAGTGTTGACGAGCTTCTCCGTGACAGCGGTGGGACCGCGTGATCGTTGGACCATTGAGTCAATTAGCTATGATGTCGCAGCCGTTCCGCTCCCCGCAGGAGGATTGTTGCTATTGAGTGGACTTGCTGGCATAGGCTTTGCACGGCGCCGCAAGATGGCGTAAGCGCGAATTTTGACTTTATTGGTGAAAGGCGGCGTAGTTGCGTCGCCTTTTTTAGTTTTTGGGGTCTTTTTATCCCGATTGACGTGGGCGCAGGTATCATCAATTTCGCTTTGACTATTGCTGATGTGTATATCCAAGCTTGCAAGCGGGCGCAGCTCTTCATTTGCGTAGGTGAATGAACTTGGCGTCCCGCTTTAGAAATGTCCTTGCATTTCTGAAGCGACTCCCCCTATACGCACGACACGAAGCAGGGGGTATGCCGCGCGTGCCCCTGGTTAAGTTTCGACATAAGACGCGATGAGGGATGTGGATGAGCCGCATTCGTCCAATCCGTTGAGACCTCATTCATGAGGGAATAGTGTAATGGCAGCGAGCCAAAACATTCGCATCCGCCTGAAGGCTTTTGACTACCGGGTTCTGGATGCATCTACCCAAGAGATCGTGAACACTGCAAAGCGCACCGGCGCTGACGTGCGTGGTCCGATCCCGCTTCCAAACAAGATCGAGAAATTCACCGTTCTGCGTGGTCCACACGTGGACAAGAAATCTCGTGACCAGTTCGAAATCCGCACGCATAAGCGCCTGCTGGATATCGTTGACCCAACCCCGCAGACTGTGGACGCGCTGATGAAGCTCGACCTTGCTGCCGGCGTTGACGTCGAAATCAAAGTTTAAGGAGGGCTCTTCATGTTGCGCTCCGGTGTAATTGCGAAGAAGGTTGGCATGACCCGCCTCTTCATGGAAGACGGCAAGCAGGTTCCTGTCACCGTTCTTCAACTCGACAAGCTGGAAGTTGTCGCTCAGCGCACGGCTGAGAAAGACGGCTACACAGCGGTTCAGCTCGGCGCTGGCACGGCGAAAGCGAAACGCACATCCAAAGCGATGCGCGGTCACTTTGCAGCCGCCAAGGTTGAGCCAAAGCGTAAGGTAGCTGAATTCCGAGTGGCGGAAGAGAACCTGATCCCCGTTGGCGAAGAAATCATCGCGGCCCATTACTTTGAGGGCCAGTTTGTTGATGTCGCTGGCACCTCCATCGGTAAAGGCTTTGCCGGTGCGATGAAGCGCCACAATTTCGGCGGTCTGCGCGCGACACACGGTGTCTCGATCTCCCACCGTTCGCACGGCTCGACAGGTCAGTGTCAGGACCCGGGCAAGGTGTTCAAAGGCAAGAAAATGGCCGGTCACATGGGTGCTGCCCGTGTCACAACGCAAAACCTGCAGGTCGTGAAAACGGACGTGGAACGCGGCCTGATCATGATCAAAGGCGCGGTTCCCGGCTCCAAAGGCGGCTGGGTCACTGTGAAAGACGCTGTGAAAAAGCCAACACCTGAAAACACCATCTACCCGGCTGCTCTGGCCTCTGCGGCCCGCGAGGCGGCAAAGGCAGCTGAAGAAGCAGCGGCAGCCGCAGCGGCCGAGGCGGAAGCAGAAGCCAAGCGTCTGGCTGAAGAGCAAGCGGCGCAAGAAGCAGCTGCGCTGGCGGAAGCAGAGGCCTCCATCGAGGCGGATCAAGCCGCTGAAGGCGACGCAGCCCCAGAAGGAGACAAGTCCGATGAAAGCTGATGCCATCAAACTCGACGGCAAGAAGGCTGGCTCTGTTGAGCTGTCTGATGCCATCTTCGGTCTGGAGCCACGTGCGGACATCCTGCACCGTGTGGTCCGTTGGCAGCGCAACAATGCGCAGGCCGGCACTCACAAGGTGAAGACCCGCTCCGAGGTGAGCTATTCCACCAAGAAGATCTATCGCCAGAAAGGCACCGGCGGCGCACGCCACGGCGCGCGCTCGGCTCCGATCTTCCGCGGTGGTGGTGTCTATAAAGGCCCAACGCCTCGCAGCCACGGCCATGATCTGCCCAAGAAGGTCCGCAAGCTGGGCCTGATGCACGCGCTGTCGGCGAAAGCCAACGCAGGTGAGCTGGTGATCCTGGACAACACGGATGTCAAAGACGTCAAAACCAAAGCTCTGGCCGCTCAGGTCAAAGAGCTGGGGTGGAAGCGCGCTTTGGTCATCGACGGTGCCGAAGTGAACGCAGATTTCGCCAAAGCCGCGCGCAACATCGCTGGTCTGGACATTCTGCCAACCATGGGCGCGAACGTGTTCGACATTCTGAAACGCGACACTTTGGTTATCACCAAAGCTGGTCTTGAAGCACTGGAGGCTCGTCTGTCATGAGCGCGAAGGCTGAACATTACGACGTGATCCGCAAGCCGGTCATCACCGAGAAAGCAACCATGGCGTCGGAGACGAACGCGGTTGTGTTCGAAGTGGCGATCGAGGCCAACAAACCGATGATCAAAGAAGCGGTTGAAAACCTCTTCGGGGTGAAGGTCAAAGCGGTCAACACGACAATCACCAAAGGCAAATCCAAGCGTTTCCGGGGTCAGCTCGGCAAGCGCAAGGACGTCAAGAAGGCCTATGTGACCCTCGAAGAAGGCAACACGATTGATGTGAGCACCGGCCTGTAATCCGGTTCGACTGACTGAAAAATGAAAGCTCCGGCATTGAGACATGCCGGAGCTTTCTTTGTTTGCGAGTGTGGATCGAGCTAGATCAGATCACGCCCGTTCACATCCCCATTGCCGCGCATCAGGAAGAAGAGCCCGGCCGCAAGCAGCATGCCTTGCAGTTGCCATCCGGAGAACGGTCCGAAATAGATCATCACGATCACGCCTGCGACGACGATGGCAATCGCCAATCCGCCCAGCCGTGTCAGCAGATCGCTCATCCAATTGTTGCGGATCAATCCGCCCAGAAGGATCGCGATGCCCCCTGCAATCTCCGCGAAGGTCGCGAGCGCGAACAGGATGAGCGGCAGGCCATAGTCGGCGGCCTGACTTGCGAGATCGGGCACTTTGAACAACCCTTGCTCGATGATGATCGCCGCAAGCGGGATGCGCAGAAACCAGTCCGAGCTGCGGATCGTCGGAATGCGCTGGCTGTAACCAGCAAAAGTGTCAATTACGGTCATTGGCAGTTCCTTTCATTAATGTCTTGGTAGAGAGCACTGGCGGGGTAGCTAGCTATCGAAAGGTAGTACGTGGTGCTGCTTAAGACGGATTGCCAGAGACACTGCGGCGTTTCGTCCCGGCTGTTAAGGAGACGGCTCGATACGGGTGTGAACCAAGCTTGCTTAGCGCTGCGGAGTGGCAGGTTGGATCAGTTTGTTAACTCAGAGCGCAATCGCGTCTGCGGCAGGCTCAGCAAGCGCAAGAACGTCAAGAAGGCCTATTTGACCCTCGAAGAAGGCAACACAATTGACGTGAGCACCGGGTTGCAAGACTAGTTTAAAATTCGAATTTAAAAGGGCGGGGTCTTACCTCGCCTTTTTCTATGAGATGCGTGCCTTGAACCACGCGGCGAGTTCAGCTTGAGACATGTCACCCGTGACGACATCGACCACGATGTCATCCAAACGGTCCTCGTCCAGCAGAGTGAGTTGAAAGCCGCTATTTGCGATCAGGACTTCTTGGTCAGCCAAGACGTGCGTTTGTTCGCGTCATTGAAGCCGTGGGAGGTGGCGAGCCCGTGTAGGAGTGCCGCGGCTTTCGCATGAATTCTCAAGTGATAGCCATGATAGGGTCGGCCAATCGCGCTGAGAATGTTGTCGAGATTGCTGATGCCGCGCAGACCACCGAAGGCTTCTAAGGATTGCTCATGGGCTTCCAGAATGTCGCCCAGCTTGATCCGATAATGCCGCTTACCGATTGGCCAACCGCTTCAGCGCGTCCCTGTTCTTGTCGATAGAGGAGCTGACGGTCTTTGGAGTCTTTTTGCCAGACGAATGAACTGAGGTGGATCCACCTTCCTTTTGGACGGTGAACTGGCCTGACATCGCGTTCCTTGCGACTTTTGCTTTGGACTTTTCCAACATGCTGACTTCCTTCAGCCCATCAGATGCATATTCGGGAGCTTAAAATCAAGTCTATGTTGCTTTTCTTACCAGCCCGGAATCAAGCTGAAGACGCCGGGCATCGCCAGACCGGCCCCACGGGCTGGCGGTTTGGTTGATCTTGGCAAGTCGCGGGTATGGAAGATGTGCTTGGCGGGCATAAAGCTCTGCAGGGCCCCCTCAGATCGCGATCCCCCGGTCCGGCGATGCCCGACCTAATGTCGGCTGAGAGCCCTTCTGAGCTGGAAATGGATGCTGGCTTTTAAGTATCGTACTGACCATCCTCCCAGGGGGGATAGAACATAAGCGTCCAACCTGGCATGGCATCGACGGCCTGATAGCCATCAAGCTCACCTGGTTGGCGATCACG
>JBCCVD010000016.1:0-106508 GCA_039195745.1 Pseudomonadota bacterium | reverse complement strand
TCGATCCCTTGGCGCTGTGGCATCGCGATCCGTTCGATCCCGCGCTCGAAGACACCTCGGCCGGCAAGGTGATCCGCGGTCGTGGCAGTGCCGATGACAAGGGCCAACTCATGACCTTTGTCGAAGCCTGCCGGGCCTGGATCGCCGTCCATGGTACCCTGCCCTGCCAGCTGACATTCTTCTTTGAGGGTGAAGAGGAGTCCGGTTCTCCATCACTGATCCCCTTCCTAAAGGAGCATGCCGACAATCTGCGTGCCGATCTCTGCCTGATCTGCGACACTGGTATGTTTGATCCCAAGACGCCCGCGATCACGACTATGCTGCGCGGGATGCTGGGCGAAGAGATCGTGATCACCGCATCGGACAAGGACCTGCACTCGGGCATGTATGGCGGCCCGGCGATCAATCCGATCCGCGTGCTGTCGCGCATCATCGCGGGCCTCCATGATGACGCGGGCCGGGTCACGGTGCCCGGCTTCTACGACGGCGTCCCCGAACTGACATCCGAATTGAAGGCGCAGTGGGACGGGCTTGGGTTCGACGCAGACGGCTTTCTGGGCGCCGTCGATCTGAATACCCCAGCGGGCGAAGCAGGTCGCAGTGTGCTTGAGATGATCTGGTCCCGCCCAACCTGCGAGGTGAACGGGATCGACGGCGGCTACACCGGCGATGGCTTCAAGACCGTTCTGCCGTCCAAGGCCAGCGCAAAAATCAGCTTCCGCCTTGTGGGCACGCAGGACCCGCTCGCAATTCGGGACGCGTTCCGTAAGATGGTCACCGATCAACTGCCCCCCGATTGCACGGTTGAGTTCATCGACCACGGCGCCTCACCGGCCAGCGTCATGCCCACAGACGCGCCCGCGTTCGAACAGGCCCGCCAGGCCCTGTCCGACGAATGGCCCCGCCCCGCCGCTTTCATCGGGTCAGGCGGATCAATCCCAATCGCCGGATACTTTCAGGAGATCCTCGGCGTGGACTCGATGCTCATCGGCTTTGGCCGCGATGACGATCAGATCCACAGCCCGAACGAAAAATACGACCTGGAGAGCTTTCACAAAGGCATTCGCAGCTGGGCCCGCGTGCTCGCCGCGATGACTTGAGATATGCCGGGGTGCGAAGGATGATGGCGCGGTTGACGGGGCTCGAACCCGCGACCCCCGGCGTGACAGGCCGGTACTCTAACCAACTGAGCTACAACCGCCCATTGCGCATTCCGTCGCCGGAATGTTGGGCTGTATTATGGCCCAGCCTGCGCCCCGTCAAGCGTCATTGGCGCGGATTGTGAAAAATCTTCACTGTCATCATCGCGCGGCCAGCGAGCTTCGTCCGGAGCGCAACCAAAAGAGAATTGAATGCAAAGGTGCACCACGCCTTTGATAGGGCCAGCCCCGTCTGTAATGTAACATCCCGGCAGGGCTAAGGCGCCACAGCAGGCCCTCACACACAGTCTGGTCCAGCTAAGCAATCCCAGTGTCATGGAGCCTCCACTCCGCATGCCCGTTTCAACTCATAAGTCCTGGCGCGGCGAAACCTCGGTATCTGGTCAGCTAAAGAGAGGTTTGGTGGGTCGTGAGAGGCTCGAACTCCCGACATCTTCGGTGTAAACGAAGCGCTCTACCAACTGAGCTAACGACCCGACGCTGCAGCGTTTAGCGCAAAAATTATGAGGGCTGCAAGCCCTTTTCGGAGTTCTCTTTGACACCATTGACTTCTGGCCGGATTCGCCCTGATCGCCTGACCGAAGCCTCTACTTTTGAGGTTTGGCAATCGCAGCTGCAGCCGCAGCTTTTTGAGCCGCCTTTTCCGCATCTTTAAGTTTCACGCGTAGCACAGCCAATTCCCCATTGGGTGTCTGTTTCTTGCGCACCAGCTTCATCTTTCCCAGCGGAGCCGCCGCAACGCCTTTGCCTTCGGAAATCGCTTTGTTCAAGGCCCCCAGCACGGCGTCAACAGCTCTACGGGCTTCTCCTTTTTTCATACCGCTATGCGCGACGACTCGTTCTACAAACTCACGCTTGTTGATCTCTGCGCTTTCTTGGGCGGCTGGTGCAGGTGGGACGACCTTAATCGGGGGTGCGGCCTTTGCCGCCACAGGCTTTTTGATTGCGGCTTTCGTCGTGGAACGCTTCGGGGCCGCCGATTTGCTCGCAGCTTTGGACGTGGTGCGTTTTGCTGTCGTGCGCTTGGATGACTTCGCTGCTGTCTTTGTTGGCATATCCACATATCCTTTTGCCTGTTGGTCAGAGCATAGCAATGGTTGTGCCCTATCGCCACATTCATTGTTTCCATAGGGGAGATAATAGAGCGTTAACGCAACAGGCGGGTCAAGAGCGGCAAAATCCTCCGGCAATCACGCACGCGTTTGTTGAGCACTAGACTGACAGCAAATTGGCACAACAGGGTCACCGCTGATCCTGCGTCTACTCGGATTACACGGATCGTGCCAGAGCCGGACACCCGCTCACGCGCCAGCACTCTCGAAAGCGCCGTCAATCGGATGACGGCGCAATGCCTCCGCCTGATCAGGCGTCAAATCACCCAATGCGACCTGTCTGGTATGGATCGAAAAGATGACAGCATCGCTGACGGGCAAACGCAAAATACACTGCCGTTCTGACCGAAGATAATCGCCTCCTGTCCGCTCCGTCCGCGGAGCCGCCTCCGGGCGCGGTTGAAACAGCGTTGGATCATGATAGAGCATCGCATTGGCGCGCCAAAGCGGCCTATCGGCGCGAACGGCGTCAAACAGGCGCTGCACCCTCTTGGCCATGTTATCTGTGTAGCTATCGACGGGTGCGTGGATACGCATGAGCGGATGCCCGAATTTCTCTGCAAGCGTCCAACTGGCCGGGAAACACAACAGGCCCGCAGTAAGCACATGTTCCGTGCCGCGTTTTTGCAAAATGCAGAAATCTTCCGTCACCAGATGGCACAACGTCTCTAGCGGTGCGCCATGGTCTATCACTGCGGTTTGACCATCGGGGCGGGTGCAGTTTGCAGCACCGATTTCGAACCCGTCTCGCGCCCCAAGATGCGCCAGCACCATGCGAAGCAATTCGCGTGCAGCAGGCAGCGCATCCGGCTGGATTTGCAGTACATCGCTGCGGCTTTCGGCCAACAGGCGCGTGCGTTCGGCCATTTGAGAGGCATAGGCATCATCCACGACAATCCATGTCGCAGGGTCCAATGGCTGCACACCCGGAAGACGACGCGTCTGCGCCTGCGCCCAAGGGGCATCCGGCAGGGATTTCTGGCAAATCGCGGTCATTCTTCCCCAATGCGACACGGGGTGTGCCGCTTTTTGTGTAGCATAGCGGGTATTCCGCTTCCATGCTGATTTGAGGAGGAGGCGCAGATGAACCAGCATTATCGGGACAACCGCAAGATCGACCCCAGTCTGGGCAGCCACTTTGCTGACGGTTACCTGAACGACAATGATCGACTTGAAATTGGGCCGACGCTGCTGGCCTATCGCGAATGGGACGCGGCCGGTTTGGAACTTCCCAATCTGGACCGGATGCGAGGCTATCGCTGGAAGCGGCTCACCCAGCATATCGTCCAGCGCGATTATGGTGGGCTGTTGATGTTCGATCCGCTCAACATTCGCTACGCAACCGACAGCACGAATATGCAACTTTGGAACACACATAACCCGTTTCGCGCCGTGCTGCTTTGCGCGGATGGCTACATGGTGATCTGGGATTACAAGAACTCGCCATTTCTGTCGAAATTCAATCCGCTGGTGCGCGAGCAGCGCTCTGGCGCGGACCTGTTCTACTTTGATCGCGGCGACAAAATTGATGTGGCCGCAGATGCCTTCGCGGGCCAAATACGCGATCTGATCACGGAGCATGGCGGCGGCAACCGGCGGATTGCGGCGGATAAGATCATGCTGCACGGGCTGCGCGCGCTGGAGGCGCAGGGTTTTGACGTGCATCCCGGCGAGGAATGCACAGAGAAAGCCCGCTCCGTGAAAGGCCCCGACGAGATTTTGGCGATGCGCGCCTCCTGCTTTGCTTGCGAGAGAGCCGTGGCGGAAATGGAAGTATTTGCGCGAGACGCGATCCCCGCAGGCGGGGTCAGCGAAGATGACGTCTGGGCGGTGATGCATGCCGAGAACATCAAACGCGGCGGCGAATGGATCGAGACACGCTTGCTGACATCCGGGCCGCGCACCAACCCGTGGTTTCAGGAATGCGGGCCACGGATTTGTCAAAACAATGAGATACTGGCATTCGACACGGATCTGGTGGGCGCATATGGCATGTGTTGCGACATTTCACGGACCTGGTGGATAGGCGATAGCGCACCCCGCCCCGATATGATCGAGGCGATGAAACACAGTGTCGAACATATTCAGACAAACATGGAGATGCTCAGGCCCGGCATCTCCATCACTGAGCTGATCGAAAATTGCCACCAGTTGGACGCGAAGTTTTGGGATCAGAAATACGGCTGTATGATGCACGGCGTGGGTCTGTGCGATGAGTGGCCACTGGTGGCCTACCCCGACCAAAATGTCGCCGGCGCATTTGATTACTTTCTGGAGCCCGGCATGACATTATGTGTTGAGGTGCTGGCAGGCGAGGTTGGCGGCGATTTTTCCATCAAGCTGGAAGATCAGGTTCTCATCACCGAAGATGGCTATGAGAACCTGACAAAATACCCGTTTGATGCGGCATTGATGGGCGGCTAGCGCACAGTTGGTGTGACATCGAGGAAGTTGATGGAGCGCACATCGTAGGTCGATGTTTCCTCCGCATTTGGTGTTACGACCACTTCCATCGCCATTGTGAACACGGGTTGTTCGAGTTTATCCGCCCCTTTGAGCGAGAAATTATACTGACCGATTTTTCCCGGAGGCAGCACCGTCACATATTGTGGATACTTCGGGGTGCAATAACCTAAGGAGTTATTGCAAACTCGCATGCCTGTCAGCGTCCCTTCCAGCTCCATGACTCCGCCCTGCCCGTCTGTGACGTTGAGGGTTTTGTCGTAATAGGCCAGCCCGATGGGTTGCTCCGACGTGTTCTGGAACCGCAGCGCAACTGTCATATTGCCGCTGTTTTTCGAATAGATCATACTTGATAGCTCAGCCACAAAGACATCCGACGCATAGACCCGCGCAGAATCTGTCGCAGGTTTGACGCCTCCTGCCGATACAGCTTGCGTGTGAGATGTGGTGGTTGCTGCAGGCGCTTGAACTGGCGCGCCTTTGGCATCTGTGAACCCGCAAGCTGCCCGGGAGCGTTCGGCCATCATCTGGCCGATTGTGCCCACCATCGGGAAATCTGAGCGGGCTGTCGCGAAGAGCTTTCCATCCGCAGTGGAGATCAGCCGCGCCTGCACTTTGACGACCTCACCGAACTCGATCAAAGAGCCTGTGACCAGCGCATCAACGCCAGCGATCTCGCCCAATTTCTTCGCTGTATCGGGCGCGATGGTGGCGTCATAGACCAACTCCATTTCGCGAAAGATCGCGGAGAGCTGGCTGCGTTCGATGATGTCGATCTGACCCTGACCCGCGTTAAACAAGCTGTCGACAATGAATTCTGAGATGTAGTTGCTCAGTTGCGAACAGGTGCCATCGCTATGCGTAAATGTGGAGATACCCACATTGCTGCCGCCGCTGCCCGTTGTGCGCTGCACAATCTGCGTGGCCATCTCATCTAGGCTGCCATCAATGCTTTCCGCCGCCTGTGCCGTGCTCGCCAAGAGGCAAGTCGCGAGGGTGAGGCCAAATAACTTCATCACTCTATCCTTCTCTACACTCTGCATAAGTTTCTGAAATTCTGTCTTTGATCGCGCCAAGAAGCGCGGTGAAAGCTTGCCCCTCTGCTGCAGGCCCCCTGCCCGTGCCAATGGCCTGAAAATCCGCCGGGGTGCCCGCCTGCTTTGCGTGCAGGCTTGCCTCCAGATAAGTGCCAGGTTGGCCGGACGTGCTGTCTTCGGCGGCGGTGTCCCTGCGTCCAAGACTGACAATATCGAGCGACAGGTCCTCACAGTGAACCGAGCGCGCAATCATTTGAGCGATCCGCTCTTCATCTGATCCCGGCGGATGGCTGATCACTGGCGCTGTTGGGCTGACTTGCACCGTTTGCACAGTCTCTTTTGGTCCCCATCCCGGAAAGTAACCCGTCCATTCGCCAATGCCGAGCACGGCCGCAACAAAGCCTACAAAACTTCCGATTTTCGCAAGACCGCTTGTTGGCACCGGCAGTGGCATGATTGTTCAAGTCCCCTCAGACAAGAAAATTCTGCGACGCAATATGCGGCATGTCCAGAGCAAATCGTTGAAATTGCTCTCAGTCGCTATGATGACACTGGATCAGAATTGCTCACCATCCCGTGATTTGCGCGCCTCAGACATTGCACCGGGGCGGGGCTGCCCCCAAGGTTGTCGCCTGAGAAGGAAGACGACATGGCCACTGAACGTTTCACATTTACCGGGCATTCCGGTGAGGAGCTCGCCGCGCGGTTGGATTTGCCGGAGGGGCCACATTTGGCAACGGCGCTGTTTGCGCATTGCTTTACTTGCTCCAAGGATATCCCCGCGGCCCGCAGAATCGCGGCGCGGCTGGCGCATATGGGCATTGCCGTCTTGCGATTTGATTTTACCGGGCTTGGCCATTCGGACGGGGAATTTGAAAACACGACCTTCTCCTCCAATGTCGAGGATTTAAGCCTTGCAGCAGCGGAGTTGAAATCGCGCGGCATGGGGCCTGAGCTTCTGATCGGGCATTCGCTTGGCGGGGCCGCAATCATCGCAGCAGCGGGCGCTGTCCCGCAGGCGCAGGCTGTTGTCACCATCGGCGCACCGTTTGATCCTGAACACGTGACCCATAATTTCGGCGGCGCCTTGGAGGAAATCAAATCCAACGGCGTGGCGGAGGTCAAACTGGGCGGGCGCGGCATAAAGATCGGTGCAGGCTTTGTGGAGGATGTCTCAGTCCGCAAGCTCGAAGACGCTCTGAAAAACCTTAAGAAATCCCTGCTGGTGTTGCACGCCCCGCTTGATGCCACTGTCGGTGTGGAGAATGCGACGCAGATCTTCATGCATGCAAAGCACCCTAAAAGCTTCATCACACTCTGCGACGCGGATCATTTGATCACGCGGGCCGAAGATGCGGAATATGCGGCGGATGTGATCTCTGCCTGGGCCTCGAAATATCTCGACCTCAAGCCGCCTGCACCACCGATCGGCGCGCCTGAAGGCGTGCTGCGCGTGACCGAAGCAGATGCAAACGGATTTCTGCAAGACATCCATCTCGGTCACAAATTCCACATGCAGGCCGATGAGCCGGTGGCCTATGGCGGCACGGATAAAGGCATGACGCCTTACGGCTTTCTGTCTGCTGGACTGGGTGCGTGCACATCGATGACCATCCGCATGTATGCGCGGCGCAAGAAATGGCCGCTCACCCATATCTGGGTTGATGTCAAACATGACGCAATGCATGCTCAAGATGCCGATGGCAGCCGGTCCAAGATCGACACGTTCATTCGCGAAATCCATCTGGAAGGCGATCTGGACGAGGCGCAGCGCGCGCGCCTGCTGGAGATCGCGGACAGATGCCCCGTCCACAAGACACTTGAGAGCTCTGCCGAAATTGAGACGCGGCTGGTCGGTTGAGCCTCAGATGCCTCAGGACATGCTCCAGTTCGATCACAGACGCGTGCAGAGTATTGCGCGGGCGCGTTCTGGCGCGTAGGGGCTTGGAGAAGAAGACAAAACGGTAGGTTACATGCTCGACGCTCGCATTCGCCCGATCATTGATCCCCCGTTAAATGCCACGGGGCGTGCTTTGGCGCAGGTCGGTGTCACCGCCAATGGCGTGACCTTAATTGGTTTGGCATTGGGTGTCATTGCAGCAACTGCAGTTGCCTTTGAGGCTTACATTCTTGCGTTGATGCTGATTGTTATCTCACGGATCGCGGATGGGCTTGACGGTGCAGTCGCCCGCGCGACCCGTTCCTCCGATTTCGGCGGTTATCTGGATATCGTCTGCGATTTCCTGTTCTACGGCTTGATCCCCATGGCTTTTGTCTTTGCCGATCCTGCACAAAACGCGCTCGCGGGCGCGTGGCTCTTGACCAGCTTCTATTTTAATGGCGCGACCTTTCTGGGTTACGCCATTATGGCTGAGAAACATGGTCTGCAGACGACGGAACGCGGCTCAAAGTCGCTTTATTTCACCGGCGGCCTGCTGGAGGGCGCGGAGACCATCGGTTTCTTTGTACTTCTATGCCTTCTGCCCACTTATTTTGCACCGCTCGCCTGGGCGTTCGGTGCTTTGTGTTTTGTCACCGCCACGTCGCGCGTTTTGCTCGCCCGGCAGGTGTTTCTGGACTGATCGAAAGGACCCGATATGAAGAAACTCGCGCTTGCCGCCAGCCTTGCGCTCGCCGCCCCCGCTGCTGCGGACCCAAACCCTGCGGATTGGCCTGCCGTTCTGGCTGAAGCCAAGGGGCAAACCGTCTATTGGAACGCATGGGGTGGCTCGACAACTACGAATGACTTCATCGCCTGGATCGGCAGCCGCGTTGCTGAGGACTATGGCGTGACGTTGGAGCATGTGAAGCTGACCGACACCGCAGATGCCGTCAGCCGCGTGGTGGCAGAACAGGCCGCGGGCACCGATGAGGGCGGTGCTGTCGATATGATCTGGATCAACGGTGCCAATTTCGCTGCGATGAAAGACGCTGATCTGCTGTTTGGACCATATGCAGCGGCGCTGCCGAATTGGCAGTTTGTAGACACCGAGGGCAAGAGCGTAGAGGTCGATTTCACGGTCCCAACCGAAGGCTTTGAGAGCCCTTGGGCCATGGCGCAGGTGGTATTCATCCATGACAGCGAAACTGTCCCTGAACCACCCAAAAGCGCAGAGGCACTTAAAGCATGGATCGCGGCCAATCCCGGTCGGTTCACCTATCCGCAGCCGCCGGACTTTTTGGGCACAACCTTCTTGAAACAGATGCTTGTCGAATTGGTGGAGGATCCCGGTTTGCTGCAATCGCCAGCGAACGACAGCTACGACGAGGTCACGGCGCCTCTGTGGAACTGGCTCGATGAGGTTACGCCCGCCCTGTGGCGCTCCGGCAAGGCCTATCCGCAGACCGGGCCGCGCCAGTTGCAGCTGATCAATGATGGCGAAGTCGATCTGGCGATCAGCTTCTCGCCCGGCGAAGCCACAGCGGCGATCGCAAATGATCAATTGCCGGAAAGCGCACGCACCTATGTGCTGGACGGTGGCACGATTGGCAATGCGAGCTACGTCGCAATTCCTTACAATGCCAATGCCAAAGCCGGCGCGATGGTCGTGGCCAATTTCCTGCTCAGCCCGGAGGCACAATTGCGCGCGCAGACGCCCGATATTCTGGGCTATGGCACAGTCCTTGCAATGGACAAGCTGGATGCGGCGGACCGCGCTGCGTTTGATACGCTTGAATTGGGCATTGCCACTCTGTCACCAGCAGAACTGGGCACCGCTCTGCCTGAGCCTCATCCGAGCTGGATGACCCGGATTCAGGCAGATTGGGCGGAGCGCTTCGGCGTTGCCAAATAACACGCCGTCAAAGACCGGCTGGGGCATCGTCCCACTGGTGACGATTGCCCTGTTACTCGGCCCCGTTACAGCGGGCATGATCGGAACGATTTTGCCTGCCTTCGGCGGGCTGAGACCGGGGGGCGGCGGCGGATTTTCTTTGCAAGCCTGGCGGGAGGTTGCAGCGACTCCGGGCTTGGGCACGTCCGCGTGGTTATCCTTGAAGACAGGTTTGATTTCGACCTTCGGGGCGATTTTTATCAGCCTTTTGCTGGTCGCTGGCTGGCACGGGACGCGTGCCTTTCGCGCGGTTGAACAAGCGCTTTCTCCCCTGCTCGCAGTGCCACATGTGACGGCAGCGCTTGGGCTTGCGTTTCTGATGGCACCCTCAGGATGGCTTGCCCGATTGGGATCGCCCTGGGCCACCGGGTGGCAGCGCCCCCCGGATCTGTTGATCCTGCAAGACCCCGGCGGCTGGAGCCTGATCGCAGGATTGATCGCGAAAGAGACGCCGTTCCTTTTGCTCATGATGCTCGCCGCCCTGCCCCAGGCCCGGCCTGCAGAGCGATTGCAGGTGGCACTGGCCGCAGGCTATGGCCGCGTCACCGGCTGGATCTTTGCAGTTTTTCCAAACGTTTACGCCCAATTGCGCCTGCCGGTTTATGCCGTATTGGCCTATGGCATTTCGAATGTCGATGTGGCCTTGGTTCTGGGCCCCTCCACGCCGTCTATGCTGTCGGTCCAAATCCTGCGCTGGATGTCCGACCCGGACCTTGCCTTGCGCGCGCCGGCGGCGGCGGCGGCCCTGTTGCAATTGGGTCTGGTCATCATCGGTCTTGCCCTGTGGCGCTTGGCTGAAGCTGCATGCGGGACAATCGGGCGCAGGCTGCTTTGGCGCGGGATACGCGGTGCAAACCGCAGGGATGATCTGGCGAGAGGCATCGGGTTGACCCTGAGCATAGCGGCGGCACTGGCTGTCATCGGCGGTTTGGTCGGCCACTTGCTCTGGTCGTTCGCGGGGCGCTGGAGGTTTCCAGACGCTCTGCCCGAAAGCCTGCGGTTGCGCACTTGGGCGCGGCATGGACAGGAGATCATCGATGTGTCCGCTGGCACATTGGCTTTGGCCTTCGCGGCGGCGCTGATCGCGCTTGTGCTCGTAATTGGCTGTCTGGAGGCGGAGCATCGTCGCGGGCGGGTGATGGGTCGTGGCGGCTTGCTGGTCCTCTATATGCCGCTGATACTGCCGCAGATCACATTCCTGCCGGGTCTGCAGATATTGCTGCTACAAACCGGGGCGAGTATGGGCTGGTTGCCGGTCTTGATCGCACATCTGGTCTTCGTGTTGCCTTACGTTTTTCTGTCGCTCGCAGGGCCCTATCGCGCGTGGGATGCCCGCTATGCCACATTGGGTGCAGCCTTGAATGCATCGCCTGACCGGGTGCTGTGGCAATTGCGCCTGCCGATGCTGCTAGGGTCGGTTCTGACCGCGCTTGCGGTCGGCATGGCTGTCTCCGTCGGGCAGTTCCTGCCAACATTGCTGGCCTCTGGCGGACGCTTGCCGACTTTGACGACCGAAGCTCTGGCGATTGCATCAGGCGGTGACAGACGGGCCATCGGCGCTTGGGCCGCGGCGCTGACTTTAGCGGCTTTGATGCCGTTTGTGATCGCCGTTCTGCTGCCCCGCGTGACCTATCGCAACAGGCGGGGCGTTCTAGATGGCTGACACAGGGCTTCAACTCCGCGATGTCCGTATCGCAACCGGCGGGCGACGATTGATCGATGGATTAAGCGCGCACGTCCTTCCGGGCGACGTTCTGTCCGTCATGGGCCCATCGGGCACGGGCAAATCCACGCTTCTGGCGGCGATCACCGGGACCTTGCAACCGGCTTTTACACTGACCGGAGAAATCTTCCTGAATGGGCGCGACTTGCGCCCGTTGCGGCCGCAACATCGCGACGTAGGGATCCTGTTCCAGGATCATCTGCTCTTCCCGCATCTCAGCGTGTCAGAAAACCTTGCCTTCGGCCTGCATCCCAAGACGAAGGATCGCAAAACCCGCATTGCGGAAGCGCTCGCCGATATTGACCTAGCGGAGTTTGCAGACCGCGACCCAGCGACTCTGTCCGGCGGGCAACGGGCGCGGGTCGCGTTGATGCGCATGTTGCTGGCCGCACCCAAGGCATTGTTGCTGGATGAGCCATTCTCTCGCCTCGATGCGGCGCTGCGCGACAAGATGCGGGAGATGGTCTTTACCCGGGCGCGCGATCTGGGCCTGCCGGTCTTGATGGTCACGCATGACCTGGCCGACGCGGATGCTGCGGGCGGTCAGGTGATTGAGCTAGGCTAACGCCGCACCTATTCAGCAGCGACGGGTTTCTTGGCTTTCGGGGCAAGCATCGGTTTTAGGTAATGGCCTGTATAGCTTTCATCAACCTTGGCGACCTGTTCGGGCGTGCCTTTGGCAACGATATTACCGCCTTTGTCTCCGCCTTCGGGGCCGATATCGATGATGTGGTCGGCGGTTTTCACGACGTCGAGATTGTGCTCGATCACCACCACCGTGTTGCCTTGATCGACCAGTTCATGCAGCACTTCCAATAGTTTACGCACATCTTCAAAATGCAGGCCCGTGGTGGGCTCATCGAGAATGTAAAGCGTTTTGCCGGTGGAGGTTTTGGCAAGCTCCTTGGACAGCTTCACGCGCTGCGCCTCGCCGCCAGACAGCGTCGTGGCCTGTTGCCCTACCTTGATATAGCCCAGCCCCACCCGCATCAAAGCATCCATTTTGGAACGAATGGAGGGCACGGCTTTGAAGAATTCCTGACCGTCTTCGACCGTCATATCCAACACATCTGCGATGGATTTACCTTTGAATTTCACCTCCAGCGTTTCGCGATTGTAGCGCGCGCCGTTGCAGGTTTCGCAGGTGACATAGACGTCCGGCAGGAAATGCATCTCGATCTTGATGACGCCGTCGCCTTGGCAGGCTTCGCAGCGCCCGCCTTTGACGTTAAAAGAGAAGCGGCCCGGCTTGTAACCGCGTGCTTTTGCCTCGGGCAGCCCCGCAAACCATTCGCGGATTGGTGTGAAGGCGCCGGTATACGTCGCAGGGTTGGAGCGCGGCGTGCGTCCAATGGGGCGCTGGTCGATGTCGATGACCTTGTCGAGCTGCTCCAGCCCTTCGATAGTCTCGCACGGCGCAGGCGTCTGACGCGCGCCGTTCAGCCGCATGGATGCGGTTTTGAAGAGCGTCTCAATCGTCAGCGTCGACTTTCCCCCGCCGGAGACGCCAGTGACGCAGACGAACTTGCCCAGCGGGAAATCTGCTGTGACCTTTTGCAGGTTGTTGCCGGTGGCCTTCTTGACGGTCAGCTTCTTGCCGTTTCCTTTGCGGCGTTTGCTTGGAACCGTGATCTCCCGTACGCCTGTCAGGTACTGACCGGTGATGGAGTTAGGGTTATGCGCGACCTCATCGGGCGTGCCTTTGGCGGTGATCTCGCCACCATGAACGCCCGCGCCGGGACCTATGTCGAAGACGTAATCGGCTTCGCGGATCGCTTCCTCGTCATGCTCCACCACGATCACGGTATTTCCTTGATCGCGCAGGTTCTTCAGCGTCGTTAGCAAACGGTCATTGTCGCGCTGGTGCAGGCCGATGCTAGGCTCATCGAGCACATAGAGCACGCCTGTGAGGCCAGAGCCGATTTGAGAGGCCAGGCGAATGCGCTGGGATTCGCCCCCCGACAGCGTGCCGGAATTGCGCGAAAGCGTCAGATATTCGAGGCCCACATTGTTCAGGAACCCGAGGCGTTCGCGGATTTCCTTGAGGATCGCCTTGGCGATTTCGTTTTTCTGCGCGGTGAGGTGATCGGGCACGGTCTTGCACCAATCAAACGCTTCTTTGATTGACATTTCAACGACTTGGCCGACATGCAGCCCTGCGATTTTCACGGCAAGCGCCTCTTCCTTCAGCCGGAAACCTTCGCATGTGCCGCATTTGCGGTTGTTCTGATAGCGCTCGAATTCTTCGCGGATCCAGCTGCTATCCGTCTCCCGGTAGCGGCGTTCCATATTGGGAATAACGCCTTCGAAAGAACGCGTAACCTGATAAACCCGGCCGCCTTCGTCATAGCGGAACGGGATTTCTTCGTCGCCGGAGCCGTAGAGGAAGACTTGCTGTACGAATTTCGGCAAGTCTTTCCAAGGGCTGTTTTTATCGAACTCGTAATGTTTCGCAATCGCCTCGATGGTCTGCAGGAAATACGGGGACTTCCCTTTGCGCCACGGAGCCAACGCACCGTCATAGAGCTTGAGAGAGGCGTCGGGAACGACAAGGCGTTCGTCGAAAAACAACTCCACCCCGAGGCCATCACAGGATGGGCAAGCACCGAAGGGCGCATTGAAGGAAAACAGACGCGGCTCAATCTCGGGGATGGTAAAGCCGGAGACAGGACAGGCGAATTTTTCCGAGAAGGTATAGCGTTCCGGGTCGCCCGCTTTTGGAGCGGTTTCCAAAATGGCGATGCCGTCGGCGAGATCGAGCGCTGTGCGGAAGCTGTCAGCGAGCCGTGTTTCCAAGCCTTCGCGGACTACGATGCGGTCCACAACCACGTCGATATCGTGGCGGAATTTCTTGTCGAGCGTGGGCGCCGCGTCAAGCTCGTAGAACTCGCCATCCACCTTGACGCGTTGGAACCCTTGTTTCGCAAGCTCCGCGAATTCCTTGCGGTATTCGCCTTTCCGGTCGCGCACAATGGGCGCGAGCAGATAGCCTCGGGTGCCTTCTTCCAGCGCCATAGTGCGGTCGACCATGTCTTGCACCTGTTGCGCCTCGATGGGCAGGCCAGTTTCAGGGCTGAAAGGCGTGCCGACGCGGGCAAATAGAAGGCGCATATAGTCGTAGATTTCGGTAACCGTGCCGACAGTAGAGCGCGGGTTTTTCGACGTCGTCTTCTGCTCGATAGAAATGGCCGGAGACAGCCCCGCAATGTGATCCACATCGGGCTTTTCCATCATGTCGAGGAATTGGCGCGCGTAGGCAGAAAGCGATTCTACATAGCGGCGTTGTCCCTCGGCGTAGATCGTATCAAAGGCCAAAGACGATTTGCCGGAGCCTGACAGCCCGGTGATGACGACAAGCTGGTCGCGCGGGATATCGACATCAATATCTTTGAGATTATGCTCGCGCGCGCCGCGGACTTCGATGTTTTTCAGCTCGGCCATGATTTACCCTAAAAACGATTGCGCCAGAGATAGGCCCTACACGGGTCAGGTCCACCCCATTACCAGAACATTAAGAGAACATCCACAGATTTATTTGATCTGCCTGCGCAGAAACAAGGTGCAGCTCATCCCTGCCAAACAGAACACCACCAAGACTATGCACACTGCGGTAAGGCCACCAGCATCAAGGGAGAGGACGAAGATCGGCGTCCCAAGCGTGGTTCCGACATTACCCATCTGCGCGATGCCGCCCGTGGCGCGGGCACGGTCGGTGAGCGTCTCGTTGAAATAGGGGATCGCAGCGAAGAAGCCCGCCGGGATCGGGGCCATCACAAAGAACAGGATGAAGAGCGGCCAGATCGCAGGTGCAAGCGCCCAGACGAGCCCGGCGCTCAAAGCCGTCAGTGCAAATCCGATATTGGCCAGCCTATCGGGCGCTATCCGCTTTGCGAGAAACCCGCCCAGAATGGTGCCGACAATGCTGATCAAGGGTAAGGCCGTGATCACCCAGACCGGCAGCTTCAACGCGATGGGCAAGACGGCAAGCAGCGCGATGTAGCTGGCGGTGTACCAGACGAAGCCGGAACCGGCGATGATCAGGCGCGGCGTGGTGTAGATGACCTTGTGTTCCCGAATGAAAGAGATCGGCATGGCTTGGCCGCGCGCTTTGGGCAGCAACGGGTAAAGCAACGCCGCGATGATCAACATGCCAACACCGTTGAAGATGAACACAGCCGAAAGACCGCCGAGCGTCAAAAGCCCCGGCAGGATCATTGCGAGGATGGCCATGGAGATGCCGAAAAACGCCGCCCAGATCCCCATGACGACCGGGCGATCTGCATCTGTCGCGATACTTGCAAGCAAAGTCGGTGTCGCCACGACAATCGACAGATGCGCCAACCCTTCGAGGACGCGTAATGCGGCGAAGACGCTCATGGATGGCAGGGTCGCTTCGATCAAGGACAGCACACCGCCTGCCAGAAGCGAACCGGTCAAGGCGCGGGCGACGCCGACCCGTGTCACGACCGCGCCCGCGACCGAGCCCAAAACGACCCCGACCATCCCAACAATAGAAATGAGAACCGGCACGAATGCCCCGCCTTGCGGGTAGAGCATGCGCAATTCTCGCAACGTGAGTGTCAGTTTGCCGAACTGTGCCGCAGCGAATAGCCCTGCCAGAAGCAACACAAAAACAAGAAGCCAATTGGTTTTTAGGGGTGCCTGCATACGACGCTTGATGCGCCCGTTTCAAAGTCGCTTCAAGCGTTGAAACTCATGTCTTTCGCGCTAATGCCCAGGACATGACAGGAAAATCGGGATCATTCTCCAGCGAGTCGACGCCGCGCTCGTAAACGGCCCAGCGCTTGCCCATTTCGCGCTTGGCGCATTCACGATTGCCCCATTGCTCGGATTGGATTTCGTTTTCATCGAAACCGCATTCGATCAGCAGGTTTTTGAGGCCACGCGCGCTCCAGCGTGAACAATCATGTGGCGCGGGATGGTATTTGACGTAGAACGGCGTCGCGAGCCAGAAATAGCCGCCGGGTTTGAGCATGGCGTGAATGTTTTTGGTCGCGCGATAGGGAAAATCGAGATGTTCCCAAACCTGATCGGCAAGGAAGATGTCATGCTTGACGATCTCGCCGGTCTCGTCGGTAAACGGGTCTTTGCAGATATCGTAATCCGGGTACTGATATCGGGTGTAGCTGTCAAATTTCCAGCGCTCCCCACGATTGCCAGAGATTTCCGCAGCGCTCATCTTTTCCGGTCCCAGCGCCTGCACCCATTTCTGGGACACACGTTTGGAGACCACGCGATTGTAGAATTTCGTCATTGCCCGCCCTGCTCGCTTGTTTTCCAGCGTTTTCGCGACTGTGCATAAGCAGGGTGCGGCCCGCAAGAGGCGGCAGCGAGTTCGTTACGATCTGTGCCAGATGCGAGTCACCCCAAAGCGCGCACCCATCCCGGCCAAAACCAGCAGAACTTCGTGGCCTAGCGTTGATCGCGGCCAAGACAGCTCAGAACTTGGCTGGGAGTCAGACTACATGTGTATGACGCGGTCATAAGCGTCGAGGACTGACTCGTGCATCATCTCACTGAGTGTCGGATGCGGGAAGACGGTGTTCATCAGGTCTTCTTCCGTGGTTTCCAGCTGGCGGCCGACTACATAGCCTTGGATCAGCTCCGTCACTTCCGCGCCGACCATGTGCGCACCCAGAAGCTCGCCGGTCTTTGCGTCGAACACGGTTTTCACAAGTCCTTCGGGCTCGCCCAGCGCGATCGCTTTGCCGTTGCCGATGAAAGGGAACCGTCCGACTTTGATGTCGTAGCCTTTTTCTCTAGCTTGCGCTTCCGTGTAGCCGACGGAGGCGACTTGCGGGTGGCAATAGGTGCAACCCGCAATGCTTTCAGGGCGCACGGGATGGACGTTGTTCTTGCCGCCGATCAAATCAGCGACCATGACACCCTCATGGCTTGCCTTATGCGCGAGCCATGGTGCGCCTGCGATGTCGCCAATGGCGTAGAGCCCGTCAACGCCGGTGCGGCAATATTCATCGACCACGACATGGGTGCGATCAATTTTCACGCCCAGCTCTTCAAGGCCGAGGTTTTCGACATTGCCGACGATCCCCACGGCGGAGATCACAGTGTCGAACTCATGTGTCTCTGTCTTGCCACCGGTTTCAATATGGGCCGTGACCTTGCCTTTGCCGCGATCCAGCTGCTTGACCATCGCCTTTTGCATGATCTTCATGCCCTGTTTTTCAAATTGCTTCTTGGCGAATTTGGAGATCTCTTCGTCTTCGACCGGCAGCACGCGGTCCATGACCTCGACCACGGTCGTGTCCGCACCGAGTGTGTTGTAGAAGCTGGCAAACTCGATGCCAATCGCACCCGATCCAATGACGAGCAGCTTTTTGGGCATGCGCGCAGGCGTCAGCGCGTGCTTATACGTCCAGACCAGATCGCCATCGGCTTCCAGCCCGGGCAGTTCGCGCGCGCGTGCACCTGTTGCCAGGACGATGTTCTTGGCTGCGAGGTCTTGCGTACCTTTTTCGGTTTTGACGGAGACTTTGCCTTTAGCAGTTATCTTGGCCTCGCCCATCACAGTTGTGACTTTGTTCTTCTTCATCAGATGCCCGATACCGCCGGACAGTTGACCGGCCACAGCGCGGGAGCGTTTGACGACCGCATCCAGATCGTAGCCAATGCCGTCGGCTTTAAGGCCAAATTCCTTGGCGCGGTGCATCAGATGGAAGACTTCTGAGGATCGCAGCATGGCCTTGGTCGGGATACAGCCCCAGTTCAAGCAGATGCCACCCATATGCTCACGTTCGACAATTGCAGTTTTCAGCCCAAGTTGCGCGCCCCGAATGGCAGCCACGTAGCCGCCCGGACCTGCACCGATAACAACAAGATCGAAATTCTCTGCAGCCATGTCATTCCCCTCAACCATCAGGTTTTCAAAGTAGTTTAAAGCTAAACTATTTTCGCAGCGCTCGCAAATCAACCGCTGCTCTGATCGACCCCGCCATGCTCAGCGCGCATAGCGGGTGACATACTTAATGTCGTCTGCGCGCATCCATCTGCTTCATAGTTTGCGCCAGATAGGCGCCAATCCGGCGTGTGCTGCGTTGCGACGGATGGAACCCGTCAAACGCGAAGCTGGAGCGTTTGTTGATGTCCACGACAGAACGGGTGGAAAAGTAAGACACGGCCGGATCCCGCTGCGCGAGGATTTTCTGTCGGCGCACCAGTTCCAGCACTTCGTTCTTGCAGCCTGAAAACAGGTTCAACCGGGGATTGCCGATATAGCCTACCATAATAACCCCTGCCCCGTCTGACCGCGCACGTTTGACGAGATCAGCAAGGATGCCGGAGCGTCCATCGCGCGACAGGATGCCAGAGATGACACGTTCACAACGCGAACAGCCGCATTTGGTCAACAGGTCATTCGCGCCGCCATTGATCACAACCCAGTCCCACGGTCCGTCTTCATATTGCGCCGGGATGACGCTGCGGGGTTTGTCCTCCGCACCGGTGAGATACATTTTTGCCCCGGAAGCTGACCGATTGCGCACCGTCCACCCGGTTTGTCGCGCAAGCACATGCGGGATCGATGCGCGCCGTATGCTGTGCCAGTCCAACAGGCTGTCACCGACGACAAGCACGCGTTTCTTTTCACCTTGTGCAAATGCGGGGCTTGCGAAGGCAAGGGAACATATCAGAACGAGGCGGAGGACATTAAAGAGCTGCATGGCTGCACGTTACGCACTGCGCAAGTCAGCGCAAGTCATGATCCGGAAACAATGCGTCTTTGTGAACTTCGTTAACTTGCAGCTTGCAAAGCACGGACCGTTGCCCCGTAGCCGCCATCCTCAAGGAAAGCCGCTTCGGTTTCGAGCGTTTTGCGTTCGAGCGCTTCATTGCGGAACGGAAACCGTCCAAATTTGCGAATAACGTCACGATGCGCCTGCGCATGAAGGATGTGCTCTGCCCCTGTTTCAGGCATGCGGGTCATGAACATGCGAATGCAGCGCTCCTGATCAGAAATACACTCAGAATGCATCATTGGCATATAAAAGAACTGGCGCGCGGGCTCATCGATGCGCAGGTCCCATCCCCGGTCAACGGCGATCTTCGACACAGCAAGAGCGATGTGATCCGTAGAAAACGCCTTTGCTTCACCACGAAACATATTCCGGGGGAATTGGTCTGTCAGGATGAGGTAGGCCAAAGCACCGCTAGGATAGGTCATCCAGAGAGACAGAGCGCCTTCCGTTGCCCGCACCCATGTCTCCATGAAGCGATCACGAATTTTCTGGTCAAGCGCGTCGTCGGCCTCATACCACCCGTCAGGTCCGACTTCGTCCAGCCAAAAGGCCAGGATTTCCTCAGGCGTTGACATTTCACCCTCCTAAAAAGACACACCCCTCAACCTTTAAGAAATCGTTACAGTCATTTTTCGCTCTGGCAAGGGTTTTTCCTGCTGGTTCCTTCCCCTTGGTTATGATCGTGAAAATGATGTCAGCGTGTTGCATCAAGTCACGCATTTCCTCGACTTTCATCGCCACCACCGCCTTTGATCTCAGTTTCCGCGGCCGGCTCCTGCGCATCTGTGTCTTCCGCTTCGGAATAGAAGTCTTGCGCCACGTCAGCCACAATCGCCATGCCGGCGTTTGTGACCGGAGCATAAGGCACCGGTTCATAGTCTTCCGCCTCATCCGCGTAAAGAGAGGCCCGCTGTGTCATCCGCCAGAGCCCATACAGGCCAAGCGACACCATCAAAACGATGATCACCAGCCAGAACCCGTTGGCGCCAAAGTTGGACATAATCCAGCCGATCAGCAGCGGGCCGCCCACGGCGCCCAGCCCGTTGATGAAAATGAAACCACCGGAAGCTGCGGCCATATCATCAGGATCAAGGTAGTCGTTGGTATAGGCAATCAACAGCGCATATAGCGGATTGGACATGCCGCCCAAGACAAATGCAGCAACGCAGAGTGCTATAAACGAGTCGCTGAACACCCAGCCTATGGTTGCCGCGAGTGCCCCCATGAAAGAGACACCGATGATCAGAATGCGCCTGTCTTGCCGGTCTGACAAAAATCCGATCGGATATTGCAACACCATAGCCCCCACGAAGATGGAAGAGATGAAGACAGAGATTTCCGCGACGCTAAGACCAATCTGGGTCGCATAAACAGCGGACATACCGAATTGCGCTGCAAAAATGCTGCCCAGAAGGAACATTCCGACAAAACCGAGCGGGGATTGACCGTACAGCTCGCGCAGGCTCATGTTTTTGGTGGTTTCAAAGGCCGGTGTAGGTGCCACTGACAACAGGATCGGCGCGAAGGAAATCGAGACCAGCACCGACGGGATCACGAATAGCAACCATCCGCCCGGATCGGCGACATTGAGCAAACCTTGCGCGGTGACGATGCCCATCATCTGTACGATCATGTAGAGCGACAGCGTCTGGCCGCGCGTCTCGTTCGTGGCGGAATTGTTCAGCCAGCTTTCAGCCGTCACGTAAATGCCCGAGAAACAGAACCCCACGACGATGCGCAACAAAACCCAGGCCCATGCGTGGGTGATTGCGGGGTAAAGAATAACAGCCGCCGAGACCATCGACCCCAATGCGGCAAAAACGCGGACATGACCGACCCGCCCAATGAAATCGGGTGCCAGTCGCGACCCGCCTAAAAACCCGAGGAAATAGGCGGATGTAATGAGCGACAGATCAAAGGTTGAAAACCCCTCCAAGGCCCCACGGACACCCATCATAGTGCCCTGCATCCCGTTGCCCACCATGAGGAACATCATGCCCAGAAGGAGGGCCCACGCGTTGCCAATCACGCTCAACATCTCTGCTGCTCCGGTTCAAGATGCACGACCCGCGTGCCTGGGTTTAATTTCGCCCCCTTACGCCCGGTTTGCGCGCCCTGCAACGACCAAATGATGTCGCAATTATTTCGCGGTCAGGGGATCAGCAGCGAACTGTCGCCATAGGAGAAGAATCGATATTCCTCAGCTACGGCATGGGCGTAAATATTTTGCATCACATCGCGCCCCATCAGTGCGGAAACGAGCATCAGCAAGGTCGATTTGGGCAGATGAAAATTGGTCATCAGCGCATCAGTCAGTTTGAAACTGAAGCCGGGATAGATGAAGATATCCGTCTCCCCCACCCAAGGCGCGATCTTGCCATCAGCGGTTGCCGCAGTCTCGATCAAGCGCAAGGCAGTCGTGCCAACGGGGATCACGCGCCCGCCTTTGGCTTTTGCTGCGTTGATCTTTTCAGCGGCCTCTGCATCGACCCGCCCCCATTCGGCATGCATTTTATGCTTGGTGACATCCTCCACCTTGACGGGCAGAAACGTGCCTGCGCCCACATGTAACGTCACTTCTGCAAAGCCAACCCTCTTGGCTTTCAACGCTTCAAGAATGACGTCATCAAAATGCAGGGAGGCCGTGGGCGCTGCGACTGCTCCCCGGTGCTTGGCAAAGGCTGTTTGATAGTCCTCTTTGTCCCGCGCATCTGCTGGCCGCTTGGCTGCGATGTAAGGCGGAAGCGGCATTTCGCCAGCCTCGGCCAGTGCCGCATCGAAATCCGCACCGGTCTTGTTGAACTGCAAAACGCCTTGCCCGTCCTTGCGGGTCAAAAGCGTGGCCGACAGCCCATTGGCGAAGGCGATGGCCTCACCGTCCTTGACCTTGCGCAGAGGTTTGATCAATGCGGTCCAATTCCCATCCGTATCAGGCGCCAGAAGCGTCACTTCGATCCTGGAGACATTGCCGTCCCGGTTCCGCGTTCCAAATAAGCGGGCGGGGATGACTTTCGTATTATTGAGGACGAGAAGATCGTCCGGTCCGAGCAGATCAGGCAAATCCGTCACGCGTTGGTCCGCAACCGTCGCCCCGCGCGCGACAAGCAGCCGTGCTGACCTGCGCGGGGACACGGGTCTTACAGCAATCAGCCGCTCGGGCAGATCAAAGTCGAAATCATTAAGCTTCATCGGATCAGTTCTGCACCTGTTGCGCGGGCTTCGGTGGGGGTGCGCGGAACATTTCGCGGAAAATCCCCGGCGTAAAGACCGAAAGCGGGTTCACACTGACTTTCGGCGCATCGGCCGATCCATTGAGCGCGTAGTTGAACCCGAAAAGCCCTTCGCCTTCCCTTGAGAACAGGAAGCCCAGCGGACGGTTGACGACATAGAGCGGGGAGATCACGCCCTGCATCGCCATCCGGCGACTGGCATTCGAATAGACCCCATCCATCGTGATGCCCATGGACGGGCCAGCGGCACGGCTATTGAAGAGCTTCACACCACCGGGGGACAGTTGGAAATTCGCCTCCACTTCAGAAAACAGGATCCCATCGCCAGAGAGTTGTTCCAAAAGCCCCACAACTGACAGCGCAGACAACAAATCAGCAAGCGCCGGGGCCTTCTTGATGCGGGTGTTCTGAACCTTGATCTGACCGTTGAATTCACCAGGCCTTCCAGTGGGTTGGAGGATCAGGTTCATCTCCCCACCACGGGCATTGCGGAACAGACCGGTGCTGGCAATCACGCCGCCGCCATCTTGGGCAGCGATGCGCACAGCAAGACCTTTTTGCGTCGGCACGACCGTTCCGTTGATCCGCCCTGACCCATTGATCAAACCTGCAAAACTGCCATCAAGCCCGACGGAGTTGCGAAACTTGCCGCGAAAATTGTCAATCTTAATGCCGTCGGTTACGCGCAAACTGTCAAGCGCCAAATCCAGTGGCGGCCCTTGTCCTTGCCCGGTCTGCGCACCGCCGGAGCCGACACCAAATTTGCGAATGTCGATTGTCCCACCTCGCACAAGCACCTGCACAGGTTGCCCCTGCCCGCGCCCCACCAATTCCACCCGGCTATTAAGTCGATCTGCCACGCGCAAAGGGCTAAAGACCGCGCGCTCCAACCCACCACCGGGACGCAGCGTCAAATCGCCCGTCGCTGACAACCCCGCTGCAGCAATGGAAAACCCTTTGATGACGGGTGTCTTCGCCAGTTGCAATGCAATCTCCAGCTTACCTGCCTGCGCGCGCGGTTTTGACCAACCGAGCCCGTCAATGCGCAAGCCAATGCCTTGCAGATCGGAGGTAAGTGACAGCTCAGGCTCAGCGCCTTTCGATAAGTTCAGCGTGAATGCGCCCAGCCCTTTGCCAGTGACAGAGCCCTTTGGAAGACCGATATTAAACGCATTCAATGTCGCCTGTGACAGCTCCAACTGTCCCGTCACCGTCGACCCATCCGCAGAGCCGGGACCGATTTCCCGCGACCATGTGACATCGAGCGGGATGTCATCAAGCTGGGCTTTCCCGGCAATGCTTAATCTGCCGCCACCGGCTTGCAGATCCATGCGGGCGGCGCGCAGGTTGCGCCCCTCAACCAGTTTCGTTGATGCGACGTTGCTTAACCGCGCTTCGACCGCATAACTGATATCCTTGACCAACACGTCTTTCGCAAGCGGCAGACCGAGTTGCGCCGTGACCTGCGCTTGCCCCGTCGCCAGATCGATCGGCAGCTCCGATTTGCTCAGGAACTGAAATGGCTTTTCATCGAGAAGCGACATAGCTGCTGTCAGCTCCCCTTCAGCGCGTAGGGAAATCTCTGCATCCGGGATCTTCCGGTTCAGGTCCGGTATGCGCAGCATCGAGCCCGTCATATCCAGTAACTCACCCGACGGCGCTTTGACATGGCCCTTGTGCAGCACGAGCGTCAGACCGTCTTGCGCGATCGTGACATAGCCATCTCCTTGCTGGATCGGCGGCAGGGTCTTGAGGTAAACCACATCCGCTTCTTTGAAATTGAATGTCACGGCGGCATCAACGGGGGCGTTCGGGCGCAGTCGTAATCCAGCCGCTGCATTGAACAATTCGCCGGAGCGAATGTTGCGCGTCAGCCAGTTGCGCGTGTTCTTTACCGCGCTTGTCGGCCACAGACCCAGCAACTGATCCTGATCAATGCTGCCGATATTGGCATCGACCGCAGCCCGCCAGCCCGCATCAACGACAGACACATTGCCGCCTGCAATGATCTCCGTCTCCCCCTCGCGCAGCACCATCTGACCGATATCGAGCGTCAGATCATTGGGCCTGTAGCGCATGTCCAGTTGGCCCTCGTCAAAGGTTACGGGCGTCTCAAATATGCCTTCGGGGTCGAGCTTCAGATCTGTGAGGCGCAGCTGCATCAACAGGGTTTCGGGTATGCCCGCCTGAAAATCCTGCAGGTCTGCATGTCCGCGCCCTTTGATGCGCAACTCCGGCGCGTCGATCTCCAGTGCCTCCAGATGCAGCCGCGAGGTTGCGGCGCTGTAGCGTATCTCTGTGGTGGCACTGTTCAAAGGCAGCGCCTTGGCTTGCGGCGCGGGTTGCACAAATCCGGTCCCGATATCAAGCGCCCCACGGAAACTCACGACCTCCCCATCCGGACCAAATTCCGTTGTTAACGCCCCATCGACAGGGGCATCCAGAAGATCGAGGAAGTTCAACGTGCTGACCAGTTGCGCGATGTCCCGGACCCGCAGTTGGGAGAAATTGGCTTGGACCCTGCCGCCTTTGGCCCCTTTCGCCTTATCAGCTGACAAAACCAGTGAGGTTGGTTGCGCCCCGTCCATTGTCAGATCAAACGCGACCTGTAGGGCAAGGAAGTTAGCGCCATTGATGAGTTCAAACCGGCCCTCTTCGATTTCAACGCCACGCCCTGCACGCCTGTCATTCAGCACAAGGCGCACACCGCTCGCGTTGATCTCTTCCAATTCACGCATTTCAGGTCTGGCGAAGGCCTCATCAATCAGCTGAAAGACTTCCGCCGCTGACGTGGCCTGAAAGTCTGGTCCATCTCCCTGGCCTCCGAACGAAAATTGAATCTGGCCGTTTTCGTCACGCGTTAAAACCGCGACAGCACGATCAATATCTATTGTTTCCAGCGCGATACGACCCAAAATTAATTCTGACGTATCCAGTTTCACCTGCAGGCTCGGCAGGGTCAGGAAGCCGCCATCCGTGGCATTACGCAATCGAACTCCCTGCATCTTGATCGTCGGACGATAGGCCTCATCCAGCAAACCAACCCTGACATCGGAGATCAGGATTTGACCTTCCTCAATCTGGGCATTGATCCGTGTCTCAAGCTCTTGAACGGCCCAGTCAGGAAGCGGTACGGATCGTCCCATCACAGACAAGAGCCCGACCACAAGAAGAACCAAAGACACACTCAGCAGAACCAAAACGAGCGACAGCGCCGCTTTGCGCTTCGTGCCGCGCTTTTTCGGCCTCCCCACGTCGACCGGCTCTGGTTTTGTGTCTGAATTTTCTTCTGACACGATACTCGTTTCCCCATTCATACCCCGCGACGTCGCGAAGGGCTGTGTGCCTGCTTTTTGGCAATTTTATGCTGCCGACTTTATCTTTTCTTATACCGACCTAGCTTGCCCGCCACATCACTTTTATGCGTAGACGCAGCACAAGATACGAAAGGACTTAACCAACATGATTTCCGAAGGCGAAATGGCTCCAGATTTTACTTTGCCGCGTGATGGCGGCGATACGGTCACTTTGTCAGCGCTCAGACCGGGCAAAACCATTGTGTATTTCTACCCTAAGGATGACACATCAGGCTGCACCAAAGAGGCGATTAGTTTCACCGAGCATCTGGATGCGTTTACTGCCGCGGGATGCACGATCATCGGAATTTCCAAAGATACGGTTGCAAAACACGACAAGTTCGTGGCCAAGCACAATCTGGGTGTGATCCTAGCCTCGGACGCCGATGCCGAGACCTGCGAGGCCTACGGTGTTTGGAAAGAAAAGAGCATGTATGGCAAGACATATATGGGGATTGAACGCTCGACCTTCTTGATCGGTGGCGATGGGAAAGTGCTGAACGCATGGCACAAAGTGCGCGTGCCCGGGCATGTTGAGGCCGTTCTGGAGGCCGCGCAGACCGCATGACACCAAGCTTGCGAGAGATGGCGGTGGAGGTACTGACCACCGCTGATGCCCATGCGAAAGTCGCCCTCAGCCGAGCCCATGCGGCACGCTGGTTTGCCGCGCGCGGGGCCGGAACGCCACTTCCATTGGGCAAGGCCACACCGCCCGATCGCCCCGCGCGACCCGCAAAACCAGAACTGCTCGCGCCGCGCGATGTGCCGCAACGCAAACCGGGGACAGAGACCGGGCGCGCGGCCATGCTGCATGCCATCGCTCATATCGAACTGAATGCGGTGGACCTGCACTGGGACATCATCGCGCGCTTTCCTGACGTCTCGTTTCCCCTCGGATTTTATGACGATTGGGTGAAATCCGCAGATGAGGAGTCCAAGCATTTCAAACTGCTCACGGATCGGCTTGAGGCATATGGCACCCATTACGGCGCGTTGTCCGCGCATGCCGGTATGTGGCAGTCGGCGGAGGTCACTGCGCAGGATATTCTCGGCCGGCTCGCCGTTGTTCCGATGGTGCTTGAGGCACGCGGCCTCGATGTAACGCCGGGGATGATCAAGCTATTTCAACAAGCCAAGGATCACGACAGCGTCGCCGCGCTGGAGGTCATCTACAGCGAGGAAGTGGCTCATGTCGCCTATGGATCGAAATGGTTTCACTTCCTGTGCGGACGCGACAACCGAGATCCGAAAGAGACGTTTCATGACTTGGTGCGGAAATACTTCCCGCCGAAGCTAAAACCACCTTTCAACACAGAGAAACGCGCAGAAGCAGGCATTGCGCCGGATTTCTACTGGCCTCTAACAGAAGAAGGTCTGCCGATCCCTGCTGCCTTGGCGTAAGACCTTCGTCTCAATTTATAAAAAATCTCCCGGAAAGGCAGAAGAAGTAAGCAAAAAACCGCGCGTGACTGTTGTCGTAACTGCGCATTGCTTGCAGTGGGGGAACGGAGCAACTAGACCACTCGCGTGCGCGCGCAACGTATGGGGATGCGGCTCGCGCATGATCGGGGACGGGACAAACGGGACATAATTGAGTGCGTAGAAAACTGCTAGACAAGCTCAACACATCGCTTGAGCGCAAGCTGCCTGAGCAGCGCATTTTCCTGAAATCCGACACGGGCACACGGTTCGTCCGATTGCGCCCATTGACCATGGCGAGTGTGCTTGCTGGCGGTGCAGTTCTGATGAGCTGGACGATTGTGGTCACTGCGATTTTTCTCATGGATGCGATCAGCTCGGGCAATCAGCGCGAGCAGTCACAGCGTGAGCGCGCTATCTATGAAGCACGGCTGAATGCACTCAGCCAGGAACGCGATGACCGCGCGTCTGAAGCGTCGGCAGCGCAAGATCGCTTTTTCGTCGCATTGGATGAAATTTCTTCGATGCAAAGTGCGTTGCTTGCCTCTGAAGATCGCCGCACTGAGCTGGAAACCGGCATCGAAGTGATCCAAAAGACGCTGCGCCGCACGATACGTGAACGCGATGCCGCACGCACAGATCACGAAACTCTGGTCGCAAAGCTTGAAAACGGAGATGCGACCACCACACCTGCTTTCGCGGCCAATGGACAAGCCGATAGCTCAGTCGGCTTCTTGACGGCCGCCCTTGAAAAAACCGCCGCTGAACGGGACGAGGCAGTGAAGTTCTCGTCAGAGGCCGAACAGATTGTAGAAGACCTGAAGTTTGAGATGCAGTTGAACGAAGATCGTAACAACCGTATCTTCCAACGCCTTGAAGAAGCGGTCACGGTCTCTCTTGAACCTTTGGACAAGATGTTCCGCGCAGCGGGCATGCCAACAGAGCGTATTCTGAACGAGGTACGCCGCGGTTATTCAGGCCAGGGCGGCCCACTCTTACCTGCGACGAAATCGACCAGCGGCGGCGCAACCATCAAAGATCACACCAGCGCGCGGGCCAATACAATCCTGAAAGAGCTGGACCGGATCAACCTGTTCCGGATCGCAGCGGACAAGACGCCTGTCGGCTTGCCTGTCAAATCGGCCTACCGATTCACATCGGGATTCGGTTACCGTCGTGACCCCAAAGGTGCGGGTCGGCGGATGCATGCCGGAGTTGATTTTGCAGGTCCTCGTGGCACCCCGATCTATGCGTCAGCGGACGGTGTTGTGACCTTCGCTGGTTGGCAATCAGGATATGGTAGACTGATCAAGATCAAGCATGCGTTTGGCATCGAAACGCGCTACGCGCATAACTCAAAAATTCGCGTTAAAGTTGGACAAAGGGTCTCGCGCGGCGACCGTATCAGTGATATGGGAGCTACTGGCCGGGTAACGGGTGTGCATCTTCATTACGAGGTGCGGATCAATGGAAATCCCGTAAACCCAATGACCTACATCAAGGCAGGACGCGATGTTTTCTAAAAGCAAAATCAACGAACAATCCTCTTCCGATGCAAAACCTGCAGTCCCTGCAGCACCAGCATCTTCTTCACCAGCCGCGGCGCCTAAACCGGATTTGGCAAGCTCTGCGCCCCGCCCGAAAGCAGCGCCCTCTGTGCTGTCGAGTGATCTGACGATCACGGGCAATCTGAAAACCGCTGGTGATATCCAAGTTGAAGGCACTGTCGAAGGCGATATTCGCGCGCATCTTCTGACAGTCGGTGAGACGGCAGTGATCAAAGGCGAAATTATCGCCGATGATGTCGTCGTAAACGGTCGCATCGTTGGTCGCGTGCGGGGGCTGAAAGTCCGCCTCACTTCTACGGCCCGCGTTGAAGGGGATATCATCCACAAAACCATCGCGATTGAATCCGGCGCTCATTTTGAAGGCTCGGTTCAGCGTCAGGATGATCCGCTCAACACAGGCTCAAAACCGTCTGTGGCCGCCGCATCTGCAGCCAAGGCAGAAACTGCGAAAAGCTAATTGAATGACTGATACCTCGGCCACCGAACGGATTAGTTCGGGGCCTTATACATTATGCGCCCCTGAGGCGCGCAAATACATTCTGTTTGCTGCTATTCTTGCCTCCGGCCTCGGGTTTATTGACGGCTCGATGGTGGCGATTGCGCTGCCGGGCATGCGCAATTCCCTTGTCGCAACGCTGGTGCAAGCGCAGTGGATCTCTAACGCCTACATGCTGACACTTTCATCGCTGATCCTTGTCGGCGGTGCAATCGGTGACCGCTTTGGTCTGGCGCGGATTTTCGCAGGCGGTATCGCTCTTTTCGTCGTTGCATCCATTGCCTGCGCCCTGGCGCCGACACCGCAGTTTCTGATCGCTGCGCGTGGTCTTCAAGGCATCGGAGCCGCCTTCATGGTGCCCGGTTCACTGGCGCTGATCTCACGCGCCTATCCGCCTGAGGAACGCGGCAAAGCGATTGGCATCTGGGCCGCATCCTCTGCCATCACGGCAGCGCTGGGCCCGATCATTGGCGGGCTGGCCCTGACCTATGGCGACAATGACACGTGGCGTTGGATCTTTGCGATCAACCTGCCTTTGGGTGGCCTTGCGCTCTATGTCTTGTGGTCAAAGATCGAACAGGACCCGGCTCAGCCGGAGCGCGGCGTTGACTTTCCCGGCGGCATTCTGGCGACGCTCGGGCTTGGGTTGATTGCCTGGGCGCTGACAGGGGCCGAACATGGTAATCTGGTCGATGCACGCGCGTTGGCCTTAGCGGGCGCCGGCGTGCTGGCGCTGGGTGCGTTTCTATGGGTGGAAGCCACAAGCCCGCACCCGATGATGCCACTTGATCTCTTCAAGAACCGCCGTTTTACCATTGCCAATATCGTGAGCTTCTTCATCTATTTCTCGTTCTCGACCATCTCAATGTATTTGCCGATGGCCGTTGTCGGTGGATGGGGCGTGACGGAGATTGAGACATCAGCGGCCTACGCCCCCTTGTCCTTCTTCATCGCGTCGCTTTCTGGCCTGTCGGGCAAGATGGCAGATCGCTACGGTCCGGCGCCTTTGCTGTTCACCGGGTCACTCGTCCTCGCATTGGGCTATGGAAGTCTCGCCGTGGTTGTACCGACACAGAATTTCTGGGGCGCGGTGATGCCCGCCATGTGTTTGCAAGGCATCGGCATGGCACTTGTCGTGGCTCCCTTATCAACCGCTGTTATGGGTGCGGTTGAATCGCACAAGACGGGAACAGCCTCTGGCGTCAACAACGCGGTCACCCGGATGGCAGGTCTGATTTCAGTTGCCGCGATGGGCAGCGTCATCGCAGTCACCTATGGCGCGGCCGGTGGCGAAGGCAGCTTCGGTGAAGCAAGTGATCTGGCCAGTCACGCAACGGCCTCTAACGCTGCATTTGCCAGATTTGCGTCCATCGCCGCAGTGCTCTGCCTGATCAGCGCATTCATCTCGATCTTTAGCGGAACGACCGGCAAGCGTCCGGGCCGGAAAAAACCAACAGATATGTCGAACGCCCTGTCCTAGCCCTGCGCGTCAGCGCGGCTTTTGCCTGATACATTCTGCGCGAGTGTTTCTGCCATCAACCCGTCCAGATCACCATCCAGCACGCCTTTGGTGTCCGAAGTCTCATAATTCGTGCGCAGGTCTTTGACCATCTGATAAGGCTGCAGAACGTAAGAGCGGATCTGATTGCCCCAGCCCGCATCGCCTTTGCTTTCATGCGCCTCATTGATCGCGGCGTTTCTGCGGTCCAGCTCCATCTGGTAGAGCCGGGATTTCAGCGCTTTCATAGCAATGTCGCGGTTCTGGTGCTGCGACTTCTCAGAACTGGTGACGACAATGCCCGTCGGTTCGTGCGTGATCCGAACGGCCGAATCTGTCTTGTTGACGTGCTGCCCGCCTGCGCCCGAGGACCGGTAAGTGTCGATGCGGATGTCGCTTGGGTTCACCTCGATATCAATGTTGTCATCGACCACCGGATAGACCCAGACAGAGGTGAAGGATGTGTGCCGCTTGGCTGCACTATCGAAGGGCGAGATACGGACCAAGCGATGCACACCGCTTTCCGATTTCAGCCAGCCATAGGCATTATGGCCGCTGATCTTATAGGCTGCGGATTTGATCCCTGCTTCGTCGCCCGCAGATTGCGATTGCAGCTCAACCTTGAAGCCGCGCTTTTCCGCCCAGCGCACATACATGCGTGCCAGCATGGAGGCCCAGTCACAGCTTTCCGTGCCGCCCGCGCCTGCGTTAATCTCAAGGAACGTGTCATTGGCATCCGCCTCCCCGTCGAGCAGCGCTTCCAGCTCTTTGGCTGCGGCTTGCTCGACCAGCGCTTTCAACGCCTCTTCGGCTTCCGTTATAACATCCTCATCTTCTTCCATCTCGCCAAGCTCGATCAGCTCGACATTGTCGTCGAGCTCTTGCTTCATTAAGGTATATGTCTCCATCGCGTCGACCAAGGCCTGCCGGTCACGCATCAGTTTCTGCGCTTTCTCGGGATCGTCCCACAGGGTCGGGTCTTCAACACGTGCGTTGAATTCCTCCAGACGATGCGCCGCCGTGTCCCAATCCATCCGGCTTTTCAGCAGCTCAAGGGATTTCGATATCGCGTCTACCGCGTTTTGGGCATCTGCACGCATGGCTCAGGGTCTTTCTGTCAGTGTTTGCACGTCTTGATAGGCGCTCAGCCGAGCGCCGTCCAACAGGATTTCAAAGCAGTAAGGCTAGTAAAGGCCACCAGCGGACAAAGTGCCGGAATTCGCCCGTTTCGGAATGACGGCACGCCTGCCGGTGGAGGTCACCACTTCCTTGACCGCCGTGATGTCAGCATCGCTGCGGATGAGGTCCAGATTGGAGCCCATCGCAAATCCACCATCAAGGATCACACCGAGGCCATAAGCGGGCTCTTCGCCCTCGCGGAAGTATTCCATGACGACGTTTTTGCCGCGTGATCCTGTGGGCAGAACCGCGCCGGAGAACCGGTCGATTGGCACGAAATACCCGCCTTCGGGAATGGCGAACTCGCCGCCACCATATTTCGCGGTCGCCTCTTTCATGAAGCTGTTGAAAACAGGGCCACACATGCCGCCACCAGAAGCGCCGCGTCCCATGCCGCGTGGTCGGTCATAGCCGATATAGCAGCCTGCAACGATGTTTGAGGTGAACCCCACGAACCAGACGTCTTTGGCCTCATTGGTCGTACCTGTTTTACCAGCAGTCGGAACAGACAGGTTCACCGTGCTCGCCGCTGTGCCGCGATCCACGACGCCGCGCATCATGGAGGTCAGCTGGTAGGCCGTAATCGCGTCCATCACGCGTTCGCGATTCGAGATAATCGTGGGCGCAAAATTCGCGTCGAGCGAGGCCAGTTGGCAATCATCACACACCCGCTGGTCATGGCGATACACCGTGCGGCCCCAGCGGTCCTGCACGCGGTCGACCAATGTGGGTTCGACCCGTTCACCGCCATTGGCAAACATTGCGTAGGCCGCAACCATCTGAAACAGCGTGGATTCCTGCGCGCCAAGAGCATTTGACAGAAACGGGTTCATTTTGTCATAGACCCGGAAACGCTCCGCGTAATTGGCGACTGTGCCCATTCCAATCTCTTCAGCCAGACGGATGGTCATCAGGTTTCGCGACCGCTCAATGCCGGTGCGCAAAGGCGCGGGACCGTAAAACTTGTTTGAGGCGTTCTTGGGCCGCCACAGACCTTGCGGGGTGTTGATTTCAATCGGTGCGTCCACAACGATCGTATTTGGTGCAAAGCCTGAATCCAGTGCCGCCGCATAGACAAACGGTTTGAACGAAGAGCCCGGTTGCCGTTTCGCCTGCGTGGCACGGTTGAAGACCGAATGCTGGTAAGAGAACCCGCCTTGCATCGCCAAAACCCGGCCAGTGTTGACATCCATCGCCATGAAGCCGCCCTGCACTTGGGGAATTTGGCGCAGGGACCATGCGCCATCGTCACGCTGTCGCACATGTACGACGTCGCCCACGTCCAATAAGTTGTCAACGGAAGACCTGCGTTGCCCCAGTTTGCCATCAGCCTGACGGGGCCGCGCCCATTTGACATCCGCGCCCTCGATCGTGCCGACCCCGACACCTTCTATACCGAGCGTCGCATCTGCTCCTTCAAAGCTCAGAACCACCGCAGCGCGCCATCCGGCAATGTCACGCGGGAAGACCGTGTTGAACAATGCCTCTTTCCAACCTTCGCCTTGCAGCTTCTCAGGCTCGATCTTGGTCTTCACGCGATGAAAGACGCCCTGCCCGCGGTCGTATGCCTCAAGCGCACGCCGCAAGGAGGCGGCGGCTTGGTCTTGCAGCTGGCGGTCGACTGTTGCGCGGATCGTCAGACCGCCGCCAAAGAACTCATCCTCGCCGAAATTACCCGAAAGCTGGCGACGGATTTCGTCAGTGAAGTAGTCTCGGTCACGGATCTGCCCCTTGAAGGCATCGTAGTCACCGTTCTGAACAGATTTTAACGGCGCCTCACGCGCGCGGTCATACTCTTCACGCGGGATGAAGCCATTCTCGAACATCTCACGCAGAACGAAGTTGCGCCGCCCGATCGCACTCTCCATCTGGCGCACCGGATGGTAACGTGAGGGTGCTTTTGGCAAAACCGCCAGATACGCGACTTCTTCTGTGGTCAGTTGGCTCAGCGTTTTGTTGAAGTAGGTTTGAGCTGCGGCAGCCACACCAAAGCTATTTTGACCGAGAAAAATTTCATTCAGATAGAGTTCCAGGATTTTCTCTTTATCCAGCGTGCCTTCGATCCGCGAGGCAAGGATCAGTTCTTTGATCTTGCGTTCAGCGGAGCGTTCGCCACCAAGCAGAAAGTTCTTCATCACCTGCTGAGTGATCGTCGAGGCGCCGCGTAACCGGCCGCCCTGGGCCGCATCAACTGCCGCTTTCACCATGCCCAGAGGGTCATAGCCTTTGTGCGTGTAAAAATACTTATCCTCAGCAGAGATAAAGGCCTGCTTCACCAGATCGGGGATCTCATCGGCAGGCGCGAAAAGGCGACGTTCCTGCGCGAATTCGTCGATCAATTCGCCTTGGCCGGAATAGATCCGGCTGATCGTCGGCGGCGTGTATTGTGCAAGCTGATCTGTATTGGGCAGATCGCGCGCATACATCATGAAGATCGCCCCGATCAACAAAGCGACAGCCACTGTCCCGATGGTGATCAGGCTAAAGATTGACCCGAAAAAGGATAGAATCGCACGAAGGATCACAGCATTCCCCATTTACAACTTGCCTGCTTTATAAGGCCCCGACGCAGGCGCGTCAAAACGCATGGCGCGCGCGGCAAGGCGATTTGCCGCCGGTTCAGATCACAACTCTGCTCATGACGCAGCGGCATCGGTTATTGGCCCACTTGCGCGCGGCGCGCCGCATCCTCGACGCTCCACGCATTGACCGCGTCAACGATCCCCTCTGCCGCCTGTGCGCGCCAGACGGGATCCATCAGATTATCGAGATCAGAGGCAGAAGACATGAAGCCCAGCTCAATCAAGACGGAGGGGATGTCGGGTGCTTTCAAGACAGAGAACCCGGCGCGCAATCTCGGGCGCTTATGCAGCTTGCCCAAACGGTTGCGTAGCCCAATGACCAACTGGTCGGCAAACATCTCAGTCCGCGGCGCGGTTTCTTGGCGCGCCAAATCCATCAGGACCGTCGCGATCTGGTCATCCTGCGCCCGCAGGTCCACCCCCGCCAGAATGTCCTGCCGGTCCTGCCGTTCTGCAAGCAACGCGCTTGCCTTGTCAGAGGCTTCATCAGACAGCGTGTAGATCGTGGTTCCGGTTGCACGACCTTCGGCTATTGCGTCAGCATGCAAGGACACAAACAGATCAGCATCCGCTGCCCGCGCGATGGACACACGCGCAGGCAGAGAGACAAAACTGTCATCGCTGCGGGTCATCACGACCCCATCGGCGCCGCCGCGCAGCAGCGCTTCTTTCAACTCGCGTGCGAATTGCAGCATCAGATCAGCCTCATCATGCCCGTCGCGCTGCGCGCCCGGGTCAACGCCGCCATGACCCGGATCAAGCACCACAATCAGACGACCATCATCTGGTTGCACGCGTGTTGAGGGCTCTTGTGCGTCTCGGGCATTTGTACTTGCTGCGAAGTCTTCCGCAGTCGTCGGGTTAAGCTGCAAGCGCACCGTCGCGCGGCCTTCCGACGGCTTAGTTTCCAAGCCCGCCGATGAAATGGCCATGGGCTGCGCCAAGGCGATCTCAAGACGCGACCAGCCCGGTCGGATGGACCCGGCAGCAAGAGCCGTCACCGTTTCAGAGCGATCAAGGCCTTTCAGATCGGGCTCAAACACCACTTCCCGAAATTCGATCACCACGCGCATCGGAGCATCCAGCGTGAATACGCGATAAGGCACGGCTTGGGTCAGGGACAATGCGACCTCTACCCCTTTTGCCACGTCGCTGATCGCAGACGATGTCATGTCGATACGGGCGAGCGCGCGCAACTCTTGCGCCTGCGCAGACGCAGCGAAAAAGAGGCAGCAAAGTGCTGATATCAGATGCCTGATCATGACCGCTCAGCCTATATAAGACTTTTTCTTATCGTTGGCTGGATTATAGGCGAACCGCGCCCGGTTGTCGCCTATGCTTTTGCACGGGCCTCCATGAAATTTTGCAAGCGCTTCAGGCCTTCCTTAATGTCCGCTGTCGCCCGCGCATAAGAAAAGCGCACCGTTTGATGGCCCCGGATCGGATCAAAATCGAGGCCCGGCGTGATCGCCACGCCTGCGACCTCAAGCACCTCTTTACAGAAGGCCAATGAATCCTGCGTGATGTCCGAGACATCCGCGTATACATAAAAAGCCCCGTCTGGCGGCGCGATCTTGTCAAACCCCGCCCTCGGCAATCCGTCGAGCATCAATGCGCGGTTGGCGGTGTAAACGTCGAGCATGGCTTGCGTCTCATCGCGCGCCTGCAAGGCACCAAGTGCCGCGACCTGTGCGGCGTGAGGCGCGCAGATGAACATGTTTTGTGCCAACCGCTCGACGATGCGCACGTGATCTTCCGGCACAACCATCCAGCCCAGCCGCCATCCTGTCATCGAGAAATACTTGGAGAACGAGTTGATCACATAGACATCGTCGCTGATCTCCAGCGCTGAAACAGCGCGACCGTCATATTGGACGCCGTGGTAAATCTCATCAGAAATGAACGCCACATCCTGACGCTGACATGACAGGATCAGATTGCTCAGATCCTCCTTGCTCAACATCGTCCCAGTTGGGTTTGCAGGGGAGGCCACGATCAGACCTGCAAGATCGCCAGACGGCAATTGCGGGACGTGACGGTCTTTCGCATGCGTTGCAAAACCCACCGGGCGCAGGTCCAGCGATTTGAGAATCTGGCGATAAGAGGGATATCCGGGCTCCGTCACACCGACGGCCTGACCAGCATCAAAGAGCGCTGTGAAAGCAAGGATGAAGGCCGCCGACGAACCCGCTGTGATCACGACGCGGCCCGGATCAAGATCAACGCCATACCAGTCCGCATAAAGCGCGGCGATCTCCTGCCGCAGTTCAGGTAGACCCAGCGCGACAGTGTAGCCCAACGCATCGGCGTCCATCGCCTGGCTCAGTGCATCGCGTGCCAGCCTCGGCGCTGCAGTACCGGGTTGGCCCACTTCCATATGTATGATGGAACGTCCGCCCTCTTCAAGTTTTCTTGCAGCGTCCATCACATCCATCACAATAAATGGATCGACAACACCACGGCTTGAACTTCGCATGTCTTCCTCGCACTGTTGGGCTAGATTTTCGGACAGCCTGCTTGAAACAGCGACGGCCGGAAAGGTCAATGGAAAGGGAGCCCAGCCCCGTGAGACTTCAAGTTATGACCCGTCTTCTACCCCTGTTGTTATTCTTTGCCATGAGCGCACCGCTGCAGGCGCTGACCGTAATCCGCGACGCGGAAATCGAACGCTCTTTGCGCGAAATTGCCAAACCCGTTTTGCGCGCCGCAGGGCTGGGTGCAAATTCGGTGCGCATCCTTGTGATCAAAGACAATTCCCTGAACGCTTTCGTAGTTGATAGCCGGCATATTTTTATCCATTCCGGCCTCATCCTGCGCCTTCAAAGGCCGGAAGCCCTGCAAGCCGTGATGGCGCATGAGATCGCCCATATCGCCAATGGACATCTTGTGCGGCGCGCCGGTAACGCTCGTGTTGCCAACCGGATCACGGCTGTGGGCTTCGCTTTGGCTGTCGCGGCAGCGGCAAAAGGCGAAGGAGAGGCTGCCGTCGGGCTAGGCACAGGGATCGCAAGTTCGGCGCAGCGGGTGTTCTTTGGTCATACCCGTGCGGAAGAAGCCTCTGCCGATCAATCCGCACTGCGCTACTTGGCGCGCGCCGGTATTGACCCCAACGCGATGAGCGATGTGTTGAACCTGTTTCGCGGGCAAGAGGCGCTGAGCCCCAACCGGCAAGACCCTTATGCACGCACCCATCCGCTGACCCGCGACCGTCTGCGCGCTGTCCGCGGCTACGTTGCGGCCTATCAAACAAAGACACGTACGGCCAGTCCGGAGACCGTGTATTGGTACAATCGCATGGATGCTAAGCTGGAAGGGTTCTTGCGCAATCCCCGCTCTGTCTTGCGCAAAGCAGAAGCGAAAGGTGCGGGTGAAACCGCAACCCTGCGCCGCGCGGTGGCCTATCACAAACGCCCCTCCCCCAAAAAAGCACTGACAGAGATGAACAAGCTTCTGAAATTGCGCCCACGCGATCCGTATTACCATGAGTTGAAAGGCCAAATCCTGCTGGAAACACGCAATGCCGCGGCAGCTGTCACCTCGTATCGTAACGCCGCCGGGCTTGCGCGTGGGGAGCCACTAATCCTTGCGGGGTTGGGTAAAGCCCTTTTGGCCACAAATACGCGGGCGGCAAATTCAGAGGCCTTGAAAGTCCTCAACGTTGCGCGCGGGCGTGATCCAGGCGATCCCACCATGCTGCGCGACCTTGCCGTGGCTCACGCCAAGAATGGGCAAAACGCAATGGCCTCCGTCGCAACGGCGGAACGCTATTTGACCATCGGTCGGTTCAAGGAAGCTGAGTTGCATTCTAAACGCGCGATGGGCGCCCTGCCGCGTGGATCAAGCGGATGGTTGAGAGCACAGGATGTCTTGATCTCCGTTCAGGCAATCCCCAAGAGCAAGCGCCGTTAGTCCCGGCAGACCGCTTCGATATTGTGACCATCTGGCCCGGTTAGAAACGCCGCGTAGTAGCGCGCACCATAATGCGGCCGCACGCCCGGCGCCCCGTTACAGCTGCCGCCCGCCGCAAGTCCCGCCGCGTGAAACGCCCTCACAACGGCGTGTGACTTTGCCACGAATGCGACATGCAGCGGTTGGATCGCCCCCTCGTCCAAGACGATGCCAAAGGTCCAAGCTGAGGTGCCGTAGCCAAGCGCCGGTCCATCTTTGGCAAGGATGGTCATGTCCAATTCTGCCAAAACCGCATCGAAGAAAGCCTGCGCGTCTGTCAGGTCAGAGACAGGGATGTTGACGTGATCAATCATGCGATGCGCCTTTCTGTCCGACAGTCACATGGCGCAGAGCTTGACGTCAATTGGAACGAAAAACGCCGGAGCAAAAGCCCCGGCGTTCTTGAGTGTAAGATGCCGTACTCAGCGTCCCAAAGACCACCATCCGCGGCGTTTTGATTTCGGCTTCTCTTCCGTCACTGTGTCAGCCTCAGCAGCGGGTGCCTCAGCATTCGCAGCGAGCGGCGTTGTCCCCGACGTACGAGTCCGCCGTTTTTTGGGTTTCGGCGCCTCAACCGCCTCAGCAACAGTGTCGGATTCGGTCGTCGCATCTGCCACAACAGCTTGCTCTGCAACGACTTCGGGCTCCGCTGCTTTTGGCTTCTTGGCACGCGTGCGGGGCTTTTTCGCAGGCTTTTCTTCCTTTGCGGGTTCTGCCGCATCTGCAACATCGGCCGGTGTCGCGTCTTCTGCCGGGCCGTCGTCTTTCGGAGCGGCTTTTTTCCGGCTGCGTGTACGCTTGGGCTTTGGCTTCTCTTCTTCCGCCTCTGCAGCAACGGCCTCGACTTCCGGCTTCGCCTCGTCCTCAGCGGCTTTCTTGCTCCGTGACCGGCCACGCGATTTAGGCTTCTTCGCTGTTTCTGCCTTCGCATCTTCAGCGGCTTTCGCTTCGGCTATGGATGGGCGCGGATCATCATCTGCATCTGCATCCGTTGCCGCCTCATCGATCTTGGCCTGTGACGCCTCACCATCAGCCTGCTGCGCGTCGTCGCCCTGGTTCTCGCGATCCCGGTTGCGATTGCGGCCACGTCCGCCACGACGGCGACGGCGCTTTTTCTTCTTCGGATTGCCGTCTTCGTCCAATTCAGGCGCATTCTCAGCCTGCGCACCCTGAGGCGCTGGGGCTTCTTCCTCCACGACATCAAGGTCAGACATGTCAATGGAATCCATCGAGATGGCGCTGGTCTCGACCGCTTTCGGGGTAATGTTGCGCGTTGCCGTTTTGAATTTCTCGATGGTGAAGTCCGGGCTAACCTTATGCGGGTCAGATTCAAGCCTGACAGCCATCCCATAGCGCGCTTCGATTTCAGCGATATGCTCGCGTTTGGCGTTCATCAAGTAGTTGATGACGGCGACCGGTGCCGTGAGCAAGACTTCCCGTGACCGCTTGCGCGTGCCCTCTTCCTCAAGCTGGCGCAAAATGGTCAGCGCGAGGCTGTCATCAGAGCGGATCAATCCGGTGCCGTGGCAGGATGGACAAGGTTGCGTGGTCGCTTCCAACATACCGGGGCGCAGCCGCTGACGTGACATCTCCAACAAGCCAAAGCCGGAGATACGGCCGACCTGAATCCGCGCACGGTCCGTTTTCAGCTTGTCTTTCAGCTTCTTCTCGACCGCGTTGTTATTGCGGCGTTCCTCCATGTCGATGAAGTCGATCACAATCAATCCGGCGAGGTCGCGCAGACGCATCTGGCGCGCGACTTCTTCCGCCGCTTCAAGGTTGGTTTTGAGCGCCGTTTGCTCGATCGAACCTTCCTTAGTGGCGCGGCCAGAGTTCACGTCAACAGCGACAAGCGCCTCTGTGATGCCAATCACGATATAGCCGCCAGATGGCAGCTGAACGGTCGGATTGAACATGCCAGACAGGTAGCTTTCGACCTGATGACGCGCAAAAAGCGGCATCGGATCCGCATAGTGTTTCACGTTTTTGGCGTGGCTGGGCATGATCATCTTCATGAACGCTTTCGCCTCGCGATAGCCCGTCTCGCCTTCGACCAGCACCTCGTCAATCTCGCGATTATAGAGATCGCGGATCGAACGTTTTATCAGATCGCCTTCTTCATAGATCGGTGCAGGCGCGATGGATTTCAGGGTCAGTTCGCGCACCTGTTCCCAATGCCGCTGCAGGTATTCGTAATCTCGTTTGATCTCGGATTTAGTCCGTTTCGCACCCGCTGTACGCACAATCAAACCAGCCCCTTTGGGGACATCGATCTCGTTTGCGATATCTTTCAGTTTCTTGCGGTCCGCCGCATTCGTGATCTTGCGGGAGATACCACCGCCGCGCGCTGTGTTGGGCATCAGGACGCAATACCGCCCGGCCAACGACAGATATGTCGTCAGTGCCGCGCCTTTGTTGCCGCGCTCTTCCTTGACGACCTGCACCAAAAGGATCTGGCGCACCTTGACGACTTCTTGAATTTTGTACCGCTTCGGACGCGGCTTACGAGCCGGGCGCACCTCGTCAGTGTCATCTTCCTGCGCGACGGATTCGATGTTTTCATCTTTTTCGGTCGCCGCGGTTGCTGCCTCCGGCTCTTCATCCTCATCATCATCTGATGTCTCTTCGTCGGCCGCCGGTGTCTCGACCGGCGTTTCTGCCACGGTCTCCATCGGCGAGGAGCCTTCCTCAACCTCCGCTTTCGACGGTGCGTCATCATCAGCGCCATCATCCAGATCCACCACATCCATACCTGGAATGGCTTCTGCGTCTTTATCCGCCACCTCTTCCGTGACAACGGCATCTTCCGTCTCGTTTGCCGCAGCTTTGTTGCGGGATCTGGACCGAGACCGCTTCTTGGGCTTCTCTTTCTCTTCTTCCTCTGCCTGCTGGCGGGCGTATTCCATCTCTTCTTCCAGCAGCGCCTGACGGTCCGCTACAGGAATTTGATAATAGTCAGGATGGATCTCGCTGAAGGCGAGGAACCCGTGCCGGTTTCCACCGTAATCGACAAATGCCGCCTGTAGGGACGGCTCGACCCGGGTTACTTTTGCGAGGTAAATGTTGCCAGCGAGCTGGCGCTTGTTTTCTGATTCAAAGTCGAATTCCTCGACCTTGTTTCCGTCTGCCACAACGACCCGTGTCTCTTCGGGATGCGTGGCGTCAATAAGCATCTTCTTAGCCATAGTGTCCGTTCGCATTCCGCAAAGGCCAAGCAACCGGGATCAAGCCCCGGTGGTGCAGTGGTGTTGGCGGAATGACTTGTTTGGGCGAGGCCTGACGCGCGGACATGTACAGACGGCTCAGCAATAACACTGCTGCGCCTTTTTGCCTGTCTGTCTCCTGCGCGTCGCATCGCGTTCTTGTCTCCGACAGGGACCATTGGTGGCCCTGCCCGTTCAATACGCCGACCCCAGAGGTGTCGGCACTGGCCTCTACACGAGGCCGTTAATCCTGTTCTGCGGGGCGCCTTTAGCCTGATTTCTGGCGGGCGTGCCGCATCGCAGCAAAACTCTACCGCCCAATGCGCCATAAAAGCGTCCACCGGTGCGTATCTTCTTAATGGGGATTTTACACAGATTTTACAATGCAGATTCCGCGCCACAGGTTTGGAATGCCCCAAGTCTGGCTGTTTCCATATGAGAAACAGCTACGATAAAGGTTTCTATTTGCTTAAAATACTTCTGGAGGGCCGCCTGAGCGGGAGAGGCTGAACCCTCACAGGTAAAGAATCGCGCGCCTCGCAGGCGCACGATCCTGTCTTAAAAGCCTCAAAGATAATCGGAGCGCTGCAGTGAGTATTTTGCCATTTTCTCATTGAGCGTCCGACGAGGCAGACACAGCTCTTCCATCACCGAGGCGATAGACCCTTTGTGGCGGCGCATTGTGTTGTCGATCAACATGCGCTCAAACGCTTCGACATATTCTTTGAGCGGCTTGCCCTCTGTGGTGATGACCGGCCCCATTTCCGCATTGTCAGCCATCAGCAAGGAGGCAATGGAGCCTGAGCCGCGGCGGTTTTGCAGAACGGCGCGTTCAGCCACATTGATCAGCTGGCGCACATTGCCGGGCCAGGGTGCTTGAAGAAGTTGCGCCGCCTCTTGCGCCGACACTTCCGGCGCGTCGGACCCGTATTCCTCTCCGAACTGCTCACCGAAACGGTTGAAGAGGGTCAAAACATCCTCACCACGTTGGCGCAGCGGCGGGATCGTTATCTTCATCGCTGCGAGGCGATAATACAGATCGCCCCGGATCAGATCTTCGCAGGTTTTGTCCTGTTCCTGTGTATTGCAGATCGCGATGATGCGCGTTTCCGCAGGGGCGCCTTGATCGTTGATGAACTGCAGCAACCGCGCTTGCAATGTGCCGGGCAATGCTTCGATATCTTCGAGAACCAGCGTGCCGCCGCGCGCCTCTTCGACCAAAGGAAGGTTTTCGCCCTCTTCGACTGGATCGAACAGCTTTGCCGCCAGAGAGGCCTCATCAAATGCAGCGCAACTCAGCGAAACGAACTTCTTGCCGGCGCGAGGGCCTACAGCATGTAACGCATGCGCGGTCAGTGTTTTGCCGGTCCCCGTTTCGCCGTCAATCAGCACATGCCCGTCGGCCTGACCGAGATCGAGAATATCCTCACGCAGCCGTTCCATGACCGGCGAAGAGCCGATCAGCTTTTTCATGAGCTTTGTCCCGTCGGAGAGCTCCTTGCGCAGCGCGCGATTGTCGAGCGTCAGGCGCCGGTTCGTCGTGGCACGCTTCGCCAACTCTGTCATACGGTCGGGATTAAAGGGTTTTTCAAGGAAGTCGAACGCGCCAACACGCATCGCCTCCACCGCCATGGGCACATCGCCATGGCCGGTAATCATGATCACAGGCAAGGTGCTGTCAGCACTCATCAGTCGTTTGAGGAACTGCATGCCATCCATACCCGGCATCTTGATGTCGCTGACGACAATGCCAGGATAGTCGCTGCCAATGCCCTTCAAGGCTTCTTCTGCACTCCCGAAGGTTTCAGTATCGTAGCCCGACAGGGCCAACCACTGGCTGATGGATTGGCGCATGTCTTGTTCATCATCAACGATTGCGATTTTCAGCGCGCTTGCAGATTGCATAGTTTCTTCCTCTGTCCGCTTTATTCGGCGGCTTTGATTTTCCCTGCATCTGGCGCAGGCGACCGGTTACTTTCCGAACTATGCGCAGAATTATGCATCGGAAGCTGCATTTCAAACACTGCGCCGCCCGATTGGCCATTTCTTGCCGTCAAGCTCCCTCCCAACTCTGTGACAATTGATGACGAAATCGCGAGCCCAAGCCCGACACCCTCCCCTGGTTGCTTGGTCGTGTAGAATGGTTCGAACAGCTCGTCGAGGTTCTCGATGCCATCCCCGTTGTCGCGCAGAGACAGCGTTGCGGTCTCGCCTGCATGCAACATGATTTCGATTTTGGGTTGCGCCGCGCTGCGGGTTGCATCAAGCGCATTGCGGAACAGATTGATAATCACCTGTTCCAGCCGCACCCTGTCGGCGATCACCATCACAGACTCATCCGGCAATGTCACATCGACCAGCGTATCACCGCGCTTAAGTTGCGGCTCCATCATCGACAGGGAGCCCGAAACGGCTTCGCGCAAATCGACCTCAAGCAGCGTATCGCCGCCCTTACGTGCATAGGATTTCAACTGTTTGGTGATCGCGCCCATCCGCTCGATCAAATCGTCAATCCGTTGGAACGAGCTCTGCGCCTCTTCAGGCCGTTTGCGCTGCAAAAGCAGCTTTGCCCCGGCCAAATAGGTTTTCATTGCAGCAAGCGGTTGGTTCAATTCGTGGCTGACTGCGGCTGACATTTCCCCCAAAGCCGCAAGTTTTTGAGATTGCGCCAGCGTTTGTTCCGCGACAGCAAGCGACTCTTGCATCTTTTTGCGTTCAGCGATTTCGCGGCTGAGGCGCAGGTTCAACTCGCGCAGTTGCTCGCTTTCCTTGCGAAAGAAGCCCGCCGCAGACTGCGCGCGACGTGACAGCACGTAGAAAGTCAGGGCAAGAATGATCGCAAACCCCATGATTTCAAGCGCCAGAACGCCGTTCACGCGCTCGCGCACAGAAGCGTAGGTCGAGAAACTGATCAACCGCCAGCCGCGGAACAATATACGACCGTCAACCTGCATCACCGCCTCACCCCGCAGATAGGCATCTGGCGAACGGCTCAACTCAAAATAGCCGTTGGTGGCGTCGATTGCACGGCGGAAGGCGCTTGAAGGGGGTTGCGCGACAAGCGCATCTTCGACCGTCTGTCCACGCCAACGCGGGTCCGTGGCAATGATGATCCGGCCTTCGCTATCGGTGATCATCACGGCATCAGAGGGGGAGCGCCAACGACTTTCAAACTGGCGCAAATCCACATCAACGACGATCACCCCGATGCCCTGTTTCGCGGATTCAATCCGGCGCGAATAGGTGAATTGGAAGGCACCGGTGTCGAGCTCAGTAATGGTGAATACAGTCTCATTGGTGCGCAGCGCGTCAACAAAAAAGGAGGCGTTGCGGTGCGCCTCGCCCAACTGGTTGCGATCGGAGGACCCTACTGTGCGCCCTTCTTCATCCAACAGGCGCAGCCCGGCGGCACGAATCTCTTCCGCGAAAGATATCAGGCGGCGCGACGTGGCGGAAAAGTCATCGGAATTCAGCGCATCCACCATCAACGGGTCGCGCGATAGAAGAAGCGGCACGACGCGGTTGCGCTGCAACTCGGACATGATCGCGTTGGAATAGAGGGCCACGCGCAGCTCTGCCGCGTTCCGCGTGCGTTCTGTGAACCGGTCCGTCAACCAAAGGTTAGAGATCCAGACAATCGCCACAGCCAATGCGATGGACATCACCGCGAACAGGCGGATCTGCCATCTTGCCCCAATCGGGCGCGGGGGTCCTTGTCTTTGGCCGGATTGCGGTGTCATGTCCGCCACGATACGGCGTCACGCGCATGTGCTCAACCCGGGCCGGGGCAGCGCCATCGGCGGATCTATGCCGTTTGCAATTGATCCAGAAGCGATTTGAACATGGCAGCACCGTCCGAGTTGCCTTGCGCCGCAGACACGGCACGCTCGGGATGCGGCATCATGCCAAGGACACGCCGGTTTTCTGACAGAATGCCAGCGATATCCGCAACTGAGCCATTTGGATTCTCCACGTAGCGAAACGCAACGCGATCTTCATCCTGCAAACGGGCCACCACATCAGGCGACGCAGAGTAATTGCCGTCGTGATGCGCGATAGGTATGACAATCTCTGCATCGCGCGCATAGGCGTGCGTGAAGGGACTATGCGCAGTTCCGACAGAAAGTGTTTGCTGGCGGCAGACAAATTTCAATGCCGCATTGCGCATCAATACGCCCGGCAAGAGACCGGTTTCGCACAAGACCTGAAATCCATTGCATATGCCAATGACATGGCCGCCCTTCTTGGCGAACTCCACGACGGCGCTGCAGATTGGAGAGCGCGCAGCAATCGCGCCGCAGCGCAAGTAGTCCCCAAAGGAAAATCCCCCGGGGATTCCGATCACATCCAGCCCGGATGGCAGAGCCGTTTCCTTGTGCCAGACCATGTCGACGGAGGCCCCTGCCTGACGAAACCCTTCCGCCAGATCGCGGTCGCAATTGGAGCCGGGAAAGGTAAGAACGCCCGCTTTCATATCTACACCATCTCGATCGAGTAGCTCTCGATCACGGTGTTGGCCAATAGCTTCTCGCACATCTCTGTGACTGTGGCCTCTGTGGTGCCATCAGCCAGATCAAGCTCGATCACTTTACCCTGCCGCACAGCTTCGACACCGGCAAACCCCAACGTACCAAGCGCATGGCGCACAGCCTCCCCTTGAGGATCGAGCACGCCGTTCTTCAGCATCACATGAACCTTGGCTTTCATTTTGTACCCTGCCCCATTCTTATTCTGTCTCTCTTACTCAATTGATCAGCTGCGGTTTTCCTGGCTGCGGGCTGTTTTGCGGCAAGACGCCCAGCCGTTTGGCCACTTCTGTATATGCATCCGCAAGACTGCCCAAATCGCGGCGGAAAACGTCCTTGTCGAGCTTCTGCCCCGTCTCGATATCCCATAGGCGACAACTGTCGGGTGAGATCTCGTCAGCGACAATCAAGCGTTGGAAATCACCCTCATAGTGGCGACCAATCTCGATCTTGAAATCGACCAGCTTGATCCCCACCCCATACATGACGCCTGACAGAAAATCGTTCACCCGCAGTGCAAGCGCGATAATGTCATCCAGATCCTGCTGAGAGGCCCAGCCAAAGGCAATAATGTATTCCTCCGTGACCAGCGGGTCGCCCAGATCATCATTTTTGTAGGAAAACTCCACGATAGGACGGGGCAGCACCGTGCCTTCATCGAGACCAAGGCGCTTGGCCAAGGTCCCGGCCGCATAGTTGCGCACGATGACCTCAAGCGGAATGATCTCCACCGCACGGATCAATTGTTCGCGCATGTTCAGGCGTTTGATGAAATGGTTCGGAACGCCGATCTGCGTCAAACCGGACATGAAATACTCCGACAGGCGATTGTTCAAAACACCTTTGCCTTCGATCACGTCTTTCTTTTCGGCATTGAACGCGGTCGCATCGTCTTTGAAATACTGCACCAGCGTTCCGGGCTCAGGCCCTTCATACATGGTCTTGGCTTTGCCTTCGTAGATTTTCTTGCGACGCGCCATGGCACTCGGTCCCCCAAAAGGCGAGACTCACCATACCCCGCACATGCCGCTGCCTATACGCCAGCCGTCCCGCCCATACAAGCAAAGTGGGAAATATGATGCACCTTCCCCCTTGTACCTTTGCCTGCAAGTGGACAGATTGAGCTGGAGAACAAAGCAATTGGGAGCCTGAGTAGATGGCCAGTTTCGATGATCGCGCCGAAGCGTTCGAAAACAAATACGCGCATGACGCCGAAATGCAGTTCAAAGCGGAAGCCCGCCGCAACAGACTGTTGGGTCTGTGGGCGGCAGAGATGATGGGTAAATCCGGCGATGATGCTGAGGCTTATGCGCAAGGCGTTGTAAAATCAGATTTTGAAGAAGCAGGCGATGATGACGTGTTTCGCAAGATCGCTGGCGATCTGGCTGGCAAAGCTGATGACGACGCAATCCGCGACAAAATGGCTGCCCTTCTCGCGGAAGCAAAGTCGCAAATACTCAGCGAAACCTGAGACTTACTAGCATTTAAGAATTGAAGAAGCCGCAGAGTCTCTGCGGCTTTTTTTGTCCGATTTTTCAGGGGCACCCCGTTTTTAAAGCAACGCATTTTATCTGTTAACACCCTGCGAACCCTTACCCGCTTACATCTCAGAGATGTTCTGAGGGGTCAGGGATGAAAAAAAAATCGATTACAGCCGATCCAGCGTCACACCGCTTGCCATTGCTGCGTGGGCTGTTGCCGATTGTCGTATCCATTTGCATCCTTTCGATGCTTTGGGATCAGGTAACGCAATTTGATGCCGCTGCTGTGTCCTCTGCCGTCTTTCAATTTACCGCCATGCAGTGGATCACCGCGACCGGGCTCACAGTCGTCAGTTTCTATGCTATTGCGCAATATGACCGCCTCGCCGCGACTGAGCTACACATGGTTTTGCCCAAAGCGGCACTTTTGCATGCGGGCTGGCGCGCCACAGCAATTTCACAGGTTTTGGGCTATGGGTTGATCACCGGCTCGCTTGTGCGTTGGCGCGCGCTGGGCAAGTCCTATGGCAGTCATCTTTGGGCATGTTCGCAATTGACAGCCGCAGTCACAGCCTGTTTTTTCGCAGGCTGGGCGGGTGTGACCAGCCTGGCCTTTCTGGTTGCACAACCAGCCCACGCACCTGCGGCTTTAAACTATGTCGCCTGTTTTGGTGTGATCGCTGTCGCTACCCTCGCCTTGCTCTCTTTTGCGCCGCGCGCGATCATCCGGGTGCCCTTGCCCGCGCCGCGTCTGATCTTTCCGACGCTCAGCTTTACAGCGCTCGATACGCTGGCCGCATGCGCTATAATTTATATATTTTTGCCAGAGGGTTATACGCCTTTCTTTGTACTCTTTTCTGCCTTCCTGATCTCTCTCGCTGCGGGCATGATCTCGGGCTTACCGGGCGGGGTTGGTGCGTTTGAGCTATGCTTGGTTGGTATGATAGGCGGCGCTGATCCGGCACCGCTCCTCACCGCGATCCTAGGCTTTCGGATGATCTATTATGCAGCACCAGCCTTGCTCGCGGGGCTCACCTTGCTGAAAGTGTCCAAAGCTGAGCCGAGGCAATGCCGCCCAAAGACGATGCCGACGCTTTCACCTGAGTTAGCCGCGGCCGCCCCGCCCGAAGCGCAGTTGGTTGCCTTGGGTCAACTCCACCTCCGCACAACTCCTGAGCAAAGCGCTGCAGCTCTATGGCACCGCGCGCAAAACACCGACATTTTGCTTGGCGATCCCTTTGGGTCAGAGGCAGGGCCAAACTTCATGGACAGTCTTCTCAGGGATGCTCAGGCCGCCGGACGCGGCGTTTGCATTTACAAGTCGACAGATGGCACGCAAAGACAGGGTTGGATGTCTGTCAAGGTCGGATCAGAAGCCATTGTAAAGCCTTCCGATTTCACAATGGACGGACCACAATTCAGGCAATTGCGTCGGAAGCTGCGCAAGGCAAAAAAGGCCGGTGTGCGGATGTCGGGCGCAGCCATCAGCGCTGACCAGATACAGCGTCTGGATGCCGCGTGGCAACGCCGCAATGGCCCGGCACGAGGCTTTTCTATGGGCTATGTCGACCACCGTCTTCTTGCGTCACAAACCCTGTTTGCGGCCCATAAAGACGGCGCAGCAATTGCATTCCTCACCGTCCTGAAAGCACAAGATAAATGGACTTTGGACATCATCCGGTCTGACCCGGACTGCCCGGATGGAACGCTCCATGCGCTTGTCTGCCATGCCATTGAAGTGGCACGCAAAAAGCAGATATCCCTGTTCTCGCTTGCCGCCGCCCCCGGTTATCTCCCGGACAGCTCAACGCGTGTGGACAGATTGATCACACGGGTTCTGGGCCAGCATGCGCATGCAAAGGGTCTTGCGCAATTCAAGGCTTGCTTCGCGCCACACTGGCAACCGACTTACATTTCGGCAAGTTCTCTGTTTGCGCTTCTGACCGGAATGCTGGACATCTGGGCCCTCATCAATTGGCCGGACAAGTCATCAAGCGCTCCCACAAAACCCGCTCATAATGATTATGGATTTTATGAAATTGCTTCATCCAGCAAGACCTGTCATGCGCGGCAGCGCATGACATACAAGGAAAAGCGGAATGAGCACGCAAAACGCAGCAAAGCAAAACGCACTGGCCAAACTACTTGAGGTCAATGATTGGCTGCTTGCTGATGGCGCAACAGGCACAGAACTGTTCAACATGGGGCTGCAATCTGGCGATGCCCCGGAACTCTGGAATGTCGATCACCCGGATCGGATCAAAGCGCTTTATTCCGGCCCGGTTGATGCAGGCTCGGATATTTTCCTGACAAATTCATTCGGCGGCAATGCATCCCGCCTCAAACTGCACGACTCGCAATCCCGCGTGTTCGAATTGAACAAAGCTGCAGCCGAGATTGGCAGAGATGTCGCAGATGCCGCTGGACGTACCGTCGTGGTCGCAGGTTCCATGGGGCCAACAGGCGACATCATGGAACCGGTTGGAACATTGTCCCACGCAGACGCAGTGGAGATGTTTCACGAACAGGCCGAAGGGCTGAAAGCTGGCGGCGCTGATGTGCTTTGGGTCGAAACGATATCGGCCCCGGAAGAAATGAAAGCCGCGGCTGAGGCCTGCGCCCTTGCCGACATGCCATGGTGCGGCACGATGAGTTTTGACACGGCAGGCCGCACAATGATGGGTGTCACGGCCCCCGACATGGCAAAGCAAATGGGCCGGTTCAAGCATCCGCCCCTGGCACTCGGAGCAAATTGCGGTGTCGGGTCCTCTGATCTGTTGCGCACGGTTCTCGGGTTCAGCGAAACCTCCACCCCCATCATCGCGAAGGGCAATGCTGGCATTCCGAAATACGAAGACGGCCATATCCACTATGATGGCACGCCAGAGTTGATGGCAGATTATGCCGTTTTGGCCCGAGACGCGAATGCGACCATTATCGGCGGCTGCTGTGGAACGACACCCGAGCATCTGCGCCATATGCGTGATGCGCTTGAGACGCGGCCGCGCGGGTCTCGTCCGACCCTTGATCAAATCAGCGCTGCCTTGGGCGGATTTTCGTCCGAGAGTGACGGCACAGATGGGGCTGGGCCAAAGCGTCGCGAACGGACCGGCGGGCGCCGCCGGGTGCGCACCTGACGCAGACCAGCGATATCTTAGTCAAACAGATCAAGCTGCGCGCCTAGCTTCGCGGGCGCGCTGAACAGTTCCGTGCGCAAAGGCGGCAGTCTTTCAGCCAACCCTAACCGTCTGCAGGACGCGCGGTAACGCTGCTGAAGCAGTGCAGCATGCGGGCCGCTGCCTCTCATGCGTGTCCCAAAATTTGCATCATAATCTTGACCGCCATGCATCTCCCGCACGCGGTGCATGACCCGTTTCGCACGATCCGGAAAGTGCTCTTGCAACCAATCCTGAAACAATTGTGAAACTTCGCGCGGCAATCTGAGCGGAATCACGGAGGCACTGACTGCACCGGCCTCCCGCCCCGCTTTCAAGATCGCCTCCAGCTCGTGATCAGTGAGCCCAGGGATCAAAGGCGAGGCCATCACACGCACCTCTACCCCCGCCTCTGCGAGCCGTTCGATTGTTTTCAACCGCCGCGCCGGGGACGGCACGCGCGGTTCCGCTTTACGCGCGAGGTCACGCTGCAAGGTCGTGACCGAAATCCCGACGCGCACCAGATTGCTTTGTGCAAGATCAGCAAGGACATCAATGTCACGCTCGATCAAGACGCCTTTCGTGACAATCGCCACCGGATGTCGAAATGCCGCAAAAACCTCAAGACATTGCCTCATGATTTTACGTTCTTTTTCAATTGGTTGATAGGGATCAGTATTGGTTCCAACCGCAATTACGCGAGGACGGTAGGAATGGGCCTGCAACTCTTTCCGCAACAGATCAGGCGCATCTGGGCGAGCGATCAGACGGGTTTCAAAATCCAGCCCCGGCGACATACCAAGAAAGGCATGGCTCGGACGTGCAAAGCAATAGACACACCCGTGCTCGCAACCTCTATACGGGTTGATCGAGCGGTCGAAATGCAGGTCCGGTGAGCTGTTCGGCGTGATGATCTTGCGCGGTGTTTCAAGACTGACCTCTGTTCGGATCGGCGGCAGCTCTTCATCGCGCCCCCAGCCGTCATCGATCCCGACCGTGACGAGCCGTTCAAACCGGTTGGTTTGGTTGCTGGCTACCCCGCGCCCCTTGCGTCGGGCACCATCGACATATCGCATCTTGTCCATGGGAAAAAATAGAACATACAAAGAACATTTGCAAGTTCTCGGAAATGCAAAGTCGGTCCCAGCTTTGGGTATGTCGTAAATTAAATTGCAATCCCAAAAAGATAAGTCCAACACTCGACCCAAGTTAGTAGTGAAGGGCCTTGCCATGTCAGACGAAGAAGACGACATCATCCTCAGCGAATTGGACGACGAAGAGCTTGTCAATCAAATGTTTGATGATCTCTATGACGGCCTCAAGGAAGAGATTGAAGAAGGCGTGGAAATCCTGCTCGAACGTGGATGGGAACCCTATGACATTCTGACAAAGGCGCTGGTCGGCGGGATGACAATTGTTGGCAACGACTTCCGCGACGGCATTCTGTTCGTACCCGAAGTGCTCTTGGCGGCAAATGCCATGAAGGGCGGCATGGCCATCCTGAAACCGCTTCTTGCTGAAACGGGCGCACCTCGCGTGGGCAAGATGGTAATCGGCACCGTCAAAGGCGACATTCATGACATCGGCAAGAACCTTGTCGGCATGATGATGGAAGGCGCAGGCTTTGAAATTGTCGATCTTGGTATCAACAATTCGGTTGAGGATTACTTCGCGGCTCTTGATGCGGAACAGCCGGACATTCTGGGCATGTCGGCGCTTTTGACAACGACCATGCCCTATATGAAAGTCGTCATTGACACGCTGGTCGAAAAAGGCCGCAGAGATGACTACACAGTGCTGGTGGGTGGTGCGCCCCTCAATGAAGAATTTGGCAAAGCCATCGGCGCGGATGCCTATTGCCGTGACGCGGCTGTCGCCGTGGAAACCGCCAAAGAGTTCATGGCACGCAAACACAACCAGTTGGCTGCGAGCTGAACAGCGATTTAAAACTTGACCAAGCCCGACCGCCGCAGCGTAAAGTTGCGGTGGTTTTTTGTTTGAGACGTTAAATTTATGCCTTCCAGCACCCAGCCTGATCCAGATTGGCCCGAACCGATACGGCATCGCGCTGCCGCAAGTGCCGCGCGGTTCCAGCACATGATGCAGCGTCCCGGCAGCGCGACCCACCTGCCCTCTGCCCGCTTTGCAGTCATTTTCATTTTGTTTGTCTCATTGTTTCCCCTGGGCATGACACTCGGCGTCAATTACCTCGTCTGCCATGCGAACTTGGGTGGCGCCGCCGATCTGGCGCGGCTCGGCGCGGTTTGCGGCAATGAGAAGGCCGCTGTTGATCCAACGATAACTGATGCCGAGTCTGGTCAGGAGAGTGACGGCTCTTCTGCATCTGAGGAACAAGAACGGCAGGCAGCGCAGACTGCCGAAAAGACCCTACTGACGCATCAGAATGAGGCGCTCATTGCTATCGAGGGTTGGACACCAACGACATTGCAGGAAATCACGGGCAAGCTCGACGCCATCGTTTCAATCAAGCAGGCGCAAGAGGCTGCGCGCTTGGAAGCTTTTGAGGAGCAAATGGGTGCTGAGCGAAAGGCGGCCGAGGATGCAGATGCGGAAGACGTACTAGAATATGAAAACTACCGCAGCATCGTTATTTTTATGTCGATGGCTGTCGCCTACTGTGCATGGGCTCTTTTCACATTCACGGCCCAGACGAGCGTGATCAATCGGCTTTGGGTTGCATCCTATCTGAAAAAGGACAGCGCATGGTCAGTCAGTGACGTTGTCACAGCGCGCCCAGGTATCGTGTCTTTGCTGTTTGGGGCCGGGTTGATCGTTACCTTCGCATTGATTGAATTCGAGCGCTACTTCAGCCTGCCCGGCTTCTTTGGCCGCATTCAATATCCTGTGCCTTGGTTATGGATGAGCGTTGCGACCTTAGCCTCGACAACAATCTGCATAACGGCAATTGGCGTGCGCTGTCTGGTGTATAACTATCCTGCTCCGCTGGTTGCACATGCGTGGAAGATCAAGACCTCTGCACTTATCCGCGACATGGAAAAACACATCAAAGCGCAGAGCGACAAAACGTCTTGGCCCAAGAAAATCGACCATCTTGATGTCTTGTTATTGGGCGTTGACCCGGCGAACACCGCCCCCGATCCAAAAGCCCGAAAGCTGTTAAGAGAACCGATAAGGCTGCCGAAAGTTGCGAAATCTGCATCCCCTGATGGGATCCTTTCCGCGATCAACACGTTATGCGTCTTCCTGATCGCGTTAATGGTCGCAACGCTAATCTTCGTCTCTGTGGGATTTGACGTACTTGAGGGAAAAGTGCGCGAAACTGAGGCCCTGGAATCCGCCATCATCGCGAGCGGTGACGCATGGGTTCTGGTACTTGGCGTCGGGATGTCGGTTTCTGTCTTCATGATTTATGCTTTTGCGGCTGCTCGTATTGTCCCCTATTGCGGCGGCGCGGAAGGTGGCGCTGATGACAAGAAGCTGGGCTGGAACCTGACGGGCAATGCGTGGACGCTTTTCGGTGCGTCCGGAAATGTGTCTTTGGAGGCAAAACCCATTGAAAAGAACAAAGCGCCCGAACGCGTAGACCCCGATGTGGCGTATTACTTGGGTGGCAATCAGTCAAAATTGGAGCGGATCATCGCAGGTTGTGAAAATGGCGCCGGATTCCACGCGACATTCAGCGGTGACATGCTCAAAAAACTAACCAGCCTGCTGGGCCTATTGACGCCCGCCGCGGTCGGCACATTGCTGACGTTTCTGGGCTAGACAGGGCCGCCGATCGTGTGATCACTTCTCTTGACTGCAGACAATGAAGGACGCCTCCCATGGCCCCACTTCGCCTCCACCTTGCCAAAGGTACGGTCGCCCTTGCGGCTCATATCGCTTTGGAAGAAGTTGCTGCTGATTACGATCTTATTTGGCTGGATTTTGCAAAAGGCGATCAGCAAAGCGCCGACTATTTGCGGATCAATCCAAAGGGGCGCGTGCCTGCGCTTGAGACTCCAATGGGTATTCTGACCGAAACAGCACCCATGCTGAACCATATTTCTGCACTTCACCCGAACGCAGGCCTGACCCCAGAAGACGAGTGGCAGCGCGCGAAAATGGAGGAGCTTCATTTGTTCCTCGCGGCAACCGTGCATGTCAATCACGCCCACAAACTGCGTGGTGCGAGGTGGTCGGATGATCCCGCCACCTATCCGATCATGCGCGCGAAAGTGGCGCAGAACATCACTGAAAACGCGGCGCTGATCGAAACGGATTACCTGCAGGGACCGTTCGTGTTGGGCGCAGCTTACAGCACGGCCGACATCTACCTCTTCACTGTCGCGCGATGGTTTGAGGGGGACGGTGTCGACATGCAGGCCTTTCCTCGTCTCAGCGCATTTATGAATAGAATGGAAGCACGCCCAGCCGTTGCATCCGTTCTCAAATTGCATATTTAGGCGAAAGAGAGGATCGCCCATGCCCTTCACCCGCTTTGCATTACTGATCTGCTACGTGCTCGTCGCCGCAGGCCTGACGGTATTTCTGTTCGCGCAAATGCAGCCGCAGACTCCGGCCGCAAGCAGTATCGCGTTACTGATGCCCCTGGCGATGCTTGCAGGCCTTCTGATCCGCTATTTGCACAAAAGACTCTCTGACAATGATCCCGGATGATGCCACACTGACCCGGGACGGTTTACGTCCGGAAGGTGCCGGGCGCATCCTACTTCTGGCTTGCGGAGCTTTGGCCCGCGAAATTTTGGCCCTCAAATCTGCCAATGGCTGGGAGCACATGACCTTGGCTTGCCTGCCCGCGAGCTATCACAACACGCCCGAGAAGATTGTTCCGGCCGTTCATGAGGCTGTTGCTGCCCATCGCGATACTTATGAACAGATTTTCGTGGTCTACGCTGATTGCGGAACTGGTGGGTTGTTGGAGGCCGCATGTGAAGAGCTTGGCGTGCGGATGGTTGAAGGGCCGCATTGCTACAGCTTTTTCGAAGGCAATGACACTTTTATCGAACGCGACGAGATGACAGCCTTCTACCTGACGGACTTCCTCGTCCGCCAATTCGATGCTTTCGTCACCAAACCATTGGGTTTGGATCGCGACGAGAAGACCGCCAAAACGCTGCGAGATATGTATTTCTCACATTATGACAAGCTGGTCTATCAGGCTCAGATCAGGGATCCGGCGCTTGAGGCAAAGGCCCAGGCCTGCGCTGAAAAACTGGGCCTGTCTTATGAATATCGCTTTACGGGATACGGGGATCTCGAACGGAGCCTGTCCGCACTCTGATCCGAGCTCACGCCGCTGCAGATGCAACCGTCCTGATCCGGTCCACCATCGCACGCAAACCGTTTGAACGCTGGGCAGACAAGTGATCATTCAGACCCAGGCGACCCAGCTCTGCAGCCGCATCGACAGAGGTAACCTCTGCCACGTTCAGACCGCTATACAAGGCATGCAACACAGCGATCAGGCCACGCACGATCATCGCGTCGCTTTCGCCTTCAAACGTGAAGGTTCCATTTTCAATTGTCGGGTGCAGCCAGACTTGACTGGCGCATCCATCCACCTTGGTCGCAGGCACTTTCAGTGCGTCATCCAAAGGCGGCATGGCCTTGCCCAGATCAATCACTTCGCGGTAGCGATCTTCCCAGTCGTCGAGAAACTCAAAGGTCTCGACGATCTCTTCAAACTTGTCCTGCGCCATGTCGCCTGCCCTTTCGCATCGCCGTTAAACCGAGGTATAGCGCTTTGGTTTCAAGCGTCCACCACGTTTGGCTTTTCAAATTCCGGTCGATGCGCTACCCCTGAGCTTAAGAACCAATTAATTGGACAGCAGAGCGGGTGAGAGCATCGTGACACGCAGCGCAAAACCGATTTTGACCGTTTTGGTCGCGACCTTAATCCTGAGCGCCTGTTCGACGCGCCTAAACCCGATGAACTGGTTTGGTCGCGACCGCGCTGAGGTCGTACAAACGGTGCCAGACCCCAACGTCACAGCAGATGGGCGTCGTTTTGTAAGCCAGGTCACCGAACTTGCGGTGGATGCTACGCCCAGTGGCGCCATCATACGCGCTGTCGGTCTGCCACCAACGCAAGGCTATTGGGACGCTGAACTGGTGCGCGTCAGCACAGATGACCCTTCTGCGATTGTTTACGAGTTCCGCGTGGTGCCACCGCTGGAGCCGCGCAGACAATCGACGCAGCAATCGCGCGAAATAATCGCTGGAGCCGCGCTGAGCAATGCCGCTTTGCGCGGTGTGCGCAGCATTTCCGTCGTGGGTGCACGAAACCGCCGGAGCGTGCGACGGTAACTACAGGTCGATGATTTTTACCGTCGCTTGATCCGCTGTCAGCGCAACCTCGCCCCGACACAAACGCATCGCGTCAATGCCAAAAACCTCACCCCGCCAACCTGACAGGGCAAGACCGTCGCGATCGCCCATCGCAATGGCATCCAGTTCAGCCGCAGTTGCGATCAGTTTCTGAGCCACACCGGCCTGTTCCGCTTTCGCCTTCAGGAGAACACGCAAAAGATCGGCAAGGGCAGCGTTGATCGCACTTTTGTCGCGCGGCGCCGGCGCTTTGGGCATCTCGTCAGGCGGGCAGTTCAGCCCTGCATCGACGGCCGCCAAAATCCCTTCGGCAATCTCCCCTTTGCGGGCTTCCCGCAAAAGCAGGCGGGATTTCCCCAGATCAGCGCCGGATTTTGGTTTAGTCGACGCCAGTTCCAGCAGCGCATCGTCCTTGAACACCCGGCTGCGCGGCACATTCTTGTTTTGCGCATAGCTTTCACGAAACTGCGCAAGCTCTCTGACGATTGCGAGGAACTTCGGCGCATTTGTGCGTACTTTCACGCGCTTCCAGGCGTCTTTGGGCGCTACGACATAGGTGTCTGGCGCGCGCAGGACCGCCATTTCTTCTTCTACCCAAGGCTTGCGCCCTGTGCGGTCCAACCGTTTGGAAAGATATTCGTAGATGTCGCGCAAATGGGTCACATCCGCCAGCGCATAGTTTTTCTGGGCATCTGATAGAGGCCTGCGCGACCAATCGGTGAAACGTGACGATTTATCGACTGATGATTTGGCAATCTTGCGCACCAATGTCTCATATCCGACCTGTTCGCCGAAATTGCACACCATCGCCGCAACTTGCGTATCAAAAAGCGGTGCAGGGATCACATTGCCTTCTGTGTAGAAAATTTCCAAATCCTGCCGCGCGGCATGAAATACTTTGACGACATTTTCATCGCGAAACAGCTCGAACAGCGGATCAAGAGACATGTCCTTGCCCACAATCGGGTCAACCAGGACCGCATCTTTTTCCAGATCGTCACCTGCGACGGCGAGTTGGATCAAACACAGCTTGGCGTAATAGGTCCGCTCCCGAAGAAATTCAGTATCGACCGTCACATAATCGAATGTGGCAGCATGCGCGCAATAGGCGGCGAGGTCTTCCGTCGTGGTGAGTGTTTTCATTTGCGTCCGGTTGTTCTTGGTCTTGTTTGGGCCGCCCCCGAAGGCTTAGCCTTACGCTCATAACGCATAAAAGGGAAGAGCAGGCCGCTCACGTGGCGTCAATTCCGTAATCTACCCGCTGTTTGTCGCCCTTCGCGAAACGAAAAAGGGTCTGAGGGTAGATGATATGCTCCAGACGCAAGACTTTTGCAGCGAGCGTTTCGGGATCATCCTCTGGCGCGATTGCAACCTTGGCCTGACAGAGAATCGGGCCACCATCGAGCTCTGCCGTGGCTTCATGCACCGTGCAACCTGCTTCGGTGTCGCCCGCCTCCAGCGCACGCGCGTGAGTGTGCAGCCCTTTGTATTTCGGCAGGAGTGAGGGATGTATGTTCAGCATCCGCCCCGCCCATTTCGCCATGAAAGACGGCGTCAGAATGCGCATGAACCCTGCAAGGCAGATGATCTCAGCCCCTGCCGTTTCCAGATGCACATCAAGTTCTGCTTCAAACGCGGCCCGGTCTTGGCCAAACGGTTTGTGATCAACGGCCGCCGTTGAAACGCCCAAGGTTTGTGCCCTGCCGAGTGCTGTGGCGTTCGGGTCATTCGACATCACAAGACAGGGCCGCGCCGGGTGATCCCCAGCCATGCTTTCCACCAGCTTGACCATGTTGGAGCCGCCACCAGAGACCAGAATGGCGACCTGTTTCAAAGCAGCTTACCCGTATATGACACGCCTCTTGTGCCTGTCACCTGCCCCAGCATGTGAACCGTCTCGCCCAGTTCCTTGAGTTGCGCGCTCAACGCATCCGCACGCGCAGCGTCGACAACCAGTACCATGCCGATGCCCGCGTTGAAGGTCTTGAGCATCTCGGCCTCAGCGATCCCGCCTTCCTGCGCCAGCCACCCAAAGACACCCGGCAGCGTCCAGCTGTTCAGGTCAATCTCCACGCCCATGCCCTCCGGCAAGACACGCGGTATATTCTCCGTGAGTCCGCCGCCGGTAATATGGGCCAACGCATGCACGCCCCCTGCCCGCACGGCCGACAAAGCTTGCGTCACGTATAGCCGCGTCGGCGCCAGCAACGCGCGGCCCAATAATCCATCGGTGAAGGGCGCATCCGCATCCCAAGCCAGCCCCGAATGCTCCACGACGCGACGCACCAGTGAATAGCCGTTGGAATGCACCCCATCGGAGGCTAGGCCTAGCAGCACATCCCCCTCTTGCACGCCTGACGGCAGCGCCGTGCCGCGTTCCATCGCGCCGACGGCAAAGCCTGCGAGATCGAAATCACCATCGCTATACATGCCCGGCATCTCAGCCGTCTCCCCACCGATCAAGGCGCAGCCAGCGCGTTTGCAGCCCTCGGCAATGCCATTGATGATCGCTGTGGCCGCGTCCAGCTCAAGCTTGCCGGTGGCGAAATAATCAAGGAAAAACAGAGGCTCCGCGCCTTGGCACACCAGATCGTTTACGCACATTGCGACAAGGTCGATGCCGATCGTGTCAAACATGCCCGTGTCAATTGCGATCCTGAGCTTGGTGCCGACCCCGTCCGTGGCGCCAACCAGAATTGGATCATCATAACCGGCGGCTTTCAGATCAAAGAGGGCGCCAAAGCCACCCAGTCCATCCATTACGCCTGAGCGAGTCGTCGCGGCAGCAGCAGGTTTGATCCGGTCTATTAGCGCGTTGCCAGCATCGATATCGACCCCCGCATCCGCATAGGTCAGTCCGTTCTTTTTGGTATCGGTCATGGCAGGCGCCCCGGTCCTTGTCACGTTTGCCGCCACCTACCAAGCCAGCTTGCGGGAGTCTACGGCTGGTTTTTCCCGGCCTCTTCCTGTGCCACCTTGAGCGCGAGCTTCGCGCCATAACCGAAGAAATAGCGCGACGCAGCTAAATATATCGCGAAGATGACCAGCATGATCCCCAACATCGCCAGTGATCCTAAGCTTACAACAATGTCAAAGAAAGCGCCAAGCCCGCCTGTCACTGACAGTGTGAGCAAAACAAGAACAAGGCCCGCCGCGAAATTCAAAGCCACAAAAGCTGCTGCCATGCGCCACGCATAAAGGTTCTCGGGTCGTTTTTCCCAGCGCCTGCCATAGGTCTGACCCGCATCAAGCGCCGGTACGATGGCGGTCACAATCCCGAGCGCGCTGCCGATTTGAACGTCTACGACCAATTCCAGCGCCAGCCGCAAGGCCGCCAGCCCAATCATGGTCAGGATGGCCACGCAAAGGTAGCGTTTCAAAAGATATGTCGTGTGCATTGCCTGCTCGCTTCAATTTGTTTGCGTCACCCTATTACGGCGATGTCACCGCGACAACTCTGCCGCGTTTGGGCTTGACCTGCCAAAATTCTCTGGTAGCCACGCAAGAAGAAGTTGGGCCTGTAGCTCAATTGGTTAGAGCAGAGCGCTCATAACGCTTTGGTTGCGGGTTCAAGTCCTGCCGGGCCTACTCAACTTCCCTCTCTCCCGCACTGTCACCACATTATCGAGGCAAGATAAGCTCGACCTTCAGGCCGCCCATATCCTCGCTTTCAGCCAGCCGCAACGAGCCGCCATGACTGCGTGCAATATCGGCAGCAATTGCGAGCCCAAGACCAACCCCCGACCCCTTGTTTTGATTGCGTGACGCATCAAGCCGCGCAAACGGTTTCAATGCCTCTTCGCGCTTGGCCTCAGGAATCCCCGGGCCGTCATCCTCAACCGTGATCCGAATCGCAGTATCCAGCACATCCGTCGAGACACGCGCATGCGTACCGTATCGCGTTGCATTTCCAACGAGATTTTCGAGCGCGCGCTTGATCGCCATGGGGCGCAGTTTCAGTTCGACCGGATTTGCAGGCAGAACCCCGAGACTCACATTTTGCCCGGCGCGCTGCGCATTGGCCGCGATGTCACGAACAAGGTCGGTGGGGACACACCGTTCCAGCTCCTCTGTCGCATCTGCACGCGCGAAATCAAGAAAGGCAGTGATCAGCTTCTCCATCTCGCCGACATCGCCCTGCAACGCATCCGTCTCCGCGCCTGGCGGTTGCATGGAAAGCCCAAGTTTGAGCCGCGTCAGCGGGGTTCGCAAATCATGGCTGACCCCCGACAGCATCAATGTACGCTGCTGGGTCTGGCGCTCAATGCGCGAGCGCATGTTCAAAAATGCGCCGCCCGCAGATCGCACCTCATTTGCGCCAGAGGGATGGTACGGCACGACCTGCCCTTTCCCGAATGCCTCGGCCGCATGAGCCAACCGCGTTATGGGACGCAACTGATTGCGCAGGAAAAGATAGGCAATCACGGTCATAAGGGCACCAGTGGCAAGCATCAGCACCAGCAACTGATGTGGATTGCGCGCGGACACTCGGCTGCGTGGGAAAGAGATTTCCATGATCCCGCGCTCTGTCTCAAAGGCGAGACGTACGACTTTGCGATTCTCCACCAGATCAACACCGGTCAGCTCGGAAAACTGCCTGTTCAACGTGTCTTGTACCGCGCGTCCGGACAGATCATAAAACCGGACCCTCGGCTCAACCCTCTGCCCCGGCAAAACCGTTTTTAATCTGAGAGTTGCAGCGCGATCTTGTACTGCCTGATCACCTGATCTGACCGTTTCCAGCATCAATTCCAGCGGCGGCACCATGTTTTGCGTCATCTGCACAGTGACGTCTTCGTAGAGCCGTTGAATGAAGGCAAAAGACACAACAAGCTGGACGGTAATGATCGGAACAAGCAGAATCAGCGCAGCACGACCATAAAGACTGCGCGGAAGAAGACGTTTGATTGAAATGCGGTCCATATCGGTCTTAGGCTAAGCGTGCAGGGCAAGAAGGGAAAGAGCAATGGAGAGCCAAAAGAGCTACAAACCGACGGCAGGGATCGTCGAAAAGGTCGCGACCGGTATCCGCAGACTTCTCGCACCCAACCCGTCCGCGATGACCTTCAAGGGCACGAATACCTATCTGGTCGGCACGCGGGACATTGCCGTGATTGACCCCGGCCCCCCAGACGAAGCGCATCTTGACGCCATCATGAACGCCCTTCAGGGGCATCAACGCATCAGCCACATTTTTGTAACCCATAGCCATATTGATCACTCCCCGCTTGCCATGGTGCTGGCACAGTTCACCGGCGCGAAAGTCTACGGCTACGGACAAAGCAGTTCCGGCCGGGCTGATATCATGTCTCAGCTGGACGCGTTGGGCGGCGGAGAAGGCATTGATGAAACCTTCATGCCCGATGTCGAGATGCCACATCTTGCCGCGCAAAGCGGAAGCGACTGGACGTTGCGTGCGCTGCACACGCCCGGCCATATGGGCAATCACCTGTGCTTTGAACTTGACTGGTCCGGTCATTTCAGTGGCCACGTCTTTACAGGCGATCACGTGATGGGATGGGCGAGTTCCATGGTCTCGCCCCCCGATGGGCACCTGACTGATTTCATGACGTCTCTGGAGTTGCTGCAGGCGCGCAAGGGCCACCTGTGTTACCACCCCGGTCACGGCGCAGAGATTACCGACCCGGCAGCCCGGGTTGACCATCTGTTAACCCATCGCAAAGGGCGGGAGCAGCAGATCATCACGTCGTTGGAGCGCGGCCCGGCACAGGCCCGCCTTCTGGCAGAACGCATCTATACCGATGTCGACCCTGCTCTGCTGCCCGCAGCCACCCGAAATGTGCTGGCCCACCTCATCGACCTCAGCCTGCGCGATATCGCACTGCCTAGCGGTCCGATCCGCGAAGACACGCAATTTGCATTGGCGCAGATGTGAGGGCTGGCACGCAGAATCAACGGAAATTTCATATTCGATGAAAAAACCGATTGAACGCGCCGAAAAGATCGCCTAATCCCACCGAAGACTTGGTTATTCCGGCGTAGCTCAGCGGTAGAGCAGTTGACTGTTAATCAATTGGTCGTAGGTTCGATCCCTACCGCCGGAGCCAGTCCCCTCCTTCCAGCTCTGCAATCCTAAGCCCTGACCGCGTTGACCAGACTTAATCCAATTATACGAAACAGCCAGTCTCAACGCGGCTAGAAATTCACCCGATCTGCCCCTTTCAACTGCAACATGCGACGCGCCTCCTTTGGTGTTGCGACCTCGTAACCCAAGCTCTCGATCATCTCGCGGGCCTTGATCACCTGCTGGGCATTGGTCTGGGCCAATTGACCCTTGCCCAGCCACAAGCTGTCTTCCAAACCCACACGAACATGGCCGCCCAGCATTACGGATTGCGCCGCAATCGCCAATTGGTTCTTCCCAGCACCCAAAACGGACCACTCATAGTCAGCGCCAAACAGCCGGTCAGCGGTACGCTTCATATGAGCGACATCTTCGGGATGGCCGCCGATCCCACCTAGCAGGCCAAACACGGATTGTACGAAGAACGGGGGTTTCACCAATCCGCGATCCGCAAAATGCGCCAATGTGTAAAGGTGACCAATGTCATAGCACTCAATTTCGAACCGCGTCCCAGCTTCGGCGCATTTTGTCAGGATGTATGCGATATCCTTGAACGTGTTTTTAAACACGCGGTCATCGGACCCCGCCAGATAAGGTTCCTCCCAGTCATGCTGAAACTCCTTGAACCGCGCGAGCATCGGGTAAAGCCCAAAATTCATCGACCCCATGTTGAGAGATGCGACCTCTGGCTGAAAATGTTCGGCAGGCCGCACGCGCTCGTCGACAAGCATGGTGGGCGCGCCCCCTGTCGTGATGTTGATCACAGCGTCGCTGGCCTGCTTGATCACACTGAGAATGGGCGCGAAGGCTTCAGGCGATTGATCCGGTTGGCCGGTCTCGGGATTGCGCGCATGTACATGAACAAGCGCCGCACCCGCCTCAGCAGCCTCAATCGCAGCCCCAGATATTTCTGACGGTGTGATCGGCAGATAGGGCGACATGCTGGGGGTGTGAATCGCACCTGTAACCGCACAGGTGATCATGACTTTTTTGCGCATCTGTTTCTCCAATTGTTGATTGATGATAACCCCGCTTTCGCGCAGGCTGTCAAAGCAATAGCGATTGAGGCGCAAATGGATTTGAGATTGAGCGGCGCGAAAGTCGTCGTCACGGCGGGTGCATCGGGGATCGGGCGCGAAATCGTGCAGGCCTTTGTCGAGGAAGGCGCAGAAGTGGCCATTTGTGATGTGGACCGCATGGCTTTAGGCGTCTTGCGGGCGGAAATGCCCGGCGTCCATGTCACGCATTGTGATGTCAGTGATGTTGAGGCAACAGCCGAATTTGTGCGCGATGCGGCCAAAACGATGGGCGGGCTCGACGCCTTAGTGAATAATGCCGGGATCGGCGGGCCGACCGCCCGTGTGGAAGAAACTGACCCGCATGACTGGGCGCGCTGCATCGATGTGTGTCTGACGGGGCAGTTCAACGCCACACGCGCTGCGATCCCTTTCCTACGCGACAGCAAGAATGGCTCTGTGACCAATATGTCTTCCGCCGCAGGTCGGATGGGGTTCGCCATGCGCAGCGCCTATTCGGCAGCAAAATGGGGTGTCATCGGGTTCACAAAATCTCTCGCCATTGAACTTGGCCCTGACAATATCCGCGCGAACGCCATCCTGCCCGGCATCGTCTCAGGGGCGCGACAACGCCGCGTAATGGAAGCGCGTGCGCAAGCGCGCGGCTTATCGATGCAGGACGTCGAGGCGGAAGCCTTCTCTTTCACCTCGCTCAAAGAGTTCGTCACGGCACGTCAATTGGCCGATCAGGTGCTGTTTTTGACCAGTCCCAAAGGCCGCATGATCTCAGGCCAATCCATCGCAGTTGACGGAGATTTGCATAAATTGGGATGAGTTGTGATCCCTCTGGGCCGCAAATCGCCTTAGTTTCGCTCTACCACGACCCCGATAGCGGCAGAATTTCGTGCAGAAGATTGCGCGAGGCATGTCGCCTTGATCACAAGGAGAGTTGTTATGAGTGATGAAAAGAACCAACCGGCCCCCAAGGACGCCAAGCAAGACGAAAACACGCCACCGGCAAAGGATGACGGGTATAAATTCACCGATTGGGCGAGTTTCTGACCTTTTGCTAACTGGCAGAGGCGCCTATGCTTCCGGCCATGTCGACGCCCGTCTCCTCGATCCGGAACCTCGGCCCTTCCTATGAGGCATCATTGGCAGAGGTCGGAATAAACTCGGCCGAGGCGCTGCGCGAGGTTGGCCCGGATAAGGCATATGGAATGCTGCTCGCCGCCGGCACCCGCCCGCATTTCATTGGGTACTACGTCTTGGTGATGGGATTGCAGGGGCGTCCTTGGAACGACTGCAAAGGCGCAGAAAAGAAAGCCTTGCGCAGGCGTTTTGATGCGCTCAAGGAAACACATTTCAACAGTGACTTGAATGCGTTAGAAAGCACACTTGATGTTATTGGTGTTGGTCTGAAACGATGACGGATCTGATCACGACCGAAAGCAAAATCGCGCAGGTCGCGCGTTTGGACCGGCTCGCCAATACGCTCGACAACATTGTCCGCATCCCCGGAACCCGGCTGACCGTCGGCCTCGATGCAATCTTGGGCCTCGTGCCGGTGATCGGTGACACCCTGGCCCTTGCCCCGTCACTTTATGTCGTGATCGAAGCAAACCGGCTCGGGGCTTCGAAACACGCGATTGGGCGGATGGCCTTCAACATCGCGGTCGACTACGTGGTAGGCCTTGTTCCGATTGTCGGCGATGTTTTTGATTTTGGCTGGCAGGCGAATGTACGCAACATGCGCATCTTGCGCGAGGATTTGGGGCTGCAAACAGAAAAGGCCGCGCTGAGTGATCAACGCGGCCCCAATTATTAAAGCATAAACCGAAGCTTAGCCGACCAGCTCAAGGCCGGAGAAGAAGAATGCGATCTCTTCTGCTGCGGTTTCGGGTGCATCAGAGCCGTGCACGGAATTTTCACCAATGGACAAGGCGAATTCCTTGCGGATCGTGCCTTCTGCGGCTTCCGCAGGGTTGGTTGCGCCCATGACTTCGCGGTTTTTCGCGATTGCGTCTTCACCTTCCAGAACCTGAACAACGATCGGCTCGGAAATCATGAATTCGCAAAGTTCACCGAAGAATGGGCGGTCTTTATGCACGCCGTAGAAAGCTTGCGCTTGCGCCAGTGTCAGCTGAATGCGCTTGGAGGCCACGATCCGCAGGCCTGCCTCTTCGAATTTGGACGCGATAACGCCTGTCAGGTTGCGCTTGGTGGCATCGGGTTTGATGATGGAGAATGTGCGTTGAACAGCCATGTCAGGCTCCTTTTGCGTATGAATTTGGCGCGCGTCTAACATGGGGGTCAGCGCTTGAAAAGCGGTTGATTGACACTTCGCCTGCCATAGGTGACACGGGGGCCATGTTACGTCTGACTGATCTGCGCTATGCCGTCGAAGGCCGCACCTTGCTTGAGGGCGCATCCGCCACGATTCCAACCGGTCACAAGGTCGGTCTGGTCGGGCGCAACGGCACGGGCAAGACCACGCTATTCAAGCTGATCCGGGGTGAGTTGGTCTTGGAAAGCGGTACGATCTCAATGCCGGAGCGTGCGCGCATCGGCGGTGTCGCGCAGGAGGTGCCTTCCAATGAGGTGTCGCTGCTCAACACGGTTCTGGCCGCCGACACTGAACGCGCGGCCCTGTTGGCAGAAGCAGAAACCGCCAGCGATCCCAACCGCATTGCAGAGGTTCAGACCCGGTTGGCCGATATCGACGCGTGGTCAGCGGAGGCGCGTGCGTCCTCGATCTTGTCTGGCCTCGGTTTCACCTATGCCGAGCAACACCAGCCCTGCTCCGCCTTCTCAGGCGGTTGGCGGATGCGTGTGGCCTTGGCTGCCGTCCTGTTCAGTGCGCCCGATTACCTGCTGCTCGATGAGCCTACGAACTACCTCGACCTCGAAGGGGCGCTTTGGCTGGAGGCATACCTCGCCAAGTACCCGCACACTGTTATCATCGTCAGCCACGACCGCGGGTTGTTGAACCGCGCTGTGAATGCGATCCTGCATCTCGAAGACAAACGACTGACCTATTACACCGGCCCTTACGATCAGTTTGCCCGCCAGCGTGCCGCCAAACGTGCTGTCCAAGCCGCCGCCGCGAAAAAACAGGCCGCGCGTCGGGAACATCTGCAATCCTTTGTTGATCGGTTCAAAGCCAAAGCCTCCAAAGCCAAGCAAGCGCAATCCCGCGTCAAGATGCTCGAGAAGATGGAGACGATCACGGCGCCGGAAGATCAGGCGCGCACGGTATTCACGTTCCCCGAACCCGAAGAGCTGTCCCCACCGATCATCAACACGGAAAGCGCCTCTGTCGGCTACGATGATAAACCCGTTCTGAGCCATCTGAACCTCCGGATCGATCAAGATGATCGTATCGCTCTGCTGGGCCGTAACGGCGAAGGAAAATCTACACTTGCCAAGCTGTTATCGGACAGACTTAAATCTATGGGTGGACGACTGACTGCGTCAAACAAGCTACGCATCGGGTTCTTCGCACAGCATCAGGTCGACGAGCTTCATATCGACCAAACACCGCTGGAACATCTGATCAAAGAACGCGCTCATGAGGGGCAAGCCAAGCTGCGTGCGCGGCTGGCGTCTTTTGGGCTAGGCGCGGATCAAGCGGATACAGAGGTCGGGCGTTTGTCCGGCGGCCAAAAAGCGCGGCTGAGCCTGCTGCTCGCCACGCTCCCCGCCCCGCACCTGCTGATCCTTGACGAACCCACCAACCATTTGGACATCGAAAGCCGTGAGGCCTTGGTGGAAGCCCTGACCGCCTATTCCGGTGCAGTGATCCTTGTCAGCCACGACATGCATCTTTTGTCTTTGGTCGCTGATCGCCTGTGGCTGGTGAAAGACGGACGCGTGACGCCTTACACCGAAGACCTTGAGGCCTATCGCAAACTGCTTCTGGCCCCGCCCGACAAAGACAAATCCGGCAACAAGATCGAAAAGCCGAAAAAGAAACAGGCCAGCCGCGACGAGATCTTGGAGATGCGCGCCGAGGTGCGCAAATGCGAGGCCCGGGTGGAGAAGATCGCTAGGATGCAGGAGGAGCTGGCAAAACGATTGGCTGATCCGGCAATCTATGAAGATCAGAATGCAGCCAAACGAGACGTGTATCAGAAGAAATACTCGGAAGTGATGGAGGCAATGGACCGCGCCGAATCCATGTGGCTGCGCGCACAAGAAAAGCTCGAAAAGGCAGAGCGGTAGATGGACCCTACATTCGCTATCACCGCGTTCTTTACGTTGTTTGTCGTGATCGACCCGATTGGTCTGGCGCCGATGTTTGTCGCGATGACCTCCGGCATCACCCAGAAAAGGCGCACTCAAATTGCAGCAACCTCCTGCATCATCGCGGTGTGTATTCTCACTGTTTTCGGCCTTGCCGGTCAGAAAATTCTGGATTTCGTGGGCATCTCACTCGCGGCTTTCCGTATCTCTGGCGGGGTATTGCTGTTCATCACGGCGCTGGACATGCTGTTTGAACGGCGCACGGCACGGCGTGAAGAGAAGGCAGATGACGTGCATGCCGATCCTTCGGTTTTTCCGCTGGCCATGCCTTTGATTGCAGGGCCCGGAGCTTTGGCCTCTATGATTCTATTGGCATCCGGTGCGGAATGGAACGTCACGCTGACGGTGCTTGGCGTTATGCTTGTCGTTGTTCTGCTGGTGTTTCTCATGTTCTTGCTCGCAGGCCCCATAGAACGCCTGCTCGGCAATACCGGCGTGGTTGTCACCACGCGGCTGATGGGGATGATCCTTGCGGCTTTGTCGGTTCAGTTCATTATCGACGGGCTGCGGGACCTGGGGGTTCTGGCAGCGCTCTAATCGCGTGCCTATATAGGCCAAAGGAGGCACGTAATGAACGGTGATGACACGGCACGTTTGATCTATCTGGTCCTGTTGGGCGCGGTGATCGGCAGCTATTTCTTTGTCTCGGGGCGCAAGAACCTCGGTGAGACGGCGCGGGCGGCGGCGCTTTGGGTCTTCATCTTTCTCGGCGTGATCGTGGCCTATGGGCTGTGGTCTGACGTGAGACATACCGTGCTGCCGCGTCAGACGGTCTCTGCCGAGACAGGATTGATTGAAGTGCCCCGGCGTGCGGACGGACATTTCTATATGACGCTGGACATCAACGATGTGCCGATTGAGTTCGTTGTGGATACGGGCGCGACTGAGGTGGTCTTGTCTGAACAGGATGCGCGGCGGGTGGGGCTTGACCCTGAAACGCTGATCTATTCCGGACGCGCCTCGACCGCCAATGGCGTGGTCAGAACAGCGCGGGTGCGGCTGGAAGATGTCTCTGTCAGTGGGGTTGACGAAGGCATTTTGCGGGCGTCTGTCAATGAAGGAGAGCTCAGAACATCCCTGCTGGGCATGACCTATCTGGAGCGGTTTGAACGCATCGAAATCCGCGGCGACCGCCTGATTTTGGAGAGGTAAACGCAATTCCCCGCATGCGGGGAATTCGCCAAACCTTTGAAACTGAACGCTTATCAGGTTTCTTTACTTGCGGTTAACCCACCAATTTCCTGAGCCGCGACATGGGCTGCAATGAACAATGCAATCACCCAACCACTTGTCACGGCCACAGCAATCCCCAGCCATACGCCCCAGACATCCATGCCCACGACACCGACCAGAAGCCAGACGAAGAAAGCCACGCCAAATCCCTGCCGGTAGATCGAGATCCACAGTGTCCAGATCGGGCGTTTGAGCGCCTGCAGCAGGGAGTTGATGGAAAACAGCATCATGTAGACGGCAAACAGAAAACTGTCGACGCGCAGGTAACTGACACCAACATCAATCACAGGCTGATCATCGGTAAAGAATGACATGGCTGTCCCACCGCCAAACCACAGGACTGGCGCCGCCCCGACCGTCATGATCAGGCCGGTTTTCCAGCAAAACCAGACGGCCTCCCGCACGCGGTCATGATTGCCTGCGCCAAAATTCTGTGCGGCGATCGGCAAAAGCGCACCAGTCATGCCGAGGACCGGCAGCAGCAGGATTTGTTCGATCCGCAAAGCGATGCCATAGGCGGCAATGGCATGGCCGCCAAATCCTTTCAGCGCGAATTGCACCACAAAACCAGAAATAAACATGACCATCATCGCAGAGGCTGTCGGGATCATCTGCAGGAAAATGTCACGATAGGTCACTATGTCGGGCGAGAGCGCAGCGGCCCCTACCCCCTTGATCACGCGCAAATTCAGGACCGCGCGCAGCACATAAAGCATGACACCGGTCTGGGAAACGATTGTCGCCAGCGCGATCCCATTCAGCCCCAGCCCCGGCACAAGGCCGGGAATGCCGTAAATAAACAGGGGGTTGAGACCGATATTGGCGAAGAAGGCCACCATCATCGCGCGCTGCATCGTCACGGTATTGCCGTGAGCTTGCAGAATCCCATTGGCTGAATAAGCGATGAGAAATCCCGGCAAAGCCGCGAGCAGCCAATAGAAATAATTCATCGCTGCGTCACGATAGGCCCCCGGCTCCGATACCAGCGTGATCAAGGACGGCCCCAAAAGCGCGCCGACCACAATCAGGATGAGCGTCGCGCAAATTGCAAAGGACAGGCCCTGCATGGCATAGCGGCGGGCATCCGCGTCGTTTTTCTGCCCGCGCGCATTGCCCACAAGCGCGCTCATGGCGGATCCTGTCCCAAAGCCGACGGCCATGATGATGAAGAACGCCTGAAACCCGATGCTGAGGCCCGCTTGCGCATCGGTCGACAATTGACCCGCAAAATAGACGTCAACAACATTGTAAAGCGTTGAGAACAGCATCCCCATCGCGGCGGGGATCGCCAGCGTGCGAAAATGGCCCGAAATCGGACCTTCGGTCAGATCTTCATCACGCAAGGGAGGAGGCTCACTGTGGGTTGTTATCCATGAAGGCTTAGCCGATCTGCGCGCGGCTGTATATGCGATCAACGCTCAGGGAGTGTGCATGGCTGGCCTGCCTGCAAGGTTCAGGTCTCTGGCTTGTCCATGATCATCGAAATCTGTTCGAAAATTGCGCCGCAGATCTGGTCCATTTCCAAGGCGAAGAAATTCTCCGCCGCTTTGGCATTGGGGTGGTACGGGTCCTTGACGCGGCCGCGTTTGTTGAGGCGGAAATAGTGTTTATTGCCTTGATTGGCTGTTACAGTCTCAGGTGTCGCGCCCTCGACGAAGGTGCAGCGCTGGCCCGCCTCTGCGAAGGCAGCCATGATGTTTTTCTGCGCTTTCAAGCGGCGTTCCACGATCTTTTTGGAAAATGCCGGTGCGGTGGTCATGAAGATGCAGGGCAAACGCGGTGGCAATTGCTCGGTCAGCATTTTTACATCTTCTGCCGCCATCTCCTTGCTTTCCGCCCAACGGCGCGAAGAATTGCCGAGGAAAGACAAGAGCAAGAGCTTTGGGTCGTAATAATCCTTGCGAAACATAGTCTCGAATGGTGACTTGTTCGCCTCGCAAAACTGATAGGGCGTGCCGCGGCCAATCTGGACGTATTTATTCCCGGTCTGGTTGAGATAGCCATAGGATCCTGCATTGACCTTCCATTTCGGGTCCACGTCACAGACCGCGCCCTTCGCGCGGCCCTTGCGTGCGGTCCAGGAATGTATGGAGGTCGAGCGCACGCCGATCACACCCACTTTCATGTCACCCAATGTCTTGAGATATTTTTCCTGCTTCGGCGTGGGATGACATTGTTGCTTGATATCGCTGAAAAACTTCAGAAAAGACGGTCCCGATCCGAAGGAAATCTGGCTATCGCCAAGGATCAGAATATCGGGGGACACGAACTCTTCGGCGCGCGCTTTCGCTGAAATTCCGATGGAAAAAACCACGAGCACTGCGCAGAGCTTCATTGTCCAGTTCATATCGCCAATTTGCCGTCTCATCTGCATGTTCGTGGCAGCTTACCCCGATTACCTGCTGAAAATAGAGGTTTTATCTCACAATCGCGTGGCCGGGTCTGTAGCACAACACCGGGCGAGTGCTGTGCTGTGTCCATGACGTGGGGCGGCAATGCGCCCTTGGCCGGGCGCCACGTTGCCGCTTTGCCCCGATCCAGAGGTGATGCAGGTTTTACAAAATCAGGACCAGCCTCATCGGTGAGGCGGTCCTGATTGAAACGCGGGATTGGGTCTAGCCGCCGAAATCGTCGAGCATGATGTCTTCGCGGTCGACGCCGAGGTCGACGAGCATATTGATGCACGAGGAGTTCATGATCGGTGGGCCGCACATGTAGTATTCACAGTCCTCAGGCGCTGGATGATCCTTGAGATATTCATCATGCAGCACGTTGTGGATGAACCCGGTATAGCCGCCCCAGTCATCTTCTGGCAGCGCATCGGACAGCGCGACATGCCAGGTGAAATTCGGAAACTCTTTCGCCAATTCGTCGAAATCCTCGACAAAGAACATCTCTTTGCGTGAGCGCGCGCCGTACCAGAAGGTGATTTTGCGATCCCGGTTCTTGAGGCGTTTGAGCTGATCGAAGATGTGGCTGCGCATTGGCGCCATACCCGCGCCGCCGCCGATGAACACCATCTCTTTTTGCGTATCGCGCGCAAAGAATTCGCCGAATGGACCAGAGATCGTGACCTTGTCGCCCGGCTTGAGGTTAAAGATGTAGGAAGACATTTGCCCCGGCGGCAGGTCGCTGCCCGGAGGTGGCGAGGCCACGCGGACGTTGAGCATGATCAACCCCCGTTCTTCGGGGTAATTGGCCATGGAGTAGGCCCGTTCAATCGGCTCTGGAACCGTCGATTTATACTGCCAGAGGTCGAACTTGTCCCAGTCTTCGCGATACTCGTCCTGAACATCGAACTCCGTATAGCCAAGCGTGTGGGCGGGCGCTTCGATCTGGATGTAGCCGCCGGCGCGGAAGTTCACATCCTCACCCTCTGGCAGTTCCAGAACGAGGTTCTTGATGAAAGTCGCGACATTCTCGTTCGAGCGGACAGTGCATTCCCATTTCTTGACGCCAAAGACCTCTTCGGGGACTTCGACTTCCATGTCTTGTTTAACAGCCACCTGACAGGAGAGACGGTCCCCGCAAGAGGCTTCGCGCTTGGTGATGTGGCTTTCTTCGGTTGGCAGGATGGAGCCGCCGCCAGAATGGATTTTCACGCGACATTGCGCGCAGGTCCCGCCGCCACCGCAGGCAGATGGGACGAAGAGTTTCTGTTCGGCAAGCGTTTGCAACAATTTCCCGCCTGCCGGGACGGAAATTGTCTTCTCGCCATTGATCGTGATGTTCACATTGCCGCTCGACACCAGTTTCGAGCGCGCTGCGAGGATGATCCCCACCAGTGTCAACACGATCAGGGTGAAGAGGAGAATGCCAAGTCCAAAGGTTGCCATCAGATCGCTCCTTTAGAGTTTCACGCCGGAGAAGGACATAAAGGCCATTGCCATCAGTCCGGCAGTCACGAAGGTGATCCCGAGGCCTTGCAGGCCGTCGGGGATATCGGAATACTTCAGCTTTTCGCGCACCCCGGCCATCGCTGTGATCGCGAGTGCCCAGCCGAAGCCCGACGAGACGCCATAGACGACGCTTTCGCCAAAATCATAGCCCCGTTCGACCATGAACAGCGAGCCGCCCAGAATTGCGCAATTCACTGTGATCAAGGGCAAAAAGACGCCCAGCGCGTTGTAGAGCGGTGGGAAATACTTATCGAGCACCATCTCGAGGATCTGCACGAGGGCGGCGATCACGCCGATATAGGAGATCAGGCCGAGAAAAGTCAGATCAACATCTGAAAACCCGGCCCAGGCGAGCGCGCCCGGCGCCAGCAAATAGGTCAGGATCAGGTTGTTCGCTGGCACGGTGATCGATTGCACGATCATCACCGAGATCCCAAGACCGATCGCAGTCGAAATCTTCTTGGACACAGCGATAAAGGTACACATCCCCAGAAAGAAGGAGAGCGCCAGGTTCTCGACAAAGATCGCCTTAACCGCGAGGGCGAGGTAAGCCTCCATCAGTGCGCCTCCACCGATTGGATTTTATACTCGCGTTCCTCAACCTGGCTTGGCTTCCAAGCCCTGAAGGCCCAGATGATCAGGCCGATGATGAAGAAGGCCGAGGGCGGCAGGAGCAACATGCCGTTGGGCACATACCAGCCGCCATTGTTGACGGTCGGCAAGACAGTGATCCCAAAGAGGCTACCAGCGCCAAACAGTTCCCGGATGAAGCCGACGAGCATGAGGATCAGGCCATAGCCCAAGCCGTTCCCTACCCCGTCGATGAAGCTATCGAGCGGTGGATTTTTCATGGCGAATGCTTCTGCCCGGCCCATCACGATGCAGTTGGTGATGATCAGGCCCACGAAGACAGAAAGGGTCTTGGAGATCTCAAACGCATAGGCTTTGAGCACCTGATCAACCAAGATCACCAGTGAGGCGATGATCACCATCTGCACAATGATGCGGATCGAGCTGGGAATGTGATTGCGGATTACCGAGATAAACATCGATGAAAACCCCGTCACAAGGGTCACCGCGATGGTCATCACAAGCGCCACCTGCATTGACGATGTGACCGCCAGCGCGGAGCAGATACCCAGCACCTGCAACGTGATCGGGTTGTTGTCGACAAGCGGGTCGGTCAACATTTCTCTGCGTTTATGCGCCATTAGACACCCCCATTTTTGAGGTTTTCCAGAAACGGCGCATAGCCAGATTCGCCCATCCAGAATTTAACAAGATTATCCACACCAACAGAGGTCAGCGTTGCCCCCGCGAGTGCGTCGATATGATAGTCAGCCCCAGCCGCGGGCACTGATTTCGCAACGGTAATTTGCAATTTGCCCGCATCGTCCCGCAGCTTTGCCCCGGCCCAAAGCGCCCGCCAGCGGGGATTGTCGACCTCTGCCCCCAGCCCCGGCGTTTCGGCATGTTCGTAAAACTGCAGGCCAAAAATGTCATTGCCGTTTTCTTCGAGCGCGATGTAGCCATACAAAGTCGACCAAAGACCGTAGCCATGGATTGGCAAAATCACCTTGTCGACGTCACCGGCATCATCGCGCAGAATGTAGACAGTGACGTAATTCGACTGACGCCCAATGCCTGCCGGGTCCTCCGCCAAGGCCCGGGACGTTTCGGGATCTTCGGCCGCCGCGCGGTCATCAAAAGTCGCGGCATCCAGGCTGTCGACAAATTCGCCTGTTGCCAGTTCAAGAACTTGCGGCTCGAAGGCGGAGAAAGCGTCGATCACCTCGACCTCCGGGTCATAGATGCCCGCAACCTGTAGAATATTGATCTGTCTGTCTTTCAGCGCATTCACGGCTTGCGCCGGGCGCAAACTGACAGCCGCAGAAGACACAACCATCGAGGCAACCAAGCAGACCGATACGGCGATGAAGATCGTCTTTGGAACAGAATCAGCAGGCAGCGCCAGAAACCGTTGAATGCCGTTTTTAGGTGGCGTCTCTTGATCTTGCTCATCCATAGCGACGCGCCCTCCGTTTGATGTTGGCCTGCACGACGAAATGGTCGATCAGAGGCGCGAAAACATTCCCGAACAGGATTGCGAGCATCATGCCTTCGGGAAAGGCCGGGTTGATCACGCGGATCATCACCACCATGACGCCGATCAGCGCCCCGTAAATGTAGCGGCCCATATTCGTGTGCGAGCCTGAGACCGGTTCGGTGACCATGAAGACCAGTCCAAACGCATATCCACCGAGTACCAGATGCCAGTACCATGGCATGGCAAACATCGGGTTGGTGTCCGACCCGATCCAGTTCAGCAAAAGCGAAAATGCGATCATGCCGCCCAGACAGCCCAGAACCATCCGGTAATTGGCAATCTTCGTGGCCAGCAGGAACACAAGACCCAGAAGAGCGGCCAAGGTCGATGTCTCCCCCAAGGAACCGGGGACAAAGCCCAGGAAGCTGTCCCACCATGTCATCCCGCGTGCCGCGAGCTCCTGAAACCCGTCCGATGCTGACACAGCCAGCGCTGTTGCGCCGGTGAAGCCATCAACCGGCACCCAGACACTGTCGCCTGAAAGTTGTGCCGGATATGCGAAATAGAGAAAGGCGCGTCCGGTCAGGGCCGGGTTGAGGAAGTTTTTCCCGGTGCCCCCAAAGACTTCCTTGCCGATCACCACGCCAAAGATAATCCCCAAGGCAACCTGCCATAGCGGCGTCGTTGCAGGCAGGATCAGGGTGTAGAGCATGGAGGAGACAAGGAAGCCCTCATTCACCTCATGTTTGCGCACGGTTGCGAAAATGACCTCGAACACGCCACCGGCCACAAGGGTGGTGATGTAGATGGGCAGGAAATACAAAAGCCCATGCAGCATGTTGGCGATGGGGTTTTGGTAATTGAACCCGATCCCAAGCGTGTCGATGATCCATGCGCGCCAGCCCGATGGTCCGAACTCGGCACTGGCCAGGTTCGTCTGGTAGCCGGTATTGTAGAGCGCCATGAAGATACAAGGCACCGTCGCCAGCACGACATAGGTCATGATCCGCTTCATATCGATATAGGAGCGGGCATGCGGTGCAACTGTTGTCACTGTCTTGGGCGTGTAGAGAAAACTCTCCACCATTTCGTAGATCGGGAAATATTTCTCCCACTTTCCGCCCTTCTCGAAGTGCGGCTCAACCGTATCAAAGAAGTTACGTAAGCCCATTGCTCAGCCTTCCTTTTCAATCTTTGTCAGACAGTCGCGCAGGGCCATGCCGTATTCGTATTTTGCCGGACAGGCAAAGCCGACAAGGCCCAGGTCTTCTTCATCCAGTTCCAATGCACCGAGCAGTTGCGCCTGATCCGTGTCCATCACCAAGAGCGACCGCAACAGCTGTGTGGGCAAGTAATCCTGCGGCATCAGTTCTTCAAATGTGCCCAGTGGGACCATCGCGCGGCGGCCTCCATTCAGGTTGGATGTCAACGGGAACTCCCGTTTTGCGAATGCAGATCCGAGCACTGGCTGGATCGCAAATTTTGAAGCCATCGGGCGAATCCAGCCCATTGGTATCTGTTTTTTGTCTTCTTCGATCATCGTGATCTGGCGCGCGTATCGGCCCAGAAACGAATCCATCTCGCCGCAGGCCCGGCCGCTCAGGACAGAGCCCGAGATCGTACGGACAGGGTAATCGGGATGATCATCTGCGCAAAGGTCACCCATTGACGCACCGGCGATGGCACGAACCAGTCGCGGCTCTTTGCAGGCTGGCCCTGTCAGGGCCACGATGCAGCGCGGGTCGTAGATGTTGGTTAGCATCAGGCGGCCGATCACAATCACATCCTGATAGCCGATGGTCCAGACGAACTGATCCGCACGCGGCGGGGTCAAGAAATGCATGTGGGTGCCCGCGAGCCCGGCGGGGTGAGGCCCGGCAAAGGCAACCGGCTCGACATTGGCGATATCACTGCCCGGCAGCGGATCACCCGGCGCCTGGCACAGGTAGGTCTTGTCGCCCGACAGCATTGCGATGGTCTCCAGACCTCTTTCAAAGGCCTCGGCATCGTCGAGGATCGCGATCCGCGGGTCTGCAGCAAGTGGTTCAGTGTCCATCGCCGTGACATAGATGGCGGCGGGCACGCTATCTGGCGCGGGCACTTTCGAATAGGGGCGCGTCCGGAATGATGTCCACAACCCGGATGCGCAAAGGCGCTCTACAATGCCGTCTCGCTCCGTCGGGGTGCCGATTTGCCCGAAGTCGATGGGCGGGCCTCCAGTCTCGTCGATATCGATGACAATGCTGACAAGTTTTCGGCGCGCGCCCCGGTTGATCACCCGCACACGGCCTGCGACAGGCGACACGATGTTCACCTCGGGCATGCGCTTATCTGTCATGATCGGTGTGCCGGCAACGACCGGATCGCCTTCAGCGACTTTCACTGACGGCTTCAGATCGATGTAATCAGCACCCACCAGACCTACTGAATTCACCGTATTTGACCTGCCGATTTCCATCCGGGGCGCGCCCGAGATTGGCAGGTCTAACCCTTTGCGCAGCTTGATTTGCGTCAACCTTGCTATCCTAATACTATGATGTTCGCTGGCGCTCACTCGAAAGTGAATTTAGCGTGCAGAACTGTTCCCGCGCGTGTGCTAGAGGTTTTTTATTGGTTTGACCATAATAAGGTTGAAGAAACTTCAAATAACGCTAAGCCAACACAGAATTGTGACGAAAGGGCTCTCATCTTGACCACTGCCTCACTGATATCCCGACGCGCGTTTATTGGCACGGCTTTGGCTTTGTCCGCGTGCAGGGCGCGCGCGAAAGTCATTGAAATCACCGGGCTTTCCATGGGCACGACATATGATGTCGTCGTCGTTGACCATGACAATCAGTTCGACAAGGCCGAGCTCAAGGCGGCGATTGATTCGGCGCTTTTGAGCTTCAATCAAAAGCTGTCGAACTGGGACGGAAATTCCGAAATCTCACGCTTTAATGCCGCAGGTCAGGGCAATCCGGTGATGATGTCGGCGGAGCTGGCGCATGTGATGAAGGCCTCAGCGCAGATCAACGCGGAAAGCGAGGGTCGGTTTGACACGTCAATCGGCCCGCTCATCGAATTGTGGGGGTTTGGAGCGCCCGGCCAGAGGGCCCTGCCCAGCCAGGATTCGGTTGCGCTTGCGCGTGAGATGTCGGGACAGACCAACACAGTGGCATTGGCTGCAGGTCAAATGGCAAAACGGCAAGACGATGCGCAAGTCTATCTTGCCGGTATCGGAAAGGGCTACGGCGCCGACTATGTGGGCGAAGTGCTCTCATCTTTTGGCAGCAAAGACTTCCTCGTTGAAATCGGCGGCGATCTTTTCGTGGCCGGACACAACCCTGACGGACTTCCCTGGCAAGTCGGCATCGAATCGCCAAACCCGGCGGATCGCAGCTTGATGGGTGTCGTCGGGCTCTCGGGTCTGGGGCTCGCAACATCTGGGGATTATCGGAATTATTTTGAGGTGGATGGCCAGCGCTACTCCCATCTGATAGATCCGACGACAGGATACCCCGTTACGCATAAAACCACGTCTGCGACGGTGCTGCATGAAAATGCGATGATGGCCGATGCCTGGTCCACCGCCATGCTCATTCTGGGCCGCGAAAAAGGGCTGGAGATCGCGGCGCGTCATGATCTTCCGGTGCAATTCATCGACCTTGACCGCGTTGACGGTCAGCGGACGTATAAAACCTCCGTCAGCCAACAGTTTCAGGCGCTGACTACATAAAATTAACCCAAAGAGGTAGCATTGATGGCAACCTTCGCACTGACCTTCGTCTTTCTCCTGCTGATCATGCTCGGCATGTCACTGGGGGTGCTTCTGATGAACAAACGGATCAAGGGGAGTTGCGGGGGCCTCAATGCGATTGGGGATGGGAATGAATGCCTTGTTTGTCACAAGGAAATCGACCCGGATTCTCCGCTGAAAGACAGGCTCGCTTGTCCACGCGCGCGCAAGATGTTGGAACGCGCCAGTCTTGACGAAGCCACCTAACCCGGCACTTCAATCGGAATGAAGCCGAGCGTCAGCAGACCGATGGCAGCAATCAAGCCGAAGAGCCAATACTGGTGTCGCGGCCCCTCTGACTTCCAAACGCGTCTGTAGCGATATCCTGCCAGACATGTAACGCAGAAAATGGCAGTTGCTAATGCCGGGCTGAGGCTGAGATCACTTAAAATCAAGGTCGTTCCTTTTCTGCCGTATCTGTCTGTTTCCCCCCGCAAGGGTTTGTGTTGCTTCGTGGCTCTTTACGGTAGCGCAGGAAAATTTGCATCGTCATCTTTGCTGGTGAGGTCTCTGAAGCGTTAAGTCATACGCAATGTTTCAGGTATTTCGTCAAACGTTATAAGCCCTGTGGTTTCTCTATCTGCGGGCCGGAAAACCCGGCAAGGCAGACATAAATTAACCAGCGCCCGGGACAAGGGGTTGAAGCGGCGTTCGCAGACCTGAGAGGTTTGATTTTCACAATGCGTTGAGCGTGAAGCAGCGAATGACTGCGTGTTAACGAAGCGCGCGGCGGCGATTGAGTGGCTCGGATTCTATCGCTTGGCGCTGGATCCATCTGAGGTGACCAATCGCATCAGCAAAGGCCTGATGCTGTGCGGTCGCCTCAAGATAATCCGCCAGACGCAATAGGTTAACCGGTTGCTGGGCGATCAGTGTTTCAATCGCGGAGACGGCGACATCTGTCTGATGATGTGTTGCCAGGAAAGCCGCGGTCTGGGTCGGCGTCAGAATGAAGTAGTCATGTGAGCCCCGCGGCGTGTCGCGCGTCGCATCGAACGGCGATGCGCCCAAGGCTCTGAACTTTGGCATCAGCAATCGTATGTTCAAATCAGCATGTTCCAGAACATTTCCCGACACTTGCCGCACACCGAGCGGGGCCAGCCATGTGATCACCCGCTGCCGCATTGGTCTTGATAACAGGTCCATATCCGCGCGGTCATATCGCAAATCGTCAAAGACCGAGATCAGGCGCAGCGCTTCATCTGCAACGCAGACATAGGGATCCTTACCTGCCTCGCTCAACATTTTTGCGAAAGCCAGATCGGATCCGCCCCCCTGCTCCGGCAGAACCCCATCTGGTTGCTCAGGCCGTATGTCCTGCCACAACTTTGCGAATTTTTGGAACATGTCAGCCTGCCTCAGTTTTTGGAATGCGTCTCAGCGATAGGCTTGCGAAGCGGCAACCCGCCGGGCCCCGCCCCTCTGCGGCGTCAAACGGCTGGCATGATGGGAATTTGATATCTGAAAAGCGTGGGTGGTCATTTGCAATGCTCATGAGGCGAATTAAGTCCTTGGTCACACACAAAGACTAGATTGCACATGCTCGAAGACAAACAATCAGATCTGATCGCTGAAAAGCGCCGAAAATTGATCGATCAGCTGATCGCTGAGGTCAGTCAATCCGGCTATGATCTTTACTACGCGCCGACCAGCGAGGTTGCGACCTATCTGTTGGGCTACATCGAAAAAACGGCCCGATTGAACGCAGATGATCGCGCTTTGCTAGAGGGGTTAAACAGGCGTGACATTGAGATCATCCTCAGCATCAAGGATTAACGCGGGAGGGCTGGCACGGACTGGCCTTTGATTTATCCGGCACAAGGCGAAATCGCCCGGTGCAGTGACGCCCTTTACGACCGGAAGAACCCGCCAATCTTGGAGACGACACCTGTTGTGGCGGGCTTCGGGGCGTCGAGATCGACCCCTAAAATCCCTGCCAGCCAAGGCAGCGCGACGTCTTCGGGAAGCTCCGACGAGGAGGCATCAAAAATGCCGCGCTCTCCGGTCATTTTCGCGCCGCACTCCTGCAGCGCCTGCATCAACCTTTCGGAGCCTTGGGCAAATGTGTCGGCGAAATGCTGGTCACCCAGACCGAACATCGCAAAGTTCCGCCCTGAAAGATCGGGGCGCGTGACGGTCAGCGCATCATAAAAGTCGATCGCCGTGGTCGGCAAATCGCCCGACCCGAAGGTGGAGCAGACAAACACATTGAGACACTCAGACGAGAGTGCTTGTGGGTCAATATCCTCCATGCTGGCGGTCGAGACATCGAACGATGCCGGAAGCGCCTTGGCGAGATCCTCGCACAGAGCTTCTGCCGTGCCGGTTTCTGTTCCGTGCAGGAATTGCACTTTCATCGCTGTTCCTCTTTCTTTGAGCAAAGCGGGGCCGTGCATTTCGGTGCGGTCGCCAGATTTTGGCTGGCACGCCATTGCGCGTTTTCACCGATGAGCTGAAAAAGTCGCTGCGCTCTGCTTTTGGTGGATCATGAGGTTGCAAGACAGCTGCCAGTGCAAAAGATGTGGCAGGTTATGCAGTGACTTGCAACGCCGCGCTGCCCTAAATTTGCAGACGCGTCGGGGCCTGTGACCTGCGCAGAAGAAAGGCGGGTTCCAAACCCTTGGTGTTGGGAATGTGACCGCCAGCAGAATTTTCCGCGGCATAGCCGGTTATCAGACTGGATGGTGGCTGCAAAATGGGCCATGGTTTCGGCTGGGGCCGATGCGGCTTGGCGCAACAGGACATGTGGATTGCAGACTGCATCTACGGGTCCTGCTCAGCATGTGAAGGTGCGCCTACGGCGTGGGGTGCTGCGCTTTCATCTCCCAAGGGCCGTTTTCCTGCGACCAGTATTTCGCAGGCACATTCGCGCCGGTGATGGATTTCCATTGGGTGCGGGCGAAGGCGACGGCGTCGCCGTCATTGCCGTCAAACAGGATCATGGCGCGCTTCAGCGGGCGAACCTCTTCCGGGGCGAGGTCCGCGCCGTCGATGGAGATCAGGCAATCGGGGGCGTTTGCGGGTGTTGCGTCGGTCAGCAGAATGGGTTGGTCAGCGTCATATTCGCCACCCGCGCGGCCATGCGGCAAAAAGCCGTCGCCTTCCCATAGTTTCGCGTCGAGCCAGTCGAGACGGTCGGTGCTTTTGCCACGGATCGCGATGCGCCAACCCGCTTTGCGTGCGAGGCCCAGCAGCTTGAGCAAGGTCTGCTCAAGCGGCTGGGTCGTGAGGTGGTAGAAGAAGACCTCTGACACTTACGCGCCTTCGAAATTATCCGCGATCAATCGGTTGAGCGCGCGCACGCCCCAGCCGGTCGCGCCTTTCGGGGCGAAGTCGCTTTCGGATTTCAGCGCGGCCACGCCAGCGATGTCGAGGTGGCACCAAGGTGTCTCCGGCTTGACGAAGCGTTCCAGAAATTGCGCGGCGGTGATCGACCCTGCAGGGCGGCCGCCGACGTTCTTCATATCGGCCACGCGGGATTTGAGAAGTTCCCCATAGGCCTTACCCATGGGCATGCGCCAAGCGCCTTCATCTTCCGCATTTGCCGCTTTCAGGAAGGCATTGGCCAGCGCGTCATTGTTGGAGAAGACGCCTGCATTCTCATGACCCAGCCCGATGATGATGGCACCTGTGAGCGTGGCGAGGTTGATCATGCCGATGGGGTTGTAGGTCTCCTGTGCGTACCAAAGCACATCGGCCAGCACCAGACGGCCTTCGGCGTCAGTGTTGATCACTTCAATCGTGTCACCCTTCATGGAGGTGACGACATCGCCGGGGCGTACGGCATTGCCGGATGGCATGTTTTCAACAAGGCCCACGAGCCCCACGACATTGGCTTTGGCCTTGCGGGTGGCCAGCGTTTTCATAACGCCTGCCACGACGCCCGCGCCGCCCATATCCATGGTCATGTCTTCCATGCCGCCCGCAGGTTTCAGAGAGATGCCGCCAGTGTCAAACACGACGCCTTTGCCCACCAGCGCGAAGGGTTGATCGGCCTTGTCGCCGCCCATCCATTCCATGACGACAACCTTGGAAGGGCTGTCGGAGCCCTGCCCCACACAGAGCAGCGAGCCCATGCCGAGTTTCTCCAGTTCAGGCTCTTCAAGGATTTTGACGGTGAGGCCGAGTTTGCTGAGCTCATCGAGGCGGTTGGCGAACTCGGTCGTCGTCAGGATGTTGGCGGGCTCATTGACAAGATCGCGGGTGAAGAAGACGCCATCTGCAATGGCGCCGTTTTGTTGCGCGGCCTGTGTGGTGGCGTCGGCATCGTTGACCATGAACTGAACCGTGCCGGGCTCTGTGGCGTCTTTGGTGAAGTGGTCGTTGAAGTCATAGACGCGCAAAGCGAGACCCAGCGCGACCTCTTCCGCGCGGCGCAGATTGCCGCAAAGGACGAGCGTGGATTTGTTTCTGGCAAGCTTGGCAATGGTCGCACCGGCCTTGCGGGCGGTTCCAATATCAGGGCGACGCGACAGCTTGATCACGATCACGCCGTCCGCCGCAACATTGACCGGATAGGCCAAGACACTGCCTTTGCCTTCCTCCATCTTTTCGAATGCGTCGCTTTCCACCAACCGCGCAACGGCACCGCGCGTCAGGCGGTTCACCCTGCGCGCCGTCGCATCGAGTGTCCCGGCATCCGGCACAAACACGGCCAGCATCCCTTCGGCGTCTTTGATCTGATCAATATCGGTGGCAATGAATTTCGGGGTCAGCGGAGTTGTCATGGAATGAAGCCTCTGAATTGTGATTGCCCCATAGCTAGCGCGCAGCGCAGAGGAAGACCAGAAGGCCCTTTTGAGCCCGCAGATTTTGGGCTAGGATCGCATCAAAACAAGATCAAGGAGCAGCGCGTGGCACGATTCGACAGATACATGCTGTCGCAGCTTCTGCTACTGTTTGGTTTCTTTTCCCTCGTTCTGGTCTCTGTCTATTGGATCAACCGTGCGATCCGGCTGTTTGATCAACTGATCGGCGACGGGCAGACCGCCATGGTGTTTCTGGAATTCACCATGTTGGCTTTGCCCTATGTGATCCTGATCGTGCTGCCGATTTCAGCATTTGTCGCAACGGTTTATGTGACAAACCGATTGTCAAATGAGAGCGAGATGGTGGTGCTGCAGACAGCGGGCGCCTCCACCCTGCGGATCGGGCGTGCGGTCGCCTATTTCGGCGTGATCGTCGCAATACTGGTGGCGATCTTGGCGCATTTTCTGGTCCCCGCAGCCCGCACGGAACTGGCCCTGCGCAGCGCGGAGATTTCGCGCGATGTGACCGCGCGATTCCTCAAAGAGGGACAATTCGTGCATCCCGCCTCCGGCATCACCGTCTATATCCGCGACATCACCGAGCGCGGCGAGATGAAGGAGCTGTTTTTGGAAGATACGCGCGATCCTGGCGCGGTGGTCACCTATACGGCGCAAACCGCACTTCTGGTGCGCGACGCGCGCGGTCCAACGCTGGTGATGCGCGACGGGTTGGCGCAGACCTACAGACCGGAAACCGGACGGCTCAGTACAATTGAGTTTCGTGATTTCGCCTATGATATAGGCGCGCTGATCAAAGATGGCGGTGGCGGTCTGCGCGATCTCAGGGAGCTTAAGACCACCACTCTGCTGAACCCTACGCCGCGTGATATCGCCTCCGCACGGGGGGAGCTTCCGGACTTTCTATATGAGGTGCATGACCGCTTCGCGCGCTCGCTTTTGTCGATAGTGGTTCCGCTGATGGGTTTCGCGGCGCTGATGGTCGGCGGCTTCTCACGCTTCGGCGTGTGGCGTCAGGTGGTGATCGCCGTGGTGCTGATCATTCTCGTGCAACTGGTGGCCAACTGGTCTGAGGAGATCGGCCGCAGCGATGCGCAGCTTTGGCCCATGGCTTATCTCGCACCCGTGATGGGGCTTTGCGTCGCGAGCGCGCTGATGATCCTGTCGTCCATGCGCAAATTCAGGCGCCCCTCCGTGCCGGGGATCGCGTCATGACGCTGGATCTGTATTTTGCGCGCCGGTTTATCCGATCATTCCTGCTGGTTTTCGGGGTCTTTTTCGGGATCGTTTACCTGATCGACATGGTCGAGCAGATGCGCCGCTTTGACAGCGACGCTGTCGGTATGATCGAAGCCGGGGAATTGGCGCTGCTCAAAGCGCCGGCCACGATGTATCGCATGCTGCCATTGCTCACTGTCTTGGCAACGATCACCCTGTTTCTGGGCCTGTCGCGCACGTCTGAGATGGTGGTCAGCCGCGCGTCTGGGCGGTCGGCCATCCGCTCCCTCTTTGCGCCTGTCCTGACGGCTTACTTTTTCGGCGCGCTGGGGGTTGCAGTGCTGAACCCGATCGTGGCGGCCACGTCGAAGCAGTTTGAACTGGCCTCCGCGCGATATGCGGGCAATGTCAGCACCTCTTCCGTCAGTGCAGAGGGGCTATGGTTGAGGCAAGCCAGTGACGGCGGGCAAGTGGTGATCCGCGCGCAACGTTCCAATCTGGACGGGACGCAGTTCATTGGCGTGACATTTTATGGCTTTGACCAGTCGGGCGCTGCGACCTACCGGATTGATGCAGAACAAGCCGTTCTGCAACCAGGTCAATGGGAGCTCAGCGTCGCCAAGCGCTGGACCTTTGGCGAAGAGACGAATGCCGAAGAAGATGCTGAGATATTCTCGCGACTGACGGTTCCGTCTGACCTGACACGCGATCAAATCAGGGACAGCTTTGGCTCCCCCGAGGCGATCCCGATCTGGCAATTGCCAAGTTTCATTCATCAGTTGGAGCGTGCAGGCTTTTCGGCCCTGCAGCATCGCGTCTGGCTGCACATGGAACTGGCCAACCCGGCGTTGCTGGCGGCGATGGTGCTGATCGGTGCGGGCTTCACGATGCGCCATACGCGCTTCGGGCGGACCGGGATGATGGTGCTGCTGGCGATCTTGATGGGATTTTCCATCTATTTCTTGAGAAACTTCGCGCAAGTGCTTGGTCAGAATGGTCAAATTCCGATCTTCGTGGCTGCGTGGGCGCCACCGCTTGCCGGGATTTTCATGTCGCTCGGACTGTTGTTCCACATGGAGGATGGCTGACATGTGGCGGGTGATCCTTGGGCTGTTGCTGGCATGTCTCGTGCCTGTTGCGGTCACAGCGCAGACAGCCTCCCTCGTGGCGGACGAGGTCCGGTTTGACCCGGTTGCTGAGACGTTGGTGGCCAGCGGCAATGTGGAAGTGCTGCAAGATGGCGTGCGTCTTCGCGCCAGCGCCATCCGGTATGATGGCGCACGCGACCGGCTTTTTGTGACCGGGCCGCTCTATCTGCTGGACGGGCAGGATGTCGTCATCGTCGCGGATTTTGCAGAACTGTCCGGCGATATGCAGGACGGAATTCTGGCACAGGCCCGGGTCGTGTTCGCGCAGCAACTCCAGGTGGCATCCAACGAGTTGCGACGCACGGATGGGCGATACTCGCAGTTTTACAAGACCGTCGCCTCAAGCTGTAACATCTGCGCCGATAATCCGATCCCGCTGTGGGAAATCCGGGCCCAGCGGATCACGCATGATGCGCAGGAACGGCAGCTTTATTTCGACAATGCCAGCTTCCGTGTGCTGGATTTGCCCGTGTTCTACTGGCCCTATCTGCGCCTGCCCGACCCGACAGTGGAGCGGTCCAGCGGCTTCCTGTTGCCGGAATTGCATTCTAATGGTGATATCGGCGTCGGACTGAAAGTGCCCTATTTCTTTACCTTGGGGGATCACGCTGATCTGACATTGACGCCGTGGTTCACGTCGAACGGCTCTAAGACGCTTGAAGCGCGGTACCGCCAGAAATTCGTGAGCGGCGAGATTGAGATCAACGGCGCGGCCACCAGTGACAATCTCACCGCGACCGAGGATCTGCGCAGCTATATCTTCATCGATGGCACATTCGCCCTGCCCCACGATTTCACTTTTGAATTCGACATCGAAGCGGTGAGTGATCCGGGCTATCTGCTGCAATATGATTATTCCGACAAGGACCGGCTCGACAGTGCGTTTGCGGTCTATCGCGCGAGACGAGACGAATTCATCGGCGCCGAGCTTGTGCATTACAAATCGCTGCGGGTTGGCGACAATAACCGGACCCTGCCAACGCTGGTCGGGGACGCGATCTACAAACGTCGCTTCACGCCAAGCTGGCCGGGCGGCATTGCGTCTGTGCAACTGGAAGCAAGCGGGTTGTATCGCCGGGCAGATGTGCCGATCAACCTGACACAGCAAGCACGCGATGTGGCGCGCGTTTCTGCCGTTGTCGACTGGCGGCGGGATTGGGTCACGGGCAATGGGATGCTGTTTGCGGCTGCAACGCAAGTCCGCTCGGACTGGTATCAAGTGCGCCAGGATGGCGGCTTGAGTTTTGATGACAGCACGGAAGTCACGCCCTACGCCATGGTCGAGTGGAAATGGCCGATGCTGCGCCGCACGGCTGGCGCCACGCATCTGATCGAGCCGGTGGTTCAACTCGTCTGGGCCAGCAGTGCGGGCACACGGCAGGTTGCAAATGAAGACAGTTTGCTCGTCGAATTTGACGAGGCGAACCTGTTCTCCTTCTCCCGCTTTCCGGGTGTGGACGGGCAGGAACTAGGCCGCCGCGCCAATATCGGCGTGACCTACACACGGGAGGACCATGACGGCTGGTCGCTTGGGTTGACCGTTGGCCGGATCGTGCGGGACCGCGACAATCGCCAATTCTCCGTTTCGACCGGTCTGCAGGGACAGGCCTCTGATTGGCTGCTTGCCGCCCATCTCGAAGTGGGCGAGCGGTTCGATCTTATCAACCGGGCCTTGTTCGACGACCAGTTTTCACTGGCGCGCAACGAGATGCGCATGAGTTGGCACAGCGACACGTTTCAGCTCGGCTCCACATTTGCGTGGCTGGAAGCCGATGCCGCAGAAGGCCGGCCGCTGGACACGTCAGAATTTGCCGTAGACGGTGCATATCGGATCAGCCGCCATTGGACCTTATCGAGCGATTTGCGTTACGATTTCGTCGATGATCGCACAACACGCGCAGGGCTTGGCGCCAGCTATCAGAATGAATGTGCGAAGGTCGACCTTTCCCTCTCGCGCCGCTTCACGTCTTCGACTAATGTATCTCCAACGACGGAATTCAACCTCTCTGTCCAACTGGCCGGATTTGGGGCCAAAGGGATCGGCGGGGAAGGTTTCGCGCGTATGTGCAATGGATAAAAAACAACGAGCAGCCCCATGACACGCAACAGGTTAACCGCTTTCCTTATTCAGATGTTTTGCGCGGCCGCGCTGATCGTGACACCGCTCGCGGCAAGCGCTCAGAGCCTGTTCAGCACGGCCATCACCGTCAATGATACGATCATTACCAATTACGAGCTGGACCAGCGGGCGCGGTTCCTGACCCTTCTGCGCGCGCCCGGCGATCCTGCGATTGAGGCGCGCAAAGGTCTGATTGATGACAGGCTGCGTCTGAGCGCGACCCGGGCCGCGGGCATTACCCCCACCCCGGAGGAAGTGCAGGTCGGCATGGAGGAATTTGCCGCACGCGCCAATCTGACGGCAGAGCAATTCGTGCAAGCCATCGAACAGGCAGGCGTCGCGCGTGAGACATTCCGTGATTTCGTTGCCGCCGGTCTGGCATGGCGCACTTACGTGCAAGGCCGGTTCGGCCCGCGCGCCCAGGTGACCGAGGCGGAGGTTGACCGGACTTTGGCACAATCTGCGACCCAGCGCGGCTCTGTCCGGGTGCTCTTGTCGGAAATCATCGTGCCTGCAGCCGGTCCCGGCGCGGAGCGAAATCAAGCGCTGATCCAGCGTTTGTCGGAGACGATCCGAACCGAAAGCGCATTCGCCGCAGCCGCAAGGCGCTATTCCGCAGCACCGACCCGCGGTCGCAGCGGGCGATTGGAATGGTTGCCCATCGGACAATTGCCCCCTGCCCTGCGCGCCGCCGTTTTGGTGCTGGGCCCGGGCGAGGTGACCGAACCGATCCCCTTGGGCCCCGGTATCGGCATCTTTCAGTTGCGCGCACTTGAGGAAATCGAAGGCGACGCGCCGGACACGCTGGCCCTCGAATATGTCAAATTGCTGATCCCCGCTGGCAGGTCGGATGCGGCCCACAAGGAAGCACAGCAATTGCAGGACCGCTACGACACATGCGATGACCTTTACAAACCAGCGCAATCCTTGCCGCCCGAGTATTTCGAGCGGGTGACGCAGGCAGCGGCCGAAGTCCCCGGCGATATCGCATTGGAACTGGCAAAGCTGGATGACAATGAAGTTTCCACCGCACTGACGCGTCAGGATGGGGCGTTTCTACTGTATCTGATGCTGTGCGGCCGGACGCTGGAGACACCGGAGGTCGAAGTGCAGCTTGACGATAACGGAGAACCGCTTCCGATGCCCGATGAGCGTGATCAGGTACGTGAGCAGCTGTTCAATCAACGCCTCGCCTCCTACGCGGACAGCTTTCTGGAAGAGCTCCGCGCCGATGCCGTGATCGCTGAGGTGCAATGAGCGCCATTTGCCTGACCTGCGGGGAGCCCGCTGGCGTCGGGCTGGAAATTGCGCAAAAGGCCTGGCAACAGCTGGGATCGCAACTGCCTTTTTTCCTGCTGGGTGATGCACGCCATGTTTCAGGCGACACCCAACGGATCAGCGCAGCCGAGGAGATTGATCCGGCAGGCCCCCTGCCCGTGCTTCAACATGATTTTGCGGGGGGCGCGACCCCGGGCCGCCCCGATGCGCGCAATGCGCAGGGCGTGGTTGATGTGATCGCGCGCGGGGTTGATCTGGTCAAATCCGGTGGCGCCATTGCGCTTTGCACTTTGCCCATCCACAAGAAGGCCCTGCAGGATGGTGCGGGCTTTGCCTTTCCAGGGCACACGGAGTTTCTGGCGCATCTGGACGGCAAGGAAGAGGTCGTGATGATGCTGGCCTGCGATGCGCTGCGGGTCGTGCCGGTGACCATTCACATCGCACTCAGCGATGTTGCGCGCGTTCTGACACCGCAGCTTTTGCGCAAGACGCTGAAGATCACAGACGCTGCCCTGAGGCGGGATTTCGGTATCACGGCGCCGCGCCTTTCGATCTGCGGGGTGAACCCGCATGCGGGTGAAGGCGGTGCGATGGGGCAGGAAGAGCTCAACTGGATGAATGAATGTCTGCGTGATCTGGCCGTGGAAGGTATGGATGTCACCGGCCCCTGGCCCGCTGACACGATGTTTCACGAAAAAGCGCGCGCGGGTTATGACGTGGCCGTGGCGATGTATCATGATCAGGCGCTGATCCCGATCAAGACGATTGATTTTGCAGGTGGCGTGAATGTGACGCTGGGCCTTGATTTTGTGCGCACATCGCCTGATCACGGCACCGCGTTTGACATTGCGGGTCAAGGTGTCGCTGATCCAACCTCGACCATTGCCGCGCTCCGTATGGCGGCGCGGATGGCAGAGGCCCGCGCTGTATGAGCGGGTGTTCAGAGGTGCGACAACGCGTATGGCACAAATAGATGGATTGCCCCCGCTCGCGGAGGTCATCCGCGCGCATGCCCTGTCAGCCAAGAAATCCTTGGGGCAGAACTTCCTGCTGGATTTGAACCTGACGGCTAAGATCGCGCGCCAGGCCGGTGATCTGAGCAATTGCGATGTGTTGGAGGTTGGCCCCGGCCCCGGCGGCCTGACGCGCGGGTTGCTGGCGGAAGGCGCGCGGCGGGTGCTGGCGATTGAGAAAGACGCGCGCTGTTTGCCTGCTCTGGAGGAGATCGCAGCAGCCTATCCCGGCCAGTTGCAGGTGATCAACGGCGACGCGCTGGAGGTTGACCCGCTTGCCCATTTGACGCCGCCGATCCGTGTGGCAGCCAACCTGCCCTATAATGTCGGCACGGAACTGCTGGTGCGCTGGTTAACGCCCAAAGACTGGCCGCCCTTCTGGCAGTCGCTGACGCTGATGTTTCAGCGCGAGGTGGCCAACCGGATCACAGCGCAGCCGGGCAGCAAGGCGTATGGCAGGCTGGCTGTCCTCGCGCAGTGGCGCAGCACGCCGCGGGTTGTCATGGAATTGCCGCCCGAGGCCTTTGTACCGGCGCCGAAAGTGCATTCCGCCGTGGTCCATCTAGAGGCACTCCCTGCCCCGCGTTTTGAAGCGGATGCTGATCTGTTGAACCGCGTGGTGGCTGCGGCTTTCAATCAAAGGCGCAAGATGCTGCGATCCGCATTGAAATCGCTGGCCCCGGATATCGAAGATCGGCTACAGGCCGCTGGCTTGAAACCGACGGAACGCGCTGAACAGGTGCCGTTGGAAGGGTTCTGCGCCTTGGCTCGCCAGTTTTAACTACATGCGAGAAAGCACTGAAAACAAAGCATGACGCCTTGCGCGCGTGCTGAGTTACTCAGCCGCTGCGGAGTCGTCGGCGGCGGATTTGGGTTTGCGCGCGCGTGGTTTGCGGGCGGGTTTGGGCGCGGCTTCAACCGTCTCGACCAAGCCACTTTCCGTCTCATCATCGCTGAGGTCGATCACATCCGGCTGATCGCCAGAGCCCAGCATCCGGTCGAGGCCATCGCGGTCGCCATCGTCTTTCTTGCGCGGCTTGCGTTCTTTGCGGGGACGCTCATTGGCCTGGGGTTGAGGCTGTGGCTGCGGTTGCGCCTCACCTTCGGGTTGCGGCTGGCCTGCGCCTTGGGCCGCGCGTTGCGCTTCGCGTTCTTCACGTTCGCGCTGTTGACGCTCGCGGTTGGCGGCTTGCTGCGCCTCCTGCGCTTCGCGTTTCGCTTCCTGCTCCTTCAGCGCATCGCCCAACATGCGGGCGTAATGCTCGGCATGTTGTTGAAAATTCTCCGCCGCGACCCGGTCGCCAGAGAGCTGCGCATCGCGGTGCAGCTGATTGTACTTCTCGATAATCTGCTGCGGAGTGCCGCGCACCTTGCCTTCCGGTCCGGAACTGTCAAAGACCCGGTTGACGATATTGACGTTTGAACGATTGTTGTTGCGGTTCTTACCGCGCGAACGGGATTTTTGCGATCTCATGAGGTGTGGGTTCCAGCCTTGTAAGCAGCGGTCTGTCCTTTTCGTGATCCTATCCGCAATCAAAGCGGTGTCCCCATGACATAGGATCGAGACCTTATTTTTGGCTTAAGTGTAAGGGGGCACTTGCGCGCCGACGCCTCACCCGGTCAGTAAAACAACGCCTCGGCAAAATTTGCAAGAGGATTCGTGGCGCCTGAGGAAAGTTTCAGCGTATTTTGGCCGCAACGACCCTGTCTTTGCCGTTCAAATCAGGCAGCACACGGATTTGACTGAAACCGGCCTCCTCGAACAGGCCCGAGACGGGCTTGCCCTGATCAAAGCCAATTTCGACCAGAAGACGCCCCTGCGGATTGAGATAGGCGGCCGCTTTGCGCGTGATCGCGCGGTAAGCGGCCAGTCCGTCACCGCCGGGTGTCAAAGCAATGCGCGGCTCGTGTTCTTTGACTTCGGGCGCCAGCATCTCGAACGCGGCATCGGTGATATAGGGCGGGTTTGAGACGATCAGATCAAACCGCCCCTCAACAGTGCTGAACCAGTCACTATGCTGCAAGGTGGCGCGCTCCGTCAGTTCCAGAGCCGCGCGATTTGCCTTTGCCACGTCGAGCGCCTTGCGCGAACAATCCACACCAAGCCCCGTGGCCTGTTCCCGTTCGGCCAGCAGGCTGAGCAGGATGCAGCCTGATCCGGTGCCAAGATCAAGCACGCTGTCGAAATGCGTGGTCAGTGCCGCCTCTACCAAAGTTTCCGTGTCGGGGCGCGGGTCAAGTACGGCATTGGAGATTTGGAACTCATGTTTCCAGAACGCGCGCTTTCCCAGAATTTGTGAGACCGGTACACGCAGCGCACGCTGATCCATCGCGTTGAGAAAGGTCGCCAATTGTAATGTCGTCAGTTGATCTTCGTGCTGTGCAAGAAGCCGCGTCCGGTCCAATTGCAGCACATGGGCCAGCAAGATCACCGTGTCATCCTGCGGTGTTGGAATTCCGGCTTTTTCAAGCCGCGCCGTTCCGTCGCGCACATGTTCACCGATCGTGCCGTGCATTACAGACCTTCATCCGCCAACATCTGCGCCTGTGCATCCGCCGTCAGCGCATCAATAATCTCATCAAGGTCCCCCTGCATGACCTGATCAAGCTTATAAAGGGTTAAATTGATCCGATGATCGGACATCCGTCCTTGTGGGAAATTATAGGTCCGGATCCGTTCCGAGCGGTCGCCTGAGCCCACTTGCGCCTTGCGGTCGGCTGAACGCGCATCATCAATCTTTTGTCGTTCCAGATCATAGAGCCGCGCGCGCAGCACTTGCATGGCGATTTCGCGGTTGCGGTGTTGTGACTTCTCGGAGCTGACAACGATGATACCGGTGGGAATATGGGTGATGCGCACGGCGGAATCTGTGGTGTTGACGTGCTGCCCGCCCGCGCCCGAGGCGCGCATTGTATCAATGCGAATATCTGTCGCCGGGATGTCGATATCGACCTCTTCGGCTTCTGGCAAGACAGCCACGGTGGCTGCAGATGTGTGGATGCGCCCGCCCGATTCTGTCACCGGCACACGCTGCACGCGGTGCACGCCGCTTTCATATTTCAGCCGGGCGAAGACGCCGTTGCCTTTGACATGGGCTGTGACTTCCTTGATGCCGCCAAGCTCGCTTTCCTGCATCTCGATAATGTCGAAGCTCCAGCCTTTGTCTTCCGCGTAGCGGCGGTACATGTTGAGCAGATCACCCGCAAAAAGCGCCGCCTCATCCCCGCCGGTGCCGGGGCGGATTTCGATCATCGCAGGTTTCGCGTCGGCCGCATCTTTGGGCAAAAGCACAAGCTGGATCGACGCTTCCGCCTCCGGCAATTGCGCTTTCAGCTCTGCCAGTTCCTCTTCCGCCAACTCTTTCATTTCCGGATCGGTCAGCATCGCCTCTGCGCTTTCGATCCCATCGAGCAGAGCGCGAAAGGCAGCGACTTCTTCTGCGACCGGTTTGAGCTCAGCATATTCGCGGCTGACGGCGGCAATGTCATCCGTGCTCCCCGAGGCCAGTTGCGCCTCAAGGAATTCAAATCGTTGTGTAATCTGTGCGAGTTTCTCTAATGCGACCATCTGCGAAGTGCTGCCCGATTGGCACGAAAGGGTCAACTGTGCTATGCTCAAACGATGAAGAAAAATCTGGTCTTGTTCATATTGCTTGCCGCTGCTTTGTCGACGCAATCTGTCGCGCAGGGCAAGAAGACCGAAGACTGTTATTGCACAGATAAAGGCGGGGAGCGGGTTGAACTGGGCCAGACACGCTGCCTGAATGTGGGGGGCAGGATTTTTATGGCGCGCTGTGAGATGTCGCTGAACGTGCCGATGTGGCGCGAGCAACAAGGTGATTGCCTGTCATCTTAGGGACGTAGCGCGCTGAGCCAACCTTCGACGCGCGCCCGGTTCACGCCGAGATCCTCCACCCCATAGACTTGCCGGGAAAGGATCAAAAGCTGCGTTTTCCCTTCGGCGCCAGCCACAATTTTCACGCTGGCAATATCGGGGAAAGACCAAAACCCGGAGCGCGTGACATAGCTTGCAAAACTGTCGGTCAGATCGCCCGCTAGCCGCGACGTGCGCGGGGTTGTCAGAATCAATTCCTCAACACGTTGTGCAAGCTCATGCTTTGACAGCTCAAACTCCGGTGGTGAAATATCGGCCCCCTGACGGACCAGAATGTGGCCGCGGACGGATGGTCGCTCCGCCGTTTCTGGGTCCATGTGGAAGCGTGCCTCGTTGAGGGGCATCAGACGCACATAGGCCATCGCGAGCCCCATGAACACGAAGAGAGCGAGCAGAGCGTATTTCAGAACTGTCATGAGCATGGCCGGTTCAATGCGGTGAGCTCAGCGTTACTCAGCGATCAGGGGTGACGCATCACTGCCCGCGGCCGGGGTTGCGGCCATCGCGGTGAGCACGTCTGACAATACTGGGTCGGCGTCAAGATCGGCCTCAACATAGGCCGTCGTGATCGCCTCCACGCCCAAGGCGACGTTTTTGGCCACGGATGTCCCAGGACCTGCGGGCCCAAAGGTTTTGCCCTGAACATTGAAGTAGAGCGAGCCGGAATTGCCTGCGCGCAGCAGCGGCGGCTCGTCAGATTGCGGCAGCACGTATTGCTCGCCTGCGTCGAGGATCTTTTCAAACAGGATCGTCCCATCGGCGGAGGCCACGCGCACCCAGGCCGGACGCACGGCGAACAGGACGACGTCAGGCGTAGCGGTTTCGACGACCTGCGGCGTGGCTGGCGCATCAACTGCTGTGAGGGCAAGCGCCGCGGGCGCTGAAGGTGTCGATATCGTGCCAACCAGAGCGCCATTGGCGTTCGGATCGAGCGCTGCAATCGGTCCGTCGCGCGCGGTCAAGACCGGAGCTTCCAAGGCCTGCGGCCGATAGAGACGGTCCAGCGCATCTGCGCTGGGCGCCGCGAAAGCCGCCGTGGTGCTGCCCGTGTCGCTTTCAGTCGGCGCGATCTGCAAATTATCCACTTCCGCGACGATACCGGGCGTTTGCTCCACCGGGGCGAAATCGACCCGCTGAATTTCCTGCAAAACGGTCCAGCCGCCATAGCCCAGAATACCGATCAGCGCGACCATGACCGACACCGACCCGATGGCGCCCGGCTCGATGCGGGACAACAATCCCTCCCCCATCGGTGCATAGGGCGCATTTGGTCTGATGATCGCGTCTTCGCTGGGTTTCCGGATCGCAGCGGAGGCCGATTTGGCCTTTGAGGTCGTTGCTTTATTGGCTGAGAGGCCTTCGACACCTGTAAAGCCCGATTCAGCGCAGAACCGCTGGAAGGCCCATTCCGGGTCTAGACCAAGGAACCGCGCATAGGACCGGACATATCCTGCAATGAAACCGGGCGTTTCAAAGACTGAAGGATCTGCATTTTCGACGGCTGCAATGTAGGTGGCCTTGATCTTCAACTCACGCTGCACATCCAGCAAGGACTTGCCCATCGTCGCGCGTTCACCGCGCATGATGTCACCAAGACGCAGGTCAAACGCGTCGAAGCCACGTTTCTCCTCGACGGGTTCTTCAGTTTTTGGATGTGACCTTCGCCCCAGCATCAGCGTCTGCCCGCCACGTTTTGTGTTGTTTTATCGTTACCCCGTGAGCTGCGATTCGTCCCCAGCGCGCTCAACGTGGGATGGTGTTAACACAAAGACCGACGGCGATCTATGGGAGCGTGAAATTAGCCGGCCACCTCGGCGCGATTCAGCGCACATTGCCCCCAGAGACTGTCGAGCGCCGTGATAAGTGCCTCAATTTTCACCGAATTATGGACTGGAGAAGGTGTGAAGCGCAGCCGCTCCGTGCCGCGCGGCACGGTGGGGAAATTGATCGGCTGTACATAAATGCCGTGATCCTCCAGCAGCATATCGGAGATCATCTTGCATTTGACCGGGTCGCCGACATGAACCGGCACGATGTGGGAGCCGTAATCAATCAGTGGCAGGCCCAGCCCCTTGAGACGTAATTTCAGCGTTGCGGCGCCTTCCTGATGCTGGCGGCGCAGCTCTTGATCTTCCTTCAGGAATCGTACGCTCGCCGCGGCCCCGGCAGCGACGGCCGGTGGCAGCGATGTGGTGAAGATGAAGCCCGGCGCGTATGATCTTATAGCATCGCACATTTTCGCCGATGCTGCGATATAGCCGCCCATCACGCCATAGGCCTTGGCAAGCGTGCCGTTGATAATGTCGATCCGGTCCATCAGCCCGTCCCGTTCCGCCACACCGGCGCCGCGCGGCCCATACATGCCCACCGCATGAACCTCATCCAGATAGGTGAGCGCGCCGAACTCCGCCGCCAGATCACAGATCGCTTCGATTGGGGCGAAATCACCATCCATCGAATAGATGGACTCGAATGCGATCAGTTTCGGCGCATTGGCCGGAACGGATTGAAGTTTTTCGCGTAAGTCACTCAAATCATTATGCTTGAAGATTTTCTTCGCGCCACCGTTCCGCCGGATACCTTCGATCATTGAGGCATGGTTGAGACTGTCGGAAAAGATGACCAGCCCCGGAAAGAGCTTTGGCAGAGTGGAGAGCGTCGCATCGTTGGCAATATAGGCCGATGTGAACAGAAGCGCGCCTTCTTTGGAATGCAGATCGGCCAATTCTGCCTCAAGCCGCTTGTGATAAACGGTGGTTCCGGAGATGTTGCGTGTCCCGCCAGACCCTGCGCCGGTCGTGTCCAGCGCCTCATGCATCGCGTCCAAGACGACCGGATGCTGTCCCATACCGAGATAGTCATTGCCGCACCAGATCGTGACCTCACGGGTGGTGCCATCCTCGCGCCGCCACAGCGCGTCCGGAAAATTGCCGCGCCCACGTTCGACATCAATAAAGGTGCGATAGCGCCCTTCTTCATGCAAACGGTTCAGGGCGAGGTCGAGTGAGGCTTCGTAGGACATATTCTACCTGGCAACAGCATGGGATGTTGGCACAGATATAGCCGCAAGCGGGCCGGAATACGAAGCTACAATTTGCCACCCCCTCGAAAAATTAACGGCAGCGGTTTTGCTTCAGTCTGACACCACGATCTTGCAATCCGATGCACCTTGACCGCCTGCTTCACATCGGCTGAGAGCCCGCCCGCCATCACCGCGCGCGAAGCCAAAATTGCCGGTCTTTTCCGAGATCGCGAACGCTTTGGGTGCCTGGAGCTTGCGATAGTCTTTGCGCAAAGCCGCGTTGGCTGGGCCGCTCAATGTCAGCGCGGCGTCTGCTTTGGCCCCTTTTGGCGTGACCAGCACAACGATTTCACAGGGGGCCGAGCCGCGTTTGCGATTGCTGTCGCAATAGTCCAGCGCCGCCGCTCGGGCCGCCGCAAGACTATGAAACTGACCCGCGCCGTTCAGCCACTCCACAAACAAGCCTTCGCTGGGTGAAATGGCAACCGCGCCGTATGCCGGCACAGTCGTACCCAGCGTCCGCAAAAGCTTTTCTACGCTTTTGTCCGTTCCGCCCAGTCGCGCCTTGTCTGTCTCCGGGATGTTGGCCTGAAACATCTCAACCACGGGTTTGGCATTCGCGCGCGGCAGGGCTTTGCGCGCCTCTTTGAAAGACAGCGGCTCTGCCAGAGCTGAGGATGCGATCAGGACGAAGGCCGCGCAAAAGGTGAGTGTTTTCATCAGCATTTCCCGAAGTAATTCCCGTGTTTTTCAATGATTAGCACCGTTTTCCGCGCCAGTCATCAGAGCGTTCGGCGCATTGTTTCCACCCCTGTCGGTTTGCCTTTACAGCAGCCGCCGCGCTGATAGGGTCTTGCGCAGAATTAATGACAATGTGGGGGCACATCATGTCAGTCGATACCGTTTTGGATCATGTCGATGCGGAGCTGGACGCAGCTGTCGAGCGCTTGCTCGCGCTGCTGCGCATCCCGTCGATCTCCACTGATCCGGCTTTCAAAGAGGATTGCGACCGGGCAGCAAACTGGCTGGTCGAAGACCTCGCTTCCATCGGCTTTGACGCCAGCAAGCGCGACACGCCCGGCCATCCAATGGTGATGGCACATGGCGAAGGTGACGGGCCACATCTGATGTTCTACGGCCATTACGACGTGCAACCCGTTGATCCGCTTGATCTTTGGCAATCGCCACCTTTTGAGCCTGCATTGGAAGACACCGCAAAAGGCCGCGTCATCCGCGGGCGCGGGTCTTCTGACGACAAGGGACAGTTGATGACCTTCGTTGAAGCGTGTCGTGCATGGAAAGCGGTGAAGGGCGACTTGCCTGCCAAAATCTCCATCTTCTTTGAGGGGGAAGAGGAAAGCGGCTCCCCCTCGCTGGTCCCGTTCATGGAGGCGAATAAGGAAGAGCTGACAGCAGACGTGGCGCTGATATGCGACACTGGTCTGTTCGGCGACAGCACGCCTGCCATTGTGACACGCCTGCGCGGATTGCTTGGCGAAGAACTGACGATCACCGGGCCCAACAAAGACCTGCATTCCGGCATGTATGGCGGAATTGCGCGCAACCCGATCCGGGTGCTGTCGAAAATCATTGCGTCGCTGCATGACCATACTGGCCGCATCATGGTGCCGGGGTTCTATGATGGCGTGGAAGAGCTGCCCGCCGATATCGCGCAGCAATGGAGCGATCTGGGCTTTGACAATGCGGAATTCCTCGGCGAGGTGGGCCTTGGCCTTCCCGCTGGTGAAGAGGGGCGCACAGGGTTGGAGATGATCTGGTCGCGTCCGACTTGCGAGGTCAACGGGATCGGCGGCGGCTATCAGGGCGACGGGTTCAAAACTGTCCTGCCCGCGCAGGCCACAGCCAAGATCAGCTTCCGTCTGGTGCCGGGGCAAGACCCGTTGAAGCTGCGCGAAAGCTTCCGCGCCTTCGTAGAGGCGCAACTGCCCGAAGATTGCACCGTAGAATTCAAGGGCCACGGCGCGTCCAGCGCGTCCGAGATGTCGACCGATCACCCCGCATTCGAGAAAGCACGCGCCGCTTTGTCAGATGAATGGCCCAACCCGGCCGCTTTTGTCGGTTGCGGCGGCTCGATCCCCATCGCCGGACATTTCAAGGACATTTTGGGCATGGACGCGATGCTGATCGGTTTCGGTAAAGATGATGACCAAATCCACTCACCGAATGAGAAATACGATCTGTCGAGCTTTCACAAAGGCATCCGCTCCTGGGTGCGCGTGCTGGATGCGCTTTCCAAATAGATGATCTCGCGGCGAGCACTTGTGACGCTCGGCCTGCTTGGCGGGGCCTATTGGCTCAGCCGCAACGGCGATCTGTGGGATCGTTTTGGCCCCCTGCCCGATTTTACGACTGACGGGATGCCTGACGGGTTTCACAAGCTTGTGACCTCCGCCGATGGGCTCAGCGCGGGTCTTGCAGACCCGTTTGCCGGGATCACCGTACCGGGCGCAGAGCAGAGTGAACCGGCCTTCACGCTGAACGCGCAAAACATGGATGCGGTGCTGTTTGAAACACCCGCGCGATCAGATCTTGTCCGGTTGGCCTATTTTACGGACTATAACTGCCCGTACTGCCGCGTTCTCGGCAAAGAATTGAACCAGCTTGGTCGGGAAGAAGAGAACATCCACATCAGTTGGCAGGAGATGCCGCTCTTGGGCGAGACTTCCGAGCTTGGTGCGCGTGCGGCAATTGCTGCGCGGGTGCAGGACGCATACCTGCCCTTTCATCGCCGACTCAACACGGGCATCGTGCGAATAAACCGCGACTATATCCGCACGATCAGCGATGATCTTTCTTTGAATTTCAATCAGTTGGAGCGCGACATGTTCTCAGCGCAGACCAGTGCGAAACTGGCTCAGGCCATGGCCGTCAGAGAGGCGTTTGGCGTCATCGGGACGCCGTTCCTTCTGGTTGAGCGGATCGCGATCAACGGGCGGGTCAGCATGCCGATGCTGCGGCGCCTGATCGCGCTGGAACGCAGCGCCTAAAGCGGCAAGGCTGTCGTCGCCTTGATCTCCTCCATCGACAACAGCGCAGTCACATTGAAAATCTTCACTTCACCTATCAGCGCCTGATAGAATTCGTCATAGGCGCGCGCGTTCTTCACCCGCACTTTCAGAATGTAGTCGATATCACCGGCCAGTCGATGCGCCTCCAGCACTTCTGGGCGGGCTTGCAGGGTCTTGAGAAACGTATCCTGCCACGCCGCATCATGCTCTGACGTCCGGATCAGCACGAAGAAACAGGCCTCCAGCCCCAGCTTCTCTGCATCGAGCACAACGGTGTCCTGTTTGATCACGCCGCGCGCCCGCATCTTGTTGATCCGATTCCAAACTGGCGTCTTGGAAGAGCCGGTTTTCTTGGCAATTTCATCAAGACTCTGTGACGCGTCGCGTTGCAGCTCTGCGAGGATATTCCGATCCGTTGCGTCGAGTTGGTCTGGCATTCCTCATTTCCTTCTGATCGGGAACGCACGTTCCTGAGAATGGGATTATCAGAACGATATTCCTTATCTGCGCTGAAGGGTAGGACTAATTAGGAATTTTTTCTAAATATTGGAAGAACACAGCCAAGGAATAAGCCAGATGAAGCATTTCCCGATTTTCATGGCCCTCGAAGGTCGCCGCGTTGTTTTGTCGGGCGGTGGAGAGGCAGCCCTCGCGAAACTGCGCCTGCTGCTGAAGACCGAAGCAAAGCTGGTCGTCGTAAGCGCAGACCCGGCGCCTGAAATCCGCGATTGGGCACATGAGAACCGATTGACGCTGATCGCGCGCGCGATGGAGCCGGGGGATGCGCTTTGTGCCTCCCTCTTCTATGCGGCCAATGAGGATGATGCGGAGGATGCGCGCGTCGCGCAACTCGCCCATCGCGATGGCGCTTTGGTCAACATTGTCGACAACCTCGAAGACAGCCAATTCATCACCCCTGCCATAGTAGATCGCGACCCCGTCACCGTGGCTATCGGCACGGAAGGCGCCGCGCCCGTGCTGGCCCGCTCTATCAAGAAAGACCTCGAAGAACGCCTGTCGCCCAATCTGGGGCTTATGGCGCGGATCGGCAAAGCCTTTCGCGCAAAAGTGGAGGCCCTGCCCTTCGGCGCGAAACGCCGCGCCTTCTGGTCGGACTATTACAGCACGGATATTGCGGATGCAGAGGTCGCGCAAACCCGGCTCGACACGCTGCTGGACAGCCACATGCACGCGCCGACGCGCGACGGCTGGGCGGATCTGGTCGGCGCCGGGCCGGGTGACCCCGAATTGCTGACACTCAAAGCCCGCAAAGCGCTCGATGCAGCAGATGTGGTGATCTACGACCGCCTTGTCGCGCCCGAAATCCTGGAACTCGCCCGCCGCGAAGCGCTGATGCTTTCGGCAGGTAAAACGGGGTTCGGCCCGTCTGTCAGTCAGGACGCGATCAATGAAATGATTGTCAGCCATGCACGCGGCGGCGCGCATGTCGTGCGTCTCAAGTCCGGCGATCCGACCGTGTTCGGGCGTCTCGACGAAGAAATCGAGGCCTGCGAAGCCTCCGGTGTGCGCTGGACCATCATCCCTGGCATCACATCCGCCTCCGCTGCCGTGGCCACGCTGGGGCAATCCCTGACCAAACGCGGGCGCAATTCTGCCGTGCGCTTTATTACCGGGCATGACACACGCGGCTATGCCGATCACGATTGGCGCGCCTTGGCCCGCCCCGGTGAGGTTGCCGCCATCTACATGGGCAAAGCCTCCGCCAGGTTCATCCAAGGCCGCTTGCTCATGCACGGCGCAGATCGCGACACCGCAGTCACAGTGATCGAGAATGCATCCCGTCCAACGCAACGTATTCTTGCGACGCGACTGTCAGAGTTGGAACCGTCGTTGAGTGAGGCGGGCTTTGACGGCCCGGCCCTCGTGATGCTGGGTCTTGCCCCGCGTGACGCTTTGGACGTTGCCAGCGATCTCGACAGAAGCGAAGCCGCTATCTGACCCAAGCGTTTTTGACACATCAAACCGGAGGTCCCCTCCCGTGCCATTGAAAGAACTCGCAGAACGCCGCAACCTTCTGCATCGCAAAAGTGACGCCCAGACGATCCTGAAACATGCGCTGGATGATGTGCAGATCGGGCCTGTTGCGCTGGTCTCCAGTTTTGGTGCGGAAAGCGTCGTGCTTTTGCACATGGCCGCGCAGATCAACCCGGACACGCCGGTTCTGTTCATCGACACGGAAATGCTGTTTGCCGAAACCCTGACCTACCAGCAAGAGGTCGCGGAAGCGCTGGGACTGACAAATGTCCAAACCATCCGACCCGATCGCGGCGCATTGATGACGCGCGATGTCGACAGCCTCTTGCACAAATTTGATACAGATGCGTGCTGCACGCTGCGCAAGACCGAACCGCTGGAGCGCGCGCTGCAAGGCTATGGCGGTTGGATCACCGGGCGCAAACGCGCGCAGGGCGGGCAGCGCAGCCAGTTGCGCATCTTCGAGAAAGACAACGGCCCGCGCATCAAGATCAATCCGCTCGCCAATTGGACGCCAGAGCGGCTGCGGGACTACATCACCGCGCATGCGCTGCCCCGCCATCCACTTGTCGCGCGCGGCTTTGCGTCGCTCGGCTGCGCGCCCTGCACCACGAAAGTGGCCGAGGGTGAGGACCCGCGCGCAGGCCGCTGGCGTGGTCAGGAAAAGACGGAATGCGGCATTCATTTTGACAATGGCAAACCGGTGCGTGTGACCGGTTAGCGGCGACGCATACGGAAACTTGTCACAGATCATGGACACGCCCCCGCAGATCCATATGCTGCACGCGACTGCTTGCGGAATGAGTCTGCAAGACGCCTGAAATCGCTCGCTCTCTGCCAGCCGTCTTTAACTCTTCCGATTGCCTTATGAACGCACCTGCCACGCCGACCCCGACCCTCCCTGATGCGCAAACTGTCAAGGAGGTAAAGCACTGGACAGACCGGCTTTTCTCTTTCCGGGTGACCCGCCCTGCGAGTTTGCGGTTTCGCTCGGGAGAGTTCGTCATGATTGGGCTCATGGGCGACCCTGACCCAACGACCGGCAGGCAGAAACCCTTGCTGCGCGCATACTCGATTGCCTCACCCTCCTGGGATGAGGAACTGGAGTTCTATTCGATCAAAGTTCAGGACGGGCCGCTGACATCCAAATTGCAGCATATCCAGCCCGGTGACGAGATCATTCTGCGCCCTAAACCTGTCGGCACTCTGGTGCATGACGCGCTGCTTCCGGGCAAGCGCTTGTGGTTTTTTGCGACCGGAACCGGCTTTGCCCCGTTCGCATCCCTGTTGCGCGACCCGCAGACCTTTGAGGATTACGACCAGGTCATCATGGCCCATACCTGCCGTGATGTGGCCGAGTTGGATTTTGGTCGCGCGTTGATCGAAAACCTGCGCAGCGACGACATGATGCAGGAACTGATCGGCAAGGAAAACCTGAAGAAGCTGATCTATTATCCAACGACCACCCGCGAAGAAAGCCCGGTGATGGGGCGCATCACGACGCGGCTGCAAGATGGATCGATGTTCCGCGATCTGGGGATCGAGGGGATGTCTCCGGAGACGGATCGCGCAATGGTCTGCGGCTCCATCGGCCTCAACATGGACCTGAAAGAGATCCTTGAAGGCTTTGGGCTTGAGGAAGGCGCAAATAGCGATCCCAAGCACTATGTCGTGGAGAAAGCATTCGTTGGCTGATCCATTGAAGCCGTAAAGAAAAACCGCGCCCCAAAAAGATGGAGCGCGGCCGTATCTCGCAAGATCTGAGCTTACTGACCCAACGCGGCCTTCACAGCGTCAAGTGCCGCTTTCAGCTGGTCGGGATTGTCACGCGCCGCTTGCAGGCCTGTTTTCAAAGTCGTGCTGAGCAGCGGGTTTGAGACATTCTCGTCAATCATAGCGACGACTTTGTCGTAGTCGAAACCCGCGACAGTCAGAGCCTCATTGGCCGCGTCTGTGCCGGATTGCGTTGCATCAGCTGCTGCATCCGCCGCGCCTTCGGTGGCGGTTTCAGCCGCTTCAGTGGTTGCTTCTGCTGCCTCGGTCGCCGCTTCAGTCGTTGCCTCTGCCGCTTCGCTCGCCGCCTCCGTTGTCTCTGTGGCAGCTTCGCTTGCGGCTTCCGTCGCTGTATCGGCCGCTTCGGTTGCGGTCTCAGCAGCCCCTTCAACGGTCTCTTCGACTTTCGCTGCTGCGTCTGCTGCGGCTTTGGCAGCCGCTTCTTCAGCAGCCTTCGCTTCTTCTTCAAGCTTCATTTTGGCTTCTTCAGCCGCCTTGGCCGCCGCTTCTTCAGCCGCTTTGGCTTCTTCTTCAGCCTTCATCTTGGCTTCTTCTGCAGCTTTGGCCGCTTCTTCTTCAGCCAATTTCGCGGCCTCAGCCGCTTTTGCAGCCTCTTCCTCGGCCGCTTTGGCGGCTGCTTCTTCTTCAGCCTTTGCCTCTTCCGCGGCTTTGGCAGCGGCTTCTTCTGCGGCTTTCGCCTCGGCTTCGGCTTTCAGTTTCGCCTCTTCAGCGGCTTTGGCGGCTTCTTCTTCCGCCTGTTTTGCAGCTTCCGCGGCTTCGTCGTCGCCAAAGAGCCAGCCCAAGGCTGACGCGGGCGCGACAGATGTCATCCCCAATACAGCGGCTAGAACAAAAGCAGATACAACGTGCTTACGCATTTTCGAATTCCTTTTGGTTTGGAGGGCGCAGTGCCCCGCTCGGCTGACTTATGCCAACGCTGATGGATGAACAACGGGCCAAAACAGGGAAACGTTCCCCTTTTCCTTGATTTCGGCCAAAACCCGCTTGAACCAAACGTGACGGGGCCTTACCTTCGCACCCCGTAACACAACAACCATACAAGGATTATTCCGATAGCCCGCAGACCGCATAACGCGCCACCACAGCGCGACACAGGACCCCGCGTCAACGACCGGATCCGCGCCGATGAAATCCGCCTGATTGGCGCCGAAGGTGAAAATGTAGGGGTCGTCTCGCCCTCTCGCGCCATGCAAATGGCCGACGATGCCGGACTGGACCTCGTGGAAATTTCGCCAAACGCCAACCCACCCGTCTGCAAGATCATGGATTTCGGCAAGTTCAAATACGAACAGCAGAAAAAAGAAGCCGAGGCGCGCAAGAAACAAAAGACCATCGACATCAAAGAGGTCAAGTTCCGTCCGAACACGGATACGAATGACTATGATGTCAAAATGCGCAATGTTTTCAAATTCCTGGAGAACGGTGATAAAGTAAAAATCACGCTCCGCTTCCGTGGTCGTGAGATGGCGCACCTGAATTTGGGCCGTGAGCTTCTGGAACGCGTCGCCGCCGATACGGAAGGCAAAGGCAAAGTCGAAAACTTCCCGAAAATGGAAGGCCGCCAGATGATCATGTTGATCGGACCCCTGAAAAACTAGCCCCGATCGCATTATGTATAGGCCTCGTATCCGCCGATACGGGGCCTTTCTTATGTTGGCGAATGGCAACTCCGAGCCCTTCTGAGCTGGAAATGGATGCTGGCTTTTAAGTATCGTACTGACCATCCTCCCAGGGGGGATAGAACATAAGCGTCCAACCTGGCATGGCATCGACGGCCTGATAGCCATCAAGCTCACCTGGTTGGCGATCACG
>JBCCVD010000015.1:0-107573 GCA_039195745.1 Pseudomonadota bacterium | reverse complement strand
GCGCGGCAGCGTATGCCCCGCTCAAGAGGAGACAGAAGATGGCGCAGCTCACCTTCGAAAGAAAATACCGCGTACGCGGCGGTACGTTGATTGGCGGTGACCTATTCGACTTCTGGGTCGGACCGTATTTCGTGGGCTTCTTTGGCGTCACGACTTTCTTCTTCACCGTGCTTGGCACATTGATGATTTTTTATGGCGCAGCCTTGGGGGATACGTGGAATCCCTGGCTGATCTCAATTGAGCCGCCTTCACTGGAGGTCGGCCTTGGGGTCGCCCCATTGGCAGAAGGCGGCATTTGGCAGATCGTCACACTCTGCGCGACCTTTGCGTTCATAAGCTGGGCGCTGCGCGAGGTGGAGATTTGCCGCAAGCTGGGCATGGGCTATCACGTCCCCTTTGCCTTCAGCGTTGCCATTCTGGCTTACGTCACGCTTGTTATCATCCGTCCGGTTCTGATGGGCGCATGGGGACATGGCTTCCCATATGGCATCTTCAGCCATCTCGATTGGGTGAATAATGTCGGCTACGCCTATGGCAACTTCCACTACAACCCGGCCCATATGGTCGCGATCACGTTCTTCTTCACGACATGTCTGGCGCTTGCACTGCATGGCAGCCTCGTTTTGTCAGCGGTCAACACAGGACGCGGCAACAAGATCGCAACGCCTGATCACGAGGACACGTATTTCCGCGATCTGATCGGCTATTCCATCGGGCCATTGGGTATTCACCGCCTTGGACTTTTCCTGGCACTGCAAGCTGGCCTGTGGTCGGCAATCTGCATCGTCATCTCCGGCACCGTCTGGTTCGACTCATGGGATACATGGTGGGACTGGTGGGTCGAGCTGCCAATGTGGGTCGATCTTGAAGGGGGGGTCAACGGATGACCGAGTACCAAAACATCTTCACCCAGGTGCAGGTTCAAGGCCCGCCTGAAATGGGGGTCGACCCCGACGGGGCGCTGGCACAGGAACGCACCAGAGGCGCAAGCTTCAGCAAACTTGCAGGCCTGTTCGGCAACGCACAGCTGGGCCCGATCCATCTGGGACCGTTCGGTGTCGTCTCCATGGCCACTGGCTTTGCGTGGTTCTTCATTGTCGGCATGAGCTACTGGGCGCAGGCCGGCTACAACCCGGGCGTATTCCTGCGTGACCTCTTCTGGTTCTCCCTTGAGCCGCCGGCAGAGGAATACGGGCTTGGCTTTGCACCGCTGGCAGAAGGCGGATGGTGGCTCATTGCCTCTTTCTTCCTGCTGGTTTCTGTCTGCTCCTGGTGGATACGGACCTACCTGCGGGCTGAAGAGCTGGGCATGGGTAAGCATGTCTCATGGGCGTTTGCCTCTGCGATCTGGCTGTTCCTGGTCCTTGGCCTGTTCCGGCCGATCCTGATGGGGTCTTGGTCTGAAGCTGTGCCTTACGGGATCTTCAGTCACCTTGATTGGACGAACCTCTTCTCGCTGACCTATGGCAACCTGTTCTACAATCCGTTCCATGCGCTTTCGATCGTGTTCCTCTACGGCTCAGCCCTGCTGTTCGCCATGCATGGTGCAACGATCCTCGCGGTCAGCCGTTACGGCGGTGAACGGGAGATCGAGCAGATCGTCGACCGTGGCACGGCCTCGGAACGTGCGGCATTGTTCTGGCGCTGGACCATGGGGTTCAACGCGACCATGGAAGGCATTCACCGTTGGGCGTGGTGGTTCGCTGTTCTGACAACGCTGACAGGCGGGATCGGTATCTTGCTGACGGGCACGGTCGTGGACAACTGGTATGTCTGGGCCCAAGACCATGGCTACGCGCCACTAGATAGATAGGAGGAAAAGTGATGTCTCATGACCGCGACTACCTGAAGACAGATAGTGACCCTATCTCGCGGCTGCGTCAGGAAGGTCTGATGCTGCACATGAAAGGCGCCGGATACGCGTTTGCTTTCTGCACCGTCACATTGATCATTGTCCTGATCTGCATGTGGATCGGCAGAAATCTACTGGATGAACAGTCGCAGGAGGCGGATGATCCGACCCCTTGGTCATCCCTCCAGATCAGCGATGATGTTGGTCTGATTTGAGCTTTCGGAGGAGGCCGGATGCCGTCCGGCCCCTTCCAAACGCATTCGCAACGCCCTGTCCCTTGGGTCTTGCGATGTCGTCAGGGTCTCGACCCCTGACACCTCCTGTTGGCTACGGGAGACAGATGTCGGTCATTCCTCGGAAAGGGCGGCATCTGTTCCCGAGCCACAGGATTAGTCAGAAAATTGCGCAATATGTCAATGACGCACCGCTGCGGGTGGACAGCGTGCAAGGTGTTACCCGAGGACAGAATTCGATGTTACGCGCTGATATCAATCAGCAAAATCGCTGCGTGAGAGGCGCAGAATAAATTTCGGCAATTGATTAACAAATCAGCCGGTAGAGGCCAAATCACCGAAAATCATGTTGCTGAAGCTGGTCAGATAGCTGCCGAGCCACGGCGAATAAAGGTGCGGATTCTCTTGTACCTCTGCCACAAGCAGGAAGTAATCCATCCATTTTGTGGCCATGACCCGTTCGGGATCCGGGGAGAATTCCAACTCCACACTGGCCTCGCCGACAAAGATGTCGACGACTTCATGGTCCATCACACCGTTGCCGAGATCCGTTCTGCACTCCACCGATCCACGATACTGGGGATAGACCCCCTGAATGCCGAGTTCATCGTCGAGCTTGCGCAATGCGCAATGCGCAGGGTCTTCATCCCAGTAGGGGTGTCCCGAGCACGTGTTGGTCCACAGACCGGGCGTCAGATTGAAGACATCCTGCCCCCGCTGCTGCAACATAACTCTGTCACCACACATGACGAAGACCGCGACAGCCTTGTGCTTCAAACCCAACCGATGAGCGGAGAGTTTCTCGAAGGGGCGCAATTTTCCATTCGCCCATGTTTGGATCATCGCAGCCAATTAAACACGCGTCGGCGCGATCAGCCGGGTCAGGTGGGCGAGGTTTTTCAATCCGATTTTCAGATGGGCCATCGGTTTGGCCGCGACGAGTTTCTTGTTCATATAGGCTTCAAATGTCAGGCGTTGTACATCGACGTCATGGCAGAGCGACACGAAACGCTCGCGCCGCTCATCGCTTCGGTAATACGCATTCTGCATGGCGCCAAGGACTTTAAAGACATTCTTGTGCTCGCCCATGAAAAGTTTCCGTGCCAGTTGCAGATCCTTGACCCGCCCGCTGGCAAGACATGATGCTGCGGCAGTGGCTGCAACGCGCCCACCGAGCATAGCGTAATAGATCCCTTCACCAGATGACGGGGCCACGACACCGGCTGCATCACCGGCAAGAACGACATCGCGGCCATTGTCCCATTTGTCCATTGGACGTAACGGGATCGGCGCGCCTTCCTTGCGCAGCGTCTTGCACTCGCTCAGCCCGGAGGCCGCGCGCAAGTCGGCTGTCGCCTGTTTGAGATCTACCCCGTCAATGCCGGTTCCCATACCGACACTTGCGGAGCTTCCATGCGGAAACACCCAGCCATAAAAGTCAGGTGAGATTGCGCCATCATAGACCACATCACAACGCAGAGGATCATACTTTTCGGTGGTTTCAGGGGCCTCGATAATCTCGTGATAGGCGATGACATAGTTGATTTTCTCGCCACCCGGCACTTCGGCTTTGGCAACATTGGAACGCGCGCCATCGGCCCCAATGATCAACTTTGTCTCGATGCTGACGTCCTCACCACTGGCTTTATCGCGGTAGATCACAGTGGTTTTTCCATTCTCACGTTCGACACGTCGAAACGTGCCTGTCAGCCCGGTGGCACCAGCCGCAACAGCGCGCGCGCGCAGGAAAGGGTCAAAGTCCTTGCGATCCACCATGCCGACAAATCCGTTTTCAATCGGGATATCGACCGCCCGCTGTGTGGGCGAAATCATACGTGCTGTATTGATCTTGGCGATGATCTGGCTTTCGGGGATATCAAAATCCGCGATCAATCGCGGCGGAATTGCACCGCCGCAAGGTTTGATACGTCCCTCACGGTCGATCATTGCAACCTTATGGCCGGATCTTGCAAGGTCTTCCGCGGCTGTGGCTCCAGAAGGCCCTCCGCCCACGACGACAACATCAAACATAAGCTTCATTCCCCCGGGACAAGCGACGCTGGCTGTGCGCGGCTGTTTTCCATGATACGTGCCGCCATCAGAGCGGACGCAAAAAATAAGGCGGCTTCAAAGGCGAAGACGGTCCCAAAAGCGGGACCATCATCCATCACCCGGCGCATGATATCGACAGCGGCGGCGCCTGTAAGGCCACCGAACCCTGCAGCAATGGCTTGTGCGGCGCCCCAAAGACCCATGCGCGTGCCCTCGCGTCGACCACGGCCTTCAGAAGCGAGGGCCATCATCGCGCCGATAGCCGCTACTGCGAACATGCCGTTGAACACCCCAAGGGCCACGACAAGCGCAGTCAGCGGCACATCAACAGCACCGGTCCCCGCCAAACTGATCAGGCCAAGCACGGTGCAAGAGCCTAAACAACCCGCAATCACCCAAGATCGCAGCGCGCCCCATTTCAAACCTGTCGCCGCAATGCCCACAGTCAACATGCCGACAAAGACGCCACCATTCTGCGCACCGCTGAGCGATGTGGATTGGCCGGGCGTAAAGTTGAAAACCAGACCCGCGTAGGGCTCCAGGATCAGTTCCTGCATGAAATAGGCGTTCATCGACAGGAAGACAAAAAGCGTGAAGTTGCGGGTCTTCCGCTCCGCCCAGATCTCGCGCATGCCTTCCATGAAAGGTGCGGCTTTTTCTGGTGGAGACGCTGTGACACTGCGCTCGATCCGTCCCACGGCGAGCGTTGTCAGCACGACAGCAGACAGGACAACGACTCCCACAACGGTCAGCAATCGTTCGGGCGAATAAGGGTCGAGGAACGAGCCAGCCAACCCCGCGGTCATCGCGATGCCAAAGATCATCATCAGCCACGTGATTGTTGCAGCCGCTGCGCGTCTATGTGGCGCGGTCGTGGTCGCAAGAAGCGCCAACAGCGATGTGCCGGACGCGCCGACGCCGAGCCCGATAAGCGCATAGGCCAAAACAGATATCACAAGGGCAAGCCAGAACCCTGACGCGAAAAGTGTGACACCCAATGCTGCTGTGAACCCGCCCGCAGCCAGTGCGCACATTCCGCCGATGATCCAGCGCGTCCGTTTGCCGCCATTGTCGGACATGAACCCCCATTTCGGCCGCGACAGTTGAATGCCGTAATGCAAGCCCACAAGGATACCGGGGAGGATCGCGGGCAGGGCGAACTCAACAACCATCAGGCGGTTCAGGGTTGATGTTGTCAACACAACGACAGCGCCCAATGCCATCTGAACGAGGCCAAGCCGTGCGATCTGTGTCCAGCTCAGGGTCATACCATGCCCCTCAGCGCGAAGGCAGTGATCATCATGCCACTGACATACAAGGTGACACCCGTGCCGTTATACCAAGGCGCGCGCGCTTTCGGATCGTTGAGCAGGGTGCGCATGGCCCAAAGTTGGCCCACCAGCACCGCTGTCACGCCCAGCGCGTAAAACGGGTTGCCCCAGATCAGAAGCAAGGCGATCACCACCACTTGCGGCACGGCCATGATCCAGCACGCGACCCTTGCGGCGCGCTCTGGGCCAAGCGTGACAGGCAGGGAATTCACACCCATCTTTGTGTCGCCCTCCAGCGCTTTGAAGTCATTCAGCGTCATGATCCCATGCGCACCAATCCCGTAGATCAGCGCGATGGTGATGACGGGCCAGCTTGGCGCACCTGCGGCCAGAACAGCGGCGCCTGTAAACCACGGCAGGCTCTCGTAGCTGAGGCCGACAAGGCCGGGGCCCCACCAGCCGGAGCGTTTCAGGCGCACGGGTTCTGCCGAATAGGCCCAAGCCGCCAGCACACCGACGATGGTCGCGCCAAAGCCCCAAGGCCCGAGTTGATAGCCCACAAAGAGTGACAGCGCCGACATGGCAAGCGCGATCCATAGGCCCCAGCGCCCGGGAATGCGTCCAGACGGGATCGGACGATCGGGCTCATTAATCGCATCCACATGACGGTCGCACCAGTCATTTGCAGCTTGGCTCATTCCGCAGACAACCGGACCAGCAAGGATCACTCCAAGGATCACATAGAGCCACTGTCCAGAGGGAGAGACACCAGAAGAGATCACACCGCACAGATAGGCCCACATTGGCGGAAACCATGTGATCGGCTTGATCAGGCGCAGCATCGCAGCAGGGTCAGGCAGTCGGCGCGCTGGAAGTGACTCGGAGGCTGACATGGTGTAAGTTTAGCCTTACAGACATGCCCCCATCAAGTGTAATGTTCAGTTTACACTCGGGTTTTGTCAGCCGGATTTGTCAGCACCCAAAGCCGTTCCATTTCCCGCTCAATATCTTCGAAATCGAAAGCAATTGCATCGGGTCCCATCAGGTTGACCAGTTCTGGTGAATCCTGAACCACATGGCCACTGACCAAGACGGCCGTCGCAGGGGAATTGATGCGAATATTGATGATAAGCTTTGCCAAAGTCGCAATCGTATGCTGCCCGCCTGCAGAGAGACCTACGATACGCGGGTGGGACTGCCGGATATCCTGGGCCAATGCATCCGATGTCATGTCAATTTTCAGATCAATATCCCATCCGTTCTTGCGGAAGAGGTCCGTCACCATTTTCAGTCCCAGTGTATGCGTCTCACCCGGAACGACGGTGAACATGGCTGATTTCTGGTCTTTATGGATTGCCAGGGGGAACAGCTTCGACAGACCACGCATGATCGCGTAAATCCGGCCCGCGCCAACTGTCACATCCACCAAAGAGATGCGGTCATGTTCCCACCAGATACCTAACAGGCGCGCCGCTTCAGCCAGATAAAGTAGATAGACTTCCTCAAGGCTCGCGCCGTCGGCACGCGCTGTACGGATGATGTTTGCGCCCGCATGCGGATCATGCGAAATCAGCGCTTGTGCGAGTTCCTCGACTTGGGTCTCTAGCGGGGTGGGCGTGGCGACTTTGATAACGCTGCCGCGATCTGCGACACGCTGAAGAACCTCGCGCGCGAGTGAAATCACTGCATCCTCAGGCAGGTTCCTTTTGAGGGTCCTGATTTCCTCGAAAGACTGCTCGTAGATACCTTGATGAAATACATCGAGGTCGCGAGTCATGTCGCTCTGTCCCTTTAAGTACTGGCATACTCGTCCTAACCATAAGCTTTGCAGGCGATTCTGCCAACTTAATTCGAAAACTGAGACATCCTGCGCGCAACTCCGCAATCTCCGCGCGGCAACTCTCTGAGAGTTCCGGTCAGGATTGTGATAAGTGACGAAAGACAAAGCCGCTCTCTGTTTTAGTTAGCCGATCAATACCCTGATCATTTACAATACTGACAGCGAACGGATCGCAACAACATCACTCCACACCGCAATTCAAAACAATCGTCTAAATTTGATAACCATGGGGTGTACCCCCTTGGCATACGGTAGTGTATTTTCGTTTTATATGCATGAAACAGACCAGTGTGCGCCAGTTCTTCCAGCAATTCCCTACAGATGAGGCCTGTCCAGCACACCTCTTTGAAACCTGCTTCGGTCATGGCCACGAATGCCTTAGATGCAAGCGAGCGGTGAAATGGTTTCGCCTACAATCTGAGCAAGCCTTTTCATTCCAATGGTGCGGCCACCAAATGGCCAAGGCGCGATGGCCGGATTTCGATGGTGCGATGCTTGCGGACGAGATCGCCTATAGCGTCAACCGCGTCTATCGACGGTTGCGCGTGTGCTACGACGTCGCGACTAAAGTTGGTCAGGGCGATGCCAGTTTGTGATGTGTCGTGTTTGGGCTTTGAGTGACTGCGCATTTGCAAACAAAGCTGCGCTTTGATCAGCAGAAACTGACAGTGATCGTGTGCCCGAACGTTGAATTTCAGGAATTTGAACGCAGACGCGCAGCGTTTGCTATTCGACAGCGCGGATCAGTTTCTTTTCAAGGACGCGCAAGACCTGTTTCAGGTCAGCACCACGTTTCAGAATCCTGCCATCCATCCCGATCACAGCATATTGCTGTTGTTTTGCCATCAGTTTCGGGCGCTTCTCTATGCGGTAGATCGGATGTTCCGCAGACCTGCGGAAGATCGAGAAAACCGCAACATCTTTCAGCATTGAAATCCCGTAGTCGCGCCATTCCCCAGCAGCCACCATCCGGCCGTATATCGTCATGATCTGCCCCAGTTCGAGCCGGTGAAAGACAACCTGTTCAACGGCTTTTGCCCCGGGTTTCTGGATCGGTGTGACATCATTCATAGGGATAGAGTGGCCTGTGCTGCACAGCAAAGCAAGCGTTGCCCAGAATTTGCCGTTCTCTTATCCCGAGAGCTTCTTATTCCGCTCTTAATTGCGCCCGAATCCAACTTCATATCTGGCCCTTGTAGCGAGTTAAGTCTCAGCCCGGCGCGGCATAATCAGCCCCCACCCAGATTGTTGTGTCGGGTCTACAAACTTTCATGAGCCCCGGGCCGCATCGCGGTTCCGGGGCTTCCCTTATTTTGCGACTTGGAACGTAAGCGCTGCCCAATGGGTTTTCCAAACCGGACCAGCCTCTGCATCATCGTTCGGTAGCGCTTCAGCCCAGACGGCATCCACCAGATAGCTGTGATCCGGTTTTACCGGCAGAATGGCTTTGCCATCCCCGTCTGTCATGTGAAGCGTGACGTTGACCTTGCCATCCGGTGATTTCTCAAATAGTTCGACCTGTGTTCTCGTTCTTGGTGCGCCATCCAGCAACACTTGAACCGGCATTTCTTCAATCGATCCGACATACGGGTTTGCGAGCGCAACGATTTCCGTCTTCAGACCCACAGGACCGTCCGCGCCTTTCCCATCACCAACCGCGACGAGTGATTTGGCGTATCGGCGATAGGTCTCAACAAACTTCTCGCGGCTAATTCCGCGTGCATCATGTTGTGCAATGACGTCGGGAAAGGCCTTGTGTGCGACGAATTTCTCAAACTTTTGAAACTTGGTGTAGGTCAATCGGCTGTCCGCAGTTTCATGCACGATAATCAACAGACCATCCTCTGTGACGGGCATTGCGAGCGCAGGGTTGTCGCCAATGCGCGCTGTCACTTCGCGCGTCTCATCATTCTGGAGCAGATCAAAACGCGTGATTTGCGACGGCCGATAGGGATAGCTTGACCCGCTAAATTCCTCTCCAACCCTCAGATCTGCCTTGATCTCTGCGCCGGGTTGTATCTGATAGGCCTGAGGTTCGATCCAGAACTCGTGAGCAGCGGCAGCGGCCGTGCTAAGTATTAAACATACAGTCGTAAAAGCGGAGTTGAGCAGTCGCATGAGACACCTATCGCAGTCAATTGTGACAAGGGTGACCTTCACGGTCCTCATGTCAATGGTGGCGCTGTTCACGTTCCTGTCTGAGGTCGGCGCACATGAAATCCGTCCTGCCATTGCAGATGTGTCGCTGAGTGAGGGGGAAATTTCATTTCAAATCACGCTCAGTGCCGAAAGCTTTTTGGCGGGCATTGATCTTGAGGGTCTTGAGGACACAGATGATGCGCCACAAGCTGCGCAATATGATGAATTGCGCGCCTTGCCCGATGAGGAGATCGCCGGCAGGCTGAAGCAGGCTTGGCCGAATTTGCGTCAGGGCGTGATCGTCGATGCGGGCGGAACGCTTGTCTTGCTTGATCTGGACACTGTCGATGTGCAGCCGCAAGGCGATCAGGATCTGCCGCGCGACACGGTGGTCGGGCTTTCCGGGACCTTGCCCGACGATGGCAGTGACGTGCAGGTCGGCTGGATCGCGGCCAACGGTCCGATCATCGTGCGCCAGTTCGGAGCAGGAGAGGACGCCTATGCCGGTATGCTCGACCGGGGGGCATTGAGCGATCCGTTGCCGCGTGTCGGCATAGCGACAGAAAGCGCAGGCGCGGTCTTTGTCCGCTATATTGCAGTTGGTTTCGATCACATCATTCCGAAAGGGCTGGATCACATCCTTTTTGTTTTGGGGCTTTTCCTCCTTTCGATGAAAATGCGGCCGTTGATCTTGCAGGTGACCGTATTCACCCTGGCGCATACGATCACGTTGGCCCTTGCGAGCTTGCAGATCGTCACCGTTCCTGCCAGCGTGGTTGAGCCGCTGATTGCCGCATCTATCGTCTATGTCGCAGTCGAGAACCTGTTCGCGCGTGGGATCAGTTGGTGGCGGCCGTTCATTATTTTCGGGTTCGGCTTGCTCCATGGTCTTGGGTTCGCCTCAGTTTTGGGCGAGTTCGGCCTTGCACCCGGACGGTTCGCAGCGGGTCTTATCGGGTTCAACATTGGCGTTGAGATCGGTCAGCTGACGGTTATCGGTCTTGCGGCTTTGCTTTTGTGGCTTTGCATGCGCGCAGCACAAGTAGCAGACTTGGACGAGTATGAGATGCGGGTGCGCGATCCGGATATCATGTTTCGCGCGGTCTCCATCTGCGGCTCGATCCTGATCGCCATTGTCGGGGCGTATTGGGCGATAGAGAGGGTCTTCCTCTAACTCATGCCCCCGAAGCCACAGCAAAACATCGCGCTTGCGATTGGCTCCAAACTTGGCGCAGTGATCTGCTTCATTCTCATGGCCACCCTGGTCAAGATCGCCAGCAATACGGTACCAGCGGGACAGATCGTCTTCTTTCGTTCTTTCTGCGCGTTGCCGATCATCGTGGTTTGGGTGATCTGGCGCGGTGAGCTGCGCACCGGGTTCAAGACCCAAAACCCCATGGGGCACCTGTGGCGCGGTTTGGTCGGAACGATGGGGATGAGCCTTGGTTTTGCAGCGCTGGGGCTTCTTCCTCTGTCCGAGGTGAAGGCCATTCAATACGCCCAGCCGGTGCTGGTGGTTGTCTTTGCGGCCATGTTTCTGGGTGAGCGCGTCAGGGTCTTCCGGCTGACAGCGGTGGGTCTGGGTATGACGGGGGTGCTTGTCATCATGTGGCCGCGCTTGACTGCGTTCACTGAAGCTGGCGTCGATCCGTATCTGGCTTTGGGTGCCGTGGTGGCCTTTGGTTCTGCCGTCATGGCAGCTCTGGCCCATGTGTTTGTCCGGAAATTGACGGCGACAGAGCCGACATCTGCCATCGTGTTCTACTTCGGTGTTACTGCTTCCACCTTGTCCTTGATCACCATCCCATTCGGTTGGGTGATCCCTACGGCGACGGAGTTCACGGTTTTGATCGGCGCGGGTCTGGTTGGTGGCATTGGTCAGATTTTCCTGACATCCAGCTATCGTTACGCCGACGCCTCGGTCGTCGCACCCTTTGAGTATTCCTCAATCCTGTTGGCCATCGGCATCGGCTATTTCGTCTTTGCGGAGGTGCCCACGCTGGTCATGCTGCTCGGCATTGCCCTGATTGTCCTGGCGGGTGTTTTGATCATCTGGCGAGAACGGCAGCTTGGGTTGGAACGCGCGAAAGGTCGCAAGGTCATGACCCCGCAGGGCTAGGCCCTTCGTCTACGTCCGCACCTGTGCTATGATCCAAGAACCAAATGGAGGTTCTGACCATGAAGCATGTCCTTGACAAGTCCGACCCGTCTCAATCCCCGACAGCCCTGCGCCACGCTTATCTGAAAGATCGCGCAAAACGTCCCGCCGCAGCAAGCCTCGCGCTGCAGCAACGGGCACCCGCTGACAAAACCAGCGCATCCAAGATACGCCAGTTTCTGCGCATTGAGCGTGGGGATGTCGCCTAGGCGCGCACCAGCTTTTCATAGCCTTCCGCAATTTCGCGTGTCAGGGCGCCGACTTCGAAGCTGTAATCGCCAATCTGTCCGACGGGCGTGACTTCGGCTGCTGTGCCTGTGAGCCAGCATTGCTCGAAGCTTTCAAGCTCTTCGGGCATGATATGGCGTTCATGCACTTTGACCTGACGGTCCTTCAGCATGCCGATCACGGTTTGACGGGTCAGGCCATTCAGGAATGCATCTGGATCCGGCGTGTGCACCTCGCCGTCTTTGACAAAGAAGATATTCGCACCTGTCGCCTCTGCCACGTAGCCGCGGTAGTCGAACATCATCGCATCGGAGCAGCCTTTTGCCTCTGCGGCATGCTTCGACATCGTGCAGATCATGTAAAGGCCGGCTGCCTTGGCGTGGCAGGGGATCGTTTCGGGGCTTGGACGTTTCCATTTGGAAATGTCGAGCTTTGCGCCTTTCATCTTCGCATCGCCGTAGTAATTGCCCCATTCCCACGCAGCCACGGCCATGCGCACCGGGTTGCGGTTGGACGCAACACCCATGTCTTCGCCGGCACCTCGCCACGCAATTGCGCGCACATAGGCATCGGTGAAGCCGTTGGCCTCAAGAACAGCAACCTTCGCCGCTTCGATCTCATCAACTGTGTAGGGGATCGGCATGTCCAGCTCATTGCCAGAGAAGATCAACCGTTCTGAGTGCTCGCGCGATTTGAAGATCTTGCCGCTGTAACAACGTTCCCCCTCAAAAACAGAAGAGGCATAATGCATGCCGTGGGTCAGAATATGCACATTCGCATCGCGCCAGTTTACCAGTTTGCCATCCATCCAGATGACGCCGTCACGATCATCATAGCCACCAGCCATATCTCTGTTCCTTTTCACGGATCGCATTTGCGACTTTTCATTTATTGCGCGATTTATGCCCGTATCGGACATATTCTTTCACCAAAGCTGAGATTCGCTATCATTGACACCTTGGAAAGTCAACAAGGCTGACATAAACTTGGGCCCAACGGGGCATCACATGCGCAAAGGAAAAAGCATGGCGGAAAACGGATTGGGCAGGTCGTCACCCCCAGGAGGTGAGAGTCTGCTGTTTCTGACCGATGACCAATTGCGGCGCGGGATCGAGGCGATGTTCTTCGCTTATCGCGGCTTTACGGCAGACCCCGATCGCATCCTCGCAGAACATTCCTACGGGCGTGCCCATCACAGGGCTTTGCATTTCGTGCACAGATCGCCCGGCACGACAGTCAATAATCTGCTCAACATCCTCGGCGTCACGAAGCAATCCTTGAACCGCGTGTTGCGCACACTGATCGAGGATGGTTTGGTCTCCTCGAAAGTCGGTGTAAAAGATCGCCGCGAACGCCATCTCTACTTGACCGAGGCGGGCAAAGAACTGGAAAAAGTGTTGAGCGAGGCGCAGCGCAAACGCATGCGGGCCGCCTACAGAGAGGCAGGGCCGGAAGCAGTTGCGGGTTTTCGCAAAGTGCTGCTTGAGATAATGGACCCCGAAATGCGCAAACACTTTGATCAGTTGAAGGATGGAATGTGATGGCGGATTTGTCTCAGAATGACGCGCATCTTCTGATTGTTGATGACGACGAACGCATTCGCACCTTGCTGCAGCAATTCCTGTCCAGAAACGGATTCTGGACCACGGCTGCACGCGATGCCGAGCATGCACGGCGCCTTCTGGGCGGGCTTGATTTCGATCTGATCGTGCTGGACGTGATGATGCCGGGTGATGACGGAATTACCTTTACCAAAGAACTGCGGCAATCTCAGGACACCCCGATCTTGCTGCTGACGGCCAAAGGCGAGTCCGCCGATCGGATTTCAGGTCTGGAGGCAGGTGCCGATGACTATTTGCCCAAACCTTTTGAGCCCAAAGAACTGCTGCTGCGGATCAATGCGATCTTGCGCCGTGTTCCCCAGACCGAAGAGATCAATGATGCACCTAAGGTTCTGCATTTGGGCGATATTCGCTATGATATTGACCGCGGGGAGATGTGGCAGGGCGAAACACTGATCCGTCTGACGGCGACGGAAGTATCCTTGATGCGCATTTTTTCTGGCCGTGTTGGGGAACCTGTTTCCCGCGCCAAACTGGTCGAGGATCTGGGGCGCGACAAAGGTCAAGCGCAAGAGCGCGCCGTAGATGTGCAAATCACCCGTTTGCGTCGCAAAATCGAAGCCGATCCGAAACAGCCCCGATATCTGCAGACTGTCCGCGGGGCAGGCTACATGCTTGCACCGGACTAATCTCATTTTGTTGAAAGCCCGAACTTCATGACAACCGCCTTTTTCAGTCACCCGGCATGCTTGCAACACGTTACTCCGCCGGGTCATCCGGAACGTGTCGACCGCCTTATGGCGATTTATGCAGCCATTGACACAATCGAGGATGACGCTTTGTTGCGTGTCGAAGCGCCACGCGGGCAAGTGGGCGACATCCTGCTGGCGCATCCACAAACCTACATCGACGCCATTATCGCGGCTGAGCCAGAGACAGGTGCGGTGGCACTGGATGCCGACACGCATATGTCCAACGGCTCGGTGGAAGCGGCATTTCGCGGTGTAGGTGCGATGACGAAAGCCGTCGACATGGTGTTGGGCGGTGACGTGGCGAATGCCTTTGCGGCCATGCGCCCGCCGGGCCATCACGCGGAGACTGCAAAACAGATGGGTTTTTGTCTGTTTGGCAATGTCGCCATTGCCGCGAAGCATGCGCTTGATCGTCACGGCTTGTCACGCGTCGCGGTGGTTGATTTTGATGTGCATCACGGCAATGGCACGCAAGATCTGCTGTGGGATGAGACGCGCGCCCTCTTTGTGTCCTCGCATCAAATGCCGCTCTGGCCGGGCAGTGGACGCGTGGAAGAAAGCGGCGCAGACGGCAATATCCTCAACGTCCCTTTGCCGCCGGACTCCAACGGCAGCGTGATGCGCAAGGCCTATGAGCGGATCGTCTTTCCCGCTTTGAGTGATTTTGAGCCGGAACTTCTGTTGATTTCTGCCGGGTTCGATGCGCATCGGGATGATCCTTTGGCGAACCTCAGTTGGGCGACAGAAGACTTTGCTTGGCTGACGGAACAGCTGTGCGACATTGCCGATCAGCACTGTGCGGGGCGCATCGTCTCGACTTTGGAAGGCGGATATGATTTGCAGGCCTTGGCGGCGTCGACCAAGGCGCATCTGGAAGTCTTACTTGCGAGGGGCGTATGAGCGAAACTGATGTCAAAGACCTGTCTTTCGAGCAAGCGATGGCTGAACTGGAAAGTGTCGTGGATCGTCTGGAACGCGGTGATGTGCCGCTGGATGAATCGATCAAGCTGTACGAGCGCGGGGCGGAACTGAAAAAGCGCTGCGAGACGAAACTGGCCGAAGCAGAAGAAAAAGTTGCCGCGATCACCGTCGATGGCGGGCAGGCAACCGGCACGACACCTGTCGAAGGTCTGTAAGTGTTCAGCGACGCGCTGAAAGATGCGCAAACCCGCGTTCAGTTGGCACTTGATGACGCTATGTCCGGCTTTGAGGGAACTGTCGCAGACGCCATGCGCTACACCTGTCACGGTGGGAAGCGACTGCGGGCGTTTCTAGTGATGGAAGGCGCGCGTTTGCATGGCGTGTCGCCAGCAGCGGCTGATCGTGCCGCGGCAGCCATTGAGGCCATCCATGCGTATTCATTGGTTCATGACGACCTGCCAAGCATGGATGATGACGATCTGCGGCGAGGTCAGCCGACAGTTCATGTCAAATGGGACGAAGCGATTGCGGTTCTTACAGGTGACGCATTGCAAAGCCTGGCCTTCGAGATTTTAGCAGATGAACGCACAGGTCCGGCCGATGTCCGTGTCGCGCTGATGTCGAGCCTTGCCAAGGCCGCGGGCGCCGAAGGTATGGTGTTGGGTCAGGTTCTCGACATTGAGGCGGAGACGGCCAAGACACCCCTGACGCTCGATCAGATCACGCGGCTGCAAGATGGCAAAACCGGCGCACTCTTTGAATGGTCGGCCTGTGCAGGGGCACTGCTGGCTCAGGCTGATCCCTATCCACTGCGCCGCTACGCCAAAGCCATCGGTCTCGCATTTCAGATGGCTGATGACATTCTCGACGTTGAAGGGGATGCAGAAAAGGCAGGCAAACGGTTGCAAAAGGATGCCGACGCCGGAAAAGCCACCTTCGTTTCGCTGCTTGGGATGGAGGAGGCCAAAGCGCGCGCATTGGCAATGGTGGATGAGGCCGAAGAGGCTCTGGAGCCCTATGGATCAGAGGCAGGGAACCTGAAAGCTGCCGCCCGCTTCATCGTGACCCGCGATATGTGATCGGACTGGACAGTCGATCATGAATGACAGGCCTGTGACGCCGCTTCTCGACACTATTGATGTGCCAGGCGACCTGAAATCTCTGAGCGATGCGGAACTGTCTCAGGTCGCAGATGAGTTGCGGGCGGAGACGATCTCCGTCGTGTCTGAAACCGGTGGCCATTTGGGCGCGGGGCTGGGTGTTGTGGAACTCACTGTTGCCTTGCATGCTGTATTTGACACGCCGCGCGACCCGCTGATCTGGGATGTCGCGCACCAGTGTTATCCGCACAAAATCCTGACGGGACGCCGGTCAAGGATGCGTAGTCTGCGTCAGAAGTCAGGGCTGTCGGGTTTCACCAAGCGGGCCGAGTCGGAGTATGATCCGTTCGGCGCGGGCCACAGCTCTACCTCGATCTCTGCAGCGCTGGGGATGGCTGTTGCGCGTGATCTCGGCGCGCCTGTCGGGGATTGCATTGCTGTGATTGGCGATGGCGCGTTGAGCGCAGGCATGGCGTACGAGGCGATGAACAATGCCGGTGATCTGCGCAAACGCCTGATTGTCATTCTCAACGACAATGCCATGAGCATCGCGCCACCAGTCGGAGCCATGGCGCGGCATATTTCCGGCTTGGCCAGCGGGCGCGCAGGCGGTTTTTTCGAGGCGCTCGGTTTTGCCTATACCGGGCCTGTTGACGGCCACGACCTGCCGCAGCTCTTGCGTGTTTTGCGGGATGTCAAAGCGACGGCCACGGGGCCGGTACTGCTGCATGTGGTCACAAAGAAGGGCAAAGGCTACCCCCCGGCGGAGGAAGCCTTCGACAAGGGTCATGCAACGGCAAAGTTCAACGTAAGGACAGGGGCACAGCAAAAATCCGCGCCCAGCGAGGCCAGTTACACCTCTGTCTTTGCAAGGGCGCTTGTGCAGGAGGCGGAGACTTCGGACCGGATCGTCGCCATCACCGCCGCGATGCCGGATGGGACAGGATTGAACACCTTTGCCAAGCGGTTCCCGGATCGGTGTTTTGACGTGGGTATCGCAGAGCAGCACAGTGTCACTTTTGCCGCCGGGCTTGCTGCCGCAGGCATGCGCCCGTTCTGTGCGATCTATTCTACTTTCCTGCAACGCGGTTTCGATCAGGTGGTGCATGATGTAGCCGTGCAGGGTTTGCCGGTCCGTTTCGCTATTGATCGCGCGGGACTGGTGGGTGCTGACGGCCCTACACATGCCGGCGCTTTCGACATTGCCTTTCTGGCGAGTTTACCCGGCATGGTTGTGATGGCCGCAGCCGATGAAGCGGAACTGGCGGATATGGTGGCCACGGCTGCATCCTATGATGACGGGCCCATCGCGTTCCGGTTTCCGCGCGGCGCGGGTCAGGGCGCAGACGTGCCTGAGCGGGGCCGCATTCTGGACATCGGCAAGGCCCGGCTTGTTCAAACTGGCGCTGAAGTTGCAGTGCTGTCGTTTGGAGCGCGCTTGCACCAGGTCCGACTGGCTGCAGAGCAATTGTGCGAGCAGGGCATGACGCCGACCATCGTCGATGCCCGCTTTGCCAAACCGCTTGATCGGGAGATGATCCTTGATCTGACGCGCAACCATGCGGCTTTGATCACGATTGAGGAAGGAGCCGTCGGAGGCTTCGGCAGCCAAGTTGCGCAGTTTCTGGCCGATGAGGCGGTGTTCGATAAGGGACTGATCTTCCGCTCTATGGTCTTGCCGGACATGTTCATCGACCAAGCCAGCCCGAATGAGATGTATGATATGGCTCGGCTCAACGCCGCGCACATCGCTGATACAATTCGGCAGGCGCTTGGACGGAATTAGCGCTTCTTGAGCATCGTTTCGATCCGTTCCAGGCGTTCCTTGATCTCGTCGCGATAGGCGTCCGTCCTCTCATTGTCTTCCTCCGAATGTGCGTCTTGCATGGAGTTCACGATGAGACCCACGAGAAGGTTCACAACAGCAAATGTCGTGACCATGATGAAGGGCACGAAAAAGGCCCAAGCATAGGGGTAGACCTCCATCACAGGGCGCACGATGCCCATAGACCAGCTTTCGAGCGTCATGATCTGGAACAGTGAATATCCTGATCGGCCGAGATCGCCGAACCAATCGGGGAATGTGGCGCCGAACAGTTTCGTTGCCATGACAGACCCGATGTAGAAAATGAGCGCCATCAGCAGGAAGACCGATCCCATGCCGGGCAGAGCAGTGATCAGCCCATCGACGACGCGGCGCAGTGATGGCGCGACGGAGACAACCCGCAGCAAGCGCAAGACACGCAGCGCACGTAATACAGACAGGCCTTGCGCAGCGGGCACCAGCGAAATACCGACAATAACAAAGTCAAAGATGTTCCAGCCACTTCTGAAGAAGCGCAAACCAAAAGCATAGAGTTTCAGGACAAGCTCGGCCACGAAGACAGCTAGGCAGAGCGTGTCGAGCAAATGGATCAATCCGCCGACTGCGTTCATGACCGGTGGCACCGTTTCCAGACCAAGCAAAATGGCGTTGAAAAGGATGACCCCGAGGATTGTATATCGTACGATCTTGCGATCCAGCCAGACCTGCATTTTCTGCTGAGACATTATCAAACCACCTGTCTTTGCTTTGTTGAGGTATGGGGCTTCGTGAACTGTGCTGCAAGCTCCACATGGCTTGACCACCGGAATTGATCGACAGGTTGCACCCAGTCAAGGTCATAGCCGCCAGAGGTCAGAATCTCTGCGTCCCGCGCGAAACTCGCCGGATTGCAGGAGACTGCGGCGATGCGTGGGACATCTGAGCGGGCCAGTTCGATGCTTTGCGCCTCTGCGCCTGCGCGGGGCGGATCAACGATAACAGCCTCAATGCCCCGCATCTCAGGCGCGAGGAGCGGTCTGCGAAAAAGGTCGCGTTCTTCGGCTGTGACCTTCTTTAACCCTTCTGCCTCTCGCCACCCATGATCAAGCGCTCTGATCAGTGCACCTTCCCCCTCTAAAGCCCAGACTTCCGCCTTCGCAGCCGCCGGCAGCGTGAAGGTCCCGCAACCACAAAACAGGTCAGCGATTTTTCTGGCATCACCCAAAGCTTCTTCCACACAGCGGTTCAAAACCTGCTCGCCATGCGCCGTTGCCTGCAAAAACGCGCCGGGTGGGGGGCAGACATTTGCTGAGCCAAATTGCTGGTGTGGTAGCGCACGCAACGCGATGACCTCTTCATCCCATGCAATGCGGGCGAATTTATGCGCTTCTGCCAATGCTGCGACCTGGCTGATCGCTGTGGGGTCCAGCGGTTTGCAGTTTCGCATGTCCAGATCAATGCCGTTTTCTGAGACACTCACGCGCAGCTCCAGCTCCGCCTTGCGGGAGGCCGCAATCACGGTCAGAGCGCCAAGTACCGGGAGGGCTGCGCGTATCTGCGGGTCGAGGACCTGGCAATCCGGCGTTTCGATCAGAACGTCAGAGGCACGGCCGTGAAAGCCGATCATTGCGCCCGATTTCGTACGCTTGCCATGTAAAGCAGCGCGCCTGCGGCTTTCGGCGGGTGAGGTCAGGATCGGGCGAATCTCAGTTGCTATCCCACGCGCAGCAAGGCCATTGCGGATCACATCGGTCTTCCAATCCTCCACGAAATCGTCGGAGGCATGCTGCATCGCGCAACCGCCGCAGCCCTTGAAATGACGGCACGGTGCTTTGACGCGATCTGATGACGGCGTGACAATCCGTGCGGTCCCGTTCTCAAGCGGTTCGATGACCTCCCCCGGCAGCACTCGTGGGAACGGTCCTTGATCACCGGCCATGCCAAGGCCGGAGGCGGTCAAGCGGGTGATCGTCAAGGTCATGGGATTACTCGGCTGCTTCGGTAAGTCCTATAAAGCCACCTGACTGCCGTTGCCAGTAACGGGCGTAAAGCCCGTTTAACGCGAGCAAGTCGCTATGCGTGCCTTGTTCAACGATTTTGCCATCTTCCAGAACGACGATCCGGTCCATCCGCGCGATTGTACTCAGACGGTGGGCAATCGCGATGACCGTCTTGTCCTCCATCGCGATCTGCAGCGCGGATTGGATGGAGGCCTCTACCTCGCTATCCAGTGCACTTGTCGCCTCATCAAGGATCAGGATCGGTGCATCTTTCAAAATGGCCCGCGCAATTGCGATTCTTTGGCGTTGTCCGCCCGAAAGCTTCACGCCGCGCTCCCCCAGATGCGCATCATAGCCTTTGCGCCCTTTGTGATCTTCGAGGGTCAGAATGAACTCATGCGCTTCGGCTTTGCGCGCGGCGGCGATCATCTCAGCCTCGCTCGCGTCCGGACGGCCGTAGAGGATGTTGTCGCGGGCAGAGCGATTGAACATCGCGGTCTCCTGCGTGACCATACCGATCTGCTGGCGCAAACTGTCTTGCGTGACTGCGCGAATATCCTGCCCGTCAATCGTCAGCGTGCCGTGTTCGCTGTCATAGAGCCTGAGAAGAAGGGCGACGAGCGTCGATTTGCCAGCGCCCGACGCACCGACGAGGCCGAGTTTTTCATTCGGTTGGATCGACAGCGCAATATTATCAATGCCGCCAATATCGCGCCCGTATCTGAAGGTGACATTGTCGAAATCAACATGGCCCTCTGTGACGGTCAGGCGGGGGGCGTCAGGTGCGTCAAGCAGTCCATGCGGTGGCGTCAAAGTACGCATGCCATCCTCTATCTCGCCGATATTGGCGTACATCGCCATCAAGGAGAAGCTGACCCAGCCTGTCATCTGTGCGATCCGAATGGAAACGGCACCGGCAGCGGCAATGTCGCCCGGTGTGGCGCCACCGGTCTGCCAAAGCATGACTGTACTGCCGATCAGGATCACAGGCAGGATCCCGGCTGTCGTCATCAATGCGAAGCGAAATCCGGTCGACAAATGCCCGAACTCCAGTCCGCGCTTTCGGAAGACGGCCATGGCCTCTAGGGAGGATTCATCCTCGAATTTCGAATGGCCAAACAGCTTCACCGTCTTGATGTTTGTGATCGTATCGACGACTTGACCCGTCACCATCGTGCGCGCACCGGCCCGCGCGGCGGAGCGTTTGCGGATGCGCGGCATGAACCAACGGATCATGGCGACATATCCCACCAGCCAAACCAGAAGCGTAGATGCGACCCAGCCGTTTATCGTGAGCAAGAGCAGGACCGATCCTCCGATAGAGGCAAGCGCGAAAGCGACAACGTTGATCGTCTCACCCGTCACATCGGTCAGCGCACGCGCCGTTTGCATTTGCTTCTGCGCAATGCGGCCTGCGAAATCATTGTCAAAGTAATCAATGGCATGCCCAAGCGTCCAGCGGTGCAGACGGCTTTGGATCAAAGGGTAGATATTGGGCGGTACAGCGATGCCATTGAAGGCCGCGCTTGCGCCGAAACACAAGGGCCGAATGACGAGGAAGAAGAAGATGAAAACCGCGACCAACGCCCAGTTCTCTGTAAAGAATGCCGTGGGTTCCGTCGTTGCGGCTGCATCAATCACCCAACCCAGAAGCATCGCTGTGGCGGCTTCCATCGTGCCCGCAATGGCTGAAACGCAGGCGGCGAGAAAGAGGATCGGCCAAGACCCATCAAGGCACCATTTGCAGAAGGCCCAAAGCGTGCGCGGTGGTGGAGATTTTGCGGGTTGAAACGCGTTGATAGACCCGCCAAGGCGGTCGAGGATCGGTTCTACCTTTCGGACCAGAAATGCGATCATTCCGCCGCCTCCGTGGTGTCAAGGAAGCCGCCGGATTGGCGCTGCCAGAAGCCAGCATATAGCCCATCCTGCGCCAAAAGCGCTTCATGCGTTCCGTTTTCTACGATCCGGCCATCTTCGATCACGACGATCCGGTCGAGCTGCGCAATGGTGGAGAGGCGATGCGCAATTGCGATCACGGTTTTGCCTTCCATCACACCATAGAGCGTGTCTTGAATAGCGGCCTCGACCTCGCTGTCGAGCGCGCTTGTGGCCTCGTCCAACACCAGAATTGGCGCGTCTTTCAAGATAACTCTTGCAAGCGTGATCCGCTGTCGTTGTCCGCCGGACAGCTTGACGCCACGCTCACCCACTTGCGCTTCATAGCCGCGTCGGCCTTCCGGATCGCTGAGGTCCCCAATGAAGGCATGAGCCTCCGCCCGCTCCGCGGCTTCAATCATCTCCGCTTCTGTCGCATCGGGGCGGCCATAGAGGATGTTGTCGCGCACGGAGCGGTGCAGCAAGGTGCTTTCCTGACTGACCATGCCGATATGCTGACGCAGGCTGTCTTGCATGACATCGCGGATATTCTGACCGTCAATCAGGATATCGCCCGCCTCGGCCTCATAGAAGCGCAGAAGCAGTTTCACCAATGTCGATTTGCCGGAACCGGAGCGGCCGACGATGCCAACTTTCTCGCCCGGCTCAACGGTCAGGCTCAACCCATTCAAACCGCTGACCGCACCACCATAGTGATGGGCGAGGTCTTTGATCTCGATCCGACCGTCAACTTCATCGGTTTCGCATCCGGTTTGTCCACCAATGCGATGGGCTGCGCTATTGTTTCCATGCCTTCGGACACAACGCCCAAGGATCGGAAGAAGGAACTGAGCGCCCACATGATCCAGCCGGTCATCGCGTTCAGTCGCAGCGTGAGTGCGGTTGCCGCCGCCACAACACCGACAGAGGCTGTGCCTTGCGCCCAAAGCCAGATCGCCCAGCCGACAACGCCCACGATCAACAGACCGTTCAGCGTCATCAGCATCAGGTCCATCAGTGTGAAAATGCGCATCTCCTTGGAGAAGGTCTGGCGCGCGTATTCAATCGATTCCTTTGCAAAGTCGATCTCCCTGTCATGATGGGCGAACAGCTTTACGGAATGGATATTGGTGTAGCTGTCGACGACGCGGCCCGTGACTTGCGAGCGTGCATCAGAAGACGCTTTGGAGGCAGGCCCAACGCGGCGCATCGTCCAAACCATCAACATGGCGTAAAGCACCAGCCAGATCACCAGTGGCAACATCAGGCGCGGGTCGCCATCGGCCAGAAGCACAGCGGCACCGACGACATATGCCAGTGAGAATGTGATTGCGTCAAACACCTGAAAGACCGCTTCCCCCGCTGCAGGCGGCGTCTGCATGATCCGGTTTGCAATGCGGCCTGCAAAGTCGTTCTCAAACCAGCCAACAGATTGACGCAAGACATGCTTGTGCGCCCGCCAGCGGAACAGCGTGCCGTAGTTGGGCAGAATCGCATTGTTCAGAATACCAACATCGAGCGCCTGAATGATGGGGCGTAGAAAAACAATGAAAACTGCGATTGCGATGATCTCGAAACCATGGTTGGCCATGAAGGTCTCGCGCTCAGCACCGGCCAGAAGGTCCACCACCCGGCCCATGTAGTAGATCAGCCCGATCTCTACGGCGGCCACAATCACTGACAGGATTGCTGCGACCCAGAACAGCTTGCGGAAAGGCTGCGAATAGTCGCGGAAGAATGGCCATAGCTTCGTCGGCGGGGCGTTGACCTCGTCATACGCCTCGTAGGGATCGACCAGATTTTCCAAGTACCGAAACATCTCGAACGCCTTTTGCCAGCCGTTCAGTATACGGGAATCAAGACAGGAAGACCATTACTGCTGAAATAGCGAGGGCTGTGGCCATAAGTGTCGTAAAAACCTGCCATGCCCGTGGCGATTTCAACAGATAGGTAAGCAAGGATCCTGCAAAGGTCCAGAACAGGCAGACAAAAAGATTAAGTCCGGAGAATGCCGTCGCCAGTCTGAACGCTTCACCTGCGGGCGAGAGCCCCGCGCTATACCCAGCTGAGGCCGCAAGTGCGACCGCCCAAACTTTCGGGTTTACCCATTGAAACAAAACAGCTTCTACGAATGTGAAGGGCCTGTCCTTCCCTTCAGTCGTTGGTCCCATGGTGGAGCGGAACAGCTTCCACGCCATCCATAGAATCCAGCCAACGGCGATCAGCTTGAGCGCGAAGGCCAGTGCAGGCTGGGCCAGCAACAAAGCGCCGATGCCAAATCCGGTGAGGCCAGATGTGACGCCGACGCCTGCAGCCACGCCCAAGACATGCGGCAATGTCGGGCGAAACCCGAACCGTGCCCCTGAGGCTGTCAACATGATCACATTCGGACCCGGAGAGAACAGCCCTGCAAAGACAAACAGATAAAGCGGGTCGATTGTCATCGGCGGAGCAACTCGTCGCGGGTCAGGCGAAACGCCGACGCGATCCACTCAGATTCCAATGCGCGCAATTTCTCGCCCAGCGCAGGCCCGTTCAGCGAGGGCATGAGGTCTGTCGCGTCTACAGGAAATCGTGCTTGCGCCGCCTCAACAATTTGCGTTGCAAAATCAGGCGCTACCGGTTGCTGCAGATGCGCAGCCCGTACAAAAGCCACGTTACGCGCATGGCGCGCGCCATGCCGATAGGCCATTTCGGCAAGTGATGTCTCTGCCTGCAAATCCGCTTTGCCCAGGTCCAGGACCCGCGCTTCGGAACGCGAAAGACGCCAGGTTTCAGTGATGGCTTCCCCGCCCAAAACCAATGCGCGACGGATCCAGTCAGGATCGGCCCCTGCCTCAAGGTGCACCAGAACCGGCAAGCTCATTGGTTCAGCGCCGGGCATCACACGCATCAGCACGCCAGATTGAGACATCGAGGCGACAGCCGGTGCGGGGTCAGGGGCCGAGAGAATTTTGCGCATTTCCGCCCCGATCCGCTCTCGTGACAGCGCGCCCAACCCCTCTGCATGCTCAGCGCAAGCAGCCAATCCTTCTGCGTCAATGCCACTCGACGGATCACCGTAATGGGCAAAGAAACGAAAGAACCGCAAAATCCGCAGGTAATCTTCCTTAATCCGAGATCCGGCGTCGCCGATAAACCGGACTTTGCGCGCATGCAGATCGTCAAGACCTCCGACACCGTCTAAGACGTGGCCCGCAGCATCTGCATAGAGCGCGTTCATCGTGAAGTCCCGCCGCTTTGCATCATCGCGGCGGTTGCCCGCATAAGCGATCTTTGCATGGCGCCCATCTGTTTCCACATCCATGCGGAAACTCGTGATCTCATAAGGGACATCTTGGACAACGACGGTGATGGTTCCGTGATCGATCCCCGTTGGGATTACTTTGAAACCGGCGCCTTGCGCGATGTCCATGACCTGATCTGGCCATGCATCTGTGGCCATATCGATGTCGGAGACAGGCATTCCTAACAGCGTATTGCGGACGCATCCACCGACAGCCAACAGTTGATGATGTGCATGCTCGAATGTCCGAAACAGCGTCTGGGTGCTGTCCTGCGTGAGCCATTCTGCAGTGATCCGGGTCATCGCGAGACCTGATCTGCAAGACCGCGCAGCATGCGCGCCGTCGCGCCCCAAATGTAGTACGGCCCGTAGGGGAGGGTGTAGTAATGGCGGGTTTTGCCCTGCCAACGACGCCCCTCGACAATGTAATTCTCCGGATCCAGCACATGGGCCAGAGGAACGGAAAAAACCTCCGCGACTTCGCCCGGTTCCGGACGTGGTTCGAAGGATTTGACCAGTTGAGCGACATGCGGCGTGACAGTGAATCGCGTGACAGTTTCGTGCGGCGGTAGGACGCCGAGAATTTTGGCATACCCCTCCGGCAAGGCGACCTCTTCACGGGCTTCCCGCAAGGCCGCGTCGCGCAGGTTCTTATCGCCAAGATCTTTTTTGCCTCCCGGAAAGGCGATTTGGCCGGGGTGATGTTTGAGGCCGGAGGCGCGTTTCGTCAGTAAAACCTCTGCTGAGCCACCAAGATCGCTCAATAAAATCAAAACTGCGGCCTCTCGTAATCTTCGATCCGGGGGCAATTCGTGCGTCGGATTGAGATCGAAATCAGAGGAGGCCGCGCCCGGTGTCCTGAGTGCGGCCTCAACCGTTTTGATCAAGTCACTTGAGCGGGTCATCCGCACCTTCCGCCTCGAACCCCAAATTGGCCGGGTCAAGGACGTAATGCGCACCACAGAATTGGCAGTCCGCCGTCAGCGTGCCTGCCTCCGTGGTCATATGCGCAATGTCTTTCGCCGAGTAAATCGACATGGATTGGCGGACTTTGTCCTCCGAACAGGTGCATCCAAACTCTACGGGCTGTGCGTCATAGACAATCGGTGTCTCTTCGTGAAACAGCCGGATCAACAGGTCGGTTGGCGCAACTGTTGGCCCGATCAATTCGATCTCTTCAACCGTGTCGAGAAGGAGATTTGCGCGGGTCCAGTTTTCACCTTCCTCGCCCTCCAGCAGGTCGACACTTTCCAACAGGCCTTTCTCTCCCGAGCCATCGTCTTTGGCCAGAAGGGGTGACGCCTTTGGCATGTGCTGAAGCATCACGCCACCAGCGCGCCACCCGTCTTTGCCGCCGGCTTCCTGGCTGCGCCCATAGGTCAAGGCGAACCGGGTCGGCAATTGCTCGGATTGCGCAAAATACGTCCCTGCACAGGCCGCAAAACTTCCGCCCGCCAGCGGGGTAATCCCCTGATAGGGTTTCATGTCGTTGCCCTGATCAATCAGGATCGCGAAATATCCGCGTCCAACCTGCTCAAAATGAGCGCCGTTCGGATCAAGTTTTTCATCGTCATAGCTCGCATAGGCACGCAATCGGGCGGGCTCTCCTTCCTTGGACGGTCCGTAATAATCGGTTGCGATCAGGCGCAATGGCCCGTCGCCGCGCACTTGCAGCGACAGCTTCCAGCGTAGATCAATGGTCTGACCGATCAGGGCCGTCAGCAATGCAACCTCCGCCACTGCAGCTTCGACAGCCGGTGGATAATCATGCTGAGCCAGGACCTGATCCAATACCCCGTCCAGCCGCGCAACGCGGCCGCGGATGTCAGAACGGTCCAATTGGAAAGGCAGGACTGTGTCGTCCCACGCGATTTTTTGTCCAAGTGTCATGGGGTACCTTTCGTGCCTCGTGTCGGCATACCGCGTCTATATAGGCGGGGCAATCCTAGGACCAAGGGGTACGCTTGTGGTGCAGCGCAATTCGGGTTTGCAGGAATTGCATGGTGATGCGCCTTTGATAGTGCGACACTGGTTCCATTGATGAAAAGGGGAATGCCATGATCCGCCGTTACGGAGAAGCGGTCCAGCCGGACAAATCGTATCGGGTCAGACCAGGAGCCTACGCTGTTCTGGTTCGTGATGGGCGTGTGTTGCTGACGTTCCAATCCGAACCCCTTCCCGAGTTTCAGTTGCCGGGTGGCGGAATTGATCCCGGGGAACACCCAATCCCGGCCTTGCATCGTGAGGTGATGGAAGAAACAGGTTGGACCATATCTCCTCCGCGCCGCTTGGGCACATTTCGCCGCTTCACTTACATGCCGGAATACGCGTTCTGGGCCGAGAAGATATGCCACATCTTTCTTGCACGCCCTGTCCTGCGCCGTTCCTCACCGATTGAAGCAGCTCATACGGCGATATGGAAAAGGCCCGATGAGGCGATTTTATCATTGGCCAATGAGGGGGATCGTGCGTTTCTGAGTGCTTATTTCGACCCATGCTAGATTGCTGATGTTTTTGGCTCTGGACCTTTGTAATCAAATACGAGCGCCGACACGTCATCATCGAAATCGGAGTTGCCACAGAAAGCATTCAGGTCTGACAGGATATGCTCCATCAACGCATTGCCAGAGTGTGACGCATGTTGGCTGAGCATCTCGGCCAAGCCGCTTTCGTCCAATTGTGTCCCACTCGGGCTCTCGGCTTCGGTCAAACCGTCGGAATACAGCATCAACCGGTCGCCGGGTCTGAGCGAGAACTCGAAACTCTCGTAACTTGCGCCGGGGATCAGGCCGATGGGCATCCCGCCATTGCCAAGCAGTTCCACTGTTGCGTCTGAGCGGATCAGAATCGGATGTGGGTGCCCGGCCTGAACGCAGCTCACATGCCCGGTTTCCAGATCAATTATGGACAAAGCGATCGTGAAATAATGGTCCGTCTCGATTTCGCGCAATAAAGTGTCATTCAGCAAAGCGGCTGTGTCAGCGGGGTCGCGGGCGGTAAATGTGCCATCCCCTTTGTCAATCAAGGCAATGTTCTGGGTTGGGGACAGACCGCTCAAATACCCCGCGAGCCGCGCAGTGAGAAGGGCTGAGGCGACGCCGTGCCCGGATACGTCCAATGAATAGAGGCCAATTGTCGATGTGTTGACCTGAAATTGTCCGACCAGGTCACCGCCGACATGTCCGCAAGGCTCCAACAGCATTGTCGCATGGCCTTCATCGAACTCGATCTCTGTTTCGGGAACAAGCGATTGCTGCAAACGCCGCGCTTCTGACAGGTCGCGTTGCACACTGTCATAGAGCGTTTGAATTGTATCCAGCGCCTCGTTGACCACCTTGTTTTTCTGCACCAGTTGCGAGTGCATTTCCACAATCCGCTCACCGGCCCGTAACCGTGCTTTCAACTCACCAAAGACAAAGGGCTTTGTAAGGAAGTCATCAGCGCCAGAATTGAGGCCTTCGGCCACCTCACGGCTTTCACCTTTGCTGGTCAGCAAGATGAAGTAACCATAGCCGTTTCGTTCCATTTGCCTGAATTTGCTACAAAATTCCGGGCCATCCATCCCCGGCATCATCCAGTCGCTGATCACCATTGTGACTTGGTGAGACATGCATATCTTGAGACCCTCCATTGCGGAAGCGGCCTCCATGACGTCGTAGCCCCATTTCTTAAGAGCTTTCGTCAGCATTTTCCGCTGCATAGCGCTGTCATCAACAACCAGCACCAAATGCGGCGCGTCGGGGTTGGTCACGCCTTCATCATCCCATAGGTCAGGGGGCGCAGGTTCGGGACGGGGGAATAATTTCGTACGAGCCATGCGCTCACCTGCACTGCGCAGTCTTAAGATCTCGTGAATGGTGAAAATTAGCGATAATGAGTTTTGGTTCGCAATCCATTCTTAACGATGATCCCGCTAAGAGGTCGTTGACAACGTATGGTGAGCGTAATGATCGATTGGGATCGCATAAATGAATTGAAAAACGACTTCGGGGAGGATGATTTCCTTGAGATCGTTGAAATGTTTCTGGCTGAGGTCGAAGAGAAGCTTGAAGCTCTGCCGGATCAACCCCGAAGTGCATTGTCAGAAGACTTCCATTTTCTGAAAGGCAGCGCTGCGAACCTTGGATTCAGGTTGTTCAAGTCACTGTGCAGCCAATACGAAAAAGCACCTGACCCCGACGCAATCAAAGAGGTACAGGATGCTTTTCTTGCTTCCAAGACGGCGTTTCTGGAAGCCGTCGCCAGCGACAAGGACGCAGCTTAAATCAGAAATTCGGACAGGACCGGGTCGTTGGTGATATCTCGGTGATCGAAACCCGCATGTTCCATTTCAGAAAATAGCGCCGGAAAACGGGAGGCATCGGATGTTTCGATCCCGATCAGGACAGTCCCGAAGTTCCGGGCCGACTTCTTGAGATATTCGAAGCGTGCAATATCATCATCTGGGCCCAGCAGGTCCAGAAAATCGCGCAAAGCTCCGGGGCGCTGTGGCATGCGCAAGATAAAGTATTTCTTCAAGCCAGTGTAACGCATCGCACGTTCTTTGACCTCGGGCAGCCTTTCAAAATCGAAGTTGCCGCCCGACGTTACGCAAACCACTGTTTTGCCCTTTATCAGGTCGCGCAGCTCTTCCAATGCATCAATGACCAAAGCGCCAGCGGGCTCCAGAACAATACCCTCAACATTCAGCATATCGATGATTGTCGTACAGATCCGATCTTCCGGCGCGCTTAACACATGTGTCGGATCAACGCCTGCCAATTCAGCAAATGTGTGTTCACCAATCCGTGCGACAGCAGCGCCATCTACAAATGTATCGACGCGGGGCAGGGTTTCGGGTGCGCCGCTGGCCAAGGCGGCGGCGAGGCTTGCACCGCCAGCAGGCTCGATAAAGCGGTACTGGGTGCGTGGCGCGATCTGTCTCAACAGTTTTGTAACGCCAGCCGACAGGCCGCCGCCGCCAACGGGCAGGATGATCAGATCAGGTGCGGTCCCGAGCGTGTCGAGGATTTCCACTGCGACAGAAGACTGTCCCTCGATGACATCTGTGTCATCAAACGGGGCAATGAAATGCGCACCGCTTTCAGCGCATTGCTTCTTGGCCGCGGCAAGCGTTTGATCGAAGTAATCGCCCACGAGCCGGATGGACACATTTTCCCCACCAAAACTGCGTGTCTTTTCGATCTTCTGGTTTGGCGTGGTGATCGGCATATACACTTCGCCTTCCACATCGAAACTCTTGCACATATATGCAAAACCCTGTGCGTGATTGCCCGCACTGGCACAAACGAAGCTGTTTTGATCGGGATTGAGCGCGCGCTGTTTGCTCATCGCGTTGAACGCGCCACGGATCTTATATGACCTGACCGGGGACAGGTCTTCGCGCTTCAGCAAGATTTCAGCGCCAAACTTGTCAGAAAGATAGTCATTGCGTTGCAATGGCGTCGGCGGAAAGACAGTGCGCATGGCATTGGTCACCCGGCGGGCGGTGGTTTCAAAATCAGCCATTGTCGCGACCACTTTTTTCAAATTCAGACGGCGCAGTCTTCGCCTGTCTTCCGGCTGGCGTCAATGTCTGGGGGCTTGGTCTTGCGTCCCCTGCTGTTAAGGGGTATCGGCCCGCAAGCCCTTAACATCGGAGAATTCCCTATGTCCGCGCCGAAGAAAGTTGTCCTCGCTTATTCCGGTGGTCTTGATACATCGATCATTCTGAAATGGCTGCAGACCGAATACGGGTGCGAAGTCGTGACGTTCACGGCGGATTTGGGGCAGGGGGAAGAGCTGGAGCCAGCCCGCAAGAAAGCGGAGATGTTGGGTATTCCTGCTGAAAACATCTTCATCGAAGACGTGCGCGAGGAATTTGTGCGCGACTTTGTCTTTCCCATGTTCCGTGCGAATGCAGTTTATGAGGGGCTCTACCTTCTGGGCACATCTATTGCACGACCGCTTATCTCGAAGCGCTTGGTAGAGATTGCGGAGCAGACCGGTGCCGATGCGGTGGCGCATGGGGCGACTGGTAAAGGGAATGATCAAGTACGGTTCGAGTTGAGCGCTTATGCGTTGAACCCGGATATCAAAGTGATCGCCCCGTGGCGCGAGTGGGAGCTGTCGTCGCGGACGAAGTTGCTGGAGTTTGCGGAGGCGCATCAGATCCCGATTGCCAAGGACAAGCGGGGCGAGGCGCCGTTCAGTGTTGATGCAAACCTCTTGCATACCTCTTCTGAGGGCAAGGTCTTGGAGGATCCCGCGGAGATGGCGCCTGATTACGTCTATCAGCGGACGGTTCATCCCGAGGATGCGCCTGATACGCCTGAATATGTAGAGATCGGGTTTGAACGCGGCGACGCAGTGTCCATCAATGGGGCGGCGATGTCTCCGGCTGAGCTCCTGACCAAACTGAACGAACTAGGTGGCAAGCACGGATGCGGGCGGCTTGATCTGGTGGAAGGACGCTTCGTCGGTATGAAGTCGCGCGGGGTCTATGAGACGCCGGGCGGGACCTTGCTTCTGGAGGCGCATCGCGGGATTGAATCGATCACGCTGGACCGAGGCGCGGCCCATCTGAAGGATGAGTTGATGCCACGCTATGCTGAGCTGATCTATAACGGGTTCTGGTTCTCTCCTGAGCGGGAGATGCTTCAGGCGGCGATTGATTCGAGCCAGATGCATGTGACAGGGACGGTGAAGCTGAAGCTATACAAGGGGTCGGCGAGGACAGTGGGTCGATGGTCTGATCACTCCCTCTATTCAGAGGCGCATGTGACCTTCGAGGAGGATGCGGGTGCCTATGATCAAACCGATGCGGCGGGCTTTATCCAGCTCAATGCGCTACGTCTGAAGCTGCTGGCGGCACGGGACAAGCGCGTAAAATCGTAATCCCCCGCATGCGGGGAATTGCGTAACTCATTGAGTCAAAATGCTTACATCTTAAAAGTTCACCCGTTGTTAACCTGCATGCGTGCGCTGCATTCACAGGGTTAGACGAAGAGGAACTCATCTTCTGTCAGCGTCGTGGTCGTGCCTTCGAGCACGATGCTGTTGCCATCATAAGTGATGGTCGTGTCATTCGCGCCATAGCTGATATCGAGGTCGGCCTGAGTGATGCCCAAAGCCGTGAAATCCAACACATCACCGGAAGATACGTCGAAATCAGTGATGATATCGTCATCCCAACCGGCTTGAAAAACGAATGTGTCATTCCCCGTGCCACCCAAAAGCTGGTCATTGCCGCCCCTGCCATCCAGCCGGTCATCGCCACCATATCCGCGCAGATAGTTGGCCGCATCTGAGCCGGTCAAATCATCGCCAAAGCCGTTTGAGCCGGTTACACGTTCAATGCTTGTGAATACATCGCCGTCCGCATGCCCGCCTGATGCAGCGCCAGTTGCGAGGTTGATTGTGACAGCCGCATCTGAGGTGAAATATCCGATCCAGTCCGTACCGTTGCCGCCCCAGATCTCGTCGGCACCTTCGTAGCCCATGAAGTAGTCGTTGCCGCCATATCCGCGCAGGTAATTGTCACTTGAGTTGCCACGCAGATCATCGCCATACCCGTTCGATCCGGTGAGGCGTTCGATGCTGGAAAGAATGTCGCCTTCTGCGTGGCCGCCGGACGCAGTGCCCGCAGACAAGTCAATCTTCACTGCTGCGTTTGACGTATAGTAGCTGACCCAATCCGTACCGGAACCACCGCGGATTTGGTCTGCGCCTGCGTAACCGATCATATAGTCATCGCCCCCGTAGCCGCGGATGTAATTGTCACCGGATGTGCCGCGCAGGTCGTCGCCAAAGCCATTTGAGCCGGTCACACGTTCGATGCTTGAAAGCGTATCACCTTCAGCATGCCCCCCTGAAGCTGAGCCGGAGGAGAGGTTAACAGTGACAGCGGCGTTTGACGTGTAATAGCCGACCCAATCCGTGCCAGACCCGCCGCGGATTTGGTCTGCGCCTGCATAGCCAACCAGATAATCGTTGCCACCATAGCCACGCAGATAGTTGTCATCCGACGTACCGCGCAGGTCGTCACCATAGCCGTTTGAGCCTGTGACGCGTTCAATGCTGGATATTGTATCGCCATCCGCATGACCGCCAGAGGCCGAATTGGTTGAAAGGTTAATTCTTACAGCGGCGTCGGAATTGTAATAGCCGATCCAATCGATCCCGGAGCCGCCGCGGATTTGGTCCGCACCATCTTCGCCGACAAGGTAGTCATTGCCGCCAAAACCACGCAGATAATTGTCGCCGGATGTGCCGCGCAGGTCATCGCCATAGCCGTTTGAACCAGTGACCCGTTCAATGCTGCTGATCGTGTCGCCTTGCGCATCGCCGCCAGAGACGACGCGGGTCGCCAGATTGACTTTTACCGCTGCATCAGAATCGTAATATCCGATCCAGTCTGTGCCGCTGCCGCCCTGAATATTGTCGCCGTCATCACCGCCTTCAAAATAGTCATTTCCTGACCCGCCGATCAGCGTATCATTGCCGTTGCGGCCTTCGAGGTGGTTGGCATATTCATTGCCTCGGATCGTGTCATTTCCCGAGCCGCCGATCGCGTTTTCGATCCGCGCATTGCGTGCGATCGCGATGTTGTTCACCGCGTTGCCGCCGCTGCCATTGGACCCGATTGAGGAGAATTCACCGTCATTCAGGTTGATCAAAACCCGTCGAGACTGATTTGACGCGCTGATTGTGTCTTCACCGCCCGCATCCCAAATTGCCTGGATCGCGGCTTCGTTGTTTGACCACGAATAGGTTGAATTACCCGTGCGCGTCGACATGTTGGCACCGTAGAGATATTGCAGCGCCGCGATGTCATAGAGCAAGAAGGTGGACGCGTTCGTATTCATGTTTGGATGGCCGGTATAGGACATGATCGAGTATTGTTCGCTATCCGTGCCAGGCGGCGCCAGCCGACCCTCAAACGGATGTTCCAGACCCAGGGCGTGGCCAAGCTCATGCACCAGAGTGGCAAAACCTGCGGATCCTTCCGACTGGTTGAGCATAGTGGAGAATGAATTGGTCAGATACACTTTGGCTTCGGTGTAGTAGGTCGTGTCAAATGTGACGGTCCATCTGGTGCTGGCAAGACCCGCGGTGTAGCCAAACGGGGAGCCGCCGAAAGCCAGCGTGCCAAACTCAATATCTGCTGTCCCGCTTGATTGACGCGTGAAATTGATATTGGCGACCTCAGAGGCGAGGTCCATCGCTTTCAAAGCGCCCGTGCGTTGCGCAGAGGTGAAAGGTTGGAAACCGCCCGCCGGAGCCCCGGAGGGTGCGGATGTCATCCAGTCATATGTAAGACTGACGCCACTGCCAACCGTGCTTGCAGTGGACCAGCTATTGACGCGCGGAGAACCGAGCCCCGCATCTGTAAGAACCGAGTCCGTTCCAGCGTCGCCGCTATAAAGTTTCGCCATCTAACCCTCTCTTACATTCCGTCTAATCGGTGCTTGAGGACAGGCTAAGACCTCACAATGTGTGTGACAGCCCGTCAACCTGTTTCGCGCACCGCTCGGCAGAAATCGGCACAAAAACCCTCTCATGCTGCGCAAGTTAATGCAGGGTAAAGGACGATTTCATGGCAGGGTCTAGGCATCAATATGGAAGCACGCGTTGCGTGCGCAGAATTGCATAGGCTGGCAGCGCTTCTTCACAGATCTCGGCCAGAGTTCCGGCGAGGTCGGGCAAGGGCCGCTCCGCGCCTGAAAAGCCGGTGCTTTTGTGGACCGCGTTGTACCAGTGTTGTGCCCAGATACCGTCTGCGTCGATGCCGCCTGCGGGCCAGGCGAGCATCGCCGGGTCAAAATCCAGATCGAGCGCCGCGCAAAGCGCTGTCAGCATCGCTTCGGGGTTGGCCCGGATATCAGCGCTGTCGATGACGATGCCGCCGAGCTCTTCGTAGAGCTCGATCTGCTGCAAGGCGCCGATGTCTTCCAGCGTGACAGCTTCGCGTTTGTCCTGATAGCTGGCCAGCACGCGGGCTGGGTGGCGGATCAGGAAGATGTGTGTCGCATCCTGTGCCCAGCGCATCGGGGTCCGCTCAAGGATATGGTGGCACATGTGTTTCTGATAGACATGCGGGTCGCCGTCTTCAGCACAGAGGGTCGCGGCCTTGTCCCAGTCATGCTCATGCGTGGCAATGATCTGCTCTGCCATCGGATGCGGCAGCCCGGTCGTGCGCAGATAGGGCGCGTAGAACGGCTCATCCATCACGCGGAAATCAGCGCGGTTTGCGAAGCTGTACATCATCGCCGTGGACAGGTTGCGCGGGCCGGACCAGCACGCGATCTTCATGAGATGAGCTCGGTGATCATGGCTTTTATCTCCCTTTTGAGCCACTAGAACGCGGAAATCCGCCATGTGGAAGCCATAATCATGCGTTTGACAGAGAGGGATTCACTTCGCGGAACGCTGGCAGTAGGATCGCCGAAAAGACGATTGCATATGAGGAACTGAGCAATGAGTAATTTAAGTGGCATTGAGACGGAACAATTCGAGTTTCGCGGCAAGGCGGGCGAGTGGTTTGGCATCTGGATCGTCAATATCCTGCTGACGATCATCACCATCGGGATCTATTCGGCCTGGGCCAAGGTGCGGACCAAGAAGTATTTCTTCAATCATACATTCGTGGCGGGACGCAATTTTGACTACCATGCGACGGGTAAGCAGATCCTGATCGGGCGGCTGATCTTCATTGGTGGCTATCTGGTATTTTTCTTCTTGCTGAGCGCGTTGCCGTTTCTGGCGATCATTCTGGTGCCTGCGTTGTTCTTCCTGATCCCGTGGCTGATCGTGAAGTCGCTGATGTTCAATGCGCGCGTGTCGAGCTTCTCGAACGTGCGGTTCAATTTCACGGGCGGTGTCGGGCGCGCGTTCGTGGTCATGTTCCTGATGCCGCTGGCAGCCTATCTGGTGATCGGCGTGTTGGCGGGCTTCGCTGTCTATATGGGAGCGGAGCAAGGCTCCTTCGCTGTGACGGGTCTGCTGGGTGGGCTTGCTTTGGTCGCGATGTTCATGGCGCTGCCGATTATTGACCGGGCCATTCGGCAGTATTCGGTCAACAATCATTGGCTGGGGTCGGCGGGCTTTTCGCTTGATATCACGCTCAAGCCCTTCACGCGGGCGCTGTTCTTTGCCGTCGCGTGGGTGTTCGCGGTGGCGATTGCCGGGTTGCTTTTGGCGGGGGTGATCGCGTCCTCCTCTCCATTTGCGTTTGACAATTTGTTCCAGGGCGCTGAACCCACGGCGGCGGATGTGGGCTTGCTGGCGTTGCTGTACATTTTGTTCTTCGTGGCGTTCCTGCCTGCGGCTTTCATCTATCAGGCGCTGATCCGTAACGCTGTCTTCAACAACGCAAAGCTGGAGGGCGGGCATGAGTTCCGCTCGACCGTGTCTCCGGCGCGGCTGCTTTGGATTGCGATCTCAAACGCGCTGGTCGTGGCGATTTCGCTAGGCTTCGCCCTGCCATGGGCGCATGTCCGGATGCAGAAATACATGGCCGCGCAGACCTTCCTGTTACCGGGCGAGTCGCTGGATAACTTCGTGGGGCGCCAGATTGAGGAAGGCAATTCCGTCGCAGACGCATTCACAGATTTGGAAGGTGTCGATTTCGGCGTGCCGCTTTAATGGCGGCGCGCGACCCTTACGCGCGGTTTGGGCTGTCGATCAGCGGTCACGCATACGCGCCGAATGCCTCCCGTCAGGTATCCGCGCGGCTTGTGACCCGCGCAGCCCTGCCCAGCGAAGGGACCGGCACGGATGATGTGATCATCGATCTTCTGAACAGCGACGGTGTTGTGCTGACCGGCGCGCCGTTGTCAGAGATCACGGTGGACCCGCCGATAGGCTCTGTCGCGCGGCGGCTGCACTTCCCCGATCACGTCTTGTTCGAGACAGAAGATCGCGCGGGCATTGCCACGCTGACCGGCACGACCTTTGGCGAGGCGCTCAATTACTACGAGGCCTTTCACCCCCGTCTGATCGCCGTGTGTCTCGTGGCGGCTTTTGCGGCTTTCGCCATCTGGCGCTGGGGCCTCGATATGCTTGTCACGGTCGCCATCGCATTGACGCCGCCAGTGTTCATCGACCAGTTGGACAAGGGCACGCTGCAGACCATTGATTTCACGATGCGCGCCATGGAAACGCGGCTGGATCAAAGCGAACAGGATCGCGTGACGCGGATTTTCAGCAATCTGTTGGCGGAGCTGCCTGCCGAACATGTCAATGACCACGACTTCAAGCTGCTGTTCCGCAATATGGCGGCGGTTGGCCCCAACGCCTTCGCGCTGCCCGGTGGCACAGTTGTGATGACCGATCAATTCGTGAAGGAGTTTCCGGGCGATGACACGCTGGCTGCAGTTCTGGGTCATGAAATCGGGCATGTCGTGGAAGAGCACGGGCTGCGGCGGACTTACCGCTCCCTCGGGCTGTATTTCGTGATCGGCTTTATCGCGGGGGACACTGGCCCGATTCTGGAAGAGATATTGCTGGAGGGGAATCTGCTGCTCAGCCTGAGTTTCTCTCGGGAGCAGGAAGCGGCGGCAGACAGGTTTGGTGTGAAGCTGACCGATCGCGCAGGCTATGACGCGGCGGGGCTGAAGCTGTTCTTTGAGAACATGTCCAAACGCGGGATCGAGCCGCCGCAATGGCTCTCGACCCATCCCAACAGTCAAAAGCGGGTCGAGCAGATCGAAGGCTATATCGAGGAGCTGCGCTGATCACTCAGCCGTGAGCTCACGCGCTCGTGGGTTGAGCTTGATCGGCGCCCGCGCAAGTTTGCCGCGACCCAAACAGGAGATCTGATCGATGACGCTTTTCAAATCCGTTGCTCTGGCCGCCGCTTTCGCCCTGTCTGCCGGGATGGCCTATGCAGAGACCAAGACCATCACGGTCGCTGGCGGGTGTTTCTGGTGTGTCGAACATGATTTCGAAAGCGTCGCGGGCGTCAAAAACGCAGTTTCAGGCTTTGCCGGCGGCAAGACCGCGGACCCCACCTATAAACAGGTCACCAAGGGTGGGTCTGGCCATTATGAGGTGGTGCAGATCACCTATGACACGGCGCGGCTGCCCTTGCCGACATTGTTGGATATGTTCTTCCGCTCTGTCGATCCGACCGATGCGGGCGGGCAGTTCTGTGACCGTGGGGAGAGCTACCGGACGGCGATTTTTGTAAGCAACGCGGCTGAGAAGAAAGCGGCGGAAGCGGCGAAAGCCCGTGCAGAAGCTGCTTTGGGACAGAAGATCGTGACACCGATCCTGAAGGCTGCGCCCTTCTACGCGGCGGAGGCCTATCATCAGGACTATGCCAAAAGTCAGGAACGGGTGCTGACGCGGTTCGGGCTGGTCACAAAGGCGCGGGCCTATAAAAAGTACCGCAACGCCTGTGGCCGGGACCAGCGCGTCAAACAGCTTTGGGGCAGTGCCGCGCCCTTTGCCAGCTGAGCGCGATTGCACCGCGACAAATTCGTCATTGTGAAGCGGCGCAAATTTAGTTAGCCATATCGCAATCCGTCGGGGGGCCTTCTTGAGGCTGAGAGGTGCGTGCACCGACCCGTCGAACCTGATCCGGGCAATACCGGCGTAGGGAACGGGCCATTTGCGAGACGCCGCAAAACCACCTTTTCTTTCGCTGGGTCGCCCAATTTTTGGAGCGTGGGCATGGCGAAGACACCGATTGCACTGACAATAGCCGGATCCGATAGCGGCGGCGGCGCAGGCATTCAGGCCGATCTGAAAGCCATGTCGGCCAATGGCGCCTACGGAGCCAGTGTGATCACAGCGATCACGGCGCAAAATACCGTCGCTGTCACTGCGGTCCATGAGGTGCCCGATGATGTCGTTGCGGCGCAGATCGCGGCGGTTCTGTCTGATCTGGACGTTGCTGCGGTCAAGCTCGGGATGCTGTTTTCACCGGCAATCATCGCGGCGGTGGCCTCAGGCCTATCCGGCTTTGACGGGGCGATTGTGGCCGATCCGGTGATGATCGCAAAATCCGGTGACGCGTTGTTGCAAGACGCGGCGGTCAACGCCCTGGTGGCGCAGATCCTGCCGCTTGCGACCCTATTGACGCCAAATCTTCCCGAAGCGGCCCGTCTGCTGGGCAAGGCAGAGGCCGCAACCCCGGAAGAGATGGTGAGCCAGGGCAAGGCGCTGCTGGCAATGGGGCCGGGCGCGGTCTTGATGAAGGGCGGCCATGCGGCGGGCGGCTCTTGCACGGATGTGTTGATCGAGGCTGATGGGACCGTGACCCATCTGTCTGCTGACCGCGTCCAGACAGGCAATACGCATGGCACAGGCTGCACCTATTCGGCGGCGATTGCCGCGCAGATGGCCCGGGATGTGCGCTTGCTTGACGCCGTGCGCGCCGCGCATGGCTATTTGCAAGGCGCGATCAAGGCGGCGGATGATTTGCAGATCGGGCATGGCCACGGGCCTGTCCATCATTTCCACGGGGTTTGGTGATGGGGTCTGCCACTATCATTGGGGCGGGGGTCGCGGGGCTGTGTGTTGCGCGTGCGCTCGCGGATCGCGGTTTGAATGTCCGGCTGGTGGATCGGCAGGCGCAGCCCGGCCCGCATGCCTGCTCTTGGTGGGCTGGTGGCATGCTCGCGCCATTTTGCGAGGGCGAAAGCGCGGAAGAGCCGGTGGTGCGTCTGGGTCAGGAAGCGGCCGATTGGTGGCAGGCAAAGACGGGTGTCGTGCAGCGGAACGGTTCGCTCGTGGTGTCGCTGGCACGCGACAAGAGCGATTTGATCCGGTTCGCACGTCGTACGGCGCAGTTTCGGGAGGTCGGTGCGACGGAAATCGCGGCGTTAGAGCCTGATCTGGGGGATCGCTTCAGCCGCGGATTGTATTTTGAAAGCGAAGCGCATCTGGCGCCGCGCGACGCGTTGGCGCAGCTGCGTGCGGGTCTGATTGCAGATGGTGTGCATATCGAGGAAGCGGAGGCTGATCCGGCAGCCTATGCGCGCGACGGTCTGACGATTGATTGCCGGGGCTTTCAGGCGCGCGATGCGATCGGGGATCTGCGCGGCGTGAAAGGGGAGATGCTGGTGCTTTCCTGCCCTGATGTGACCCTAAACCGCCCGATCCGGCTGCTGCACCCGCGTGTGCCGCTCTACATTGTGCCGCGCGGGGATGGGGTGTTCATGCTCGGGGCGACCATGATCGAGGGGGCGGCGGGGGCGCATGTCTCTGCCCGCGCGCTTTTGGAATTGCTGAGTGCCGCCTATGCGTTGAACCCGGCCTTTGGCGAGGCGGAGGTGCTGGAGATCGGCGTCGATAGCCGTCCTGCTTTCCCCGATAACCTGCCGCGTATCCGGCGGGAGGGCAATCTGATCCGCGCAAATGGCCTGTATAGACACGGGTTTCTGCTCGCGCCTGCGCTCGCGCGGATGGTTGCGGAACTGATTTGTAATGAGACGACACCGGAGGTGATGGATGAAACTGCTGCTTAACGGCGCGCCGGTGGAGGCCTCGGTCACGACACTGGCAGAGCTGTTGGAGGCGCAGGGTTTCGGTGGTGCGAAGGTCGCCACAGCCGTGAATGGCAACTTCGTGCCCGCTGCGATGCGCGCGGGCTACGCACTGTCAGACGGTGACGCCGTTGAAGTGCTCGCGCCGATGCAGGGAGGCTGAGCGATGCGCGCGTTCTATGGCACACCCTTGGCGAATGGCCTTATGCTGGGCACGGCGCAATACCCCTCGCCCGCGATCCTCGCCGATGCGTTCAAACGGTCTGGCGCGGGTGTTGCCACAGTCTCATTGCGTCGCGAAAGCGGGCAGGATCGCGCGGGTCAGGACTTCTGGACACTGATCCGCGATCTGGACGTGCATGTTCTGCCGAACACCGCCGGATGCCATTCGGTCAAAGAGGCCGTGACAACGGCGCATATGGCCCGCGAAGTGTTCGAGACCAGCTGGATCAAGCTGGAGGTGATCGGTGAGGAAGACACGCTGCAACCAGATGTCTTCGGGCTGGTAGAGGCTGCGCGGATCCTCAGTGAGGACGGGTTTCAGGTGTTTCCCTACACGACCGAGGATCTCGTTGTGGCCGACAAGCTGCTTCACGCAGGCTGCGAGGTGTTGATGCCTTGGGGCGCGCCAATTGGTTCGGGTCTGGGTCTCAATAACCTCTTTGGGCTGCGCGCGATGCGTGCGCATTTCCCGGATGTGCCTTTGGTGATTGACGCCGGATTGGGCTTGCCCAGCCAAGCAGCGCAAGCGATGGAACTGGGATTTGACGCGGTTCTGCTCAACACAGCCGTTGCCAAGGCGGGCGACCCGGCGGCCATGGCCGAAGCGTTCGCGATGGCGGTTCAAGCGGGCCAGATCGCAGCTCAAGCCGATCCGATGGAGCCGCGCGACATGGCCGCCCCTTCCACGCCTGTCATTGGAAAGGCATTTCTGGAATGAGCTTGGATCGTTTTTACCCGATTTTTGACAGTGCCGATTGGATCGAACGGTTGGTGCCGCTCGGCATCAAACTGGTGCAGCTACGTATCAAGAATGTGGATGAGGGCACAATCCGTGACCACATCCAGCGCAGCAAAGCAGTCTGTGCCGCGCAGGGATGCACTCTGATCATCAATGATTATTGGCAGATCGCAATTGAGGAAGAGTGTGACTTCATTCATCTCGGTCAGGAAGATTTGGACGATGCCGACACAAGCGTTATCCGTGCAGCGGGCGCGCGCCTTGGTGTCAGCACGCATGATCGTGCGGAATTGGACCGTGCGCTTGCGTTAGAGCCTGATTACATCGCGCTTGGTCCGATTTACCCGACAATTCTGAAGAAAATGAAATGGCATGAGCAGGGTGTCGCGCGCCTGAGTAAATGGCGCGCACGCATTGGCGATATTCCGTTGGTGGCCATTGGGGGTATGAGCATCGAGCGCGCGGCAGGTGCGTTTGATGCCGGTGCTGACAGTGTCGCGGCGGTGACGGATATCACGTTGAACGAAAGCCCCGAAGACCGGGTGCGCGCCTGGTTGGAGGCGACACGTTGAGCCGCTATGCCCGCCAGATCATGTTACCAGAGATCGGTGCATCCGGTCAAAATGCGTTGCGGGCCGCGCGGGTGCTGGTCGTCGGCGCGGGCGGGCTGGCCGCGCCAGTGTTGCAGTACTTGGTGGGCGCGGGTGTCGGGCAGATCACGCTGGTTGATGGAGACGAGGTCTCCCTTTCAAATCTGCATCGCCAGACCCTCTTTCGGGAAGGTGATGTCGGTCAAATGAAGGTCGAGGCGGCGGCGCGACGGTTGCATGATTTGAACATGGAATGCACGATTTCCGGCGTGTTAGAGCCTTTATCACCCGAAAATGCAAAGCAACTTGTTTCGCAATGCACCATCGCTCTGGACTGCGCCGACAGTTTTGCTGCCAGCTATATTTTGTCCGATCATTGCCTTGCCGCGGATGTGCCGTTGATCAGTGCATCCGTGCTGGGGATGGCGGGATATGTCGGTGGGTTTTGTGGCACAGTGCCGTCTTTGCGCGCAGTGTTTCCCGATTTGCCTGACCGCGCAGCAACATGTGCGACAGCGGGCGTCATGGGGCCAGCCGTGGGCATGATTGGAGCAGCGCAAGCGCAGATGGCGATGGCACAGATCACCGGGCAATCGCCCTCTCCCCTTGGTCAGATGATGCATTTCGACATGAAAACCTATCGGTCGGCCAGCTTCCGTTTTGACGGTGCGCCGGAACCGAAATCGGATTTCAATTTCATCTCTCAGGCGGATATCGCGCCAGATGATTTTGTCATTGAATTACGTGACGATGACGAAGCGCCCGTCCCCGTGTGTCAGGCGGCAAGACGTCTGAATGTGGCGGAGTTCAAACGTGCAGAGCTGACACCTGACACGGCGCAGCGCGCCGTTTTCGCCTGCCGGTCCGGCCTGCGGGCCTGGCAGGCGGCCACGCATTTGCGGTCTTACTGGGCCGGAAACATCTCTTTGATTGCAATGGGCGATGCGCCCGATACTGAAAGGCAAACCTGATGAAACTGACCTCCCTCGTTGCCGCCATGTCTTTGGCAACCACGCCTGCGCTTGCGCAGGATCAAATGAAGTTGCTTCTGGATTGGTTCGTCAATCCGGACCATGGCCCGATCATTGTCGCGCAGGAGAAAGGCTATTTCGCCGAGCAGAATCTGGAGGTCGAAGTGATCGCCCCTGCTGATCCGTCCGATCCACCCAAGCTGGTTGCCGCGGGGCAAGCTGATCTTGCGATTTCTTACCAGCCGCAACTGCATTTGCAGATTCATGAAGGGCTGCCTTTGCAGCGCGTGGGCACGCTGGTCGCGACGCCGTTGAATTGCCTGCTCGCACTTGCAGAAGGGCCCATAAAGACACCTGCAGATTTGAAAGGCAAGAAGGTCGGTTTCTCTGTCGGTGGCGTGGAAGAGGCTGTGTTAGGGTCTATATTGCGCCATCACGGACTTGAGTTGAGTGATGTGGAACTGGTCAATGTCAACTGGTCGCTGTCGCCATCGCTGATGTCTGGACAGGTCGATGCGGTGATCGGGGCATATCGCAATTTTGAGTTGAACCAGATGGATATCGAAGGCGTGGAGGGGCGCTGTTTCTTCGTGGAAGAAGAAGGCCTGCCACCTTATGACGAGCTGATTTACGTGGCCAACACGGACAGCATGGATAAAGACATGATCCGCCGCTTCCTCGCCGCGACGGAGAAGGCGACGCAATACATCGTCAATCATCCTGAAGACAGTTGGAAAATTTTTTCTGGCACATCTGCTGAGTTGCAAGATGAGCTGAATGCGCGCGCTTGGGTCGACACGCTGCCGCGCTTTGCGCTGCGTCCGACGGCCATGGATGAGGGGCGCTATGCGGCGTTTGAGGCGTTTTTGAACGCGGCCGGATTGATCCCGAGCCAGAACCCCGTCTCGACCATCGCAATTGATGTGACGGCGCAATGAGCCTGCCGGATTACGGGCAGACCTTCGGGGCGTGGCGCGCGGGGGCGGCAGCGCCTTGGCGGGCCTATACGCATCATGCCTTTGTCGAAGGCTTGCGCGACGGGTCTTTGCCGCGCGCAGCTTTCCTGCATTATCTGGTGCAGGACTACGTGTTCCTCGTGCATTTCTCACGCGCGTGGTCTTTGGGTGTCGTGAAATCCGAGACCATGGAAGAGATGAAAGTCTGCGCCAGCACTGTGGATGCCTTGGTCAATCATGAGATGTCCTTGCATGTCGGCATCTGCGCGGAGGCGGGCATTGACGAGGCGACCCTGTTTGGTGCGACGGAAGCCAAACAAAACCTGGCCTACACGCGCTACGTAATGGATGCGGGGTTGCAGGGTGATTTCCTTGATTTGATGGCCGCGCTGGCCCCGTGCGTAATGGGCTACGGTGAGATCGGGGTGCGGCTGGCGGAAAGCAAGGCGGCGGACACGCCTTACGCAGATTGGATCGCCACCTATGCGGATCCGGAGTATCAGGCGCTTTGCACAACGGTTGGCGCGATGATCGACAGCGCTGTCGCGCGCCGGATCGGTGAATTAGGGTCTTCCCCACGGGCGGAGGCGTTGCAGGCGCGCTTCACCATGGCAACCTCGCTGGAGGTTGATTTCTGGCAGATGGGCCTGAGCGAAGCGTGATCTGCGCGCCGGGCATAACGCTCGCCGGGCGGCACATGTTGCAGGGTCGCCCGCTCTTTGAGGCCGATCTGACGCTGCGCGCTGCCGAATGGACCTGTTTGCTGGGGCCATCCGGCGTCGGTAAATCCACCGTGCTGCGGTTGATCCTCGGGCTGGAGACGGGTGGACGGTTTGAGGGGAAGATCGCGGCCACTGATGACGCGGGGCTAGACGGGCGGATCAGTTACATGGCGCAATCCGATCTGCTGCTGCCGTGGCTCAGCGTGACAGAGAATACTGTAATCGGTGCGCGGCTGCGCGGCGATGCGCCTGATGTGGGGCGCGCGAAGGAACTGCTGGCCCGCGTGGGCCTTGGCGATCATGCCGAGAAAACCCCGAATGCTCTGTCCGGCGGGATGCGGCAACGCGCGGCCCTCGCGCGGACCTTGATGGAAGATCGCCCGGTGGTGTTTCTGGACGAACCTTTCTCGGCGCTGGATGCGGGAACCCGCGCGGATATGCAGGAACTGGCGGCGGAGGTGCTGGCGGATCGTACCGTCTTGCTGGTGACCCATGATCCCGCGGAGGCCGCACGGTTGGCGCACCAGATCATCGTCATGTCGCCTGGGGGCTTGCTGGATTGGCCGGTTCCAAAAGACCCTATTCCACGCGGAATCGATGCGCCTGGGACCATCGCCTGTCAATCAAGCCTGCTTTCCATGCTGCGAAAGCCTGCGGCATGAGGCGGCGCGATATCTTCTTTGCAATGCTCCTAGGATTGGCCTTGTGGCAGGCGATTGTTGTGATCACAGATGCGCCGCATTTCATCCTGCCCTCGCCGTGGCGCGTGGCGCAAGCGGCTTATGCCAGCCGTGTCGTCATCATCGAAAACGCCTGGGTCACGGGGGTAGAGGTGGTTTTGGGTCTGATCCTTGGGACAGCACTTGGCGTGGCGACAGCGATCCAATTGGCCCTCTCGAAAACAGCAGAACGGCTGATGCTGCCTATTCTTGTATTCACCCAAGCTGTGCCCGTTTTCGCGCTCGCCCCGTTGCTGACTCTTTGGTTCGGCTACGGGATGGGCTCAAAAATCGTGATGGCCGTGCTGATCATTTACTTCCCTGTTACGTCCGCTTTTCATGATGGGCTGACGCGGGTGGACCAAGGGTATCGCGATCTCGGCACCTCTATGGGAGCGGGCAAGTATCAATTCATGCGCCATGTGCAAATCCCCAATGCGCTGCCCAGCCTTGGCACAGGTCTGCGGCTTGCCGCGGTCTATGCGCCGATCGGGGCGGTGATTGGCGAATGGGTGGGCGCATCAAAGGGCTTGGGCTACCTGATGCTGCTGGCCAATGGGCGCGCCAAGATTGACCTGATGTTTGCCGCGCTGATCGTGCTGGCCTGCCTGACGGTCTTGCTGCATTTGGCTGTGGGTCAGCTTGCCAAACGTCTGACACGCTATGCCGAAGGCCAAACGACAACAGAGAGGACATAGCAATGCGCGCGACGGAGATGTTACGGGACACAATTCTTCAAGAGTGGAACGCGGCCACGGATCACGCGTTTTGCAAGCAGTTGGCTGATGGATCGCTGCCGTTGGACAAGATGCGCTGGTATCTGGTGCAAGACTACAAGTTTATCGACCAATTTGTTCGCCTGTTGGCCACATCCATCGCGCATGCGCCGACATTGGCTGATGCGGTCCCTGCCGCGCAATTTCTGGGGCTCGTGACCAGTACGGAGAATACGTATTTCCTGAGAAGCTTTGAGGCATTGGATGTCTCGCCCGAGATGCAGAATGCAGAGCCTGCACCCGAAACCGTCGCATTTCAGACCCTGATGCAGGAGGCGCGGCGGTCAGGGCGCTATGAGCAGATGCTTGCGGTTCTTGTCGTGGCGGAGTGGAGTTACCTGTCCTGGGGCGAGCGGTATACTGATTACGCCGATGATTTGCCCTTCTGGTTTGCCGAGTGGATTGATCTGCACTCTGGCGCTGGTTTCGCGGGCGTCGTCGCGCATCTGCGCGGCCAGTTGGACGCTATTTGGGATGGTCTCACCCCTGCACAACAGGAGGATGCAACGCGGATGTTTCAGGCCGCCGTACGCTGTGAGCGCGCCTTTTTCGATGCAGCTTTGGTGTCTTAGGGTCTGGTGCTAGAAGAAAGCCGCAGCGTTGTTGCGCAGGACGATTTCAATGGCATAAACGCCGAGCAGGGCCACCAAAGGGCTAAGATCAATACCGCCCATATTCGGTAAAACGCGACGGATCGGGCCGTAGATCGGTTCCAGCAGGCGGTTCAGCGCATCCCAGATTTGCGCGACTATCGGCTGGCGCAGATTGATCACCTGAAAGCTGATCAGCCAACTCATGACGAAATGAATGATGATAACGGTACGCACGACGCCGATGATCATCAGCAGGATCTGAAACAAGGATGTCATTTGGGCGGCTCCGTCAGTGGCGATTGGCAGACAGGTAATGCGCCCGGGGGCGCTGTGCAAGTCGGGCGTGACGCGGGGTCGGCTCTTGACCTCCTTGCCGCTGCGCCCACATCTGAGCGCGAAGGAGCCCTGCATATGTATCCGATTGTCCGCCTGATCAAAGAATTCATCAAGTTTCGGAACGCTCCAAAACTGGGTTTGACCGACACACATGTGTCTCAACACATCTGCTGGCCGTGGGATCTGGATTTCTACATGGAGCTCAATAACGGGCGGACGCTGACAATTTACGATCTGTCGCGTATCCCGCTTGCTGGCCGCATGGGGCTGATAAAGGTGCTGCGGGATAAGGGCTGGGGGTTGGCCGTGGCAGGCGCATCCGTGCGGTATCGGCGCCGTGTTAGAGCCTTTCAGCGCATCGAAATCCGATCGCGTTGCGTATGCTGGGATACACGTTTTGTCTATCTGGAGCAGTCCATGTGGCTGGGAGATGTCTGCGCGTCGCACATCCTTATCCGCTCTGCGGTGACGGACGAAGGTGGCATTGTACCGCCTTCCGAAATAGCCAAAGCGATGGGCGTCGATCCGGTCAGCCCACCGATCCCGCAATGGATCGCAGCATGGATCGCGGCAGAGGAAGAACGGCCCTGGCCGCCGGAATAGTCAGGCGAATACGGTAAAAAGGTAAGTTTTTCCTTGCCTCTGCGCTGCGAGAGGTGGTTAATCCTCGCGTTAGTCTGGGGGAAAAATGACGGAAGTTCCGTTAGTCAAGCGCGTGCGCGGTTGGATGATGTTTGATTGGGCCAGCCAGCCCTACAATACTCTTTTGCTTACATTCATCTTTGGACCCTATTTCGCTGAAATTCTGTCAGACCGTCTGACCTCAGAGGGTTGGGCCGAGGGGGATGCGAACGCGCAGGCACAGGCCGTCTGGGGTTGGGCGCTTGCAATATCGGGTGGTTTGATCGCGATTATGGCGCCAGTTTTGGGTGCTTTGGCCGACAGTTCGGGGCGCAGGCTGCCCTATATCTGGTGCTTTTCAGCGCTTTACGTGATTGGGGCCTCCGGGCTTTGGCTTGCTGTGCCGGACAGTTTTTCCGTGCCGCTGGTCCTTGGATTCTTCATCATCGGGCTGATCGGGATGGAGTTTGCAACGATCTTCACCAACGCCATGCTGCCTGATCTCGGGCCGCGCGAGGAGATCGGGCGCCTGTCCGGCTCTGGCTGGGCAGTGGGTTATATGGGTGGCCTTGTCGCGTTGATCCTGACTTTATGTTTTTTGGCGGAGAACGGCGCAGGGCGCACTTTGATCGGCTGGGCCCCGGCCTTTGGTCTGGACGCGGAGGCGCGGGAGGGGACCCGCTCTGTCGGGCCGTTCATGGCGCTGTGGTATGTCGTGTTTATGATCCCTTTCGTGCTGTGGGTGAAAGAAGCGCCCGCGCCGCGCATCGCTGTTCGCAACACAGTCGGCCGCGCGATTGGCGATCTGGGCCGCACCTTGAAACGCCTGCCGCAAAGCCCCAGCCTCTCAGCTTATCTGGGCTCATCCATGCTCTATCGTGACGCGCTGAATGGGATGTATACATTCGGGGGCGTTTATGCAGGCGGTGTCTTGGGCTGGTCCGTGGTCGATATCGGTGTGTTCGGTATTCTGGCGGTTATCTTTGGTGCGATTTTTGCCTTTATCGGCGGGCGTGCCGACAGCCGGTTCGGTCCGAAGCCGGTGATTGTGGCCTCCATCCTCGCGCTGATCGTTGCGGCGATTGGAATCGTGTCTATTTCACCGCAAAGCGCTTTCGGAATCCCTGTCTCTACCGCTGATATCTTCGCCAGTTTCTCAGCCTCTGATCTCGCCTTCTACCTGTGTGGGTGCGTCGTGGGCGCTGCTGGGGGGACCGTGCAGGCGGCGTCCCGCACGATGCTGGTACGCCAGGCCAACCCAGATCGAATGACCGAAGCCTTCGGGCTTTATGCGCTTGCTGGCAAGGCCACAGCGTTCCTTGCCCCCGCCTTGATCGCGCTCGTGACCAGCATGTCCGATAGCCAAAGAATTGGCGTGACCCCCGTGATCGCCCTTTTCTTGCTCGGTTTGATCCTGTTACTCTGGGTGAAACCGGAAGGAGAGGACAAAGAGGTATGGGCATCCGCCACCTGATCTTCGCGCTATCGACGATTGCTTTGACGAGCTGTGCTGCGCCGGTGAAACAGACGCCCGCTGTGCCGGAGGTCCGCAGGGATCTGGGCGCGCAGGGGCAGATCATTGCAAAGACGCTGTTTGGCAAGAAACGCACGGGGACAGCGCAACCTGCGGCTGCGTTTGGTTCCTACGCCAAAGGATGTGCCGCTGGGCTGGTGCAACTGCCGGAGACCGGGCCAACATGGCAGGCGATGCGCCTGTCGCGCAATCGCAACTGGGGCCATCCGGACACCGTGGATTTCGTCAAGGACCTGAGCCGCGCTGCCGTACGTCAGGGCTGGGCGGGGCTTTACGTGGGTGACTTGTCACAACCCCGCGGTGGCCCGATGCTGACCGGCCACCGGTCGCACCAGATCGGGCTTGATGCGGATATCTGGATGAACCCGGCTCAATCTATGCAGCTGTCGCCCAACCAGCGGGAGAACATCTCCGCCATTTCCATGCGCCGTGCGAACGGGGCTTTCGTAAACACCAAGTGGACGCGGGGCCATCATGAGGTGTTGAAGGCGGCGGCCTCCGATCCGCGTGTCGCGCGGATTTTCGTGTTTCCCGGTGCCAAGGTGCAAATGTGCAAGGACGCCAAGGGTGATCGGTCGTGGTTGCGGAAAATCCGGCCGTGGTGGGGGCATCACTATCATTTCCATGTGCGGCTTTCCTGCCCGAAAGGGTCGGTCGGGTGCGTCAATCAAAACCCGCCCCCAGCAGGCGATGGCTGCGCTGATGCGCAAAAGTGGGTCGATAACATCCTGAATCCGCCGCCCCCGCCCAAGAACCCGCCCAAGGTCAAACCAAGACGCGAGTTGCGCTTGGCTGACTTGCCGGGACAATGCGTTGAGGTTCTGTCATCAAACTGATCCTGACACTTGTGACGAGTGTGCTCTGGACTGTCCTCGCGCAGGCACAATCGCTTGAGCTGGTGGGCAGCATCCGCTGGTATGAAGATGTCTCTGGCTTCGGTGGTTTTTCTTCGATTGAGGTCTCGTCAAACGGATCGAGCTTTCTGGTGACGACCGATAAGGGCATGTTCGGGCAGGGCGTGTTTCGCAGATCAAATGGCAAGATCATCGGTGTGTCGCAGCCGAAATTTCAGCGCATGGTTGGAACGAATGGCCAGCGCTTGAGCAAAAGCGAGGACGATTCAGAGGGGCTGGCTGTCTATGAAGGGCGGGAGATTTACGTCTCCTTCGAGGGCACGCATGTCATCAACCGCTTCGGTGCGCTCGACGCCCCGCCAGTGACGCTGAAGATGGCGCGCGAATTCTCGAAGATGCAAAAGAACTCCTCCATCGAGGCCTTGGCGGTAGACAAAGACGGCGTGCTTTACACCCTGCCGGAGCGCTCCGGGTTGGTGAACCGTCCCTTCCCTGTGTTCCGGCGCAAACGCAATGGCCAATGGGATGCGAAGCTTACCATTTCGCGATCCGACGGATTTCTGCCGGTCGGCGCGGATTTCGGGCCGGATGGGCGCTTCTATCTACTGGAACGCTATTTCAATGGGTTCGCCGGGTTCGGGACACGGGTGCGCAGTTTCGTGGTTGGGCCCAATGCGATGAGCGATGAAAAAACCCTACTGGTCACGGGTACTGGCACGCATGACAATCTGGAAGGCATTGCGGTCTGGCGCGACGCGAAAGGCGATATCCGCGTCACGATGATCTCGGACGACAATTTCCAGTTTCTGCAGCGGACCGAATTCGTCGAATACCGTTTGGTACCCTAGCCGCGCGTTAACGTCCCGGCAAACTGTCGCGCGCGGGATTTTCGCCCCAATTGTCGATCACATCCATCGCTTGTTGCCCCGTTTCGACGAATTGGAACAGCTCCAGATCTTCGGCGGCGATTGTGCCGGCATCGGCCAGCGCCTCCCAATTGATGATGGAGCGCCAGAATGCCTCCCCGAACAGCAGGAACGGTACGCGTTCCATACGACCTGTCTGGATCAGGGTGAGCGCTTCGAATGTTTCATCAAGCGTACCAAACCCGCCGGGGAAAACGGCGACCGCTTTTGCGCGCATCAGGAAATGCATCTTGCGGATCGCAAAATAATGGAAGTTGAAACACAGTTCAGGCGTGACATAGGCGTTTGGCGCTTGCTCATGCGGCAATACGATATTGAGCCCGATGGAGCGTCCGCCAGCATCTTTCGCACCGCGATTGCCCGCCTCCATCACGCCGGGTCCGCCGCCGGTGACAACGACATCATCATGCCCGTCGGAGCGCTCCGTCATCAGCCGCGCGAAGATGCGGGCCTCTTCGTAGTATTTTGACAGGTTGGCGAGCGTTTCTGTCCGCGCTGTCTCTTTCTTGGCGGGTTCCGGGATCCGCGCACCGCCGAACAGAACGATGGTGGAGCGGATATCCTCCTCATCCATCAGCATCTCGGGCTTGAGCAACTCAAGTTGCAGACGCACGGGGCGCAGTTCATCGCGGCACAGGAAGTCCTTATCTGCAAAAGCCAGTGCATAAGCCGGGGAGCGCGTCTGGGGGGTATCCGGCACCTCTTGCGCGGCTTCCATATCCTGTCGGGAATAGCGGAAAGGATGTTTGCGGTTCTCGTCTTTCATGATCGCTCCTGCCTTCGGTAGATCTGGAGCGTAAACCGCGTCGGCTGCATCTGCCACAAAAAAGGGCCTGCCGTGAGTGTCGGCAGACCCTGCTTAACGCGTTACCCCACCGAGTTAAGTGTAACGGCGCAACAGCCCGAACGCACCGAGGCCCGCCAGCATCAACGGTAGTCCTGCGGGCAGGGGAACAGGTGACATCGGGTCCGTAGCACCGTCATCGACAAACACCTTATAGCTGTTTGAAAATGCGACGCTGCCAATTCCGCCGGGGCCGATGGTAGAGAAGGTGCGATTGGTGAACGGTGCAAAGCCGGGATTGGTGCCGTAGTTTGTCCCGCTCGTCTGACCGGTTCCGATGATTTGGTAGCCGCCGGTGCCACTGACCGTTTTGGTGATGGAGAACGTATCGCCAATCATCGCATCAATGTCGAAACCGGAGAGGTCGACAGTGAGTTCAGCAAAGGAAAAGTTAAACTCCGATGACACGGTTGAGCTTGCGGCGACATCTTCGACGGAAATGGTCTGAAGGTTGCCCAACAGGGTGCTACCGGTAAATCCGGCAGAACCGGAATAGAAGGACAGCTCAATGTCTCCTGTCCCCGTGGTCGGAAGTGGTTGGCTGTTGGGATTATTCAAGACATAGAAGGTAAACGAGTCCAGCTTGCCTCCCACCCGCCGGATGTCGCGCTGGCCACGCGGCCTGACAGTATTGCCGAGCATGACCGCGCGGTGACGGCAGCGCTGGCGCAAAACCTCGATTGCGCGGTGATCGCCTTTGAGCATGCGATGCGGGATTGGACCGATTACATCCGAGACTGCGCGGTTCCGATTGATCTGATCCAGGGCCGCCATGACGCTGTGGCTGGCGCGGACGGGGTGGCGGCGATGGCTGCCGCTTACCCGGACAAGATGGTGCTGCACATGATCGAGGACGGGGGTTACATGCTTTATCTCAGTCACACGCGCGACGTGGTGGGGATCCTGCTTGCGGCTGCGCGCGTCTGAGTTGCCTTGCATCAGCGGCAGCGCGCGTCTATTGCGTGTCGAAATTGATCAGAAGGATTTCCCCGATGTCGAATGCCCAACTTGAGACTGCCATCGAATCCGCGTGGGACGCACGCGATACGATCACCCCTGCCACAACAGGGGAGACCCGCGAGGCGATCGAAGACACGCTGAATGCGCTGGACAGCGGCAACTTGCGGGTGGCGGAAAAGCAGGATGATGGCAGCTGGCATGTGAACCAATGGGCCAAGAAAGCGGTTCTTCTGGGCTTTCGCATCAAGGATATGGAGACACATGACGGTGGTCCGCAATCCGGCGGCTGGTGGGACAAGGTCGACAGCAAGTTCAAAGGCTGGGGCGATGACGACTGGAAGGCAGCAGGCTTCCGCGCCGTGCCAAATTGTGTCGTGCGCAAGTCAGCCTATATTGCACCCACCGTGGTGTTGATGCCGTCTTTCGTGAATTTGGGCGCATATGTCGACGAAGGCACGATGGTTGATACATGGGCCACGGTCGGGTCTTGCGCGCAGATCGGCAAGAACGTGCACCTGTCTGGTGGCGTCGGAATTGGCGGCGTGTTGGAGCCGATGCAGGCTGGTCCGACAATCATTGAAGACAATTGCTTTATCGGTGCGCGCTCAGAAGTGGTTGAAGGCTGCATCGTGCGTGAAGGTTCTGTGCTGGGCATGGGCGTCTTCATCGGGCAATCCACCAAGATCGTCGACCGGGAGACCGGTGAGGTGATGTATGGCGAAGTGCCGCCTTATTCGGTGGTTGTCGCAGGCTCGATGCCGTCGAAGAACGGCATTAACCTCTATTGCGCTGTCATCGTGAAGCGCGTCGATGAGCGCACGCGCTCTAAGACCGGCATCAACGAGCTTTTGCGGGACTGAAACAGCTCTGACAGGAACGTGATGTGGCGGCAGGAAAATTCATTTCTGCCGCCTTTTCTTTGCGTGTATCTGCATGCGCATGGAACTTATTTTTGCCTATCTTGCGGGGCTTCTGACCCTGATCAATCCTTGCGTGCTGCCGGTTTTGCCCATCGTCTTGGCCTCCGCGCTGAATGCAGATAAGCGCGGGCCGCTGGCTTTGGCGGCGGGCATGAGCCTGTCTTTTGTCACGTTCGGGATGATCGTCGCCACTGTCGGATATGGCATTGGCCTGACCGAACAACGCCTGTCAGACGCGGGCGCGGTCATGATGCTGGTCTTTGGCGCGATCCTGCTGGTGCCGCAATTGTCGTCGCGGTTCGAGGTCGCGATGGCTGGTGTCTCCTCCCGCGCGGATGGCGCGTTGGGTCATTCAGGCGGCACAGGTTTGGGCGGGCAATTCCTTGGCGGTTTGCTGCTGGGCGCGGTCTGGTCGCCCTGCATCGGTCCGACACTGGGCGGAGCGATTGCGCTGGCCAGTCAGGGGGAGAGCCTGTTCTGGGCGTTCCTGATCATGGTCGGGTTTGCTGCTGGCGTTTCTACCCTGATCCTTGGCATCGGCATGGGTGGGCAAGAACTGATCCGTAAACGGGCCAATGCGCTGCGCGGCCTGGCCTCACGCTCCAAACCCATTCTGGGGGTGGTGTTCGTATCCGTGGGCCTGATGATCCTGTTCCGCATCCATCACATGATCGACATCTGGGCGATCAATAACCTGCCTGATTGGCTTACCGCCCTATCTGTATCCCTGTAATCTCAAGAGGTTTTCCATGATGAAAAGACGCGTATTCCTTGCAGGCGCATTGGCCCTGCTGCCGCTTTCCGCGATGGCCGGTCCGGCGATGATTGATTTCGATGACAGCGACCCGATCCGCAAGGCTCTGTCGCAGGGTAAAACGGTGCTGGTCGATTATGCTGCCGATTGGTGCTCGACCTGCGCCGTTCAGGAGCGCACGATTGCCAGCTTGCGGGCGGCGGATCCCATCTATGACGCGAATGTTGTTTTCGTCCGGGTGGATTGGGACAAATATGGCCGCGCGCCGGTTGCGCGTGATCGCAAGATCCCCCGTCGCTCCACCCTGATTGTTTTGAAAGGCAATAAAGAGCTTGGTCGCATCGTCGCTGGAACACGCCGCGCCGATATCAAGGCGCTGATGGATAAAGCGGTGGCGGCTGCGAAGAGCACCTGACCTTATGACCGCACGCAGGTCTTGACAGGATTGCAGCCAGCCGTCACTCGGGTCTCGCATGTGAGTGAGGGCTGCGCCGTGGTCAAACCGGGATCAAAACACCAAGTCTATACGCTGCTTGTCGAATTGGGACGCAGCGAAGCGGATGATTTGCCGAAGGAGGCAACCGGCGCCGCGATGGTATGCTATTCCAGTGGCGTGGATGAGGCCGAAGCGGTGCGCGAATGCGTGGCTTTGTTGAAACAGGCGGGCCTCGCCCCGTTGGATGTCACGAGCTACGGCAGCATGAAAGAGCGGCTGGACGCTGGTCACGATCTTGAACAGGAAGACATTGATCTGATGAACCGCGCGTTGGAGGAAAACTCCGTCGTAGTGACGCAAACCACTGCGCTTTATGACGAGGCCGATAAATCGGCCCGGCGATCCTAGTTTTGATATCCGGATTTGTGTTCGCAGGCGAAACAGCGCGCTTCTTCTTCTGACAGCACTTTGCCTATGGACTGGCCCGACTTGGGCATGCTTTCGATGACGCAATTGCCGACTTTCAAGGCCGCGAGCGTTTCAAGCTGAATTTGATAAAAGCACGTGTTGGGATCATTTTCCCAATGCTGCGCCTTGCGCCCGTCTTTCAGCGCCCAGACAGGAACGAGCACGGTCTCTTCACCGAAGAGGTATTCGGCAGTGTGGGAGGTGACTGCAATGCGGTGCTGTGCACCGATCACGATGTCCTGGTTCAAACCGAAATACGGTGCGCGAATGCAGATCGCGGTCTTGGTGACAGGTGTTTTGAGGATATGCGTCACCGCGACCTCCGCGCCATGAGCGTCGAAAACCAGATCACCTTCGCGCAGCTCTTGCACAGCCACAGGCCCGCGTGCGGTTGCGACACGCGTGGTGCCAAGGAACCCTGTGTCAGGTTTCGCATCCGGCGTGCCATTGATATTGGCCGTTGTGGCCGCCAAGTTGTCAGCGGATTGAGCGCGTCCATTGACCATCGCCAGCTCTTCGCTGCGCAATTCGATCCGGCCCAAAAACCCTAACACACCGTTAGATTGTACCGTGACTTGTTTCATCACTCTTTATCCCACACGAGACGGAAGTTTGTTTCCGCAAGGGAAGAAATACCAAGTGATTTGTTCAAATTGGTGAACGGAAAGAGGTCATTTCCGGCAAATTTTATGTCATTTATTTGCGTCCGGGAGGTATTTTCATGCTGCATGGGCGGGCCTCATGAGCAGTTTTGCCTCGAAAGCGCGCAGCGATATGCGGGCGGCCGTGCCGTAACCCAGACCGGTCTCAGGGTCCAATTCGGGGAACAAAGCGCATATTTCATTGACTGTATCGGCTTCAAAGCCGTTCATCGTCTGCGGGCCGGGCAGGAAGCTTTCAGTCAGGAGCCCTTCAGACCAGACAACCTGATGCTCATCGAAAAGAATGTGAACATAGGTCACGCTTTGCCCTGAATGGCGTTGCAGGACCGTCCTGTCATTGATTAAGTCTTTGGCTGCGACCAGCACCTCATCCTGGCCGAACAGCAACTCCGCTTTCAGGTCGCGAATCATAATCCGATGCTGTGGAGAGACCGACAGCGCGCGATGGGTCCCGAACGTATCTGCGGCGATATCAATGGGCGCCATGACGCCTTCGGCTTGAACCGTGCGTTGCCCGATCCAGCGGATGGGCTGCAACCCGTTGTCATAGGTCTGCACCAGACTGCCCGGTGCAAGCGTTTCCACGGGTTGCTCGCCATATTCCGTCCGGATCATCGTGCCCGCAACAAAGCAGGGGATCGTGTTGATCGTAACGAATGCCACATCGCTGACGCCGGATGCGTTTTCCGCGGTGTAGGTGAAGTTGATGCTCTCAAGGTCAAAATCATTGACGAGGCTGAATGTCCCATCAGCGTTCAGCGTGACCTGTTGGCCGGTCGAGAGGGTGACGGTGTCGCCCGCAACGACCGCAACATTGTTGATATGGGTGATCGTCAGCGTGCCGCCGCTGGAATCCACATCATTTGACAGAATATCGAGCGTTGGCGTGCCGTTCTGCACGACGTCATATTCGTCATCAGAGAGAAGGACATCGTTCTGGATGCTGTCGCCTGCGATCAGCAGGTTGCTGTCATAATTGCTATCACCGACATCAGCGATGCCGATCCGGATCGTGTTGACGACATTCGGCGTCACGTTCAACGTCAGGGTCAATGTGACCGTGAAGCCGTCCATCTCCGTATTATAGGTGTCATTGGCGTTATCAACGAAGAGGTTTTGATTGTTGCCCCCGTTGATATTGCCGATGTTGGATTGACCGCTTCCGACGGCCAGATCGACGAAATTGCCGTTCACCCAGACGCCGACAAGGTCATTGTAGATGGAGTTCACATATTCCGGATATTCCTCTGAGGAATAGGTGAATTGGATGGAGAAGACATCCGTCGTCGGAATGAAATCGACCGTCAGAATGCTGGCATCATAGGTATTTGTGCCAGCAGCTGCATTGAAGGCAGCGTTGTTGTTCTGGCCGCCGCTATTGGTCGATGTGTTGGTGCTTTGGTTTTCCTGACCGCTTGAATTCGTGAAATCCCGCACCCGTCCGGTGGACAGGATCACACCCGTATCAGAAGGCGTCGCACCAGGCGCAAGGCTGTCGCCGTTTGAATAGATTGCAGAGGAATAGCCCGATCCCGAATAGGTGGCACCCACCACGGTCGCGCCGTTCCCAAAGATCTCATTGGCCATCTGCACGGCAGTGGCATTGGTGTTATATGTCAGCTCTGCTGCTGGCATTCAGGCCTCCGATGCCGGAGGGCAGGCAAGCTTAACAGGTTGGGTCAACGCCGCAGCGCACCCGTTAGTATAAGATGAACTCTCAAAACCGCTCGTATGGCACTTTGCGCACCATTTACCCTGCCTCGGGCTTATTTATTGCAGATAGTTAGGCGGCGAGAGCCTTGTGAAGAAAGGGTTTCTTAACGGAAAGTTAACAAAGTCCAGAATAATGCGTCTTTTTTGCCGCAAAATTGTGCAACTTGCCTGCGTCGCTATGGGGTGTCAGAAGGGGAGCCACAATATCTTGAGGAAGGCAGTTGAGATGGCACACGCAACCGATCCCGTTGAATTGACAGCCAAACTGGTACGTTGCGCCTCTGTCACGCCTGAGGAAGGTGGCGCCCTGAATGTGCTGAGCGGCCTTTTGAAACAGGCTGGATTTGAGTGTACCCGCGTCGACCGGGGCCTTGTCAGCAATCTTTATGCGCGCTGGGGTGTCAAAGGGGCCAACCGCAGTTTCGGCTTTAACGGCCATACCGATGTTGTGCCATTGGGCGATATTGATGCCTGGACGGTTGATCCGTTCGGGGCTGAAATCAAGGATGGTTTCCTGTACGGGCGTGGCGCCACAGACATGAAATCCGGCGTTGCAGCCTTCGCCGCCGCCGCCGTTGATTTTGTGCGAAACACACCACCCGATGGCGCCGTCATTCTCGCCATCACCGGTGACGAGGAAGGCCCCGCCATTGACGGCACAGTCGCGCTTTTGGACTGGATGGCGGAGCAGGGCGAGGCAATGACCGATTGTCTGGTGGGGGAGCCCACATGCCCCAATAAGATGGGGGAGATGATGAAGATCGGGCGGCGCGGTTCCATGACAGCGTATTTCACGGTTAAAGGCGTGCAAGGTCATTCCGCCTATCCGCATCGTGCCTTGAACCCGGTACCGGTGATGGCGCGGCTGATGGACCGTCTGGCGCGCCATGAGTTAGACACGGGCACCGATCATTTCGACGCCTCGACGCTCGCCGTTACCACGATTGACACGGGCAATGCCGCCACCAATGTGATCCCGGCGGAATGTCGCGGCACGGTGAACATCCGCTTCAACGATGCGCATAGCTCTGACACGATCACCGGCTGGCTGCGGGCTGAGGCTGATCGACTGGCGGAAGAAAGCAGCGCGCGTATCGAGATGGACGTTACGGTTTCAGGCGAGAGCTTCGTGACGCCGCCTGGCGCGTTCTCCGACATGGTGGCGCAAGCAGTTGAGGCGGAAACGGGCGTGGTACCGGAACTGTCCACCTCCGGCGGCACATCTGATGCGCGCTTTGTCAAACATCACTGCCCGGTGGTGGAGTTCGGCCTCGTCGGCAAAACCATGCATCAGGTCGATGAGCGGGTCGAGGTGGCCCAGATCGAACAGCTCAAGCAAATCTACACGCGCATCCTGCAGGAGTATTTTGCGTAAAGGCGGGTGCAGCGCCCGCTTGCGCGTGATAGGCGTGGCGGCATGAAAAACATGCCAAGCCGCGATGAGGTCCTGCAATGGATCACCGACAACCCGACCAAAAGCTCCAAGCGTGATATCGCGCGGGCCTTCGGGATCAAAGGACAGGCGCGGATTGATCTCAAACGCATCCTGAAAGAGCTTGAGGCAGAGGGCCATCTGACCAAGCGCAAGAAGACTTACCGCGATGCCGATGCCCTGCCGCCTGTCACGGTCTGCCGCGTGCGTGGTGTGGATAGCGACGGCGATCTATTCATGGAACCGGCGGAATGGGCGGGCGAGGAGGCGCGGCCGCTGATCCTGTTTATTGCCAAGAAGGGCGATCCCGCCTTGGCCGAAGGCGACCGTGCTTTGTGTCGGCTGACCAAAGTCTCGGACGAGGATCACGCCTATGAGGGGCGTTTGATCCGGCGCATTGGGACGGGGCCTTCGAAGATATTGGGTCTGTTTCGCGCAGGCTCCGAAGGCGGGCGGATCACGCCCATCGACAAAGGCTCTGACAAGGAATGGCGTGTCCTCGCGGGTGCCACAGAAGGCGCGAAAGATGGCGAACTGGTGGAGGCGGAACAGGCCGGACCGCGAAACCGCATGGGCCTGCCGCAAGCGCGCATCACCGCACGGCTAGGCGATCCGACAGCGGCAAGGGCCGTCTCGCTGATCGCGATCCATCAACACCAAATCCCCGATGAATTCCCATCAGACGTAATTGCCGAAGCGGAAGCGGCCAAGCCCGTGACGCTTGGCAAACGTGAAGATCTGCGCTCTCTGCCTTTGGTCACAATCGACCCCTCTGATGCACGCGACCACGATGATGCCTGTTACGCCCATGCCGACGACGACCTCAAGAACAAGGGGGGCCATGTTGTCTGGGTCGCGATTGCTGATGTCGCGCATTATGTCCGCCCCGGCTCAAAGCTGGACGTGGAAGCGCGTAAGCGCGGCAATTCCACCTACTTTCCTGATCGCGTCGTGCCGATGCTGCCTGAGGCTTTGTCGGGTGATCTGTGTTCCCTCCATGAAGGGGTCGAACGCGCGTGCATCGCCGTGCGCATGGTGCTCGACAAAGACGGCAATAAGGTGAGCCACCGGTTTGTGCGGGGGCTGATGAACTCACCCGCTGCGCTGAACTATGAGGAAGTACAGGCGGGCCAAGATGGCCGCGCGAACGAGAAAATCGCGCTTTTGATGGAGAGTGTCATTGCACCGCTCTATGACGCTTACGCCGCCTTGAAAGCCGCCCGCGCGCGACGCCAACCATTGGAGTTAGACCTGCCAGAGCGTCGGATTGAGCTGGATGAGGATGGCAAAGTGACCTCTGTTGCGTTTCGCGACCGGCTCGACGCGCATAAGCTGATCGAAGAATTCATGGTGCTGGCCAATGTCGCGGCAGCTGAGACTTTGCAAGACAAAAAAACCCCGCTGCTCTACCGCGTGCATGAGGAGCCCTCCCCCGAGAAGCTGGAAAGCCTGCGAGAGATCGCGGGTGCCTCTGGCTTCACGCTGGCCAAAGGGCAGGTGCTGCAAACCAAACATCTCAACCGGTTGCTGGCGCAGGCCGAAGGGACAGAACATGCGGAGCTGATGAACATCACCGCGCTTAGATCCATGACGCAGGCCTATTACGCGCCCGAACATATCGGGCATTTTGGGCTAGCCCTGCGCAATTATGCGCATTTTACCTCGCCCATTCGGCGCTATGCCGACCTGATCGTGCACCGCGCGCTTGTTACGGCGCATGGGTGGGGCAGTGACGGATTGGACGCGCTGGCGATTGAGGGGCTGAAGGAGACCGGGGAGCATATCTCAACTACGGAGCGCCGCTCCATGGTGGCCGAACGCGACACAACGGATCGCTACCTTGCGGCTTATCTCGCGGATCGCGTGGGCACAGAGGTCGAGGGCGCAGTCTCCGGCGTTGTCAGCTTCGGTCTGTTTATCAAGCTCGATGGCACCGGCGCGGATGGACTGGTGCCCGTGAAAACCATCGGTAGTGAATATTTCGTCCATGACCGCGACGCACAAACCTTGCGCGGCGAAAAGACCGGCCTGACACTTGCCCTCGGGCAACGCGTGTTGGTGCGGCTGGCCGATGCGACGCCAATGACCGGCGGGTTGACGCTGGATTTGCTTGAGGTCGAGGGCCGCAAACTGCCGCAACGCCCGGCTGGGCGAAGCTCCGCCGGGTCGGGTCGGCGGAAACTCGTCAAACGGCGGACCAAGGCAAAGAAGCTCAAGAAGAAGCTGGCCCGCAAGAGCTGATCTGGCCTATCCTGCTTACAAAACGGACAAAGAACCGGGCAGGTCAATCATGCGTAAAGCCGTCTTCATTTCAATCCTCGCGTTGGGTATTGGCCCTGCGATAGCTGTTGAACAGTCACAGCGTCCCGCACCGCGTGTAGATGTTCACGTGGTGCAGGTGGCTGCACAAGCAGGCTTCGACGGTTGGGTGCAGGATTTCCGCGCCCGCGCCTTGGCAAAGGGCATCACTGCAGCGACTTTTGACAGAGCCTTCAAAGGCGTGCGCTATGACCCGGAAGTCATCAAGCGCGACCGCAATCAGTCCGAATTCACGAAAACGATCTGGGATTATCTCAGCACCGCTGTCAGCGATGCGCGGATCAAGAACGGCAAAGCCGCGCTTCGCCGCCAATCAAAAGCGCTCAGCCAGATCGAAGCACGCTACGGTGTGCCCAAGGAAATCGTCGCGGCCATCTGGGGGCTGGAAAGCGCCTATGGCACGTTTCGCGGATCGAAAGACCTGATCGGCTCGCTGGCGACACTGGCCTTTGACACGCGTCGTGGTGCGTTTTTCGAAGGTCAACTGATCGCTGCGCTCAAGATCCTTCAAGCAGGAGACGTCGCGCCGCGCTCCATGACGGGATCATGGGCGGGCGCGATGGGGCATACGCAATTCATCCCGACCTCCTATCTCGACTATGCCGTGGATTTCACCGGCGATGGCAAGCGCGATATCTGGTCGGATGACCCGCGCGATGCGCTGGCCTCTACCGCCAATTACCTCAAGCAGTTCGGCTGGACCACGGGCCAGCCCTGGGGTGTGGAGGTGAAGATCCCCGACGGGTTCGATTATACGCTCGCGGATCGGAAAATTCTGAAATCACCCAGCCAATGGGCGCAGCTTGGCATTCTAGATGCGCAAGCCAAGCCCGTGCCAAACCATGGGCGCGCTTCCATCCTTTTGCCTGCGGGTGCGGCTGGCGCGGCCTTTATGATCTTTGATAATTTCGAGGTCCTGGAACGCTACAATACGGCAGACGCCTATGTCATCGGTGTGGGGCATCTGGCGGACCGGCTGAAAGGTGGGCCTGCGATTAAAGGGAATTGGCCGCTGACTGACCGGGCTTTGACCTTGAAAGAACGCAAGGAATTGCAGCGCCGCCTGACAGCAGCGGGTCACCCGACGAAAGTTGACGGCAAGATTGGCCCACTGACGATTGATGCGGTGCGCGCCTATCAAAAGACGCAAGGGCTGGTGCCGGACGGTTATGCGAGCTTGCGCATCCTGCAACGGCTGCGTTAACCGCAATTTTGCTGGTCTTTACGGGGCGGTTGCTTTAGGGCGCGCGTAACAACTCCATTCAAGGTTAGTTTTCATGGACCTTCGCAACATTGCGATTATCGCTCACGTTGACCACGGCAAGACGACGCTGGTGGACGAACTTCTCAAACAATCGGGCTCGTTCCGCGAAAATCAAGCTGTCGCTGAACGCGCGATGGACAGCAATGATCTGGAACGCGAACGCGGGATCACCATCCTTGCCAAAGCCACGTCTGTGGAATGGAAAGGCATTCGCATCAATATCGTCGATACGCCGGGTCACGCGGATTTCGGTGGCGAGGTGGAGCGGATCTTGTCCATGGTCGACGGTGTTGTGCTGCTGGTTGATGCCGCCGAAGGCCCGATGCCGCAGACGAAGTTCGTGACCTCGAAAGCGCTTGCGCTGGGCTTGCGCCCGATTGTTGTGCTGAACAAAGTCGACAAGCAAGATGCGGAACCCGACCGCGCGCTGGATGAGTGTTTTGACCTCTTCGCCAACCTTGGTGCGGATGACGAGCAGCTGGATTTCCCGGCCATGTATGCCTCTGGCCGCTCCGGCTGGGCGGATATGGAGCTTGATGGGCCGCGCAAGAACCTGCACGCGCTTCTGGATCTGGTTGTCGATCATGTGCCTGCGCCTGCGCAAATGGCTGCGCGGCAGGAGCCGTTTCGCATGTTGGCCACGACACTTGGCTCTGATCCGTTCATTGGTCGCTTGCTGACGGGCCGTGTCGAAAGCGGCACATTGAAACCGGGTGAGACCGTGAAGGCGCTGTCGCGCGACGGCAGCAAGATTGAGCAGTTTCGGTGCACCAAGATCATGGCATCCCGAGGTTTGAATTTCGAGCCGATTGATGCTGCTGAGGCGGGCGATATCGTCTCTCTTGCGGGTATGTCGAAGGCAACCGTGGCCGATACGATTTGCGCTGTGGATGTGGAGGATGCGATCCCGGCCCAACCGATTGACCCACCGACTATTACGGTGACTTTCGGGATCAACGATTCACCCTTGGCAGGCAAGGATGGCAAGAAGGTCCAATCCCGCGTGATCCGCGACCGCTTGATGAAAGAGGCGGAAAGCAATGTCGCGATCAAAGTGACGGACACGCCAGGCGGTGACGCGTTCGAGGTTGCAGGCCGCGGCGAATTGCAGATGGGTGTCTTGATCGAAAACATGCGCCGTGAAGGGTTCGAGCTGAGCATCTCTCGTCCGCAGGTTCTGTTTCAGGAGATTGATGGCACGCGGCACGAGCCCGTGGAAGAAGTCACCATCGACGTCGATGACGAATATTCCGGCGCGGTGATCGAGAAGCTGACAGGCACCCGCAAAGGCGAGCTGACAGAGATGAAAGCCGCCGGCGCTGGCAAGACGCGGATCATCGCGCATGTGCCTTCGCGCGGGCTGATCGGCTATCACGGCGAGTTTCTGACCGATACGCGCGGCACGGGCGTGCTGAACCGCGTCTTCCATGAATGGGCACCGCATAAGGGCGATATTCCGGGCCGTCGTGCAGGGGTTCTGATTTCCATGGAGAATGGCGTGTCTGTGGCCTATGCGATCTTCAACCTTGAGGACCGTGGCAAGTTCTTCATTGGCAGCCAGGAAGCGGTCTATCAAGGCATGATCATTGGCGAGCATAGCCGGGAGAATGATCTGGAAGTGAACCCGCTCAAGGGCAAGAAACTGACCAATGTCCGCGCTTCAGGCACGGATGAAGCGGTGCGGCTGACCACGCCTGTGCGGATGTCTTTGGAAGAGGCGATTGCCTATATCGACAATGACGAGCTGGTCGAGGTCACGCCAAATGCGATCCGGTTGCGCAAGCGCCATCTGGACCCGCATGAGCGAAAGCGGGCGTCGCGGGCAGGGTGATTCCGACCCTGCGGGGCGCATATTTTTGGGCAGAAAGAAGCTAAGACGCGTTCGCCACGGTGAGCGCGTCTTTTTCCTTGATCAGCCCGGGCTGGATCACCTCTGCATACCAGCCACCATGGCCGCGCATCGCGTTATAGCCGCCGGGGCCGATCACCTTTTCCATCCGTGAACATGGCGCGCAGGGTTTGGTCAGTTTGATCTGGGCCGTGCCGATCTGCAGGACATCGTGGCGCAGTGCGGTGAGGTTGATGCCGGAGATCATGATGTTGCGGCGGAGCATGTCTGGCGTGATTTGCGTCTGCGTAAGTTCAGCGATGACGGGGAGGTGTTCGGCCTGGATTAGCGTGACGGCGCGGGTGCCGCCGGAGATGTAGTGATCGCCTGTCAGGCCTTTTTCCGTGACCTCTACCTCGCGTACCACAGTGAGCGGTGCGAGGCGCGCAGCGCGCAGGCCGATCCACTCGACCGTTCCGGGGCGCGGATGGGCGCGCATGAGGCTGCGGAGTTCAGACATTCTGCAGGGTCAGGCAGGTTTTCTTGCGGGCTGGCAGGACGAGAGGTGCCCCCGCGGCGTAAAGGTCCCGCACGTAATCCGGGTCTTCGCTATAGATGATCCAGAACGGGCCTGTCGTGTCGATCAGGGCGACGGTCTCGGGCAAATCGACACTGCCTGCAGGGATGAAGGCGGTGTTGATTGAACCCGGCAGCATCGCCGTGGCGGCGATGGCGAGCCATGCCAGAAGCATTGCGGGAAGGATCAGAAAGCGTCGGATATGCGTTTTTCCTAATAGTCGTAGATATGTTCCAGACCGCCGCGCTGGTCTGCGAGAGAGTGCAGGGTTGCGCTGAGGCGTGGGACTTTCACAGCGATAAGATAGCGGTTTTCCTCAGCAAAGCCTACGCGGGATGTGGTGGAGATCAGTTGCGCGCCCTCAGGTAGCTCAGGCGCGGTGGCCCCGAGATAGCTGATCAGGATGTCATCATTGCCTGCGATTTCAAAGAACTCGCCGCCGCCGCCTGTGATCTGCTGCGCGATGGAAGTGAAGATGCGGTAGCGCGGGACCTCTGCGATGGTGATGTCGTTTTGGACTTCTTGTACCGTGATGTCGGCCAGACCTTCGGGCAGGTTTTTGACCGCGATCTGCATGGTCAATTCATCTGCACCAAGACCCGCTGCGGCTTGCGCGATGACCTTGGCATATTGCGTCTTCGCGCCCCATTCGAGGCCGAGGGCGATGCGACGCTCCCACCCTCTGAGGCCCACAGGTTCTGCAGCCCAAAGCCGCTCAGACCAGCTTGGGAAATCGTATTTGTACCAAGGCACTTGCTGCAGGAATGTGGCGTAGTCATCGGCCATTTCAGCCTCCACCGCGTCTTGTGCGGATGGCGTGCCCAGCGTGAAGAGGCGCCCGATCGTCTCCTCATAGGCGGCTTTGAACAGCATCTCCAAGGTGAAGGAGGCGCCGATTGTGTAGATTGTGGCTTTAGAGTTGAAACCTGCTTCGCCCAGCTCGTCGGCCTTTGCAGTCAAGCCGCAAAGAGAAGACCAGAAGCCGGTGATGGCGGTGATATAAGGGAAATCATGCGGGTGGCCGTCCTTTATCGCTTCCGCATACCCCTCATAGGCGTAGACGATATGCCATTCGGGGTAGACCATATAGGTGCGCGCCTCTGGCCGCGTCTCGGTGACATAGATGGCCTCTTCCTGCGTCAGCGCCTCTCCTCGACACATGGTTTCGACATAGAGGATCGGCCCGGCGATAATCGCGATCAGCAGTAACAGGCTCACGCCGAGCCATTTCAGCAGGCGTTTCATTTACGATCAAACGCCCAAGCGGAGAGGACTGCGAAGCCGCCGAGGAACAGATGTGGAATGTTGGCTGCCAACTTGATGAGGAAGCTGGGATATTCATACCAGCCATAGACGAAAATGCCGAAATCCAAATAGCCGGAACCGGTCACAAGGCCCATGGCGCCGTCTGCGAGGTAGAGTGCGCCGAACCATGTCAGGAAGATTTTCGAGGCACGATGGGAGATCAGACCTGCTACCAGGGCCCAAATCCCGGAGGCGACATGCAAGCTGTCATCGAACAGGTCCAGCGCGAAGATGCCAAAGGCATTGCCATTCTCGTCAATGATGCCGGGAAAGGGCAGGTAGTTGAGCGAGGCCACGATGAAGAGCGTGACGGCATATCCCAAAGCGATGATGCGCAGCGTGGTCATATCTCAGGCCTTTGCAATATAGCTGTCCCACAAAGCATTGCGGAACAGGTTGCCGGGATCCATCGCGCGTTTCTTGGCGGCGAAGGGGCGCAGGCCTGCATAGCCTGCCTCGATCTGATCCTGCCGTGCGTGCAGGCGGTAGGGCAGATAATAGGTTCCACCAAGACGCAGGGCTGCGTCGATCAGGTTTTGCGTCATGCGGCGCGCGTCTTCTTCAGCGCGCAGGGATTTTTCCTGACTGAAGAGCATGACGGCCGCGATCCGGTCCGTGGTCGCGTAGCTGAGCCAGCTTTCATTGTCTGGCTGGACATAACGCAGCGTGATGTTCAGAAGCTCCTGATAGGAGCTCGGGATGATCTCGCGACAGGCAGAGACGAAACTTCCGAAATTCTCCGGGCTGATGAAGTACTCATGCAGGATATCGGTGCGGGACGGGTCGCGGTCATCCAGCGTGATCACTGGTTCATTTAAAAGCGTGTTGCGCGTCGTGTCGCCGCCACCAATCCACGGGCCGAGCGAGGCTTCGAACCACCAGCGCCCATGTTTGGCAATGTCGCTGCCGAGCTGAGCCCGGAAGATGTCGCGCGCCCGCTTCGACAGCCAACCGGAACCCGGGGCCAGCGGGATGTCGGTTTGATCCGAAGTTGGGCGATACGTGATCATCATCGCCTCCTCAAGGAAGCGGTCGATGGAGATATCCATGCGTCCATAGGCCATCTGTACATTTGGCGTGCCTTTGATGGCCTGCACGAAGGTCGGGCCGAAATTGAGCGGGTCCACTTGCGTGAAAGTGGGCTCCAGACGGGCATTGGGGACCATCGCGATCTCCATCTCCGTGATGATGCCGAGTAAGCCGTAACCGCCCATGGCAGCGAAGAAAATATCTGCGTTCTCCTGCCGGGAACAGGTGATCAACTGACCATCTGCCAGCATCATCTGCAAGGATTTCACGGTTGCGCCCATCGGCCCAAAAGGCACGGGCCAGCCATGTGCATTGACGGAGTAGGTCGAAGCGACGCCGAAATCATTGTTTGATTGCATCACAGCGGGGGAGAAGCCTTCAGCGTCAAGTTTTGCGATCACTGTTGACCAGCGCGTGCCTGCGCCTGTGCGATAGGTGAGGTTGGTTTTGTCCAGTTCCAGCCAGTCATGCGCCATCGTGTAGGTCGTGCCCATGCGCGCCATGGATTGCCCGCCCATGGAGTGACGCGCGGCGGAGGCCATGACCGGACGTCGGTCTTGTGCGGCCTCTTTCAATTCCTTGCGCAGTGCGTCAATGCTGCCTGCATCGAATTTATCCGTGAGGACAATGTGTTTTGCCACTGGCGTGGGAGAGAGCTCCGAGGCGTCATTGAGGGTAAGAGCCGCGCCGTCTGCTGTGCCGATAAGCGTCCCGGCAGGGATCGGATCGGTATAATATCGTCTTGTTGCCCAGCCGCCCAGAATGGCGCCAGTGCCCAGAAGGAATGCCCTGCGGGTTGTCTTGCTCATCTTGCCTCACGGTCCCTTGTTCATTCTTGATAGGTCTGATCTGGGACGCGCCCGACCAGCCTGAAAGGGTTGAAACAAGAATAATGGCCTCTAAGGGCGTCGGTCAAAGATTCTTATGGAGCTTCCACAGGAGTGTTGTTTTGCAGTAAAACTGTGCGCTGCGCGCCCGCGATATTTTAGGGGGCTCCGCCCCCACGCTGACGCGTCCCCCGGCATATTTTGCCAAGATGAAGCGCGTCAGGAGGCCTTTTGGAAAGCTTGCAGGGCCTCTTCTGTGCGCAGGAAGACGGGTTTTTCACGCGTGGACTGGTCGGGCTGGAAGGCGTATCCGCCGGTGTTGAAATCCCTCAGGCCTTCAGGGGATGTGATGCGGTTTTGGATGATAAAGCGCGCCATGGCGCCGCGGGCCTGTTTGGCGAAGAAGCTGACGATTTTGGGGCCGCCGGGTTTGTCTTCAAGGAAGGTTGGCGTGATCACATTGAGCGTGAGCGCGTTCAGGTCGACCGCGCCGAAATATTCCTGGCTGGCGCAATTGATCAGTGTATCGGTGCCTTGGGCCTCGGCCTCTTCGTTCAATTTCAGGGCGATCTTGTCGCCCCAATAGTCATAGAGACTGTTCTTGCGGCCCGATTTCAGGCGACTGCCCATTTCCAACCGATAGGGTTGGATCGCGTCTTTGGGTTTGAGTAAACCGTAGAGACCAGAGAGGATGCGCAGGTGGTTCTGTGCGTAGTTAAGCTCTTCTGCGTCAAGGCTGCCTGCTTCGAGCCCGGTATATGTGTCGCCCGCGAAGATCAGCGCTGCGGGTTTGGAATTCTCGGTCGTGGAGTGAGGCTCAAAGGCTTTGAACCGGTCGTAATTCAGTTTGGCGAGGCTGTCAGAGATCGACATGAGCGCGCCCAGTTTCTTCACGCTGAGACGACCTGCCGCTTTGGCGAGTGTGTTCGCATCGTCCTGAAACTCCGGCATCGTTGGCGTGATGTTCGTGGCGGACATATCGAGCTTTTTGGCAGGTGAGATGACGGTCAGCATGGGCGCTCCTTTTCGTTGGGGTGCAATTTAGCGGGCATGGGCGCGGGGTCCAGCCCTAGCTGTCGGCCAGGATGTTCAAGAAGGCGTCAGCGAAGCGGTCGGCGCGGCGCTCGCCCAGAAGTCGTGCCATGGAGTTATGATCCTTTGGCTTTAACTCTGCGACTTTCGCCAAAAGCGAGGCGGAGCAGGTGACGGGTTTGTGATACCCCTCTGGCCCACGTTCGAGGTCGCTTTGTACTTCAAGCAGGCGGTCATAGATACCGCCATTCTGGCTTGTGGCCAGTTTGCGGCGTGCCGGGTGAACATCCGCCATCCCGGCCCCGTTGATCACTTCGAGGAAACCCTTGCCATAGGTTTCCAGCTTCTTCGCACCCACGCCAGAGATGCGGGCAAACGCGTCAATCGTCTTGGGCCGTTTCTCCGCCATCTCGATCAGGGTTTTGTCGTTGAAGATGATATAGGCGGGCACGCGCTGCGCTTCGGCATAGGCGCGGCGTTTGGCTTTGAGCGCAGAAAGCAGCGGTGCATCTTCATCGCTGACCAGCGTTCTGACCTTTGGTCTGCCGGTATTTTTGACGATTGTGTCGCGGCGCAGGGTGATCTTGGCCTCGTCTTTCAGGATCGGGCGGGCGGCTTGCGTCATAAACAGCGCGCCGTGGCGTTCGGGATTTGGGCGGATCAGATCGTGGCCCATCATTTGCCGGAAGACAGCTTGCCATTCGTTCTTGTTCAGATCCTTGCCGCAGCCAAAGGTCGGCAGTTGATCATGGCCGCGCGCGGTAATCTTTTCCGTCACCGTGCCGCGCAGAATGTCGATCAGATGGCCCGCGCCGAACCACGCATCGGTGCGCAGGATGGCTGAGAGCGCTTTGCGCACATGGATCGTGCCGTCAAACGTGGCGGGCGGCGTTTCGCAGAGGTCGCAATTGCCGCAAGTCACTTCCGTTTCGCCGAAATAGCCGAGCAAAGCTTCGCGCCGGCACGTCAGCGCTTCGGCAAGGCCCAGAAGTGCGTTCAGGCGGCCGTGATCTGCTGTCTTGTGATCGGTATCAGCGAGGCCTTCATCAATCTGTTGGCGGCGGAAGCGGATGTCATCTGAGCCATAGAGGGTCAGTGTATCCGCAGGGGCGCCGTCGCGCCCTGCGCGGCCGATCTCCTGATAATAGCCTTCCACCGATTTGGGCAGATCGGCATGGGCGACCCAGCGAATGTCGGGTTTGTCGACACCCATCCCGAAGGCAATCGTGGCCACGACGATCAGCCCGTCTTCGCGGGAGAACCGCGCCTCCACCGCGCGGCGGTCTGCAGGGTCCATGCCGCCGTGATAATGACAGGCTTTGTGGCGATCCTGACTGAGCGCTTGGGCAAGGCTTTCGGTTTTCTTGCGTGTCCCGCAATAGACAATGCCGGATTGGCCGCGCCGTGCATCGGCGAAATCGAGGATTTGCTTGCGCGGGGAATTCTTCGCGGCAAAGGCGAGGTTCAGGTTCGGGCGGTCGAACCCGTGCAGAAATGTTGTGGGTTGGACACCGTCAAACAGGCGGTTGACGATCTCCGCTCGTGTCTCCGCATCCGCTGTCGCGGTAAAGGCCGCCAGAGGCACATTGAGCGCTTTGCGCAGTTGACCGATCCGTAAATAATCAGGCCGAAAATCATGGCCCCACTGGCTGACGCAATGGGCCTCATCCACGGCGATCAGGGTCACGCCCGCGCGGCGCAACATGTCCTGCGTTGCGGTCTTGGCGAGGCGTTCGGGGGCGAGGTAGAGCAATTTCAGATCGCCATTGCGCAAGGCGGCGAAGACATCATCGGACTCTTCCTCGGTATTGCCGGAGGTCAGGCATCCGGCACTTACACCCGCAGCTTTCAAGGCCCGGACCTGATCGCGCATCAAGGCAATCAGGGGAGAGATCACCACAGTCAGGCCATCTCGGGCCAAAGCGGGCAGTTGGAAACACAGCGATTTGCCGCCGCCCGTCGGCATGATCGCCAGAGTGTTTTCGCCGTTGCATACAGCCTCGACGATCTCTGCCTGACCGGGGCGGAAGGCGTCGAATCCGAAGATATCAGACAGCAGATTGGTTGCGTCTAGCATGGGGCCTGTCGGGTTTATGTGTTTTGCTCGATTTTTATGGATGATCCCACATTACCAGTAGGTGAACAAGTCGGCAGATCCACAAGATATTGAGGAAATTAGTTGAGAATGACTTGCAACTGGATCATCGGTGCTTACATCTGAGCTGCGACGCGGTTATGCTCGCGTCGCCTTACTTTTATGCATGGAGGGTCCAAAGATGACCTTTTTCAAGACCACAACAGCCGCTCTTTTGACCGCCATTTCGACCTCAGGCGCTTTCGCGCAGGAGGTGACGCTGCGTTTCCAGCATTTCGTTTCGCCCAAATCGGCGAACCCGACCTATTTCATGCAGCCCTGGGCCGACAAGATCGAGGCGGACTCTGATGGTCGCATCAAGGTCGAACTGTACCCGTTCATGCAACTGGGTGGCAAAGCCCCGAACCAATATGATCTGATCCGTGATGGCGCTGTCGATGGTGGATGGGTGATCCCGGGCTATCAACCGGGGCGCTTCCCCGAGGCTGAAGCGATGGAACTGCCTTTCATGGTGACGAAATCGGGCGAAGCCGCGTCCAAAGCGGCGTGGCAATTTACCGAGAAATACCTGATGGACGACTTCAAAGACGTCAAACTGATCGCGGCCCACATGCATGGGCCAGGGATCGTTCACAAAAAGGGCGAGGCAATTGCGACGGTTGAGGATTTCAACGGCTTGAAACTGCGCGGCCCCTCCCGGCCAGCCACCTTGCTGCTGAAAAAGATGGGCGCGACGCCCATTGGCATGCCTGTGCCTGCTTTCCCTGAGGCGCTTTCAAAAGGTGTCGTCGATGGCGGCGTGATCACGTGGGAGATGTCGCCCTCCCTGAAACTCAACGAGCTTACCGACAGTCACACGGATGTCGCTGGAGAGAAATCGCTCTATAACTTGTACTTCATCTGGGCGATGAACCAGGCGAAATATGATAGCCTGCCGGATGATCTGAAGGCTGTGATTGACGCCAATTCCGGTCTTATGGCCAGTGCATGGGCGGGGTCAGCACATGATCAGGGCGATGTGACGGGCAAAGCCGCGATGGAAGCGGATGGCAACCAGATCGCAACGCTCAGTGAAGAAGAAACCGCCCGCATTCGCGCCTTGGGTGAAGAAGTCACCACAGAATGGATCGCGGAAATGTCTGCAAAAGGGCTCGATGGAGCGGCGCTGGTGGAGGATGCGCGGGCATTTGTCGCTGCGAATTAGTCGCGCTTTATGACTGCCGAAAGTATTGAGAGGCCGCGCCTGTTCGGGAGCGGCCTTTTGCCATGTCAGCGAGCTTCCAGCAACGTGACAGTTGTGTTGCCAAACTTGCGGAAATCAAGCGCGTTGTAGCCGCGCGGCGCCACTTGTGCGGCGGCTTCCTCCCACACCACTAAGGCGCCTTCGCTGATCCAGTTCTTGGCCCGCGCATCGCGCAAGGCTGCATTGCCGAGGCTCTTGCTATAAGGTGGGTCAAGGAAGATCAGATTGAACGGATCATAGGGGTTGGCTCCAAGTTCCGTCGCGTCCTTGCTCAAAACGGTGGTCACTTCTGCGGCTTTCAGTTTGGCAATGTTCTTGCTGAGAATGCGGAAGGCGGGCTTGCCGTTTTCAACAAAACAGACCCGTGATGCCCCACGCGACAGCGCCTCCAGACCTAAGGCACCTGTACCCGCAAAAAGATCAAGGACGCGCGCATTGCGGATTGGCTGACCAAACCGTCCGCCCTCTAACATGTTGAACAGGCTTTCGCGCACGCGGTCGCTCGTCGGGCGTAAATGCGCGGCCTCATCGCCCTTGCCAACATCGCTCAACGCTGTGCCACGATATGTGCCTGCGATGATCCTCATGCTTTGAGCAGCGCTTTCATGTCCGTTTCAGGATCCGCGATCAGGTCGGGGGCTGGATGCTTGCCACCTTCGATCAAACGCTTCCCGATCATGTAATTGCGTGGGTCATTCATCGCGTCCACAGCCAACAGCGCCTCGCCCGCATAATACCAATGCGAGCAGGCGTCACCGGTCCTGCGCACGACCACCCTGTCATAGCCCAGATTGAGCCCCGCGATCTGTAGTTTCACATCATACTGATCAGACCAGAACCAAGGCTTTGGCAGGTAATCCTGCCCTGCGCCCATGATATTCGCTGCGACCAGCTCTGCCTGATCAATCGCGTTGCCGACGCTTTCGATCCGCAACTGCTGACCCAGATGTGGGAAAGAAGCGCAATCCCCCGCAGCCCAGATATGCGGGTCGGAGGTCCGCCCTTGCGCATCTGTCTTGATCCCGTTTTCCAGCGCCACGCCCGCATTGCCCGCCAATTGATCATTGGGCAGGATGCCCACGCCCACGATCACGAAATCCACGTCAATCTCGCTGCCATCGGTGAAGCGCACGCCCGTGACGTGATCTTCGCCCAACAACGTCTCCAGCCCCAGACCTTCCCTGATCTCAACGCCATGTGCGCTGTGCAAGTCGCGGAAATAGTCGGAGGTTTCGGGCGCAGCAACGCGCTGCAAGATGCGGTCTGCCATCTCGACCACGATCGCATCGACACCCAGTTTGCGCGCAACGGCTGCGGCCTCCAGCCCGATATAGCCGCCGCCCACAATCAGCGCGCGTTTGCCGGGTTGAAAGGATGCCGCCATGCCATCGACATCCGCCAAGCTGCGCACCACATGCACGCCGGGCAGTGTTCCACCAATGGCCGCTGGCAAATGTCGCGGCGCGGATCCGGTGGTGAACACGAGATGATCATAGCTCAGCACGTCCGTGCCGACTGTGACCGTGCGGGCCGCGCGGTCAATGGCATCCACGGGTTTCCCCAAACGCAACGTGATCTGCTGCTCGTCGTAAAAGGCTTCGGGGCGGAGGTAGAGCCGTGCTTCCTCCATCTGCCCCAGCAAATACGCTTTCGACAGGGGCGGGCGTTGGTAGGGTGGAACCGGTTCTTCACCGATCAGCGTGATCTTGCCTTCAAATCCCAGACTGCGCAGCTTTGCCGTCAAAGACGATCCTGCCTGTCCTGCGCCAATTGCTATCACATGCGTCATGCACTGCCCCCTGCCCGCTGGTATTTCCTTGGGTAGACCCTATATTCCGCGTTAACCGAAACTCAATCAGGGAAATAACCGACATGACACTTTCTGTGGGCGACACGCTGCCAGAGGCCACCCTTTTGCGCATGGGGGCTGAGGGCCCCGAAGAGGTCGCGCTGTCCAGTTTCACGAAAGAGCGTAAGGTCGTGATCTTTGCCCTACCGGGTGCCTATACGGGCGTCTGTTCGGAAGCGCATGTGCCAAGCTTTATCCGCACCAAAGCGGATTTCGACGCGAAAGGTGTCGACGATATCATCTGCATTTCCGTCAACGATCCGTTTGTCTTGAAAGCCTGGGGCGACAGCACGGGCGGCGCGGATGCGGGTTTGATCTTTCTGGGCGATGCCTCATCTGAGTTCACCAAGGCGGTTGGCATGGATTTCACCGCCCCGCCTGTGGGCTTGATCACCCGCTCCAAACGTTACGCGATGCTGGTCGAAAACGGCGAGGTCAAAGTGCTTCAGGCGGAAGACAACCCAGGCGTGTGTGAAACTTCCGGCGGCGAAGCGTTGCTCGACGCGATCTGATCTTGCAACCGGGGCGCTAGAAACACGTGCCCCGGTCTACCTCGCGATTTTGTCCATGATTGCGGCCAGTTTCACATCCAGATCAGACAAGCCCCCGGTGTCATGAGTCGTTAGGCGTACGTCGACCCGGTTATAGACATTGAACCATTCCGGATGGTGGTTGATCTTTTCGGCCTGAATAGCGGCTTGGGTCATGAAGCCGAAAGCCTGCGTAAACGTGCCAAATTTGAAGGTCTTCTCAGCGGCTTTCCCGTCTTCCGTGATCGTCCAACCGGCGGCTGTCAGATGCTCTGTGTCAGTCATGATCCTCTCCTTTTGAATTTCTAAACGGTCCGTATTCAGTCAGAACCTCGATCTCGTGGTTCACCGCATCGCGTTCGGCCTTCAGATACCGCGCAATCGCGTCGCGAAACCCTTCATCCGGCATCCAATGCAGCGAATGCGTCTCCACCGGCAGGTAACCTCGTGCAAGCTTATGTTCGCCCTGTGCGCCGGCCTCGACCGTCGACAGGCCATGCGCAATCGCGAATTCGATCGCGCGGTAGTAGCACAGCTCAAAATGCAAGGCCGGGTGATGTTCCAGACAGCCCCAATACCGGCCATAGAGCACATCTTGCCCGATGAAATTCAATGCACCGGCCACCGCGCGCCCGTCGCGCTGTGCCAGCACCATCAGCATGTCATCGCGCATGGTCTCATGCGCTTCGTCAAAAAACGCCCGCGTCAGATATGGCGTGCCCCATTTGCGCGCGCCGGTATCCTGATAGAATAACCAGAACGCGTCCCAATGCGCGGGCGCGATCTGATCGCCCGTCAGGCACAGGATGTCGCCGCCAAACGCATTCGCCTGCTTGCGCTCCTTGCGGATGTTTTTGCGCTTGCGCGCAGTCAGTGTGGCCAGAAAATCGTCAAAACTTCCAAAGTCCGCGTTGCGCCAGTGAAATTGCTGCGTCGTCCGGCTCAGCAAACCCATCTGTGCGCCCACCTTCGCCTCTGCACCCGTGCAAAACGTGATATGCAGGGAGGACAGGTGGTTCTTGACCGTCAGGCTTACCGCTGCCTCCACCAGCGCTGCGGTCCCGGTCTCCTCCCAGCCCGGGCGGGTCAGAAAACGGCGCCCTGTTGCGGGTGTGAAAGGGACGGCCATTTGCAATTTTGGATAGTAGCGCGCACCCGCATTCTCATAGGCATGAGCCCAATTGTGATCGAAGATATATTCGCCTTGCGAGTGATTCTTAAGGTAGAGCGGCGCGACCGCGATCACCTGTCCTTGCGCGCGCGCGACCAGATAATGCGGCTGCCACCCTGTCCCCGTTCCGACAGAGCCGGACCGTTCCAGTGCCAACAAAAAGCGATGGGTGGTGAATGGATCACGCGCTCGGCCTGGACCATTCCCGGCGCACAGGTCCCATTGCTCCGCAGAAATGTCCGCAAGGGAGGGAAGAACAGTGATTTCAACTTCGGTCTGCGTCATAAGTCCGGCTGCTGGCGATGCACTGGTCTCAACATGGTTTGCTAGGGCGCGCAATCAAGCCGGGTGGAACCCTTCAAAGGTGATATTATCGGCAATTTTCAGCGCTGCATCGGCTTGTGCTTGCGACTTGATCGTCCAGCATAAAACTGCGGCCCCTTTCGCCTTGAGTTCTGCGATACGCGGCCGGTCGAGATCAGAGGCCTCATGCGATATAAAGCACGCGCCAGAGGCCTCATAATCCGGGATGTCACGCAGCTCTGCGCAGCGCGATTTGGACAGTGGCCAATCGCCCGGCGCAAACGCGCTGGTGGTGATGCCGCAGGCCCGCTCAGGCATCAGCTGTTTCAGCCGGGTCGTGGAATAAGGGTTGAAGGACATCACCGCGACATCACCGTTATACGTGCTTAGAGCCTCGGCCGTGCGATCTTCCAGCAGACCGATTTGCGGACCCATTGCGCCGTCTTGGTCTTTCAATTCGATTAAAAGTGGCACTTGGCCGTCGACGAGTTTCAGGATGTCGCGCAGCGTATCAATCGTGTTTGCCCCGCCTTTCAGCGGTGTGTTTTGCAGGTCTTTGGTGTTGCGTCTGCGGATCGGACCGGTTTCGTCCGTCAGCCGCCCCAGCCCATAGTCATGAAAAACCATAGGCTGGTCGTCGCGCGACAGTTGCAGATCGCATTCGATCCCGAAGCCTGCATCAATCGCAGCCTGAAACGCATCGCGGGAGTTTTCAATGATACCTTTCGAAGGATCATGCAAACCGCGATGCGTGATCGGGCGCTCCAGAAAGGCGCGGGGCAGTGTCACGATTTGATCTGGAAGATGCCTTCGATCTCCACAGCGACATTGAAGGGCAGCGCACCCGCACTGACGGCAGAGCGGGAATGCTTGCCCGCATCGCCCAACGCTTCTACCAAAAAGTCAGAGCAGCCATTGATGACCTGCGGCTGGTCAGTGAAGTCTTTGGTAGAGTTGACAAAGCCGGTCAGTTTGACGACGCGTTCCAGCCGGTCAAGGTCGCCGTCGCATGCGGTTTTCACCTGGGCCAAGAGGCTGATCGCGCAAAGTCGTGCGGCTGCGGCGCCCTCTTCCACCGACATATCATCGCCCAGCACGCCGGTTACAAAACCGTCCGGTCCGTTCGAAATCTGGCCGGACACAAATAGCAGGTTGCCGACCTGAACCGACGGGACGTAATTGGCAGCAGGCGCCGGAGCATCAGGCAGGGTCACGCCCATCTGCGCAAGTTTGGTTTCGAATGTTCTGGCCATCTGTGCCTCCGTGTTTATGCAAGATTTGATGCACGCTAACGGTCCACCTCAGGCCCGGCAACCGCGATCATCAGGTTTCGCGGAAGGCGCGAAAGAAGTAATCGGCCAAAGGTTCCACCAGATAGGCAAGCGGAGATCTGGCATGTGTTTGGATAAAGGCCTCGACAGGCATCCCAGGCAACAGCGTCAGTCCCTTGGTTTGCACGGCAGTGGCATCATCCATGACGATCTCGATCCGGTAGAATCTGCGCAGGCTGCGGTCCTCAACAAATACATCGTTTGATATCTTGGTTATACGTCCTGCCAGTTCGGCGCTGCTTTGACGATCCAATGCAGGGAAACGCAGGCCCACGCTTTGGTTCAGGTAGATTTCATTGATGTGAAGCGGATCTATTTTCGCTGTAATGACCAGCGGTCGATCATCCGGGACAATCGACAGGACAGGTTCGGCTGCACGCATGACCGCGCCTTGCGCGAAGAATTGCAGACCAAATACATATCCGGAAACCGGTGCCTTGATTTGCATCTGTTCGAGCTTGCGCCTGAAAGCAGCATGGTCGGCTTTCAACCGCACGATTTGACTTTGCAGTTCCCTGATTTGAGTGATCACAGATTGCGTGCGGCCGCTGCCTAAGCGGTCCAGCTCAAGAATTGTTTCCGCACGTCGCGCAGCGAGCGCCGCAATTTGCGCGTCAATCTCGGCCAGCTTTCCCTTCAGTTGTAGGTCTTCGTTTTGAACGGGGCGTGCATGACCCAATGGAGAGACAGCATGCTCGCGATCGGCCAGCCGGAACCCTTCTTTGCGCAGCGCCGCCTGTTGTTTTTTGAGGGCGTGCGTTTGCGCATCAATCAAGTCCAGTCGGCTTTGCAATTGCTGGTTTGCGCGGTGATCTGCGGCGCGTGTGTTTTCCAGCAAGTCTTGCTGGTCACGCAGAAGCGCCGCGACACTGGGGCGGTTCGCTGCCTCGGCAAGTGCCGGGTCAATCTCGGCAAGCGCTGTTCCGTAGCGCAATGCGTTCAAACGCGCCAATTGGGCCAATGCGTCAAAAAGCTTCGCTTCTGCTACAGCGGCCTGACCTGTGAGCGCCGTTGCATCCAATGTCACGAGAGGCTGGTTTTTCGCCACGCGGTCGCCTTCGCGCACATGGATTTTTGAAACCACACCGCCGCTTGGGTGCTGAACGATCTGGCGATTTTGCTCGACCTGCACCTGGCCCGACGCGATTACCGCGCCGGTGATTTTGGCCAATATGCCCCAACTGCCGAAGCCGGCAAGGAGAATGACCAAAGCCGTCATACCGATCCCGACCGGCAGCCGCGACGACCAGTTTTGCCCTACACCTTTCATGTCATACCGCCGGACGTGGCTTTTTGTGACAGGCGCGCATGATTGCGGACCGTGGCGCGTAGGACCTCGTCGCGTGGGCCAAATGCGCGTCTTATGCCGCCTTCTATGACCAATAGGGTGTCACATTCGCGGATGGCAGACGGCCGATGCGCCATGATGATAACGGACTTATCCTCTGCCTTCATTGCGCGGATAGCTTCGTTCATGGCGTTCGATCCATCATTGTCGAGATTGGCATTGGGTTCATCGAGCACTAGAATAATCGGATCGTCATAGAGCGCGCGGGCCAGTCCGAGGCGCTGCATCTCACCGCCTGAAAGGCGGTTGCGGGCAACCGTGGCTGGCGTGTCATAGCCTTCGGGCTGGCGCAGAATGAGTTCATGCGCTGCGGCTTTCTTTGCGGCTTCGATCACTTTGGTCGGATCCGCATCTGCGTCAAGACAGGCGATGTTTTGCGCCAAACTGCCGTCAAACAACGTAATGACCTGTGGCAGATAGCCGATGTATTTGCCCAAGGCATCGGGATCATATTGCCCCAGCGCTGCCCCATCGAGCCGGATATGGCCCGCAGCGGTTGGCCACACACCGGTGAGCGCCTTTGCCAAAGTGGTTTTGCCGGCGCCCGAGGCACCGATGACGCCCATGGCTTCACCGGGTTTGAGGTCAAAGGACAGCATGCGCAACGTCGCTTGCTGCTCGCCCGGGGGGATGATCGTGATCTGCTCCGCTTTTAATCGTGCCGCTGGTGTTGGCAGCTTTGTACGCTCTGGCAGTGCGCCGACTTCTGAAAGCAGCTTCGCCAGTCCCTGCCAGGCCTGATGTGCGCGTTGCACCAAGGCCCATTGCCCGACCGTTGCTTCAATCGGTGCGAGCGCGCGCCCCAAGAGGATAGATCCTGCGATCATGGCGCCCGCAGTCATTTGTCCCTGAAGCACGAGGAATGCCCCAAGGCCAAGCATCGCGGATTGTAAGAACAGGCGCAGTGATTTTGTGATTGCGGTGATTGTCCCTGCGATATCGCTTTTTGCCAACGATCCACGCAAAGCGATGGTGTTGATGCCATTCCATTGCTCGAAACCATTGCGGCTCATTCCCAGACCGCGCACCGTTTCAGCCTGATCAATCAACGCGTCATTGAGCTCATGCGCGCGTTGTCTGTTCTGGCCGGAGATCTGCTGAGGAGCCTTGGTGAGGCGCTGGTTCAAAATGGTCAGGCAAATCAACAAGGCGCCACCGGCGAGCGCCAGATAGCCAAGCCAGGGATGAAACACAAAAATTGCAGCGAGAAAAAGCGGGGTCCATGGCAGATCGAACAAAGCCAGCAAGGCGGGTGAGCTAAAAAGCGCTTGAAGCGCATCCAGATCGCGCATGCCTGATTTTGACCCCTGACCATCAGGCGTTCGTGCTGATTTTCGCAGCATCGCGTCAAAAACTCGGCGGTCGAGTTTGGTGCGCATGCGGGTGCCGATACGTGCCAAAATGCGCCCGCGTGCATAGTCAAGGGTCGCCATCATCAAGTAGAGAAAGGCAACAAGCAGTGACAATGCGATCAGAGTTTCTTCGGACCTGCTGCTTAAGACGCGATCGTAAACCTGCAACATATAGAGCGGCCCGGTCAGCATCAGCAGGTTGACAAAGACGCTGAACAGAAACGCGACCCATAGCAGACTGCGGCAGTTGCGATGCGCGGCAGCCAATTCTGCTCGCCCGGATTGCGTCGCCCCCTGTCTCACGTTGATCTGCCCTCGGTCTTCAATTATTCTGGCACCTATGCCGACGTGCACAGATGCCTCAAAGACGGAGCTATCACCGAAAGATTATCAGATCGTGTCTTGAACTTCCGCACAGACAGGATCAACAGTCCCTAAATATCTAAAATTGTAACCGACCCGTTCTGAATTGGACCGTGACATTGGCCTTTCCCTGTTTTTCTTCTTCAATCAAGTGCGTTGTCAGCGGGCTGGCAGTCGCGATGCTGGCCCTTTCGGCCTGCGCGCCGGCGCCGACAGCCGTTGGATTTTCGGACCCTTATGAGGCCACCAATCGCAAGACGCATAATTTCAACCGCGGGCTCGACCGCAATCTGGTTCGGCCGGTCTCTAACGCCTATGGGACTGCAACGCCAAATGCGGTGCGTCGCGGGGTCAGCAATTTTTCATCCAACCTCAGCCTGCCAGGGACTGTGCTGAACGATATTCTGCAATTCCGTCTTGAAGATGCAGGGGCGAATACGTTCCGCTTCTTGTTGAATTCGACATTGGGTTTTGCGGGCTTCCTTGATGTGGCTACGGATGCCGGTATCGCCCGTAACCCCGCAGATTTTGGCGAAACGCTCTATGTTTGGGGTGTCGGTGAAGGTGCCTATCTTGAATTGCCTTTCCTTGGACCAAGCACCTCGCGCGATACGGTCGGCAAGGTGGTTGATCTGATCGCCAACCCGCTGAATTTCGTGCTTGAGGGCGATAAGCGCGTTGGCGCCACCGGCACATCGCTGCTGTCGCGGCTTGGGGATCGATATCAGAACCGCGATTTGGTGGATTCGATCTTGTACGAAAGCGTGGACAGCTACTCACAAGCCCGTCTGCTCTACTTGCAAAACCGCCGCTTCAGATTAGGTGGAAATGCACAACCGGACTATGAAGACCCCTATGAGGACGTCTATGGCACAGAATAACTCCCTTGATCGGCGCCTGTTTTTGACGGGCATGAGCGCAACCGCTGCTTTTGGTGCAATGCCAGCATTGGCATTGTCTGGTGGGCAGGCGGAGCAGCTTGTGAAATCTGCCGTTAATGACATCAACAAGATCATCGCGTCAGGCAAATCGCAAAACGCCATGCTGCGCGATTTTGATCGGGTCTTCGGGCGCTATGCAGATGTCAACATTATCGCGCTGACCACGCTGGGCGCCGCGCGCCGATCTGCGTCACAAGCAGAAGTGCGCGCCTACACCTCTGCGTTTCGCGGTTACTTCACGCGCAAATATGGCCGCCGCTTCAACGAGTTTGTCGGCGGAGAGATTTCCGTGAAAGGGTCACGCAAGTCGAAGCGCAATATCGAAGTGCTCTCCACTGCGAAGCTGCGCGGGCGTGCGCCGTTCAATGTGAACTGGCTGGTTTCGGACCGCAGTGGCAGCCCGAAAATCTTCAATATTATCATTGAAGGCGTAAACACGTTGACTTCCGAGCGGGCCGAGATTGGCGCCATGCTGGACCGGCGGGGTGGCAGCGTTGCAAAGCTGACCGCCGATCTGAAACGGGCTGGCTGAGCCCTAGTTTCCGAAAATCTTGCCAAGAACATCGAGGATCACATCCTCAGTGGTCTGCCGTCTTGGCTGCCTTTGTGTCTGGCGTTGCGGGACACGGTTGCTGTTGGCTGTGGTCTGGCCTTGCGGCGCAATCGGGGTGACACGCGGAGGGCTGGCCGGGCGGATCATTGGCAGCGGCTCAGCGGGCAAGCCCTCCGTCACGCGCACCATCGTTTCGCGCCAGATATCGGCGGGCAGACCGCCCCCAGTCACGCCTTTTAGCGGCGTGTTGTCATCATAACCCATCCAGACGCCCACGACATATTGCGCTGTGAATCCGATGAACCACGCGTCTTTGGCGGCGCTGGTCGTCCCGGTTTTGCCGGCAACCTCACGGTCGCCCAGCTGCGCACGCGTCCCGGTGCCATCCTTGACCACACGGTTCATCATATAGATCAACTGTTCAGCAGCCTGCGGCGTGATTACGCGCTCTCCCAAGCCTCCGTCCTGACCCATCAGCGGATCCGCATCGCCTTTGATCTTCAGCTCGCGAATGCCATAGGGCGTGACAGCCGTGCCACCATTGAGGATCCCTGCAAAAGCGCCTGTCATCTCTAGGAGCGTGCTTTCGGATGCGCCCAACGCCAGGGCCGGGCCTTGGGCCAGTGCGTTATCAATGCCAAAGCGCGTGGCGACATCGCGCACGTTGTCCCGCCCAACGGCTTCGGACACTTTGACGGCCACTGTGTTGATGGAAAGACGCAACGCATCGCTCAGGGTCATCATACCCTTGAAGTCCCGCGTGTAGTTCTTCGGCGAATAGGCGCCGGATCCAGGGATATTGATCGTGAACGGCTCATCCACCACGGTTGAGTCGTATTGAAAGCCCAGATCCATCGCCGCCGCATAGACGAAAGGCTTGAACGCCGATCCGGTCTGCCGTTTGGCAGAGACAGCGCGGTTGAACCCGCCTGTCACTTTCTCTTTACCGCCGACCATGGCGCGCACGGCGCCATCGGCGGACATCACCACAATCGCCGCCTGCGCCTTTGAGCCTTCGCTGACCTTCGTCTCGAAGATATGCGCCATCGCGTCTTCGGCTGCTGTTTGCAAACGGTTGTCAAAGGTGGAGCCGATCACCACATCCTCGGTCGTATCCCGGGTCAGAAACGCAGGGGCGCTGTCCATGATCCAGTCAACATAGTAACCGCCGGCCCGCGCCTTGGCCGCTTTCGACAGCGTTGCGGGGGCGGCATTTGCAGCAGCTTCATCGGCAGAGGTGATATAGCCCTGCTCGCGCATCAGTTTGAGCACGGTTGCCGCGCGATCCTGTGCGCGCTGCAGGTTATTTGTGGGCGCATAGGTTGAGGGTGCTTTCAAAAGCCCCGCCATCATCGCGGCTTCTGGCACAGACACGCTCGCTGCGTTCTTGCCGAAATAGAGCTGGGACGCCGCCTCGAACCCGCGCGCGCCACCACCCAGATAGGCGCGGTTCATGTAGATCGACAGGATCTCGTCCTTGCTGTATTTAGCCTCCATCGCCAATGCGAACAGCGCTTCCTTGCCCTTGCGTGCCAGAGTCGTACGGCGGCAGTCGTTTTCATAGTCGGTTTCTGAGGACCATTTGGTCTGATCAAACGGCACACCGAGACAGAGCAGCTTCGCTGTCTGCTGCGTAATCGTCGAACCACCATTGCCGCGCCAGGGTTTGCGCCCTTCGCGCATGTTGATGCGCATGGCCGAAGCGATCCCGCGCGGCGAGATGCCCAGATGGCGGTAAAACCGCTTGTCCTCTGTGGCCACGACTGCGTTTTTCAGGGCAGGCGCCACGGAGGAGGCGGAGATTGCACCGCCAAACTGGTCTCCGCGCCAGGCAAAGACCACGCCCTCGCGGTCCAGTAATGTGACGGAGCCGCGTGTGCGCCCGTCGAGCAATGCGTCAAGATCCGGCAGCGTGGTGTATGTGTAGGCAACTGCAGCACCTAGCAGCAGCGTGGCAACCGCCACGACTCGCCAGGTGACACCCCAGACCATGCGGAACAGGAATCTGAACGGCGCGAGTATCCACCCGATGATTCCCATCTTCCTCTTGGCACGCGGCGCGGATTTGCGCTTGGCAGGTTTGCGCGTTGCAGCCGGTTTCGGCTTTGCTTTCGCATAGCGTTTGTCTGCCACAAGTGGCTTGCGTTTCCCGGATTTGCTCATCTCGACCTGCTCTGGTGCGGCTGTTCTTTTCTTTCAACGATATAGGTAGGGCCGCGCGGGATGTAGGGGAAATGTTCAAATTACCCCGCATATTAAATGCATAAAATATAGGCATTGACTAAAATTTGTGCAAAATATTTGGAACAGCCCGTATTTTCGCCCTGAAATCTGAGCCCGACTCGTTGAACATGGCGTGTCGCGCGCTGTTTCTTCCCTCATCGCCCGCCTGACGGGACCTGAAAGAGGGAAGACCTGTGAAACTGATTATTGCAGCAATCAAGCCATTCAAGCTTGAGGAGGTCCGTGAAGCGCTGACCTCCATCGGCGTGCGCGGAATGATGGTGACGGAGATCAAGGGCTTCGGCTCCCAATCCGGTCACACAGAGATTTACCGCGGTGCGGAATATGCCGTGAACTTCGTGCCGAAAGTGAAATTGGAGATCGGCGTCACCGACACAATGGTTGATCAGGTGGTTGAGACCATCGCGTCCACCGCCAAGACCGACAAGATCGGGGACGGCAAAATTTTCGTGCTGGATATGGCCCAAGCGGTCCGCGTGCGGACCGGCGAAACGAATGATGACGCGCTGTAAGCGTATTCAGTGAGGGAAAATCTAACCATGACACTCAAAACACTCCTCCCCGTCGCGGCCGTTGCCGCCCTTTTGCCGGGTCTGGCGCTTGCGCAGGATGCCGCGCCGGGCTTTGACGAGATCGGCCCCTATATCATGACGACCTTGCTGTTCTGCATGGCGGGTTTCCTCGTCTTCTTCATGGCTGCCGGGTTTGCCATGCTGGAAGGCGGTTTGGTGCGTTCCAAGAACGTCACCATGCAGATGACCAAGAATATCGCGCTCTACTCTATCGCTGCGATCATGTACTGGCTGGTCGGCTTCAACACGATGTATCCCGGGGATTTCAATGGCTATTTCGCCATCGGCGGGCAGACCGTTCTGGATGCGGTCGGCGTCTCTGCTGCAGATGCAGCGCTTGATTACGCCTCTGTCGGTTCCGACTTCTTCTTCCAACTCGTCTTCGTAGCGGCGACAGCCTCTATTGTGTCTGGTGCACTGGCCGAACGGATCAAACTGTGGCCGTTTCTTGCCTTCGTCGTGGTTCTGACGGGCCTGATGTATCCGATTTCCGGCTCGTGGAAATGGGGCGGCGGCTGGCTGGATGAGGCTGGCTTCCAGGACTTTGCAGGTTCGACCGTCGTGCACTCCGTCGGTGGCTGGGCCGCACTTGCGGGTGCGATCATCCTTGGGCCACGCATCGGCAAATACAAAGACGGCCGTGTAAACCCAATGCCAGGCTCCAACCTTGCGCTTGCCACTTTGGGTACATTCATCCTGTGGCTTGGCTGGTTTGGCTTTAACGGCGGTTCTCAGCTTGCGATGGGCACGGTCGGCGATGTCTCTGACGTCTCCCGCATTTTCGCCAACACCAACATGGCGGCGGCAGCTGGCGCTGTGACCGCGCTGGTCTTGACGCAACTGCTTTATAAAAAACCTGATCTGACCATGGTGCTGAACGGTGCATTGGCGGGCCTCGTCTCCATCACGGCTGAGCCTCTGGCGCCAACGCTCTTCGGTGCGCTCTGGATCGGTGCAGTCGGCGGTGTGATCGTTGTCCTGACAGTTCCACTTCTGGACAAGTTCAAGATCGACGACGTGGTCGGTGCGATCCCTGTTCACCTTTTCGCGGGTATCTGGGGCACGATTGCGGTCTGCTTCTACAACTCTGACGCCTCTTTCGGCACGCAGATCACAGGCATCGTTGCCTATGGTGTCTTCACTTTCGTGGCCTCCCTGATCATCTGGTTCATCCTGAAGATGACCTTGGGCATCCGCGTCGGTGAAGAAGAAGAGATCAACGGTCTCGATACCTCAGAGCTGGGCATGGAAGCCTATCCTGAATTCTCAAAAGGCTGAGTTCCTCCCCATAGATCAGCCTTAAACAAGAAGCCCGGATCAGCAATGATCCGGGCTTTTTCCGTCTCCAGTCACTTGAAAGTGAACAAAGTATACCTAAGTATACAATGAAAGGAGACTGGATGTACGAAGCATTTTTCGCGGCGCAAGCTGCCCCTTACTCTATCGCTCTGGCCGTTGTGCTGGGCTTATTTGTTCTTGAAATTATTGCCCTTGTCCTCGGTGGAAGCCTGATGGCCGTGGGCACAGATGCGCCCGATGTCGATATCGACATGGACGCCGATTTTGACTTTGATGTCACCACCGATGCGGCGGTCGATTTCGACACGGATATCGACGCGAGCCCGTCCGGCCTGTTTGGCTGGCTTGGCCTGAAAGGCGTGCCGTTTCTGATCTGGCTGGTTTCGTTCCTGACGATCTTCGGACTTGCGGGGCTCGTCGTGATCACTGTTGCCAAAGGCATCACTGGGCTGACACTGCCACTGGCTGCAACCTTGCCGCTTGCATTCGCTGCCGCAGTGTTCTGCACGCGCTTCATCACCAGCGTCGTTGCCGCGATCATGCCCAAGACCGAAAGCAGCGCGATGTCGCATCGCTTTCTAGGCGGTCACAAAGGCGTGATCAGCCAAGGCACAGCCCGGCGTGGCAGCCCGGCAGAAGCCAAGATCAAAGACCGCCACGGCAACACGCATTATCTGCGCGTAGAGCCGCTCGATGACACGGCCGAGATTGCGCAGGGCCGTGAGGTCCATGTCATGCGCAAACGCGACGGCATGTTTTTCGTCGTCGATATTACCTAACTGACCGCCTCTGGCGTGACACCTAACCGCGCTCTGGCGCGTCTCTAAATGCGCGTGATGCGCTCATAATCAAACCTGAACGGAGGGACTACATGGATTTTCAAACCATACTTATCATCGCAGGCACGCTCGTTGGCCTGCTCGTCTTCATCGGCCTTATCATGGCGCGCCTTTATCGCCGCGCCACACGCGAGGTCAGCCTTGTCAAAACCGGCTCCGGGGGCAAGCGCGTCATCATGGATGGCGGCACCATCGCCATCCCGTTCCTGCACGAAATCAGCCAGGTCAACATGAAGACCCTGCGCCTTGAAGTGCACCGCAAAGATGACGCGTCTTTGATCACCAAAGACCGCATGCGTGTCGATGTCGGCGTTGAGTTCTACGTCTCCGTCAACGCTACCGAAGACGGCATCAGCCGCGCTGCGCAAACTCTTGGTGACCGCACCTTCAATGTGGAGCAATTGCGCGAGATGATCGAAGGTAAGCTGATCGACGGCCTGCGCTCTGTTGCTGCGCGCATGACCATGGATGAGCTGCACGAGAACCGCTCCGAGTTCGTGCAAGAAGTACAAAACGCCATCTCTGAGGATCTGTTGAAAAACGGTTTGGAACTGGAAGCCGTGTCGCTCACCGCGCTTGACCAGACCTCTTTCGATGCGCTGGATGAAAACAACGCCTTTAACGCTGTCGGTATGCGAAAACTGGCCGAGGTGATTGCGAATTCCAAGAAGGAACGCGCACAGATCACTGCGGATGCAGACGTGTCGGTGCGTCGCTCGGAAATGGAAGCTGAAAAGCTGAAATACGAGATTGAGCGGGACGAGAAAGAAGCCGAGATCGCACAGGTAAAACAAATCGAAATGCTGCAAGCCGACCAGCTGGCCGAAATTGCGCGCAATCAGGAAGAGGCCGACCGCGCGAAGGAGCAAGCCCGCATCGAGAAAGAGCGTGCCATTCGCGCCGCCGAGATCGAGCGCGAGCGCTTCATCCGCGAAGCCGAGATTGCCAATGAGCGTGAGCTGGAAGTCGCAGATCAAGAGCGTCAGATCATCATCGCAAAGAAATCGGAAGAGGAAAGCCATGCCCGCGCTTCAGCCGACGCCGCCCGCGCCGATGCGACCAAAGCAAACGAGGCGATTGAAACTGCCCGCTCTGTGGCTGCCGCGGATCGTGCCAAGCAGATCGCGCTGATCGAGGCTCAGAAAGAAGCCGAACGTCAGGCAACTGCGATCCGTCTTGCAGCGGAAGCTGAGAAAGACGCCGCCAGCGACCGGGCTGCCGCCTTGATGGAAGAAGCTCAAGCCGACGCAAATGCGCTGACCATCCGCGCAGATGCGAAGAAAACCGACTTGCTGGCAGAAGCCGAAGGCCGCCATGCGATTGCCGGCGCTGAAAACGCGCTCAGCGAAGAGATCATCAAGATGAAGCTCGACATCGCCCGTCTTGAAGCCTTGCCTGCGATCATCGCAGAGATGGTCAAACCGGCTGAGAAGATCGACTCGATCAAGATCCACCAGGTCTCTGGCATGGGGGCAGGCGGCTCCACCGATCAGGGCACAGGCGGCACACCGGTTAACCAAGCCCTCGACTCGATCATGGGCATGGCTTTGCAAATGCCCGCCATGAAAAAGCTGGGCGAAGAGCTTGGTGTCAGCATGGAGAACGGCTTGGCCGAGGTTGCCAATGACGCCTTCGCGGCAAAATCCGACGCGCCAAAGGCGCCGGAGCCGCTGCCACAGGCCCAAAAACCTGAGCAGATCGAAGACGCAAGCTAAACAAAAAAGGGCGCCCCAGCGGCGCCCTTTTCATCTTCGCAGGACGGGCCTAATCTGGCGTCGATCAAGATCGGACCCCTATGCCTGAACCCCTCGCCCGCATCGCTTTCACGTCTTGTTGCCACCACAGACGCACCGAGCAACCCGCATGGGGTCTGATGGCGGAGCGGAAGCATGACCTGATCTTGTTGCTTGGTGATAACGTCTACGCCAAGCAAACAGGCTGGGACATCGCAGACTTGGCCGAGAAGTATCGTGCCCACATGTCGGACCCGCAGTTCCGTCAGGTGATCGACCATTTTCCGGTGATCGCAACATGGGATGATCACGATCTCGGTCCCAACAACGCGCTGGGCGATACGGCAAACGCGCGCGCTTTGGGCAAAACCGGCATGGAACGACGCCAGGAAGCCCGGCTCTTGTTTCTCAGTCACCTCTCTCCGCGCGGGATCAATCCCGATGCGCTCGACCAGCCAAAGGGAGAGATTTACCTTAGCTACGCTTTGAACGGTGTCCTGATCATCGTTCTGGACGGCAGGTTCTATCGCCAGGACATCCGTGAGCACGGCGCCGATGCGCAGTTTCTTGGAGCGCAGCAGGAGGCTTGGTTATGGTCCCAGTTGGAGCGCGCGCAATCAGGCGACTATCTCGCAACTGTCGTATGCTGCGGATCAACGATTGATTCAAACAACGCGCTAGGCGAGGACATCGCGCATTACCGTCGCTTCTATCTCGACTTCGCGGCGCGGTTCAGAAAATGCCCGAACCCCATTTTCCTGTCCGGCGACATCCACCGCAGCGCTTTTGTGCGCCACGAAGGGTTTGTCGAAGGGATCGCTTCTGGCGTCGCACAAAACCGGCGCAGGATCGTCTCGGACGAATTCCCCGACGGGATGGAAGAGACAAACAACTGGGGGGAGTTGCATATCTATGAGAATTGCGCCCGGTTCGAGTATCTTGTCACCGATTACGGTGTGATCGAAGAATGGTTTCCGATCACTGGCGTGACGCAGACCTGAAGCCAGATTTTGAACGGCGCTCGAATTTGCCTATGGTCGCGGCAGGACAGTGCAGAAAGGCTATAGAATGGCAGACCCTTTTCAGGACGTAGACGCAGCAGGCGCGGATTTCATCAAGGTGTTCGCAAATGCCATGGATGCACGACAGGCTTCGCCAATCATGGAACAGATCGTCGCCACTTATCTGGCGAAACTGCCCATCACGGCAGAGAGTTTGATCGTCGAAGTCGGCGCGGGTGCCGGGGCCGTGTCCCGCCGGATTGCAGCGCATGCTGATCCTGCGCATGTGATCGGCTTTGAGCCGTCTGAGGGGTTCGTGCGGGAAGCCAAAGGTCGAGGCAGCGCGCATAGCAACCTGCGGTTCGAGGCCGCTGACGGAACCGCATTGCCGTTAGAAGATTGCAGCGTCGATCATCTAATCATGCATACCGTCTTGACCCATGTGACTGATCCAAAGGCCCTCATTCACGAAGCTGTCCGTGTTCTGAAACCAAAGGGACACCTCGTGGTCTGCGATTCCGATTTCTCGAAAGCCACTCTGTCCAGTTTTCCAAACGACCCGCTTGATGCCTGCGCGCGTGAATTTGTCACGTCATTCGTGACTGACCCGTTCATCGTCGCGAAACTGTCACCGATGCTGTTGGAGGCCGGTATGACGGTGACTGATTTCGACATGCAAAGCCGTGTCGTCGCGGATGGGGAGCAGATGCTGCAATGGGTGACAGAGACCACCAAAGGGATGGTCGCGCGCGGTGACATAGGTCAGCCACTGGCAGATGCGCTGGTGGACGAATATCACCGTCGCCTGAAAGCAGGCAGCCTCTACGGTTATCAGGCCTTCGCCACAGCAATTGCGCAAAAAGCCGGGTGAATGATTGCTCTTAAAACCAAAAACTCCGCAACCTTTCGAGCTGCGGAGTTCTGTAAGTCTTGGGTTTTGGAGCGTGAAATCCCACTCCGAACTGGGCAAATCAGGAAACGGTCTCGTCAATCCAGCTTGCCAGTGCTGCTTTGGGTGCAGCGCCAACTTTGTTGGAAACGACTTCGCCATCCTTGAACATGAACAGTGCCGGAATCCCGCGCACACCCATCTGTGCCGGGGAGTTCGGGTTCTCGTCTACATTGACTTTGACGATCTTGAGCTTGCCCTCATACTCAGCCGAAAGCTCTTCCAGAGCTGGTCCGATCTGTTTGCAGGGACCACACCATTCGGCCCAGAAATCAACGACGACGGGTACGTCGGATTGGCGGACTTCAGCGTCAAAAGTGGCGTCTGTTGCTGCGACTGTGGCCATGGGGAATCCCTCCGGGGTGTTATGGCATCATGAGACCACGGAACCTATGTACCCGTAGCAGAGTCGTCAAGATATATGGGAACGCTGCAAGGCCTGCCTCACGATGTCGTGTGAAAGTGACATCAATTCAGCGGTTTCCGTCCAGACAATTGCAGTCTCCACCGGCCTGTCGGGATAGATTTGAGACAGCGCTGCCGCATATGCGCCCATCTGACGCAAAATGCCCTCGGGTGTGTCCTCTGCGTGTTGAGGCACCAGCCGGTTGGATTTGAAATCGACCGCTAGGACCCTGCTTTCGCTGATCAACAACCTGTCGATGGCGCCCGATATCTCCGCCCCGCCCAATTCTGGCAGTGCAGCAGTGACAGGGACTTCGACGAGCGCTGCAGGATGGAACAGGAACTGCAGATGTTTCGCAGTCAAGACCTGCTGCGCATGCGCGTGCAAATCTTCCTCAAGCAAGTTCGGATACCACTGCAGTACCCGCTGAGCCACATGGATGTGATCCTGAGGTGGTGATGCGCTAAGAAATTGAATCAATTCGTGAATGGTGGTCCCGCGGCGCTTGGCATCCGCTTCTGACAAACCGTCGCTCGGGCCCGTCAGAACCTTCGCGCCGCCCAGTTCGGATGGCGACAAGACCTTGGGTCGTGGCGTAGGTGCGGGTGCATCGCGCGCGATCCAATCCGGCAGGTCACTTTGCATTTCAACTGCTTTGACTGTGCGCTTCTCAGTTTCCGCAGGCCAGTCATGATGGCTCAATCGCAGCTTAACGGCGCCGTCACCGGGCAGAGCGCCCGCTGCAGACATGCCAGCCTCGACCATTTCATACCAGGTTTCGCCTTTCTCTTTCGCCTTTCCGGAGCCACAGATAATCAGCCAGCTTTCCGCACGGGTCAGCGCGACATAGAGCAACCGCATGCGTTCTTGCTGTTGAAGGTCCTTCTGCGCATTTGTCAGCTCTGTTTGTCGCGCGGTCGCGGCATCAGATTTTGACTTCCAGATCGGAATGCCATTTGCACTCAGGATGTCGTCCCGTATCCGGTTTTGTTTGTCGCCCGTTTGCGGAATGATAACGACTGGCGCTTCCAACCCTTTGGCGCCATGTACCGTCATGACGCGGATCAAATCGCTGTCGCTGTCCATCTCACGTTTGATCGTCACGTCATCAGTTTTGAGCCAGGTCAGGAAGCCCGTCAGTGTCGGCGCCTCTGTCAGTTCATATTGCAAAGCCTGATCCAGCAACGCCACGATGCCTTCTTCCGCCTCCGGACCAAGCCGCGCCATGAGCCGCGCGCGCGCGCCATGCACCGTCAGGGCGCGTTCCAGCAGGTCAAACGGACGCATGAAATCGGCTTGGTTTCGCAAATCATCAAGCATTTCATAGAGTTGCGCGTATGTAGCGCGCTGTGCGTCGAGCTCTGACCACAGCGTTCCGTCGCGTCCATATGCGAGGCTGTATAGATCCTGTTCGCTCAGATTTCCAAGCGGGGAGCGTATGATCTCCGCGAGCGCCAAATCATCCTGCGGCGTTTCAAGAAAGGACAGAAGGGACACCAAATCCCGCACGCCCAACTCTCCCCCCACGCGCAACCTGTCTGCGCCGGCCATTGGCAGATCGCGCTTTTTGCAGGCCCGGATGATCTCATGAAACAGCTTGCCCTGACCCATGCGCGATTCCACGAGGATCAGGAAATCCTTCGGTGTCAGCGGACGCGTGACAAGATGGTCGACACCATCCTCCCGCAACACTTGCGTGATCTGCCCATGTGCCAATTGGTGTTCAATATGCGCTGCGATTGAATGTGCGAGCTGAACCGAATGGTGCTGCGCGCCGACAGTGTCCACCGGATCGAACCACTCCTTGTCGTCTTCTGCATCTGTACCGTCGATCCAGTTCCACAAATCCACGCGTCCCGGTAGCGTGTCTTTGAAGGCCTTGTGCTGCAGCACGTCCCCCATGCCGCGACGCAACTCTTCGGTAAACAGCGTGTCGACAAGTTGCAGGATGGGTTTGGCAGATCTGAAGGAATACAGCAGCTCGCGCCGTGCGAAAGGCGCTTGAATGGCCGCAAATTTCTCTTCGAAATGCGCGCACATCGCGTCGAATTTGGCCGGATCCGCGCCCTGAAAGGAATAGATCGACTGCTTCTTGTCGCCGACAACGAATAGCGTGCGCTGCAGCTCATTGCGCGCGGTCTGACCCGTCGTGAGCTCCCTAGCCAGAAGGCGGATGACGTCCCATTGCAGCGGAGACGTATCTTGTGCTTCATCCACAAGAATATGATCGATACCGCCGTCGAGCCTGAACAAGACCCAATCGGCAACGTCGGGCTTGGTCAGCAAATCCCGCGCACGTCGGATGAGATCATCAAAGTCGAGCCAACCGCGTTGCTGTTTCACATGCCGAACGGTTCTCAGAAAATGTGAAGCAAAACTGTGCAGCGCCTTGCTGCGTTCATAGGCAAGAAGGGCCAGCCGCGCCTGCCGCGCATCGGCAATCCGTTGTTTGAATTGATCCAGGGCCTCGGCATCCGGGCCCAAGGATTTCACTGTCCCTTTTGTCGGTACTGCATTGGGCTTAAATGGTTCCTTCTTCGTGAGAAAAGCATGCTCCAGCTCCGCCAAAGTCAAAAGGTCTGGTCGGCTCAGATCGATCTGTCTTAAACGTCCTGCGAGGGTTGCGTCGGTTGGCTTTCCTGCATCCAGGACTGGTAAAATCTTGGCGATAAGCTGATCTTCATTTCCCAACAGAACCTGAGACACAATGGATTCCGGGGACGTGGATTGCTCCAACTGAAACACAGACCTGAGGTCTTGATCTGTTGCAGCAGGTTCGAACTGTTCGCCGTGTTTCAAGATCTCCTGCAGCAGGCCATCAGGGTCTTCACCCGTGAAATATGTGGCGAGGGCGCGAGCATCATCGGGGTTCTGCGCCGCAATGTGATCCATCACATCGGCGCGCAGCTGTTTGGCGCTGCGATCATCCATCTCCTTGAACGCGGGGGAGACACCGGCCTCCACCGGGAAGCGCCGAAGCAAGGCGGCGCAGAAAGAGTGGATAGTCTGAATTTTCAGACCGCCTGGCGTTTCGATTGCCTTCGCGAAAAGTCTGCGCGCGTCACGCAATGTCTTGCTGTTCACTTCCCCCGGTGCGACACCGAGGGCCGTCAGGCTCTGGATCAGGTCCGCGTCTTGCATCATCGCCCAAGCGCCCAGACGTTTGAATAGGCGGTTTTGCATCTCAGAGGCGGCCGCCTTGGTATAGGTCAGGCACAAAATACGTTCCGGCCGTTGTCCCTGCAGCAACAAAAGTGCCACGCGATCCGTCAGAACGCGGGTTTTGCCAGACCCCGCATTGGCTGACAACCAGGTGGAACGTTTCGGATGCGCTGCGTCGATCTGGGCAAGGGTGGCAGCGTCTGTCATGAACCAACCCGCAGTTTGGTCGGCTCGGTTGTGCGGTCCCATTCGCCATAGCGCGACAGGATATCGTAATCCTGATCCCACCGCTCCTCGAACACTGCACGTCGTGCCGTATAGCCTTTGTCAGCCTCCATATACTCCCCGATCAGCTGCTCAAACCGATCCCAGAATGCGTCGATTTCTCCGGCCTCGAAGACATCACGCGCATGTTTCATATCTGAGCCAAGGCCGATGTAGCCGACCTCTTTCACATGACCGCTGGGAAAACCCTCAAAGCCATTCGCGGCTCCGATTGCAGCCAGCAAGGGCAGCTGTTTGTTATAGTGCTTTTGTTGTGGCGCGGTGGGCAGCTGTCCGGTTTTATAGTCGTAGATCACCAATGCGCCATCCGCGTCCCGATCGATACGATCTGCACGGCCTTTCAGCATAAAGTTCTGAGCGGACATGTGTCGCGCGCCATCGGCTTCAAATGCGTCAGGACTGGCATTGGCGCGGCGAACAGCCTCGGTCTGGATGAACCACGGAATAGCGCGCGCGAATTTCTCCATCCAGAAGGCGCGTGTCGCGGGCCAACTCACATATCGCTCAAAGAAACGTTCTGCCTGCCTCAGCAGGATGTCCTCTGCGTTGGCCGGCAATTCTTCCCTGAATTCTGAAATGAAAGCCTGCAAGATTTTGTGGATCACATCACCGCGCAGCGCGGCGTTTGCCTCTGCATGCAGAGGTTTGAGCGGCTTCAATCCGAGCACGTGGCGCGCGTAAATCGCATAAGGATCGCGGATGAGAGTCTCGACATGCGTTACCCAAAGTTCTTGCGGGCGCGCGGCAACAGGCGGCTGAGGGGATGGCCGAGGTGCTGGAGGTAGCTCAGTGCGCGGCTGATCATAGTCTTGCGCGAGACGGATCCACGCATCCCCGCGCTCTTTCATTGCGCGCAATGCGTCAATGCCGTCCGGTTGAAGTCCGTTAAGGAGGTTTTGCAATCGGTTGAGCCAGCGGGCAGGGACAGTTTCCGCCTCTGCATCGCGGGTCGCGCGGGTGATCCAGACCTCTTTCGCGCTGATGGCCTGTTGGAAGTCATGTGCTGACAGGCCGATCTTCCCCTCGGGCATGGGCAGACCCGCCTGTTTGCGCATATCACGATTGAGCCATGGATCAGGTGCAGGTTTGGCAGGCCAACTGCCTTCGTTAAGGCCCGCGAGTATGGCCAGATCGGCACCTTGTACCCGGGCCTCCAAGGTGCCCCAGATCATGATGTCTGGATGGGTGAAGAAGGGATCGCGTATCTCTTCGCGCGCCAACAATGCATCGATCAGGCGTGCATATTCCGTTGGGTTGAATACACCTGCATGATCACTTGCCAAGTGCAGTTTTGTCATTGTCGCCAGTGCGGCTTCCCCTGCGCGCTTCTGCCAAAGGTGGTCGGTCTCATCGTCGCCGGGTCCGCGGGTGAGGCGTTCGGTTTGGTCATGATGCACCTGTGTGATTGCGCCCAAATCACTTTGCTGTGCTGCAGTAAGCGCGTCGAGGGTGGACCAAAGCCAGTCATGCCATGCCAGAGTTCCCGCATCTTCAGTTTCGCGATCTTCGGCCCATCTCTGACAGGCCGATTTTGTGAGAACCGGGGGCCCACCGCGCAGCAATGTCATCTCCAGATGTCTCGTCGTCGCCAAATGCGCGCGGCGGTTATTGGCCCAGACCAATGGATGCTTCAAGAGTGCCAAAAGCGTCTCCGGCGCGACCGGCTTGCCCATCATCTGCGCTGTTTGGCGCAGCAAACGACCCGGAGGCGTCAGATCAAGCCGGTACCCCGCACTATCATTGGGCACGATGTTCCAGGCACTGAGCGCAGCCGTTACGCGCCGTGCAAGCGTTTGGTCAGGCGTTATCAGCGCTGCGGTTTGCCCGGTTTCGGCGGCTTCTCGTAGCCGCAGCGCAATTGCGAGACTTTCGAGGCGCGTGCTGGGCGCCTCCAACAGTGTTATTGCCGAAGTTGCACCCGTTGGTGTTGGTAAGCTCGGCCCCTCATCCAGCCATGCATCTGTCACGGGGGCTGGTCGCAGGGCGAGCGATACAAGCTGGTTGCGGGCATCTGAGACCGGTACGGTCCTGGGGGCCCAATTCTTTATCTCGTCGAATGAAAGGCCCAATTCGTCGACAAGCCGCTGGCATCTGAATTGCGGATGATCCTCAACCTGATCGTCCTTCCCTGTTTTGTCCCAAATGTCTGGAGGAAGATCAAAATCAACGCCCGGCAAGACGACGGCACCTTGTGGCAGCTTGCTGACCGCGCGCATGAATGCGCGGGTCGTCCCGCGTGATCCGGTTGAGCCAGCAATGAGAATGGGATGTGACGGTGGGTTTGTCGCCCAAGAGGTCCTCAACGCCTCAACGACAGCCCGCATCCGGCCCAGACGGTCCAGTTCTGCGCCCGCTTCCAGAAAGGGGATCACCAGAGAAATAAATTTCTGGCTGCGCTGCCAATGCTCGGAGTGATCAGAGACGTCCAGTTTCGTCAGCGCATCAAACGGCACAGCTTCGTCCTGCATTTCTTCGAGTAGTGCAGCGAGCGTATCCGCGAGATCAAATGCAGCATCAGGCGTTTCAAAGGTCTGATCTTTCTCCAGCATTGCGCGGACTAGCTGAGCAAGCTCCAATCTGCGCGCCAGTGGGTCGACGGCCGGTGGAACATCGAGGGTCGGGTCATCAGCGATATCGGCAAGAAGTCGGATTTGAGGCAAAAGCCGCGCACCTCGCGCTGCAAACAATCGTCGTACGCTGCGCTGCATGCGGGTTGTGTTTACGTAGATTTCAACCTTGGCCAACGCCTCCGGCGGTTTGGTCGTCAGCCTTGCCAGAAGGCCTTCCACAAGCAGTTCGGCGAAATCGACACCGAGGGGCATTCCGAACAAGCGTGGCTCTGCTTGCGGCTCAAACATGGGTTTGCCCCAGCATCGCTTCTGCTTCACTGATACCGGCAGGCGTGCCGACATCCGCCCATTGGCCGGGATAACTCACCCCGAAAAGCGTGCCTTTTCCCAGCAGTTGGTCCCAGATCTTGTTGAGCGAAAACACGGCGTCATGATGATCAAGAACGGGGTCTTTTCGGATCAATTGCGCGCCCGTATAGACCTCCCCTGATTGGCTGCGGCGCAGATTTCCGTCATCATCGCGCGCAAAATTTCCAGAGCGATGATATCCGACCGTCTGCTCAATCGGGATGAGGAGCAGCAATGCATCCATTTCCGGACGCCACGCCTGCCGCAAGAGCGTCATTGGGTTGGGGCCTTTCCAGACAGCATCCGAATTGAGCGTGGCGACAGGATCACCAGTCATCTTGGGCAGTGCTGCCTTCAAGCCGCCACCCGTGTCGAGGATATCGGGATGCTCGACATGAACGCGGGCCCGCCCATTCAGATGCTGTTCCATTTGGTCCGCGAGATAATGCGCATTCACATGAACCTGCAGCTCTGCCTCTGTCGCCAAAGCGATCGCGTGATCAACGAGCGCCTGCCCGGCGACAGGGATCAGTGGTTTGGGTGCTGTGTCAGTCAGTGGCGCCATGCGCGTCCCGAAACCAGCGCCAAAGATCAAAATGTCAGAGAGGGCCTCAGACATCGGTGGTCTTCAGTTTGGCAATCAAAGCGGGCGATGGCTCCGGCAGAATGTCCAGTATCCATTCGCCAAACGATGTCAGTGCGGGGTGGCTAAGGTCATCAACCAGATTGCGCCAGACCCGGGGCAGCAGATCGAGATAATGCGTTTTGCCATCGCGTATGCTCAGCCGCGCAAAGATACCCAAGATCCTCAAATTGCGCTGGGCGGAGCAACAGGCGAAGGCCGCATCGAAGTGATCTTTGTCTATCTCCAGCGCCTCGATGAATTGTGCGATACAGGAAGCCTGCACCGTGGGGGTGACGTCCCGGCGGGCGTCTTTTAGCAAAGAGGCCAGATCATAGGCTGGATCGCCCAGCATGGCGTCTTGAAAATCCAGCATGCCCAGCCGCGCGACGCCTGTCCTGTTCGGCAGGAGGATCAGGTTCTCCACGTGGTAATCGCGGTGGATCATGACTGAGCGTCCGCAAAGACTTTTTGTCAATAGCCCGAAGAGCGCGTCACGAATCTCCTCGCGAATCTTCGGTGGGTTGGGGCTGGTCTGTTCAAGATACCAATCGGCGACTAAAAGAGCGGCTTCGCTCATTTCAGTAGCTCCAAATCGGGGCAGTTGCGCGGGTGGTTCTTTGGCTTGCATGTGCAACAGTGCATCCGTGGCGAGGTGATACAATTCCGCGCTGCGCTTGGGCGCATCTTGCAGCAAATCAGCGAACAGATCATCGCCGAAATCCTCGATCAGCAGGAAGCCTTGCGCGATATCTTGCGCGAGAATCTCGGGTGCGCTGAGGCCGATTTGATTGAGATGCTGCGCAATTTTTATGAATGGACGCGTGTCTTCGCTGTCTTTTGATGAGGCGTCCATCAGGATTGCTGCGCCATTTGTGCGGTGATGCAGCCGTTGGTAACTGCGGTTTGATGCGTCTCCCGCAAGAGGTTTCGCATCAGCGCCCTGCCACCCGGCGTCGCTGAGAAACTGCGCAATTGCGTCGCGGCGCTCAGTCGTCATCGGAGAATACCTTTGCCACGGTTTTTGCGAGATCTGCGTGATGCGGTGTTGTCCCGCTCAAATCTACATACCGCGCACTGGTTGCGTCCGCGTAGGACAGAGTCACCGTCAAAGCTGGCGGAGTGGCGGCGCCCAAGCGGTCGGGCCATTCGATCAGGCAGAATGCGGTATCAAACGCGATGTCCAGCCCCAGCTCCGCCAGTTCGTTGGTCGATGTCAGACGATAAAGATCGGCATGCCAGACCTCCAATGGACCAGCATCATAGGTTTGTACAATCGTGAAAGTGGGAGAGGGAACATCGTCTCTCTGGCCGCACGACGCCAAGAGTTCCTGTATGATGTGCCGCGCGAGAAAGGTCTTTCCGGCTCCGACCGGGCCATCAAGCAGGATGCAAAGCCCGGGCCTTGCGTGCGACACGAGCAAGGATCCCAAGCGCCGTGTGTCATCTTCCGATATTAAGTTGAGGGTGGTCGTCATGATGCGACTTTGACGCCATGGTGGGCGCGCCGCAAGATCAGATCATGTGCTCAGATGTTCCAACTGCGGTCCTTTCGGCGGCTCGACGCTTTCCAGAATGTCGAGCACCTCGCTAAAGCTGATCATAGTGGCACCGGCGGCAATCGGCACAAATCGACAGGCCAGCCGTCGACCATCGGTCATCTCCGCCATACCCTGCCATTCAGCACGTTCGCCTGCGTGACAGGCAAACTCGCGCGCATCGCCCCAGAGTGGCGTCGGGCGGGTGTTGCTTTGCCAGTGGCGCGTAACCTCGACGACGCCACCATGTTCGTTCACCAGCTCAGAATCCACGTCCCACATCTGCGTATAGGCTTCGTTCGAGAATGTCAGATTGCCATCTGCATCGAAAACCACCACCGCATCCTGCAAGCAATCGAGCAGGGACTGGCTCAGTTCAAGTTCGCGTCGGAATTTTCGGGTCAGAGAGATCTCCGCGCTGATGTCCTCGATAAGGAAAGCAACGGCGCCCTCGGGGTGGGGCCGGCCAGTCACCTTATAAGTCTGACCATTGGGCAGCACCCAGGTTTCCAGATAGGTGCCATCGACGGCGGACTTGTCTAATTCGATGATTTTCTGACGCCAGTCTTTGAAGTCTTTGCGTTCCGGAAGCATGCGTTTCTCCCGCATCCGGTTGATCACGTCATACAGCGTCGGTCGTGCGGCAAGCCATTCCGGTTCCAGAGTCGTCAATTCTGTCAATGCCGGATTGAACAGCTGTAACTGGCGATTGCGATCAAAAATCGCAAGCGCAATGGGCAATGCGGCAAAGGTCTGCGTGAGCGTTTGCATGAAATTGCGCAACGCCTCTTCTGCGCGTACTGTTTTGCTTGCATCTGTCGCGTAATGGAGCGTCGTGTTGCCATGGCCAAAACTGACAATGTCAAACCATTGAGTCGTACCGTCTTTGCGTGTGAACGGCGAACGTCGCGCATGAGGCGCGTCGCCGGGCGCGGTGATTGTCGCGCCTTCAAACAGCCGTGGCGGAGGCCAGGCGGTATCCTGTTCCGGGTAAGCACGCTCTGCCAAATCAAGATAGGCAGTGTTGACCCAGTCGATCGTACCAAACCTGTCTTCCCGCCAGACCAGCATCGGGGAGGTTTTGACTGTGGCGCGCAACGTAGAGAGCTCTTCGTCATTGGCTTCGGCAATGGCGCGGTCCTGAAGGATGTGATTGGCCATCAGATTGGGCAGCCCTGTGATGGTGAAATGCGTCTGCGGCCCTTCGCAGTTTACAGAAACGGAGACAGGTCCGTCGGTAGTGGTCTGGGACAAGTCAAACCGTGCCTGTTCGGCGGCTGCATTTTTGAAGGCCAGCGGAAATTGTGGGAAAATATGCGCGAGTCGGTCGGTCAGGACGCTGAGCGGTCCGACTTCGAAATTCTCCGCTGACAAGGACGCGCGCGCATTTGCGTCAGCTGATACAATCGCGTCACCTTCAAATGACAGGTTTTGAACATGCGGCCTGGCGTTGGATTCGGTTGCTTTTGCCATGCCTCGCCTTGAAACAGCGTATAGTAGTGCACCCGTCAGAATCCCTGCGATGAAGATCAGCGCGCTCGGTTGGGACAAGAGCATAGTCACGGCAATTCCTTCGCTTGAAAGCAGGCCGCCGCACAACATCACGAGTCGGTTAATGGCTGGTTAAATTTGAATTATCTCGTTTTCTCCCAGCGCAGTAGATTGCCCCTGTTGCACCCCGAGAATGGCATCGGCTTGCCAGGATACCTCAGCGATTGCCCCAATTTTCGCACCTTCGCGGTTGCTGTTCGATCCGTCTGTTGCGTTGTCAAAAGAGACCTCCGCACCGGTGCGTTCCAGCAGGGTCTTGGCGATGAACAGCCCAAGCCCCATGCCTTCATATTCGGGGCGCCTGTCGAGCAACGGTTCTTGCTTGCGCCGACGCACGAATGGGTCGCCAATGCGGCCGAGTAGGTCGACCGGATAACCGGGTCCGTCATCCAACACGCGGATCGTAATCTGCGAAGGTGTTGAAAACGCTTCGATCCAAACTTCGCCTTGCGCAAAATCCACGGCATTCTGAATCAGGTTCCGGATGCCGTGAATCAACTCCGGTTTGCGCAAAATGTTCGGCATGCGGAATGTGTCGTCACTGTTGGTGTCGTAGTTGAAGTGCAGCGTCTTGCCACGGTCCGAGTGTGGTTCCGCAGCTTCTTCAAGAACGGCGCTCAGAGGTGCCGTGCGCAGATGAATGTCGTCCTTCCCTGCGCGCCCCATCGAATGCAAAATGTCGCGGCACCGATCTGCTTGCTCGCGAATAAGGGTCAGGTCCTCTTTGATGTCTCCGCGATCAGAAAGCTCTTCATAAAGCTCGCTTGTGACCAGTTTGATCGTGGCCAAAGGCGTCCCAAGTTCATGCGCTGCTGCTGCAACGACACCGCCAAGATCGGTCAGCTTTTGCTCACGGGCCAATGCCATTTGCGTGGCGAGCAAAGCTTGGCTCATGGAAGAGGTTTCCGAGGTGACGCGGCCCGCGTAAAAGCCCAAAAACACAATGCCAATCATCATTGCGACCCAGAACCCGGCCACAAAAACCGGCGGGATTGCGAGCACGGCGCCGTCTGATGTCATCAAAGGGAAATGATAGACGGTCAGCGCTGTGACCATGACCATGGCGATTCCGCCGATCAGGAAAGTTGATTGGGTCCGCAAGGTCATCGCAGAAACCGTGACCGGGGCAAGGATCAAAAGCGCGAACGGATTGTTCAGCCCGCCATTCAGGTAGACCAGAAACGCAAGCTGCGACAAATCAAAGAGCAGCGTGAGTAAGACCTCGAATTCCGGCAGCCAGCGGTTTGACGGATAGATCGCGATGGCGACAAGGTTGGAAATGATGGAGGCCCCAATAGCCAACATGCAAAACCCAAGTGGAATATCGAGCGCCAGCACCTGACTTGCGACAAATATTGCGCCGCATTGCCCGATGATTGCCAACCATCTGAGGATGACGAGCGTGCGCAGACGGACCATTCCGTCCCGAGCGGGCGCAACGCCAAATCCGGGGGATCTGTCTGTCATTCAGGAAAATGTGATGCGCAGCGTCATAATGGCCGATTGATACTTGAGTGGGGATGAAGGATCAACGTGACAAGTCGATCAGCAAGAGGTGGATGACATGAACAAGGCGTATGTTTGGAGTGCTGGTGTTTTGGTCGCGTTGATGATTGCGATCCCTCTGGCTCTGACCTTTGTTGGCAAAAATGGCGACGGGGCTGCTCAGTTTGCGCAATGTCAGCAAGGCTCCGTTGCGGGCGGCGATATTGGTGGTCCGTTCACGCTCGTATCCGAAACTGGCGAAACCGTGACAGAACAAGATGTCATTACAAAACCGTCTCTGATCTATTTCGGGTATACGTATTGCCCTGATGTTTGCCCACTGGACGCGTCGCGCAATGCGGAAGCTGTTGAGATCCTCACCAGTCGAGGGGTTGAGACGACACCTGTCTTTATCTCAATCGATCCAGAACGCGACACGCCAGATGTGCTCGCGGAATTCACATCTATTCTGCATGACGACATGATCGGTCTGACCGGATCTGCGGAACAGGTCAAAGCTGCCAGCCAAGCCTACAGGACGTTTTACAAGAGGCAGCCGGGCAGTGGGGATGACTATCTGGTTGATCATTCGACATTCACTTATCTCGTCCTGCCAGAGGTTGGGTTCGTCGACTTTTTCCGAAGAGACGCAACACCCGAACAGATGGCAGATACAGTTGCGTGTTATGCGAACGCCGCATCGTGAGAGAAACACTATGGTCGTTTGACGGGTCAGTCTTCCCGACCTAAGTAAAGCACAAAGAAGAGTTTAAAGGTGTTGCGGGATGACAGACCGGACCATGAATGAGATCGGCGAAGACCGCTCACTGCTTATCGTTGATGATGATGAACCGTTCCTGCGGCGTCTTGCGCGCGCGATGGAAAAGCGCGGTTTCGAGCCGGAAGCGGTAGAAAGCGTTGCCGCTGGTAAAGCCATAGCAACAGCGCGTCCGCCTGCCTACGCGGTGGTCGATTTGCGGCTTGAAGACGGAAATGGGCTGGACGTGGTAGAGGTGTTGCGCGAGCGCCGCCCGGATGCCCGCATCGTTGTGCTGACCGGATATGGCGCAATCGCGACGGCGGTTGCGGCGGTCAAGATCGGAGCGACGGATTACCTGTCTAAACCCGCCGATGCGAATGATGTCACCAATGCGCTGCTTGCCAGTGGAGATGAGTTGCCGCCACCCCCAGAAAATCCAATGTCTGCGGACCGTGTGCGTTGGGAACATATCCAGCGGATTTACGAACTCTGTGACCGCAATGTTTCGGAAACAGCGCGTCGGCTGAATATGCATCGCCGTACCTTGCAGCGCATTCTCGCAAAGCGCAGCCCGCGTTGAGCGCGCTGCGGCGCCTTTGTGCCGTTTGCGTTGTCGGATTGGTGGCATGTACGGCTGAACCCTCGCAAAAGGTAAAGACTGACCCGATCGCTTACACTCTCGACCAGAGCGGCGTGCAATTGGTGGGCCAGCCTCTGCGCATTGACTTTGGCAGGACAGACCATTCAGCCGAAACTGCCATGACCAAATTGGTCGGCAGCGCGCCGGTGTCTTCTGAGACATGCGCAGACGGTCAGCGTTTCGTGATTTGGCCAGACGGAGCGCGGCTATTCTTTGCACGCGGCAATTTCGTCGGGTGGTCGATGCCTCTTTCAGATGGATCAGAACGGCGCGCCGGTGAGACTTGCGTTTGATCTGCGCCCTGATTTCCAGCATTCGCAGATAGACCCGAACGCAACACGGGGAGACTATGCGTCCGGGTCTTGGTGCGCTGACAGGGGGCAGCGTCACCAATAGGTTTGGATGACTGGCCGGTAGCTCACACTGTCTTTCCGTGCGGCTCTTGCGGAGCGGACCTCGCCGCGCGCCCGTGGCTCATACGGCTCAGCAACCGGTGGGTCTTGGGCCTTGCGCTGCGCATCAAAGATCATTTTCGACAGGGAGATATACATATCGGGCCTCCTTTTCGGGCGTTATTGGAAAAATGAGTAGGGGGTGTGCCGGCGCCGCTTTTGCACCTCCCGCCGGCCGGAATCCGCTGTGAAGCGATCAGCATAATCTGTCCGATGATCTGGCCAGTTTTCGTTCTCCTGGCGTGTTGCAATCATCAATGTGTCAGCTAAAATTGAAAGCATGGCTTTCTCCTTTCGATCTGTTCTGGCCTGATTATTTCAATTATCGTTTTGTCATGCGAGTCAGGAAGAATTTTGAAATGATAGTTAAGCTTACATAAGCAATGGATTGGAAAGAGATCCCCTCCCTGGCAGCGCTGCGCGCATTTGATGCCATGTCCAGATTGGGTGGGTTCTCCGCTGCTGCGCGCGCGTTGAATGTGACCCATGCCGCAATCGCGCAGCATGTTCGCGCGTTGGAAGTCGAACTGGGGCAAACGCTTGTGATACGCGAAGGACGGGGCATGGCGCTGACGGAGGCGGGGCGGCAATTGGCGTCGTCGTTGGAAGAGGGGTTTGCGCAGATTGCGACCGGCGTGGCTGCAACACGCGCCTTTGGCGCTGATCGCCCTTTGCAGATCGCAACCACCCCTAGCTTTGCGGAGAATTGGCTGATGCCGCGCATCGGTGCCTTTTGGGCGGAACATCCGGAGGTCAAGATTGCTATGGTTCCCGGCTATGAGCTCGTTGATCTCAAACGCGACGGGTTTGATATGGCTATTAGGTATGGCCGCGGTGGCTGGGAAGGTGTGGAGAGTGAATACCTTGTCAGCGCAGGCAATGTCGTGGTCGCAACGCCTGATCTCGCGGCGCAGGTGCCTTTCGGCGATATCGAAGCCTTGCGCGCACAGGTCTGGCTTCAGGAAGTTGGCCGCGCTGAGCCGCGCGCATGGTTGGTCGATCAAGGCTTGGAATTTGCACCTGATCAGATCAACGAATTCCCGATGAACACCTTGGTGCTCGCCGCAACACGTGCTGGCTACGGGTTTTCCTTGCAGGGCAAGGCTCTGGTTGAGGCTGATATCGCAGCGGGCAGACTGGTCAGCGTTTTTGAGGCCAGAAAAACGAACCTTGCATATTACATGCTGACAAAACCGGGCCAAATGTCCGGGAAACTGAAAGTCTTGCGCGATTGGCTGAAGCGGGAAGCCGGTGATTAGAGAGCGAAATGCTTGATAATCCGATCAACCGGTGTCCCGTCTTTCAAAGGTTCATTTTGACTGACAGAATGGTCAACAAACCCCATCTTGGTGTAGTAAGCTAGACCACCAGTGTTGTCGGCTCTTATTTTCGCAACAAGCAGTTCATAGCCAAGGTCGCAGCTGGTCTTCAGCGTCGCTTCGAGCAATACAGTCCCAATCCCCCGCTGCGCCGTCCCCGGCCGCGCAAAAGTTGCAATCCCACCGACATGTAGGTCAGGCGGATCAAACTGCTCAATCCATTGCATGCCTTGAATGCCATCATCGCTTTCCGCGACGTGAAGAAACTCTTTCGGGTTCATGGATGACAGAAACCTATTGAAATACTCACGGCTCACAGGGTCCTCATAAGCCGTTGTGCCACCAATTGAGATCACGGCATTCAGAATATTCGTTAACGCTGGCGTGTCGGCATGCGTTCCGAGGCGCGTAATCATCTGCTCAGCTCTTCAAATCTGGCAAGAAAATCGGCCTTGACCTGCATAGGCGGGCGGGGCTTGAGGCTGGTGGGCAACGGCAATTCGGTGTTTGGTGTCCCGAAGAACCTGTTGCTTTCCTCAATGGAGAACCCTGCAATTTGGGTCGCCTCCAGCCACGCAGAGATTTTGTCAGCTTTCTTGATCTGCTTCTTTATGGAAGCGGGTATCTGTGCCGGGAGGCCGAACCGAATGTGAATGGCAGCGGTAAGTCGATCATCAAGTTCAGCATAGCCCGGCCCTACAGCAGCCTTCACAGGGCTGATCATGTCGCCAATGACATATTCAGGGGCATCATGCAAAAGTGCTGCGAGCTGCCATTTGGGGGGCGCTTTGGGGTGCGCTGCTGTGAAGAGCCGTTCAACCAAAACAGAATGCTCAGCGACAGAATACGGATACTCCCCGATCGTCTGACCGTTCCAGCGCGCAACAAAAGACAGGCCATGCGCGATGTCTTCGATCTCGATATCCATCGGCGTTGGGTCCAACAGGTCCAGCCTGCGACCCGAAAGCATGCGTTGCCAAGCGCGGGGTTGTTTCATCTGTGCCTCTTATTGCCTGTTGTTTTCTTCCACGCGTATCTCTCATTGTCGAGAGGAAGCCTTAGTGCTATCTGCCGCGCAAACCGGATGATTAGGATGTGAACAGATGCCGACGGATTATGTAGTTAAGGATATTTCTCTTGCGGGGTTTGGTCGCAAGGAGCTGAACATTGCGGAGACGGAGATGCCTGGTCTGATGTCTTTGCGCGAGGAATATGGGGAGAGCAAGCCGCTGAAGGGCGCGCGG
>JBCCVD010000014.1:0-108829 GCA_039195745.1 Pseudomonadota bacterium | reverse complement strand
TGAAAGCATCGGTCCGATTACAGCAACGGCGCCGCTGGAGGCGATCGGTGATCGATCCTGATGTTCAGATCGGCAAGGTCGACACCAAGGCCTCAGGAGCGATGAGGCAGAAGCAGGCGAAAATCCATCGGGGCTCGAATGAGGACCCGCGTTTAAGCGGGTCCCAGAAAATGAAAGTGCTTCAGAAACATGCTGCAGCGTTAATTTGCGACACCGGGCGCTCCAATTGAGAAGAACATTGTCTCGCCTGAATGATCATCGACGCCGTCATTGTCGGTGGAGACAAAAATTTCGCCACTATTCATGATTGCCATCCCCTCGACCTTGTCGAGGACATAGCCGCCGGTAGACACAAGATCAGGCAACAGGTCGCGGACCAACTCTTTGGATACGACCGGTGCATCTTCTGTCAATGCAACTGGGACCATGTCAGTCGTCGGAATACGGTAGATCTTCTTCGTCTCAGCTTCCAAGCCATGCTGATTGTCGCGCTCGATAATGTAGACCCAATCGCCCTGCGCGCTGATCTCTGACAAACCGACCCAGCCTTTTTCGGGCGTAGCCTTCTGATAGCGGACATACCCCCACTCTTCAGTTTCAGTGTTGTAGGAGACTAGCTTCACGTGGTTTTCTGGATCGTCCTTCCACTCGCGCTGTACCGCCATCCACAAAGTGTTCCTGATTTTAGTGATCCCTTCGAAGCCAAACCGGCGCTCAACGGCCAACAGCTCTGCAGGCAGATGAATTTCATCCTGAATCGTTCCATCGGCAGCGATATGGTAGAGCCCGTGCAGCACCATCCTGTCAGCGCGCCCTTCAGAAGCAACCCAAAAGCCACCCTTCCCATCCAGCGTGATACCTTCCATATCGAGCTTTTGCGCTGGATAACCACCACGCGTAACCGGCGTTGCCGCCGTGATTTTCACAGGAACACTGGACGCATCAATCGTGAAGATCGTTGGCTGATAGCCATAGAAGCTGTCATTCACCGCATAGATGGTAGAGCCTTCGCCCGCCACCATTCCAGAGATCGCACCGAACCCGATCAGTTCGTTTGCGCCTTCGGATGTGATCTGCGGAAACTTCGCTGGCCCTTCAGAATACTGATACAGCATGACATGCGCGCGCGCCGCGCCGTCTTCGAGACCGTCATACTCATTTGCCGTTGCCAGCAGGCCTCGCGCAGGGATGGCCACTGCTCCTTCTGGCGAAATGCCAGAGGGGAGCAGGTGCTTCAGCTTGGTATTGGCCGGGTCCGATACGTCAAAGACTCCCACAATCGAGGACCTCTCAGCCATCACAAAGACATACGGCGTGTCGCCAAACACAGCGAATTCCATACCTTCGGGCTCTACGCCTTTGCTATCAGAACGTTTGTCGGGATAGTGCCCCACCTGAATGATCGCATGCTCAAAGCTAACACCGCTTTCGAACACCTCGGTGCCATCCTTATGGAAAATAGTCATGCCGCGCGACCCACCATCCATGTCGCCTTCGTTGGCAATGGCGAAATGGTTGTCGTCAATCCACTGAATGCCATCGGGCTCACGTGGCACACTGGTCTGGCTTTCGGTGAACTTCAGCGCGCCGCGCTCGTCGGTCGCATCGATTTTTTCGAGATCAACTGCGCCAGCGGAGAAATGCGACACAATCGATCCATCTCGCGCGACGACCACGATGTGATTATTTTCCTGAAGTGTCACAACCGTTTCGCCGAGGCTGTTGATGTCGACGAACTCAGGCTCTGGGTCCTCGCCAGCCACTTCTGCAAGGCCGGTCAGGTTGGCACGGATCAAGCTGTCACAGTCAAGACTGCCGTCTACCACATTGATCATTACCAAATCGCCTGCGGGCATCTGCGGCACACGGCCATCACCCAGATCCTCATCCCGCTCGTTCTCGATTGCCACGGCGATGAATGAGCCATCGGGCGCTTTGCCAGTGCTGTCTGGCTGACCACCCAGATCGCAACGCGTCAGTTCGGTCATGGTTGTAATGTCGATGGCTTTGATCATGCCTGATGGTGCCGTATAGCTCTCGGATGTGTTGATGCCCACGAAGGCGGTCGAGCCGATAACGGATACCGCAGTCGGTTCTCCGTCCATTTCCATGACGCCAAGCGGCTGTGGATCGGTTGGATCAGAGATGTCGATTGCCCCGATCACGCCCGCCGGGCTGTCAGTATAAACCAACGTCATGCCATCATCGGTCACATCAATTATCTCAGCAGACGCCTCCTTGGGTGCATCGCCCTCAAAGTTTGTGGTGACCGGGAAAGACGCGATGCGATTGAAATTCATTTCAGCCGCAACAGGACCAGCGAGAAGCACAAGCGCGACGCTGCTTAGCAAGACAGATTTTGTCATGGATACCCCTTGAGTTCATTCCTGGAAGGGCATGCACGGAGAAGGTAACAGGCGTGTATCGGTTTTGTGTCACCTGCATGAAGCTCTGCGCGAGCATGCAATCTAATAAACTTCACGCAACTACACTGATCTAGAATCAAAACTGCTCCGTGCAAAGTCGATCCTGTATGCTTGTTATCGCGAAACCTAGACCTACGGCCAATTCCAGACTTTTCCGTGCGACTCCAGTTCTGTGATACAGCCTGTCATCGCCGCTGGTTGCTGCAAACGCGAAATCCGAGAATTGACCAAGGCTCAAATCGCGGGCGAAACGTCATTTCGTGGCGAGTTCTCGAACGGCCGTTTCTCGGTTCTCGGTATTCAAGCATTGAACTTCAGCGGGTGTTTCGATGACGGCGGAACGCCGAGGAGTTTATGCATTTCAGATACAGAAACCTCGGAAGCTTCCGGAACGCGTTTTGTATTGTCCTTCGAGGCTTGGTATCTCATTCGGTGTCGCAACCATATCTGAGCATGCTTTATTGAGAAACCGCAGCTCAAGCATCTGGTCCGCCATGACCTCCTTGAAATTTTTGGTTCGCGGCGCAACTCCTTCGCTTCGTCAGTGGTCGCAGCCCGTACGGTAACGCCAGCTAACCGCTTCTTTCCGACTTCCATGAAGTCTTTGGCCTATCTGTGACAGATGCCCTGCGATATGCCTTCACGGCGGCACAACACAGCAATGCTGTCCTCGCCGCGCAGGCCATCTAACATGATCCTGATCTTCGCGTCGGATAAACAATACTTGCGCCTGGCGCGATTGGTATCTTTGATGATCTACTCGCCAAAACTCATCGTTGTTTTTCTCATCGGACACTCCTGACTGGCTACGATGAACAACAAACCCCCTCTAAGCAAATGACTCTATTGTATCTACAAGTGCTGACCTCAGACACCATTTGCGTATTGAGGGCGGCTTGAGCATGCGCCAAGGTTCATGGCGCGATTTGTTGGTGCGTTGTATCTCTGCGCTTCAGAAGGGTGAGCGCGCCGATGTGCAATGGGCAGCATGTGATCAAATCATGGCAATGCGGATCGCGAGTTGTTGTGATAGAGCTTAGGGCGGAATTTCGAAGTCTTCTGACCATGCAGCTCCTGCGTTATTGAGCCGTTTGGTTGACCTTCCGGTCCCGCCTATGTTTCACTTCACGACGCCTTGGGCCATGACAGATTGCCTGAAAAAGACCTTTGGAGTTCGTTGATGCCAAATACCAGCCGAGACCACGGCCCGGATTTTTTGACACCACACACTCTGGCTGCGCTGAATGACGGGTCTCATCCTGCGGCGCATGACATTTTGGGGCCGCGCAAATCTCGCAATCGGCGTTGGATCACGACGTTTCAGCCGGATGCGGTCGAGGTGATCGCGACGGTGGCAGGCAAGCAAACGTCACTGACGCGTCTGGACCGTGACGTGTTTGCGGCGCAAGTTCCCGGGAAGACTTACACGCTGACGATGCGCTATGCAGATGGGTCCAGCGTGACGACCTACGATCCTTATGCATTCAAGCCGGTACTGACGGATTTCGATCAGCATCTGATCGGGGAGGGGACGCATAAGGAGCTTTGGCGTGCGCTTGGTGCCCATGTGATGCGCCATCAAAAGGTTGCCGGCGCGCATTTCGCGGTCTGGGCACCAAATGCCAAGCGGGTGAGCGTCATTGGCAATTTCAATCGCTGGGATGGGCGGCGCAATCCAATGCGCCCCGCCGGAAAGACCGGCGTTTGGGAGATTTTTCTGCCCGGCATCGAGGATGGTGCACTTTATAAATATGAGGTTGCTGGCGCAGATGGCACTGTTGTTTTGAAGGCGGACCCGGTGGGGTTTGGGGCGCAACATCCGCCGGAACAAGCGTCGATTGTGCGCGATATCTCTGGGTACGGCTGGACGGACCATGCATGGATGAAATCCCGGGCCGCCCGGGCAGATCGGGCCAGTCCGATCTCTATCTATGAGGTGCATTTGGGCTCTTGGCGCAGGCGCTATGATGAGGGCGGCAGGCCGCTGAGTTACAAGGAGTTGGCCCGCGATCTCGTGAATTACGTCAAATGGATGGGCTTCACACATATCGAGCTGCTGCCCATTTCCGAATATCCTTTTGATGGGTCATGGGGCTATCAGCCCGTGGGGTTGTTCGCGCCCACCATTCGCTTCGGTCCACCGCATGAGTTTCGCGATCTGATCGAGGCCGCCCATGCCGCAGAAATCGGCGTGCTGCTTGATTGGGTGCCCGGACATTTTCCCACCGATGCGCATGGTCTGGCGCAGTTTGACGGAACGGCGCTTTATGAACATGCCGACCCGCGGGAAGGGTTCCATCAGGATTGGAACACGTTGATCCCAAATTTCGGGCGGCTTGAGGTGAAGAACTATTTCGTCTCAAACGCGCTCTACTGGATGGAGGAATATCACCTCGATGGGCTGCGCGTAGATGCCGTGGCCTCGATGCTTTACCGCGACTATTCACGCAATGAAGGTGCATGGGTGCCGAATAAAGACGGTGGACGAGAGAACTACGAGGCGATCGCGTTCCTGCAGGAGATGAACACAGCCGTTTATGGCGCCGACCCCTCTGTGATGACAGTGGCGGAGGAGAGCACCTCTTTTCCCGCCGTGTCGCAACCTGTGCACGCGGGAGGCTTGGGCTTCGGCTACAAGTGGAACATGGGCTGGATGAATGACACGCTGCGCTACATGGAAAAAGATCCGATTTATCGCCAGCATGATCACCACCTGATGACCTTCCCGATTGATTGGGCTTTTACGGAGAATTTCATCCTGCCGATCAGCCATGATGAGGTGGTGCATGGCAAAGGCTCGATGATCGCCAAGATGCCCGGCAATGACTGGGAAAAATTCGCCAATCTGCGCGCCTATTACGCCTTCATGTGGACGCAGCCGGGCAAAAAACTGCTTTTTATGGGCTGTGAATTTGCCCAGCCTGAGGAATGGAACCACAATGCTGAGTTGAACTGGCGCGCGGCGGAGCAACCGGCGCATGCGGGCGTGCAGCGATTGGTGCGTGATCTCAACGCGCTTTATCGTGAGGCCCCGGCGCTGCATGTGAGGGATTATGCAGCGCAAGGCTTTGCGTGGGTCAGCAACGATCCGTCGCAATCCATCCTTTGCTATGCGCGCTTTGGCGAGACAAAAGATGCGCCAATCGTGGTCATATGCAACTTTACGCCTGTTGAACGCGTTGGGTTTGAGATCGGCGTGCCGCAGGCAGGTCTTTGGACGGAACGGCTGAACACGGATGCCGAGATTTACGGCGGCGGCAATCGCGGCAATCTGGGCGGGGTGGAAACAAATGACACAGCCAGAGATGGCCACGCGCAGTCGGTGACTTTGACCTTGCCGCCACTGTCGGCGGTGATCCTGCAGCATAAAGAAGAGAGATAAATTTCAACTGGGGAGGTGACGAGACATGCCAACGAAGCGATTAACACAGCGATCCATGGTCTTTGTGCTGGCAGGGGGGCGCGGCAGTCGCCTCAAAGAGCTGACCGACCGGCGTGTCAAACCTGCTGTTCCCTTTGGTGGTAAGGCCCGGATCATCGATTTCGCTTTGTCTAACGCCGTCAACTCGGGCATCCGCAAGATGGCGGTTGCGACGCAATATAAGGCCCACAGCTTGATCCGGCACACGCAACGGGGCTGGAATTTCTTCCGCGCCGAACGCAATGAATTTCTGGATGTTCTCCCCGCCTCGCAACGCGGCGGAACCGAGAGCTGGTACAAAGGCACGGCTGACGCGGTGACACAGAATATCGACATCGTGGACAGCTATGAAGTGGATTACGTGATAATTCTGGCGGGCGATCACATCTACAAAATGGACTATGAAATCATGCTGCGCCAGCATGTGGAGACGAAAGCCGACGTCACTGTGGGCTGTCTGACCGTGCCCCGGATGGAGGCAACGGCCTTCGGTGTCATGGATACGGACAAGGATGGCCGGATCACGAGTTTTCTCGAAAAGCCAGCCGATCCGCCCGGCATGCCGGACGATCCCGATCAGGCGCTGGCGTCAATGGGTATTTACGTGTTCAATTGGCAGTTCCTGCGGGATTTGCTGCAGCAGGATGCGGAAAACCCGAACTCTTCCAATGATTTTGGCAATGATCTGATCCCCGATATCGTCAAAAACGGAAAAGCAATGGCGCACAGGTTTGACGAAAGCTGCGTGCGTTCCGAAGGCGCGCCAGCCTATTGGAAAGACGTGGGCACGGTAGATGCGTTCTGGCAGGCGCATATCGACCTGACGAATTTCACGCCCGAGTTGGATCTATGGGACCGTAACTGGCCAATCTGGACCTATAATGAGGGCGTGCCCCCTGCAAAATTTATCCATGATGAGCGCGACAGGCGGGGTATGGCGATCTCCTCCATGGTCTCTGGGGGGTGCATCATTTCAGGAACGGAAGTGCGAAATTCCTGTCTGTTTACAAGCGTGAAGACCAATTCCTACGCGGTTTTGGATCACGCTGTGATCCTGCCGAATGTGGTTGTGCATCGCTCCGCCCGGTTGCGGCAGGTTGTTGTTGATAGCGGCGTGGTGATCCCGGAAGGATTGGTCGTAGGGGAGGACCCGAAAGATGATGCGGAGTGGTTCCGGGTGACCGAACGCGGGACAACTCTGATCACGCAGAAAATGCTCGACCAGAAAGCCGCTGCTGAATGACGAAGGTCCTGTTTGTCGTTTCGGAATGTGCACCGCTGATCAAGACCGGCGGTCTGGCGGATGTCGCAGGCGCATTGCCCGGCGCGCTTGCGCCCTTGGGATACGACGTGCGGATATTGTTGCCCGGTTACCGCGCCGTGATGGGCCAGCTTGGCAAGACCAAAGTGGTCGGTAAGATCGCGGATTTGTTCGGAGGGCCTGCCACGTTGCGCAGGTGCGAACTCGCGGGTCTGTCCCTGCTTATTCTCGATGCGCCGCATCTCTATGACCGTGATGGCGGGATCTACGGCGATGCCACAGGGCAGGATTGGCAGGACAACCCGGAACGCTTCGCTGCTTTGTGTTTCGCCGCTGCGCAGATTGCGCGTGACGGGGCAAGCGCCTGGCGTCCGGATATTGTGCATGGTCACGATTGGCAGGCCGGTTTGACCCCTGAATACATGCGTATGGCCGGGGGCAGATGCCCTTTTGTATTCACGGTTCACAACATCGCGTTTCACGGCAATGCACCGGCGGAGAAGCTGGATACACTGGGCCTTGAGCCGGACCGCTTCCATTCTGATCACTTCGAATTCTGGGGCCAGATCTCCGCATTGAAATCGGCGCTTATGGAGGCTGACAGCATTACAACCGTCTCGCGCACCTATGCCGAAGAGCTTTTGACGCCGGAGTTCGGGATCGGGATGGACGGCGTATTACAGCACCGCAAATCCGATCTTGTGGGGATCGTGAATGGCATTGATGAAACGGTTTGGAATCCGGCCAGCGACCCTCAGATCAAAACCTACAAAACGCCAGCCGGGAAAACGGCCAACAAGAAAGCGCTGCAAAAGACCTTCGGGCTTGGTAGGTCAGATGGCCCGCTCTGCGTGCTCGTGTCTCGTTTGACCGAACAAAAAGGTATTGATCTTTTGCTGGACGCCCTGCCGGACCTGTTGGCGCAAGGCGGGCAACTGGCGCTTCTGGGCTCTGGTGATCCGAATTTGGAAGTGGCCGTCTCGGAGGCGGCAGCCCGGTATGAGAACCTGGCCGTCAAGATCGGCTATGATGAGGCGCTGTCGCATCAGATGATGGCGGGAGGGGACGCGATCCTCGTGCCCTCCCGGTTTGAGCCATGCGGTCTGACACAGCTTTACGGGCTGCGTTATGGCACGCTGCCGCTGGTCGCAATGACCGGCGGCTTGGCGGATACCGTGATCAATGCCTCCCCCGCGGCATTGGCGCGCGGCGTGGCCACCGGTGTGCAGTTCTTTCCGGTCAGCGCCCAAGCCCTATCGAATGCGTTTGCGCGGCTCGGCGCGCTCTACCGGCAGCCGACAGTTTGGAAGGCCATGCAACGCAATGCGATGAAGCAACCTGTCGGTTGGGATCGTTCCGCGACGCAGTATCACGCGATCTATGCCGCACTTCTCAAGGCGCGCGCGTGAGTTCTGGCCCGTTCCACATTCAGCCGGGTTATCCAACACCCTTGGGCGCGACCGTCGAAGAGGGCGGCGTAAATTTTGCGGTCTTCTCCCAACACGCAACCAAAGTAATGCTGTGTCTATTCGATGAGGGCGGGGAAGAGCATCAAGTCATCACATTGCCGGAGCGCGAGGGCCATGTGTGGCATGGCTACTTTGAGGGAATGAAGGCAGGTCAGCTTTACGGCTACCGCATGGATGGACCCTATCAACCGGAGCAAGGTCACCGCTTTAACCCATTCAAGCTGCTGATTGATCCCTATGCAAAGCGGCTGACAGGTCATCCGATCTGGAATGACGCGCTTTACGGCTACAAGGCTGGCCACAAAGACAAGGACCTGAGTTTCGACAAGACGGACAGTGCGCCTTTCATGCCGCGCTGCGTGGTTGTGGACCCGGCCTATGATTGGGCGGATACACCAAGACCGCGGCATTCTCTTGAGAATTCAGTTCTTTACGAAGCACATGTCAAAGGGCTGACGGCGGGTCGGGCTGACATTGCGCATGCGGGCACCTATCTTGCCATGTCCGCTGACCCCATTTTGGAACATCTCAACAGATTGGGCGTCACGGCCATTGAATTGCTGCCGGTTCAGGCCTTCATCAACGACAAATTTCTGAAAGATCGCGGGCTCACGAATTACTGGGGCTACATGACTTACGGCTTCTTCGCGCCGGAGCCGCGCTACATGCAAGGCGCAGACATTGCTGAGTTCCAGCAGATGGTTGCCCGGTTCCACGCAGCGGGGATCGAAGTTATTCTGGACGTTGTTTACAACCACACGGCCGAAGGCTCACAGATGGGGCCGACCTTGATGTTTCGCGGGCTGGACAATGCCAGTTATTACCGTCTGGCTGAGAACAAGCGCTTCTATATTGATGATGCGGGCTGTGGGAATACGCTGGATTTCGAAAACCCGTTCGTGATCCGTCTGGTGATGGACAGTCTGCGCTATTGGGTGGAGGTGATGCACGTTGACGGGTTCCGTTTCGATCTGTGCGCAACGCTCGGCCGGACCCGCCATGGGTTTGAGCGCGACGGCCCATTCTTCCGCGCCATCGGGCAGGACCCCGTGCTGAATAAGGTCAAACTGATCGCCGAGCCGTGGGATATCGGCCCCGGGGGCTATCAGTTAGGCGCGTTTCCCGCGCCGTTCGTCGAATGGAATGACAAGTTTCGCGATGACACGCGCGGGTTCTGGCGCGGTGATGCGACCGGGGTTGCGGGGATGGCTGCGCGGCTGGCAGGCTCGGCTCCGTTTTTTGACCATGACGGGCGTGCCGCGACCTCTTCGCTGAATTTTCTGACGGCGCATGACGGGTTTACTCTGGAAGACACGGTGAGCTACTGCCAAAAGCACAACCTCGCCAATGGTGAGGACAACCGCGATGGGCATTCCAATAACCATTCGGACAACATGGGCGTTGAGGGACAGAGCGACGACCCGGCGATTGCGGCCGCTCGTGTGCGGCGCAAACGCAACATGATGGCTACGCTGATGCTGTCGCAGGGCACGCCGATGATGCTTGCGGGCGACGAGCTGAGCAATTCTCAGTACGGCAATAACAATGCCTATTGTCAGGACAATGAAATCGGCTGGATCACCTGGCCCGAGACGGGCGATCCGTTTTTCACGTTCTGTCAGCAGGCGATTGCGTTCCGACGCATGCATCCATTGCTGCGGCAAAGGCGTTTTCTGCATTCGCGCCGGCGGCTGATTGACGGGGAACCCGATCTCTTTTGGAGGCGCGCGAACGGCAAGCCGATGCGGCAGGCTGATTGGGACAATCCAAAACTCGACACGCTGGTGGCTGAGATGAGGATGGCCTCAGGTTCGCCCGAATATGTCCAGCGCGAAGGCGCGTTGCTGGTCGTGCTCAATCGCGGTGCGGCCATCACGATCACGCCGCCGCAACTGCCAGCAGGCCGTGCATGGGTGCGCCGGTTTGATACGAGTCAGGACAACGCCATTGACGTCACGGAGGGGATGGCGGTCGCTGCAGATGCGGTCGTTGTCTTCTCGCAAGAAGCGCAAGACTGAGGAGGAGGAAACACGATGCCAATGCAAACCGTACGCACCGATCCGATCGATGGGCAAAAACCCGGCACAAGTGGTCTGCGCAAGAAAACTGCCGTGTTCAAACAACCGCGATACCTTGAGAATTATGTCCAGTCGATTTTCGATGGGATCGACGGTGTTCTGGGCAAGGTGCTCGTGGTGGGCGGCGACGGGCGTTATTTCAACGACGATGCAATCCAGATTATACTGCGCATGGCTGCAGCCAACGGCGCAGCAAAATGTATCGTCGGGCAGGGTGGGCTGCTGTCAACGCCCGCGGCCTCTCATCTGATCCGCAAGCGGGCAGCAGATGGCGGTTTGATCCTGTCAGCCAGCCATAATCCCGGCGGTCCGAACGCGGATTTCGGATTGAAATACAATGGTCCGAACGGCGGTCCCGCCACGGAAGCTGTGACGGACAGGATTTTCGAATGCACCAAGCAGATTGAAATCTACAAGATCACCGCTTCGGGCGGCGTTGACATTGAGACGCTTGGCACGCGCAGTCATCAAGGCATGGAGGTCGAGATCGTCGATGCCGTGCAGGACTACGCAATGCTGATGGAAGACCTCTTCGATTTCGATAAAATTCGTGCGCTGTTTGCAGGCGGCTTCACGATGCGGTTCGATGCGATGCACGCGGTCACCGGGCCTTACGCGCATGCGATCCTTGAAGGCAAGCTGGGCGCCGCTGAGGGCACGGTGGTCAATGGCACGCCCAGCCCCGATTTTGGTGGCGGGCATCCTGACCCGAACCCGATCTGGGCCAAAAGCTTGATGGATGTCATGTACAGTGCGGATGCGCCTGATTTCGGCGCGGCCTCCGATGGGGATGGCGACCGCAATATGATTGTCGGGAAAGGGGCCTATGTGACCCCGTCAGACAGCCTCGCGCTGCTCTGTGCCAAAGCGCATCTGGCGCCCGGCTATGCGGCCGGGCTTGCAGGGGTCGCGCGGTCCATGCCGACTTCCCGCGCGGTCGACCGTGTGGCTGATGCACTGGGCATTGAGTGTTTTGAGACGCCGACGGGCTGGAAATTCTTTGGCAACCTGCTCGACGCGGGCAAGGTGACGCTCTGTGGGGAAGAGAGCGCGGGCACCGGTTCTGACCATGTCCGTGAAAAGGACGGGCTGTGGGCTGTGCTTTTGTGGCTCAACATTCTGGCCGAGACCCGTTTGTCTGTCGCCGAATTGATGGCGGCGTTATGGGCCGCGCATGGGCGGTGCTATTACTCGCGGCACGATTTCGAGGATGTCGACAGCGCGGCAGCCACTGCCATGATGGATGGTTTGCGAAACAGTTTGCCGTCATTGGGTGGCAAGAGCGTTGCTGGCTTGCGTGTCGCGAAGGCCGATGAGTTCGCCTATGACGATCCCGTTGATCGCTCTCATTCGGCAGGGCAGGGAGTGCGGCTGACATTTGAGGGTGGCGCGCGTGCCGTGTTCCGCCTGTCGGGCACAGGCACGCAAGGGGCCACGATCCGCCTCTATCTGGAGCAATTGGAAACCGATCCGGACAGGCTGAAGATGGACCCGGAACAGGCATTGAGCTCTGTAAGGGCGGCGGCGATGACCCTGTCAAGGTTGACTGCCGTTACGGGCCGGGTTGAACCTGATGTCATTACCTGACATCAGAGCGCCTGCTAAAGAGATGTTAGGCTCTTGGTGGTGATACCCTGCCGCGCGGCGGCGCGGCTCGGGGCTGTAAAGGAAGACCTGGATGACTGTCATGAATGATCTGTCCGCAGAGGCATTGCGGGTTCGTATCACACAGCACCTGACATATACGCTTGGCAAAGATAAGTCCCATGCCAGCCTTTATGACTGGCGGATGGCGGTCAGCTATGCGGTGCGCGATATCATCATCGAGCCTTGGTTTGCCGCCACGCGCAAGACCTATGAGGCGCAGGGCAAGCGGGTCTACTACCTATCGCTGGAATTTCTCATCGGTCGTATTCTGGGCGACGCGATGATGAACCTCGGCCTGATGGAGACGATGCAGGAGGTGCTGAAAACGGAAGGCATCAGCCTGCAAGCGGTGATCGAGGATGAACCAGATGCGGCGCTTGGCAATGGCGGTTTGGGGCGGTTGGCGGCGTGTTTTCTCGAAAGCATGTCCACGCTGGCCTGTCCCGCTTATGGCTATGGCATCCGGTATGAGCACGGGCTGTTTCGTCAGCGCTTTGAAAGCGGACGTCAGGTCGAGCATCCCGAAGATTGGCTGAACCAGCCGCATCCGTGGGAATTCGAGCGGCCGGAAGCGCGTTACACGGTTGCCTTCAAGGGCCATGTCGACAGCACTGCTGCATGGCACCCGGCTGAGACGGTTTATGCCCGTGCCTACGATATGCCGGTTGTGGGATGGCAGGGCAAATGGGCCAACACGCTGCGCTTGTGGGGTGCGCACCCGACGGAATTGTTTGATCTGGAACAGTTCAATTCCGGCGATCACACTGCGGCGGCGGCACCAGAAGCATTGGCGCGCACGCTCTCACGGGTGCTCTATCCCGAGGACACGACCGATAGTGGCAAGGAGTTGCGTCTAAAGCAGGAGTATTTTCTGACCTCAGCCGCGCTTCAGGACATTTTGCGCAGGTTCCTGAGCGAATATGATGATCTCGCCAAGCTTCCCGACAAGGTCGCGATCCAGATGAATGACACGCATCCGGCGCTGGCCGGGCCAGAGTTTATCCGGCTGTTAATGGACGTGCATGGATTGGACTGGGAGGCGGCCAAGCGCATCGCGCAGGGCTGCCTGAACTACACAAATCACACGTTATTGCCTGAAGCGTTGGAGACATGGTCGACCTGGTTGATGGGGCGCGTCCTGCCACGCCACATGCAGATCATTGAGCGGATCGACAAAGACCATCGCGTCGCCACAAATTGCGCGGATGATCTGGGGATTGTCCGGCATGATCAAGTGCATATGGGCACGCTGGCCTTCGTGATGGCCGCGCATGTGAACGGTGTGTCGGCACTACATACCGACCTGATGAAAGAGACCGTTTTTTCGGGGTTGAACGGGCTCTATCCCGGCAGGATCGTGAACCAGACCAATGGTGTCACGCCGCGACGTTGGCTGCGGTTGTGCAACCCCGCTTTATCGCGCGTCATCACAGATAAGATCGGCGCCGGCTGGGAGAGCGATCTGGCAGGTTTGGCTGAGTTGCGCGCGCATGAGGCAGAGGGTGACTTGCAGGCTGCCATCGGATCTGCGAAGCGGGAGAACAAAGTGGCGCTGTCCAACTGGGCGGGCACGCAACTTGGCATTCAGCTGGATCCGGATGCCATGTTCGACGTCCAGATCAAGCGCATGCACGAATATAAACGCCAATTGCTCAACCTGTTTGAGACCGTCGCGCGTTGGTCTGCCATTCGCGCAAATCCTGATGCGGGCTGGACCCCGCGCGTCAAGATCTTCGGCGGCAAGGCTGCGCCTGGATATTTCGCGGCGAAGGAGATCATTCATCTGATCAATGACGTGGCGCGGACTGTGAACGCCGACCCGGTCGTGGGCGATCTTTTGAAAGTGGTCTACCCTGCGAACTATAATGTCTCCATGGCGGAGCGGCTGATCCCTGCCACGGATTTGTCCGAACAGATCTCGACCGCAGGCAAAGAGGCCTCTGGCACTGGCAATATGAAATTCACAATGAACGGCGCGCTGACGATAGGCACGCTGGACGGTGCCAATGTTGAGATTCGGGAGCAGGTCGGGGCAGACAACTTCTTCCTTTTCGGGATGAATGCACAAGAGGTGCAAGAGCGCTATCGGGTCGAGGACCATGCACGCAAAGCGATCCTCGCCAGTCAGAGCCTGCAGGATGTATTGCAGATGATCGTCGAAGGACGGTTCAGCCCGGAAGATACGGATCGGTATAACGGGCTGGTGGATATGACATGGAACCATGATCCGTTTCTCGTCGCGTCGGATTTCGAAAGCTACTGTGAAGCACAGGCCGAAGTTGACCTGATCTTTGCCGATCCAGACCGCTGGAACACGCTGGCCCTGCGCAACATTGGCGGGGCCGGGTTCTTCTCCTCTGACCGGACGATCAACGGCTATATGGCGCAGATCTGGGACGCGAAATCGCTGGCTTAACCCGCTGTCAGAGTGAGTTGCGCGTCATGAGACAGGTAGACAAACCCGTTGCCAGAAAGGGAGAGGGTTGCCCCTTCAATCTGCGCTTCAGAGCCATGCACGATCCGCGCTTGGCCTTCGATCTGCAGCTCTTGCAGGGCCGTGGAAAGATTGAAAACGCAGGTCAGCCTGTCTTCATCAGCACTGCGGCGAAAGGCCAGAATGGGTTCGGGCAATGGCAGGAACTCGGTCTTGCCGCGCGATAGGGCTGGGCTTGCTTTGCGCCGGGCAATCGCGTCCTTGTAATAGGTCAGAATGCTGTCCGAGCTGTGTTGCTGATCCACCGCTTTGGCCGCTTGCGGGGCTTTGACTGGCAGCCAGGGCGTGCTGTCGGAGAAGCCCGCATTGGGGGCGACTTTTTCCCAAACCATTGGCGTGCGGCAGCCGTCGCGGCCCTTGATGGCAGGCCAAAAGCGGATCGCCGGAGGGTCTGTCAATTCTTCGAACACAAGTTCTGTCTCTGTCTGGCCAAGCTCCTCGCCCTGATAGATGCCGATAGTGCCCTCAAATGCCATTAGCATCGCGCAGGCGAGCCGCGCCATGGCTTCGTCTGAGACCGCATATTCCGACCAACGGCTTACCTGGCGTGGCACGTCATGGTTGCTGAACGACCAATAGGGGTGGCCGTCTGGTGCGCCGCGCTGAAACCCCTCGATACAGGTTTGAAAATGCTCTGCTGTGAAATCGGGGCCGAGCATGGCAAAACTGTAGGCCATGTGCAGCCGCTCCGTACCTTGGGTGTAGGCGCCCATAATCTCGATGGATTTATGACCCATCTCACCCACCTCGCCCACCATCATGATTTCCTCATATTGATCGGTCAGTGCCCTAAGTCTCTCCAAAAAAGCGATATTTTCGGGGCGGGTCTTGTTGTAGATGTTGTCCTGCATGCCATAAAGGTCGGTGGCCATGACCTGCGGCTTTCTCTGTGCGGGCGGGTTAGAGCGCAATTGCTGGTCGTGGAAATAGTAATTCACCGTGTCTAGCCGGAACCCGTCCAGACCACGATCCAGCCAGAATTTGCAGGTCTCCAGAATCGCGTCAACGACATCGGGGTTATGAAAATTCAGATCGGGCTGGGAGGCGAGGAAGTTATGCAGGTAATACTGTCCGCGCCCGGGGTCGAACTCCCATGCGGGGCCGCCGAAATGGCTGTGCCAGTTTGTCGGCGGCGATCCGTCGGGCAGGGGATCGGCCCAGACATACCAATCGGCTTTGGCATTGTCGCGGCTCTGGCGGGATGTCTTGAACCACTCATGCTGATCGGATGTGTGGGAGAGGACCTGATCGACGATCACTTTCAAACCGCGCGCATGAGCCTCAGCGATCAGCGTGTCAAAAGCCTCCAGATCACCGAAAAGCGGATCGACCGCCAGATAGTCTGATACGTCATAACCCATATCCGCTTGCGGCGAGGCAAAGATCGGTGACAACCAGATACAATCCACGCCGAGGTCCGCGATATGATCGAGGCGGCTTGTAATGCCTGCCAAATCACCAACCCCGTTGCCTGTGCTGTCTTGATAAGAGCGCGGGTAGACCTGATAGATCACTGCGCTGCGCCACCATTCCCGCATATGCCTGCTCCCCGTCGTGCACTCTCACCCTAACAGGCGCAGATCGGATGAAAAGAGCGCGCGCGCTGCGGCGTGTCCTCCTTAAGACAAGGTGTGAGCCGAAAATTTGACAAAAGAATCTGCGAAATGGTCAAGATGTTGGTTGTGGACGCGAAAAATCCCGCTAACCTGCCGCGCATGAAGACTGGGGGCGGATGCATTTGCTGCATCAGATGGACAGCTGAAGCTGAATGAACGGCGCGTTTGAAACGCGGCGCCATGCTTTTGCTGTCAACCCCCAGATAGCCCGGAAACAGGAGGAAAATAATGAAAAAAATCACGGGATTGCTCGCCGCGACGGCTTTGCTGTCAACCACCGCATTGGCGAGTGCAGAGACATTGCGCTGGGCACGTGCGGGCGACGCACTGACGCTTGATCCACATGCGCAAAACGAAGGTCCGACGCATACGATCCGGCATCAAATGTATGAGCCGTTGATTATTCGAGACACGTCCGGTGCTTTTCAGGCCGCACTTGCCACCGATTGGGCGCCCAGCACGGCTGATCCCAATGTCTGGGTTTTCAATCTGCGCGAAGGTGTGAAATTCCACGATGGCGCTGACTTCACGGCCGAAGATGTGGTGTTTAGCTTTGAGCGTGCGAAACAACCGAATTCTGACATGAAGGAGCTGATCGGTTCCATCAAAGAAGTGCGCGCGGTTGATGATCTGACTGTTGAGATTGTGACCGATGGGCCAAACCCCATCCTGCCATCGAACCTGACCAACCTGTTCATGATGGACAAGGGGTGGACCGAAGCCAACAACACGGTCAACGTGCAGGATTTTGAAGGCGGCGAGATCACATTTGCTACCACCAATGTCAACGGAACTGGCCCTTACACGCTGGTCAGCCGTGAGCCTGATGTCAAAACCGTAATGGCCCGCAATGAGGCCTATTGGGGCCGCAATGACTTCCCTATGGACGTGAGCGAGATCATCTACACGCCGATCCAGAACGCGGCGACCCGCGTGGCCGCGCTGCTGTCGGGCGAGGTGAACTTCCTGCAGGACATGCCGGTTCAAGACCTCCAGCGGGTCAATGACAGCGCCGGTCTGGTCGTCAAACAGGCGCCGCAAAACCGCGTGATCTTCTTTGGGATGAACCAGGGTGCGGATGATATTGAGGCAGACAATGTCGACGGTAAGAACCCGCTCGCAGATGTGCGCGTGCGTCAGGCGATGTCCATGGCCATTCAGCGTGATGCGATCCGTCAGGTTGTGATGCGCGGCCAGTCTGAACCTGCAGGCATGATTGCGCCGCCTTTTGTCAATGGCTGGACGGCTGAAATGGATACCGGTCCGGAAGGGGATTTGGCCAAGGCTCAAGCGTTGATGTATGAGGCCGGCTACCCGGATGGGTTCTCTATCCGTTTGGACTGCCCGAATGACCGCTACATCAACGATGAAGCGATCTGTCAGGCAGCAGTGGGCATGCTGGCGCGCATTGGCGTGACTGTGAACCTCGACGCCAAACCAAAGGCGCAGCACTTCCCGTTGATCACCGATGGCAAGACCGATTTCTACATGCTGGGCTGGGGCGTTCCGACCTACGATTCCGAGTATATCTTCAACTTCCTCGTCCATGGGCGGGAGTCGGATATCGGCACATGGAACGGTACAGGCTTCGACAATGATGAACTTGATGCGAAAATCGCATCCCTGGCATCGAACACTGACCTTGAAGCGCGCAACGCTGACATTGCGGCCATCTGGCGCGTGGTGCAGGATGAGCAGCTCTACATTCCAATCCATCACCAGGTGTTGAACTGGGGCATGGGCGAAGGTGTCGGCATCGAGGTTGATCCGGAAGACCAACCCAAGGTCAAATACATCACGATGAACTAAATCAAACGGACCGCCCTTGTTTCTGGCAAGGGCGGTCACATTTTTTGACGGCATGGCGCCCCACGCCAAAGCCCGTCAATTGCCTTGCACCACTTTTCCGGCGCAAATCACATAGGAGGCATCCATGTTTAAATTTACCACAGTTCTGCTGCTGACAACGGCCCTCGCGGCGCCGGTCATGGCGAAGGATTTCAAATTCGCGGCCACCACCGATCCGCAGACAATGGACCCGCACGCAGTCAACTCGGCCCCGGTATTGGGCTTTCTGAACAACGTCTATGAAGGACTCGTGCGCCGTGGCAAGGACATGGCGATTGAGCCTGCATTGGCGACCGCATGGGAACCTATCGGTGAGGGTGAGGGCTGGCGGTTTACGCTGCGCCAAGACGTGACCTTCCATGATGGCGCGGAATTCAACGCCGATGACGTCGTGTTCTCCTACAAACGGGCGTCTGATGAATCCTCTGACACGCGCAGCTGGTTTGCGCCAGTCAGCGACGTGGTCAAGGTCGATGACTACACAGTCGATATCATGACCAACGCGCCCAACCCGATCTTCCCAGACAGCATCGCAAACTGGATGATGATGGATAGCGGCTGGGCGGAAGCCAATAATGCCGGTTTGCCTGATAAGGAAGCGGGCAATTACGCAACGCTCAATACCAACGGCACAGGCGCGTTCAAAGTCACCGCACGTGAGCCCGGTCTGCGCACTGTGCTGGAGCCGCATGGCGGTTGGTGGGGCGAGGTGGAGCACAATATCACCCGAGCCGAACTGACCCCGATCCAGAACCCCGCGACCTCATTGGCGGCGCTTTTGTCCGGCGACGTCGATTTCATCAACCCGGTCCCGATCCAAGACGTGGCGCGGTTGAAGCAAAACCGTGATGTCAGCGTCATTCAGGGCATCGAGGCCCGCGTGATCATGCTGGGCTTTGACCAGCAGGAAGGTGCAAGCGAAGGCGGCAATGGCAGCTCTGACCTGTTTCTTGATCCAAAGGTCCGCGAGGCGGTGGCGAAAGCGGTGAATGTGCCAGCGATCCTGCAAACCATCATGCGCGGCAATGCGGAAGTGGCCAGCCAATTGGTCAGCCCGGCGATGCGCGGATTCTCCGCAGCCAATGCAACGCCTTACGCTTATGACCCGGAAGGCGCCAAGGCGCTGTTGGAAGAGGCAGGTGTTGCAGGCGCAAGTTTCGATCTGAAATGCCCCAACAACCGCTACCTGAACGATGAGGCCGTCTGTCAGGCGATCACGGGCATGCTGGCGCAGGCTGGTCTCAGCGCGACGCTTGATGCGATGCCGGTACAAAACTACTGGCCGGAACTGCGTGCCGATAATTTCGACATGTATTTGCTGGGCTGGTCACCCGGCACGTTCGATGCAGAACATCCGATCCGCTTCCTCGGCTCCACCCCGAATGAAGAGAAGAAGCTGGGCTCATGGAACTTTGGCGGCTATTCGAACGCGCGGATTGATGAGCTTCTGCCAATGATTCAGTCGGAGATTGACGACATCAAACGTCAGGCGATGCTCGATGAAGCGGCCAAGATCATGCAGGACGAGGTCGCTTACGTGCCGCTCTACGTCCAGCCATTGGTCTGGGGCGCGCGCAGCAATATCGAGTTGACGCAGCGTCCCGATAACTTCTTCATCCTCCGCTGGGTGACGGTCAACTAAGACCACGATAGATGTGACCCGCTCCGACTCTTTTCGGGGCGGGTTTTCCCTTAGAGTCAGGCCGCTGCTATGCTTTCCTACATCCTCAAACGCATCGGGCAATCTGCGCTGGTGTTGATCATCGTGGGGCTCGTTGCGTTCTCCATGTTCCGCTTCGTGGGCGATCCCATCGACAATATGCTCGGGCAGGAACGTACCATGGAAGATGTCGAGCGATTGCGCGCGCAGCTTGGACTCGATCAGCCGTTCCCGGTGCAATATTTCAAGTTTCTGTCCAATGCGGCGCAGGGCAATTTCGGTGTCAGTTTCCGGCAAGGCCGACCGGTCGCAGACATTATCGCTGAGCGCGCACCGGCAACATTGGAGCTTGCGGCGGTCTCGGCCATCCTAGCCGTGGGGGTCGGCATCGCCTTGGGGGTGTTCACCGCGATCCGGCGCGACGGGTTTATGGCAAATTTCATCATGTCCGCATCGCTGATTGGGGTGTCTTTGCCGACCTTTCTGATCGGGATATTGCTCATTTATGTCTTCTCCGTCGAACTCGGGTGGTTGCCCAGTTTCGGCAGGGGAGAAACTGTAAAGATTGGGTGGTGGACAACGGGGCTTCTGACTGAAAGCGGGTTGAAAGCGTTGATCCTGCCAGCCATCACCCTGGGGCTCTACCAGATGACGCTGATCATGCGGCTGGTCCGATCTGAAATGCTGGAAGTCTTGCGTCAGGACTATATTCGCTTTGCCCGCGCGCGCGGCGTGAGTGAACGCACGATCAATTTCCGCCATGCTCTGAAAAATACGATGGTGCCTGTGATCACCATTATCGGTCTGCAACTTGGCGCGATCATTGCCTTCGCAATCATCACGGAGACCGTGTTTCAATGGCCGGGCCTCGGGCTGCTCTTCATCAATGCGATCCAATTCGTCGATATCCCCGTGATGGCCGCCTATCTGATGATGATCTCGCTGGTCTTTGTCCTGATCAATCTGGCCGTGGATATCCTCTACGCCTTCATTGATCCACGCTTGAGGGTTTCCGCATGAACGACACACCTATATCCGACAGCGCTGCGCCGTCACGTGTGCGCCGCGCGCTGGACAGTGACCTGTTTTATGCCTTCCGCAGGTCGCCTGTTGCGGTCGTCTCGACTGTTGTTGCGTTGCTTTTGATCCTGTCGGCCGTTCTGGCCCCGCTCATTGCGCCCACGAACCCGTTTGATCCGGCGAGCCTGAATTTGATGAACGGGTTCACACCGCCGATGGAGCCAAACGCCTTTACAGCCGACAGTTTCCTGATGGGGACGGATGATCAAGGGCGCGATGTGTTCTCCACCATCCTCTATGGGATGCGGATTTCGCTCTTCGTGGGGTTTGCCGCCGTGATGTTTGCGCTCGTTTTGGGCATCGTTCTGGGTCTTTTGTCCGGCTATATGGGCGGCTGGGTCGACACGGTGATCATGCGCGCAGCTGACGTGCAGCTGACCTTCCCATCCATTCTTGTGGCGATGCTGATCTTTGGCATCGCCAAAGGCATTACGCCGGTCGAATATCGCGATCAGATGGCGATCTGGGTGCTGATCCTCGCGATTGGTCTCAGCGATTGGGTGCAGTTTGCCCGCGTGGTGCGTGGCGCCACGCTGGTCGAGAAAAGCAAAGACTACGTTGCTGCAGCGCAGTTGATCGGGCGCAGGCCCTTTGCGATTATGATCCGCCATATCCTGCCCAATGTGCTCTCGCCGGTGCTGGTCATCGCCACGATCTCCCTCGCGCTTGCGATCATCGCAGAGGCCACGCTCAGCTTTCTCGGCGTCGGTGCGCCGCCGACACAACCCTCGCTGGGCACACTGATCCGCATCGGGCAGGGCTTCCTGTTCTCAGGCGAGTGGTGGATCCTCTTCTTCCCAGCCTGCACTTTGTTGGCCCTAGCGCTCAGCGTGAACCTGCTGGGCGACTGGCTGCGCGACGCATTGAACCCGAGGTTGAAATGAGCGAACCCATCCTGTCGATCCGCAATCTGACGGTCGAAATCCCAACGCGCCACGGCATATTCAAGCCGGTTGAGAATGTGAGCTATGATATTCATCCCGGCGAGATACGCGGCGTGGTGGGCGAAAGCGGTGCCGGCAAATCCATGACGGGCAACGCCGTGATCGGCCTGCTTGATCCGCCTGCGCATATCTCGGAAGGGGAGGTGTGGCTGAACGGGCGACGCATTGATCAACTTGATCCAGAAGAAAAGCGCCGCATCAGGGGCAAAGAGATCGGGATGATCTTTCAGGATCCGCTGACCTCCCTGAACCCGCTCTTTACCATTGGTGAGCAGTTGGTGGAGACGATCCAGCTGCATCTTGATGTCAGTGCCTCCGAAGCGCGGGAGCGGGCGATTGCACTTCTCGATCGTGTTTCGATCCCCAATCCCGAAGTGCGGTTTGATCAATATCCGCATCAATTCTCCGGCGGGATGCGCCAGCGTGTGGTGATCGCTCTGGCGCTGTGTTCAGAGCCGTCGGTGATTGTCGCCGATGAGCCGACGACGGCGCTTGATGTCTCCATTCAGGCGCAGGTGCTGGACCTGATCAAGGAGCTGGCGAAAGAGCGTCAGGTGGGCGTGATCCTCGTGACCCATGACATGGGCGTCATTGCTGACACGACGGAACAGGTCACTGTGATGTATTCCGGTAAGGTCGTCGAAAGTGGCACGACAGATCAGATCCTCGGCGCGCCGACACATGAATACACGCGGTCCCTGATTTCCGCTGTGCCGCGCCCGCATACCAAGATCGAGCGTTTTCCGCAGGTCAGCTATGGTGGACGGGAGACGGTGTTCAAGATTGAAGACCTCGCGCGCAACTGGGAAAAGCCGCCGCTCAGCACAGAAGGCCCCTTGGTGCAGGTGCAAGGCATCACCAAGAAGTTTATCGAGGCAGGCTCCATCATCCCGTCACGCCGGAAGTATTTCACGGCCGTGGATGATGTCTCCTTCGATATCAAGGATGGGGAAGTGTTCGGGCTGGTGGGGGAAAGCGGGTCCGGAAAGTCGACCGTGGCGCGCATGATTGCGACGCTCTATCCGGTTGATGGCGGCAAGGTCTGGTTCGACGGCGAAGAGATGACGGCGATGGATGCGGAGGGGATTGCGCGCTACCGCCGACAAATCCAGATGATCTTTCAGGACCCGTTCTCCAGCCTCAATCCCCGCATGAAGGTGGGCGATATCGTGGCTGAGCCACTCTTGCATCACAACATCCTCGACAAAGGCAATGTGGGGCCGCGCGTGGCTGAACTGCTGGACCGCGTGGGCCTGTCAAAAGACGCCCATCGCAAGTATCCGCATGAATTTTCCGGCGGGCAGCGGCAACGGATTTCCATTGCGCGTGCACTTGCCACGCAGCCCCGCTTTTTGATCTGTGATGAGCCAACCAGCGCGCTGGATGTGTCCATTCAGGCGCAGATATTGAACATCTTGAAAGACCTGCAAGAGCATCTCGGGCTGACCATGCTATTTATCAGCCACGACCTGCCGGTTGTCCGCCAGATGTGTGATCGCGTCGGCGTCATGCGGCAGGGCAAACTGGTCGAGTTGCAGGACACCGAAAGCCTGTTTGCCGCACCCAGGACGGAGTACACGCAAGAGCTTTTGACGCTGATGCCGCGGCTGGAACAAATCTCCGGCTAGGTGCGATGTTGGCCCTAAGGATACGCTTCATTAGGAATGGGGCACGGCGGCCAAGTTCTTCTGGTTTCTCCTCCGAAAATCCTGTCTAAGAACCCGCAGTAAAACGACCAGCTTCAGGACTTCTTTGATATGTCTTTGACAAAAGACGATCTCGCGCTTGCTCACGACCAGATGGTCGAACATCTGACCTATATTTGTGACGCGCTGGAAAGGGCAGAGATTCCCTATTTCCTGTCTTCTGGCACCTTATTGGGCGCCGTGCGGGAAGGAGATATCCTTCAGACTGAAGAACGCGATATCGACCTTGATATCAACCACACAGAAGTGGAGCGCGTTCTGGCACTCAATGAAGTGGTGAATGCGGATGGGTATGCAATCATCGATCGCGTGCCGGGCTACGCGGATTACGACATCGGCTACAATTTTCGTGATATGAGCGAACCCCGCGAACCAGTCGGTGGTGCGGGCCTTCTGATCGAGTATAACGGTGTTTTCGTAGGCGACATCTTTATCAATGCGATCTACTCAGACGGATTCGCACGAAGGCAATGTCTGCATACCGATGCATCCGTCGCAGCGAAGATGACTGTGCCCGCATGGTATTATGAAGGCAACGAATTGGCCCCAATCCGGGGCCGCAATTATCCGGTCCCACGATTGCCGCGGGACTATCTGCGCAAAACATATGGTGAAGACTGGGAAACCCCGATCCCGCCGGGCGGATTTGGTGACGGACGGCATCCTGATTCCGGCACGGTTTACGATTCCGATATGGAGCGCCTGACACTCCTTGCATTGGAGCAGGGTTGGGATGGCGATTACAGTGGTTATCCCGCTTGGCCGCGGGAGATAAAACGCGTTGCATCTTTTGTCGGGCGACGTTGGATCATGAAGCATGAAACGTATTTTCAGATTGAAAACCGCGACATCTTCACGGATGAGGAAACACGGTCGCTCAAGTCCTTGCTGGCTTCACATCTAACGCCATTTCGCGCACGGACATTGAATGCCATGATCGCTTCGAAGTGTTACATCGCGTGGGAAGACGCCGCAAAGGCGCGCGATGCAGCTCTTGGGAAAGCGCATGACCTGGAGCAATCCGTTTTGCAGGCCCAACATGACCTTGTTTATCTCAAAGGGATGAAGCATCAGCTGATGCTAGAGCGCGAGGCGCATGCCAAAACGCAGGCCAAGCTGTCGCGTGTATTGGATCACCCCGCCATTAAGCTGGCGCGGCGGGCGAAATCTGTCCTGCGCAAACTGATCAAGAAGCTGAAATAGCGGCGTTATGATCTTTATCTTCGACCTTGATGGCACAATCACCCGGCAAGAGACTTTGCCCTTGATCGCGGAGGCCTTTGACAAGAGCGCCGAGATCGAAGAACTGACCCGCACGACGATAAATGGCAACATTCCATTCATCGAAAGTTTCATACACCGGCTCGGCATCTTGCGGGATTGCGATGTGCAAAGCGTTTCAGACCTGCTGGCGGATGTTCCTTACCATGATGCGCTTGTGGCCTTTATCAAAGCCAATGCCTCCCAATGCGCTGTTGCCACTGGCAATTTGGATGTCTGGGTAGATCAGATGGTGGCGCCACTGGGCTGTGCGGTGTTCACCTCCAAGGCAGACGTGGCAGACGGAAAGGTCAAAAAGGTCGCCACGATTTTGCAAAAGGAAGAAGTCGTGCGCCATTATCAGGCGCAGGGCGAGCAAGTGGTTTTTGTCGGTGATGGCAATAATGATGCGGAAGCAATGCGGATCGCCGATATCTCGATCGCCTGCGGGTTGGTCCATGATCCTGCGCCATCTGTCGTTTCTGTCTGTGACTTTGCGGTTTACAGCGAAGCTGCCCTGCTGCGGCTTTTAGGGGCGATGCTGATTGAGAGACCGTCGAAACACGGCCATAGCCTCGTGCTGAGCTGTGCGGGCGTCGGTTCCCGTTTGGGCCTGAACTCGACCAAGGCGCTGATCAATTTTCGCGACCGCCCGCTGATCCAATGGCAAATCGAGAGCTTTGGGGAAATCAACGATATCCGCGTGGTTGTGGGCTACCAGGCTTCGCAAGTGATCCGCGCTGTGCGCGCAATCCGTGATGATGTCATCTTCGCCTATAACCACGACTATTTCTCGACGGGAACGGGGCGCAGCCTCTATCTCGGCGCGCGGTACGGCGCGGAGTATATCACGGCGTGGGATGGCGATCTCTTGGTCCATAAGGGCGATATGGCGCGCTGTTTGCGCGGTGACAGGGAGTATCTCGGCGTCTCGGATGTTGTAACGGATGACGGCGTCTATGCGCATCTTGATGCGCGCGAAGAACAGGTAAAAAGCTTCTCACGCGATGAAGCCTCTGCATTTGAGTGGTCTGGCCCTGCCTGTTTCAAGGCGTCACATATCAATGAGAATGCGGGCCACGTGTTTGAGGCAATTCTGGATCAGCTACCAATGCCCGCGCTGAAGATCCGTGCTTTTGATATCGACACGCATAACGACTATCAGCACGCGCAGTCCCAATTCTCGGAGTTCTTCGGTGAGTAACGACAAGATCCACAGCTACTATACGAAGCTCGCAGAGAAGATCACTGCGCCGCAGGACACGCGCAATAAAGCGCCGGATTTCTCTGAATATGACATTGCTTTCATGCAGCAATTCGCAGGGGCTGAAATGTCTTTGCTGGATCTGGGCGCTGGCAGCGGGCTGCTGCTCAATGCGATTGCGCAGCAGTTTGGCGATATCGTTGCTGTTGAGCTTTATGAGGAGTTCTCCAAATTCATAGCGCCTCGCCCAAATCTACATGTCATCAATTCTGATATTCGCAGCTTTGATACGGTACAGTCATTTGATGTGGTCATCGCCTTTGGTGTCTTGAATTTCTTTTCTGTGGAAGAAGCCTCGGCGATTTATGCCAAGTGCTTCCGCTTCGCCAATCCCGGCGGTACGCTGGTAATCAAACACCAGATGGGACGCGAAGAAGATGTGGTTGTCGACGGGTTCTCTGAAGAACTGCAGCAGCATTATTTCTCCAATTACCGCCACACAGATCATGAATGTCGCTTGATCGAAGCGGCGGGGTTCACGGTGGTGGCGGTCCATGACATCTACCCGGACGCCTTTAATCGCTGGGAGAACACGCGCTTCAACGCGATTGTGGCACACAAACCCGGTTAGATTATCTCGTCCTCGTCGAATAGCGGATCTTCTTCGAGCTGCGTTGTCAGGTCTTCGATTGCCGTTTCGGCCTTGGCGGTCGAGGTTACCTGCGCGATGTGATAGACAGCGTCGCCCTCATTGGCGATGGGCATCACGGCGCGGCCGATGATCAGGCCAGCAACATCTGCGCAAATCTCGATCTCTTCGTCGCCGAACGGATCGCAAACCGCTGCCAGAACATCGCCCTCTGCCACGACCTCGCCTTCTTCGCGGAAGGTTCTGAGCAGCCCTCCTACAGGTGCGCGGCGCCATTTGGAACTGGAACAGAGGATGGATGCGGCTTTGGCCTTGCTGATGCCCTTGCGCGGCAGGCTCCCCATCGCGTGCATCACCCGCAGGATTCCTGCGACGCCTGCGCGGACAGAAAACTCGTCAAAGCGTAGCCCTTCACCCGCTTCAAAAAGCAGCATATCGACGCCAATCTCCCGGGCGGCGGCGCGCAGGGAGCCTTCGCGCAAGGTGGAGGTCACGATTGCAGGGGCCCCGAATGCTTTCGCACGTGTCAGGATCGACGGTGTGTCGGGGGAAATACGAATTTGGGGAAGGTTGGTGCGATTGATGGCAGCGGAATGCAGGTCGATCCCGAAGTCGCATTTGGCGACGACGTCGTTCAGGAACAGATGTGCCATGCGTGATCCCAGTGAGCCACCGGGGCTGCCCGGAAAGCAGCGGTTCAAATCGCGGCGGTCCGGTAGATAGCGGGAGCGATTGAGAAACCCGAAGGCATTCACAATGGGAATGACCAGCAGCGTGCCGCGCAGGGATGCGAGGTTCGGCGCGCGGAGCAGGCGGCGCACGATTTCGACGCCGATCACTTCATCGCCATGGATGCCTGCGCTGACAAACAGGGTCGGCCCCGGACGTTTGCCATGGATCGCATGCACGGACATGTTGATCGGCGTATGGTCCGAGAGGGTACTGACAGGCAATTCAATCGTCTGCCGCATGCCGGGCGCGACACGAATGCCGCCCAGCTCAAAGTCTTCGCGTTTGGACATCTATGCGGCTTAGCCCTTGCCTTTGGTCTTTGTCTTGCCGGGCTTGGCGTATTTCTCAAGATGCGCGATGATCTTGCCAGCAATATCAAGCCCCGTTGCTTTCTCAACGCCCTCTAGGCCGGGAGATGAGTTGACCTCCATCACCACCGGCCCGTGATTGGCGCGCAGCATATCGACGCCGCAGACAGCCAGCCCCATCGATTTGGCCGCGCGCACCGCTGTCGCGCGCTCTTCTGGGCTGATCTTGATCAGTTGCGCCGACCCCCCGCGGTGCAGGTTGGAACGAAAATCACCTTCCGCCCCGGTGCGTTTCATTGCGGCAATCACCTTGCCACCGACAACAATGGCGCGGATATCGGTGCCGCCTGCCTCCTTGATGAATTCCTGCGCCATGATGTTCACATTGGCCCCGCGAAACGCCTCAACCACCGATTTGGCAGAGCGATCCGTGTCGGCCAGAACCACCCCGATGCCTTGCGTGCCTTCCAAGAGCTTGATCACCACGGGCGTGCCGCCTGCAAGCTCCACAATGTCGCCCGCTTTCTTGGCATCATGCGCAAATGCTGTCACTGGCAGGCCGATGCCGTCGCGCGCAAGCAGTTGCATGGAGCGCAGCTTGTCGCGCGAACGCCCAATCGCCACGCTCTCATTCAAGGGATAGACGCCCATCATCTCGAACTGGCGCAGAACGGCGAGCCCATAAAAGGTGACAGATGCCCCAATGCGTGGGATGACGGCGTCATAGCCCAGAAGTTTCTCGCCATTGTAGTAAATTTCGGGCCTGCGAGAGGCGATATTCATATAGCATTGTAGCGTGTTTACGATGTCCAGCGTATGGCCGCGCTCCTCCGCCGCTTCTTTTAACCTCTTGTGCGAATAGAGATTTGCGTTGCGGGCGAGCATGGCGATTTTCATGTGGCGTCCTTTGCTTGATCGGCTGGTAGCTTCTGAGCCTAGGCGGTTTCCTGTGAAAAGGGAAACAGATCACGCATCGCATACGATTTACCCAACTTTAAGTAATGATCCGCCAGAGTTGCGGGATCATGTCAGAGCTCGCTGTCATCATTCCTCACCTCAATGACCAGCCGCGTTTGCGGCGCTGCCTCTACGCACTTGAGCCGCAAATTGGTGACGATGTGCAGGTGATCGTCGTCGATAATGGCTCGGATCAGTCGATCATGGATTTGCCCGATGAGTTTCCATGGGCGCGTTTCGCGGTGGAGCAGACGCCCGGCGCCGGGCTTGCGCGCAATCTTGGCGTGGCTTTGACCACGGCGCCCCGGCTGGCGTTCATTGATTGCGATTGCGTGCCCGGACCTGACTGGATCGACCATGCACGTGCGGTCGATATTGAGGATCGCATCGTCGGTGGCCGGGTCGACACGTTTCACGAAGGCCACGGTGCGCGCAGTGGCGCACAGGTATTCGAGCAGGTTTTTGCCTTCGATATGGCGCGGTATGTGGCGCGGCAGGGGTTCTGCGGCAGCGGCAATATGGTCGTAGATCGCGACGTGTTCGAGATGGTTGGCCCGTTCCGCGTCAATGTCGCTGAAGATATGGAGTGGTGCCACAGGGCCGGGCGTACAGGGTTTGAGATTGTCTATGATGCTGAGCTTGTCGCGTCGCATCCGACCCGCCAGGATTGGGCGGCGCTGAAACGGAAGTGGCGGCGGCTTGCGGCGGAGCGGTTCACCCTTGATGCCACCAGCGCCTTGGGCCGTGCAAAATGGGTGATGCGGGCCGTGTTGACCGCAGCAAGTGTGGTGCGGGACGTGCCGCGCGTCTTGTTGACGGAGCGACTGACAGGCTGGGCAGACCGGATGAATTGCCTCGTCACATTGATCCGGCTACGATTTTTGCGCGCTTTCTGGATGGGGCGACAGGCTTTGACCGGGCAGGCCTGATGTTTAGCCTTGGTCGTCCAGCCAGATCGTGACAGGCCCGTCATTGACGAGGGCCACATCCATATCCGCGCCGAATTCTCCAGTTTCAACGGCAATGCCCAGATCGCGCATATCCTGCGCAAACCCTTCATAGAGCGCGCGGCCGTGATCGGGTTTGGCTGCGGATGAGAAACCAGGCCGGTTGCCGCTGCGCGTGTCCGCTGCCAGCGTGAACTGGCTGACCACAAGAGCCGCGCCACCGGTATCGATCAGCGCGCGGTTCATCTTTCCGGCGTCATCGCGAAAAATCCGCAGTTTGGAAATTTTAGCGGCGAGTTTGGTCGCTTGGGCGGCTGTATCCCCCTCCATCGCGCAGATCAGGATCAAGAGGCCGGGGCCGATAGCACCGATGATTTCGCCATCCACTGTCACCGAGGCCTCGCTGACACGCTGGATCAGTGCTCTCATAGCTCGGACCGTTTTGGCGGATTGGCTCCCGCACGAGAGACAGTGACTGCCGCGCAGCGCGCGCCCATGGCGAGCGCGTTTTGCAACTGAGCATGAGAGAGGTTCGAAATGTCGGATTTGCGCAGCAAATCATTTTCTTGCAGCGAGGCCAAGAAGCCTGCGTTGAACGTGTCGCCTGCGCCAACCGTATCGACCACCTCGACCTTTTGAGCGGGTGAGAAAACCCGCTGATTGGCCATGTAGCCAATGACACCATCAGCGCCTTGGGTGATCAAGACCAGCTTTGTGCCCCGCGAGAGGATCCCTTGAGCAAGAGCTGCGATCTCGCCGTCGCCTTCCAGCCAATGTAGGTCTTCGTCGCTCAGCTTAACGATATCGCATTGCGCCATCATTGCATTGATACGTGTCACGAAGTCGTCGCGGTTCTTAATGAAGCCGGGACGGATATTAGGATCGATCATCGTGACGCGATCGCTGCCTGAACGCGCGAGCAGTGCCGCGAACGCCTGTGCGCTTTGCCCCGCAGCCAACGAAATACCACCAAAAAACAGGGCATTGACCCTATTGGGAAGGGGCGGAAGGTCATCCTCGCGCAGAGATGTCAGGGCAGAGTTCTCGTCGTAGAACGTGTAGGTTGCCTGGCCATTTTGAAGCCGCACAAAGGCCAGCGTGGTCGGTGCATCGGGGCGGGGCGACAGGTCAATGTTCACATCCGCATCGTTCAACTTGTCGACAAGCAACTCGCCGAACAGATCTGACGAAAGCGGGCAGAAGAAGCCCGGTTTGCACTCAAGCCTGCCCAAGGCGATGGCCGTGTTGAAGACGGCGCCGCCGGCATAGGGCGCAAAAGCCTGCTCCCCGGCGCTGGTCTGTCGTGGCAGCATGTCGATCAGGGCTTCGCCGCAACATAGGATCATTGTTGTAATGCCATTCCGTAGCCAATGGCCGCTGCGACCAGCAGCCCGATGAGGATCGCAAAGGCGATCTTGATTGCTGAATAAGGCCGCTCGCCGCGCACGGCGCCTGTCTGGCCGTTCACAACGAAGCGATACGTCTCGCCCCGATACTTATAAGCGGCCATCCAGACAGGCAAAAGGATATGTTTGAAGGTCACGTTGCTGACCTGCGTATCCACGCTGTGAATGCGTTGCCGGTCGCCGCCAATGTCGAAACGAATATCGCGGGTGATCCTGTTATCCATCACACCGCGCGCCTCTGCAAAGCCATCATCCAGTGCGATTGTGTAGGCCTCGGCACGGAATCCGGCCAGATAATCGGGCGTGTATGGCGTGAGATGAGACAGGTCCCAAGGCGCGAGCGCGTCCGTATAGGGGCGTGGCAAGGAGTTCGAGGCCAGCACCAGCACATCGTCAAAATCCCGCGCAACACGGCCCTTCACGCGGCTCCAGCGTGTCTTTGTGACCATCACATCGACTTTCTTGCCGTCCCGCACCACTGTTTTGCGCACTTGATAATCGTCGCCGCGCTCGCCTGCATATGCCGTGCGGGTATCGGCGTCATAAGTCCAGTAGGGGACATATATCCCGTCGAGCTTGCGGCCCTTTTTTGCATATTCCTGCAGGCCGTTTGGTGCAAACCAGCGACGCCCGAGCCAATCGACCATCGCTTTGCGCGCTGCACGCTCGTCCAGCGCGAAAGGCACGACGCCTTTGGGTTTGATGTGCCGATGTGCTCCGGTATCTGCGACGACGGGAGTGGCGCAAAACGGGCATTCTGTCGCGTGAATTTCAGGATCAAACTCGACCTGTGCAGCACAATTGGGGCATTGCGTGACGCGGGTCTCTTCCATCTCCGCTTCAGCCAACGCGCCGCGCACAGCAGTGTTGAAATCAAGCTCCCGGATCGCGTTTGAGCGCCCTTCGGTCACGGCTTCGGTGTTGCCGCAATGGGTGCAGATCAGCTGATGCGCGCCAGGGGAGAACTCCATGTCCGAGCCGCAGCTGTCGCAGGGGAAGCGGTGTTCTTGGGTGATCGCGTTCATCTGTCAGAGGAACCTGTGCAAGACTTTCGGTGCCATGATGCGCAGCGCATTATCACGAAGCGCGAAGTGCCGCCATAGGTGGAATACTGCATGAAAACCAGCCAGAAGAGCCAGCAGATAAAACTGATATGTGTGGAATTGCCCGACAATGTCATTGGCCTTTGGCAGCCCGAGCGCTGGTGCGATGGGAATAATCCCGCCCGCCCACAGCGTTACGGCAGAGGTCAGACCCAGCAGAAACCCACCGACCGCGACGGCGAACAGACCCCAAACCAGACTGTGATGCATAACCCTGTGCACTTTTCTTGCCCAGTCGGGAAGTTTTGGTCCGGGGCGGCTTGCAAGGCCCTTCTTCAGATAGATTGCGGTCCAGATGAGCGCCAGCGTGACAAAGATCAGCCCCATCATCGAATGAAACTGGAACACTACTGGACCCATGCGTCTAAGCGCGTCGGGATCGGCAAAGATGAACCAGAGAAAAAAGGGAATGATCCCCCAATGCAGCCATTTCAGCGCCGTGCGGCGTTGGGGCAAGCGAGGGAGGAAAGCTGGGCGCGTCATGCCAAAAGATACGGCGCGGGGAGGGGATAAGTTTCGGATGCCTAGCCTGCGGGTGGCGGTGGTGGGGGCGGCAGAATTGTGAAGAGCTGCGCGAGCTCAGTCACATCTTCGGCCGCCATCCAGCCGTCTTGGCCCGGCGTCCACACGAGGGAGGCCCGCGTCAGCCCGCCTTCGGAAGCCATCCGACCAAGCGCCGCTTTGGAGAACGGGCCTTTCGTCTCGCCGTTTTCTGTAATGTGCCAGACATGTTCGACCGGTGGCGGGGGCGGCGGAGGCGCTGCAGCGGGGGCAGCACCCCATGGACCTTGCTGCATCTGATTGGCCATCTGGGTGGCCATCGCCATACCCATACCGGCCCCAAGACCTGCGCCCATACCGCCGCCGCCCGATGGGTTGCGCGCGACCGCAGTCATGGCCTCAGCGGCGGAATACTGCGTGAACTTGCCAAGGTCGCCCGCAATTCCCATGGAAGAACGCTTGTCCAGCGCCTCTTCAACAGCGGGCGGTAGAGAGATGTTTTCAATGTAGAATTCCGGGATGCTCAACCCGTAATCGCCGACGATGGGCGAAATCGCAGAAGCGATAAGCTTGCCCAGATCACCGGTATTCGCGGCCATGTCCAGCGCTGGAATGCCTGCGCTGCTGATCGTGCGGGAAAACTCCTGAACGATGATGTTGCGGATTTGATAGCTAATCTCGTCCATGGTGAACTCGCCATCGGTCCCCACGATCTCTGTCAGGAACTTCGCCGGGTCGGAGATCCGTGTCGAATAGGTGCCAAAGGCGCGGATCCGAAGGGGGCCGAATTCCGGATCACGCAGCATGATCGGATTTTTCGTGCCCCATTTCAGGTCGTTGAACCGCGTTGTGTTGACGAAATAGACCTCGGATTTGAACGGACTTTTGAACCCGTGATCCCAGTGGTTGAGCGTGGTCAGGATCGGCATGTTGTTGGTTTCAAGGAAATACATGCCGGGCGTGAAGACATCGGCCAATTGGCCTTCATGCACGAAGACGGCCGCCTGACCTTCGCGCACGGTCAGCTTGGCACCGTATTTGATCTCGTGACCTTCGCGGTCAAAACGCCAGACCATCGTGTCGCGGGTGTCATCGACCCAATGTATGACGTCGATGAACTGGCCGGAAAGGAAATCAAGAATACCCATGTGGTCCTCGCTTGAAGTGGTGTGCTAGCTTTCGCCGCCAAGAAGTTCGGCGGCAATGGTTTCTACGACGGGGCGCGCCTCAGCCGGGGTGGCGCCGAGCGGCAAGCGTTTGTCGTAGAGAATTTTGAGAAGCAATTCGTCGTGGCTCGTCAGAAGCGCAAACTCATCGTCATCGTTGAAAATTGAAGGGCGCGCGGCTGGGCTGTCATTGCTCAGGCCAAGCCCTTGGGCGATCTCTTCGTGAAAGCAGCTGTCGCGCAGACGCTTTGGATGCTCAGCGCGTATGATGGCAATCGCGGAATGAAAACTGTCTGGCTGATCTGCATCGGAGAAAGCATAGACCGCGCAATAGACGGGGCGCGGCATATTGGTGATTTGCGCTGCCAGAGCAGACCCAAGGCCCGGAAACAGGCGCATCAGCTCGGGACCGAAAGCGTCAAGCTCATCAACCGACAGCACGGCAACGGTGAAATTGCCACGCCGCTGTTTGAGCGAGACGTCCAATCCCGTCAGCCGTGACAGGCGCGAGGCAAAGGTTGCGACGGTTGTCTGTGCATCGCGGCGCAAATCCGGCGCAACACTGTCACCGAAATCCATTGTCAGCCGCACGGGTTTGTCCCATCGCTGCACGCGGCCTTCGGACTTTCGATCCTGATAGGTGCCGCCAGAGAATGTAAACTCGTTGAACACGCCGATCTGGATGAAATTGCGGACCAGTTGACGCTGAGAAAACGGCGTATCGGGTCCGCCCCCGTCTCGGCGCATCAGGCCTTGTGCGACCAGTTGGCGTTGAACCGACCCGTAGTAAGCCGCGAGTGCGACGCTGCGCTCAGAAGGCGGTGGTGGTGCAGGAGACGCAATGACAGGCGGTGTCCCGCGCGGTTCAGGGCGCGGGCTTGAGGCCGGTTCGTCGCAGGCAGCGAGCACGCATGCACCCGCCGCCAGAAAACCGAATTTCGTGCCCCAGCCTGACATGATTACCCGGTGCTGCCGCCGATTGTTTCGCCAGTGCCCGTCTTGCGCGCCTTTGCCGAGGCCAGCGTGTCGCGCAGCTCCGCCTCCATCTTGTCGAGCTTGTCTTCGGCTTCAGCCCTTTTGCGCTTGCCTTCATCGGCAATCGCGAGGCTTTCATTGATCGTGGCAACCAGATCATCATTGGCCTGCTGTACGGCCTCGATATCGAAGACGCCGCGCTCCATCTCTTCGCGGATGGATTTGTTGGCTATCCGCAGGTTCTCCGCATTTGATTTCAACAGCTCATTGGTCAGATCATTGGCGTCCCGCACAGCCTCAGCCGCCTGTGCTGAGCGCTGGATCGTCAGGGCCTGCGCGAGCTGGGTTTCCCACAGCGGGACCGTATTGACGAGGGTGGAGTTGATCTTAGTCACAAGCGATTTGTCGTTTTCCTGCACCAGCCTGATGGAGGGCAGGGATTGCATGGTCACCTGCCGTGTCAGTTTCAGGTCATGGACGCGGCGTTCCAGATCATCGCGTGCGGCGCGCAGGTCGCGCAATTCCTGAGCGACCATCACCTTCTGATCCTCTGCCGCAGCCTCGACAGCGGCCTCTTTTGCGGGGATGTCTGTCGCGTCAAGTTCTGCGATTTTCTCCTCCCCGGCAGAGATATAGAGCGCAAGCTCATCGTAGAAATCGAGCGTCCGTTCATAAAGAATGTCGAGCGATTTGATGTCTTTCAAAAGCACATGCTCGTGCTGCAGCAGGTCATCGGTGATCTTGTCGATCTGGCCTTGCACCGTTTCATATTTCGCCATGAACATGGCAGCAGGTTTGGCTTTGCCGAGTAGCTTTTCCCACCAGCTGCGTTTGCGGTTCGGGTTCAGCTCAGCGACCGAAAAGCCACGAATGGTGGTCACGATATCGCGCAAGGAGTTACCAGCGGGGCCCACATCCTTGTTCTTTACATCGGCCAGCATGGATTGGCTGATCTCTTGCAATCCGGCCTGCGCATTGGAGCCGAAAGACACGATGGAATTCGTGTCGGTCATGTCGATCTCGTCCATTCGCTTGCGGATTTCGGCAGCCACAGGCGCATCCGCTTTGGCCAGCGGCACCAAATCGGTGGATGGTTCCGGCAGAATGACAGCGTTCACTTCATCCAACAAAGCAACGGAGGCCTGCGCCTTTTCGCGTACGGTTTCAGTCATATGTTTCCTCCTTGGGCCGCGTCACTCGCGCGGTGTAATGCCTTCGCGCTGCAACCGGTCGCGCAGCACGTCAATCTCAATTTCCAGATCATCTTTGCTGTTAACGAGCAGCTTCTGGGTTTTCGCGGTGAAATTACCTTCCAAATCGTCCAGTAGGGCGGTGTAGTCAGCTTTTGCCGCATCATCGGGTGTGCGGGCGGTCAGCTCCACATACTTCACGGTGGCATCGCGCGCGCCCTGAAGATAGACGCCGAGATATTTTTTCGCGGCCCGCAGATCGCGCGGGTCATTCTCGACCGTGCGAAACATCTCCCGCGCTGTCGCCATGAACCCGTCAACACGCGCAATAAGAACCCGGTCTTTCGTGGCGTCTACAGCAGTTTTCATGGCGCGCAGATGCTGCTCAGCTTCATCGATGGCCTTGGCAACGCGATCATTCTGAAACTCATCAACGCCGTCCATCGTCTTGTTGCGCATCGGATCCAATCCGAAGGAAACGAGATGCAGAGCAGTGGCAATCACACCGTAGAGCACAGCGTTGACGATGCCGCCATCCACTGTCGCCACGCCGACACCCAACCCCAAAAGACCGGTGCCAAACAGCTTGCGCGGGATCGCAGGGCGACGGGAAATCGTGCGCGCGTTATACGCCTCTTCCGCTTCCAGACCTTCGCGCGTCAACCACGCCGCCAGTGCAATCGCTGCGAAGGCGATCAGGTTCATGGCAAGGCCTGTCGGGCCGCTACCGAACGCGGTCACGAGTAGCGGTACACCAGCAACAGCCAGCAGGATCGCCCGCGACCTGCCGCGTTGCGGGGCAGCATGGCGCAAAGCGCTTTGCGTCTTCCGGGACTTATCCGGGCTGAATTGCCCACCGTAGCGTTGTGCCATCAGAGCACTCCGACCGATGCACCCAGCACCAGTACGAATAACACGGCGTAAGCAAATTTCTGTATGACCGGAAAGGACATAGGTTCCCCACACTTCTCGACTTGGGCCCAATATAGGGGGGGCAAGAGGCAGTTACCAGAAAATCAACTCAATGCGCTTTCTGCGACTGCTCCGCTTTGCGCTCAGCCTCCAGTTTGCGGGCATATCCGGACTGGATGAATTCGACAGCAAACAGCACGATGACCGAGAAATAGAAGGTGGTCTTGGACATCGGGATCAGCGGGTAGCCGAAAATCATGATGGCAAGACTGTCATCATGGGCTGCGTGGCTGGCAGCCACACCTGCTTCGCCCAGCAAAACCACGCCGACGATCAGCAAAATGAACAACCCCAGAACTTCGTACATGCGGTTCCTTTGCAGGAAGGCCGTGACGCCATCTGCCAGTAGCAGCATTGCGACGCCGGACAGGCCGATGGCAATGGCAAGAACCGGGAAGACGTCTGTAATCGCAATCGCAGAAAGCACGGAATCGAAGGAGAAAATCAGGTTCATAAAGACGATCAGCATGACCACTTTGAACGCAGATTTCCCTGATTTGGCCTCAACATCATGGCCAATATGTTCGACCGACAGCAAGTGCCCGATTTCCTTGAAGGCCGTATACATGATGAAGATACCGCCAAAGACGAAGACGCAGGTTGCGAAATTGACGCCGCCGGTCAGGATGCCTTCCCATTCAAAGATATAGAACGGTTCGGTCAGGGTGCCGAGCAGGCTGACCATAACAAAGAGCAGCGCAATGCGCAGAGCGACGGCGATGATGATACCCCAGAAGCGCACCGCCTTTTGCTGTGCAAGCGGTGCGCGCTGACTTTCAATGGAGATATAGAGCAGATTGTCGAAGCCCAGAACGGCTTGCAGGAAGCACAGCATCACAAGGTTGCCGAGGTTTTCGAAGGTCAAGAGGTCAGCAAACATAGGCAGGCTCCGGTCTTTTCTGTGGTCGTTTGATTAGTCCTCGCACTCTGCCTCGTCGCAGGCAAGGGGGCCAATTTCAGGTTTTTCACCCTGAATTATCGTCTGGTTTGTGGGGTATTCCTGCGATTTTGCTGCTTCTTCCTTGGACGCGGCTTGGCACCGTCCTCCGCAATGCCCAGTTGGTCGCGCAAGACGCGTGCCTTGACCTCTTCCACCTCACCGGTCTTCAGGTCATTTAGCCGGAACGGGCCGTAACTCACTCTGATCAAACGATTAACCTTCAAATCGACCTCCGCCATAGCGCGGCGGATTTCGCGGTTTTTGCCTTCGCGCAGGCCGACGGTCAGCCAGGCATTCGCGCCTTGCTGGCGGTCCAGCGTGATGTCCATGGGTTGAAATCGCTCGCCTTCTGCGGTCACGCCTTCGCGCAGCGGATCGAATGTCGCGTCATCCGGGCGGCCATTGACGCGCACGCGGTATTTGCGCAGCCAGCCTGTCGAGGGCAGTTCCAGCTGACGTTTGATCCCGCCATCATTGGTCAGAAGCAGCAGGCCTTCGGAATTCAGATCAAGCCGCCCGACGCTGATCACGCGCGGCATGCTATCGGGCAAAGCGCCAAAAACAGTGTCGCGGCCTTTCTCGTCTTTCTCCGTCGTCACAAGGCCGATGGGTTTGTTGTAGAGCCAGAGGCGGGGCCGTTCGGGCGCGCCCACCTCTTTGCCATCGCATTGAATTTTGTCATTGGGCGTCACATTCAGCGCAGGGCTGTCGATCACTTTGCCATTCACAGCGACCCGGCCAGCGGCGATCAGCGCTTCTGCACCACGGCGCGAGGCGATACCGGCACGGGCCAGCACTTTGGCGATCCGGTCGCCTTTGGGTGTGTCTTGCGTCATGGCCTTGCCCCTAGCGCGTTGTGCGGCGTGAGGGAAGGGACTATGCCCTTTCCTATGACCTTCACCTCACATATGTCGCTTGCGCTGGAAGAGGCGCGTGCGGCTGCCTCGCGCGGCGAAGTGCCGGTCGGGGCTGTCGTGATCTCGCCTGAAGGTGAGGTTCTTGCGCAAGCTGGCAACCGGACGCGCGAACTCAATGATCCGTCAGCTCATGCGGAGATGCTCGCGATCCGTGCTGCGTGCATTGCGCTCGGCGCGGAGCGGCTGACGGGCTGCGATCTTTACGTGACGCTGGAGCCTTGTGCAATGTGCGCAGGCGCCATCACCCATGCGCGCATTGCGCGGCTTTACTATGGGGCTGATGATCCGAAATCTGGCGGTGTCAGCGTCGGCGCGCGGGTTTTTACCCATGCGCAGGCGCACCATAAGCCCGAAGTGTATGATGGCATTGATGGCGCCGCCTGCGAGGCGCTGCTGACGGAATTTTTCCGCTCAAAGCGCTGATCTGTTGCGTGCTCGGCACGCGATTGCCGAAACGCCAGAAAGCCTGTTTGCACGAATCGCGCATTGTTGTAGGGCAGACCTACTGCAACACGAGTGACGGAGGCAGACATATGATCATGTTTCGACAATCCTGCTTTCCGGGCACTGGCAACCGTGTCTCGTACCTAATGATGGAACGAGCGGGCTCCTAACCCCACCGTGTCGCCGCTGGCCTGATTGGCCGCATTTTTTCCAACCTTACCAACCAAGTCTGAACCGAAGGGCTAGTCGCGCTTTTTTGCGTGGGTCCAAGGCCAGATCAACGCCAACCAAAGGAGCCGTGTCACTTCAACGTGGCCGGTCAAGTAACTGACATGAATGCACTTCCATTAAAAAACATATCAACCCCGCAAGAGGTTATTGATGATCTGATTGCCGATTTTGGCTTCCGGAAGGTCTTCCTTGCGATTTTCGCAAGGATTTTACGCGGCACGCGGCCGCCAGATGCGATTGCGGTTGAGAAGCTGGTCAAAAATGGCGCGCTCGATCATCTTCCCAACGACCTGCGTGCAGATATCGGGCTGCCGCCAAAGCAACGGTCTGACCATCTGCATCTGCTTGACGGGTACAGCTCGCGGCACTGGATGTAGCGTCCCAACAAGCCGGGCGTCTTGATCAAGGCGTCCGGCAAAACGCTATCTTTGCAATCAACGCCCCGCGCAGGGGCTGACGGAATGGTCTGTTTGGCCTGCAGACAGTCAGGCCTTGCCAAGCCAGTTAAATTCCATTCATCATACGGGCGGGGGAGTTCACATAGGGAACTCTACATGTCTCAGAAAAATGAATTGGCCCGCTTCGTGCGTGACGCACTCATGGCGGGCCGTCAACGTGACGAAATCGAGGCTGCCTTGGAACAAACAGGTTGGTCAGATGCTGAAGTTGCTGAGGCATTGAGCGCGTATTCAGATATCGACTTTCATCCACCTGTTCCGCGGCCACAAAACATCGTGTCTGCGCGGGATTTCTTCGTCTATGCCTTGACGTTTCTTGCCTTGGGAACTGCATCGATTTACCTCGTGCTGCTGACGCATCATCTGATCGATGAACTTTGGGATGTCTCCCAAGGCAGGTATTACAACAAGCGCTTCATGCGCAGCGCTATCGCGGCTGTGATGGTGGCCGGACCGATCTATGCGTGGCTGACATGGCGGGAGCGTAAGCGTTTGGCAAAAGACCCAGGCCTCTACCGTTCCGCCATTCGCAAATGGGCGACATATATTGCATTGCTGGTCGCGGCCTCTGTCTTTGGGATCAACACGATCTTTGCGTTGTCGAGCTTTCTCAACGGTGAATTGACCGTCGTCTTCTCCTTGAAGTTGCTGGCCATTGCCATTGTCTCAGGTGCGATTTTCGGCTTCTACCTTCGCGACGTGGATGCGCAGCCATGAGTGGAAAATTCCTTTTCATAGCAATGTTGCTCTTTGCGGCTGGCATCGTCGCGGCCAGCATTTACACAATCGGCGGGCCGACCTATGCGCGGCAAGAAAAGCATGATTTCGATCTTTTGACTGATATGACCGTCTTGTCTTCGCGCTTGAAGTGCAGAACTGCGGATGTGGTATTGCCGCAAAAGCTGGTTGAGGCGGAGCTGTTAAACTATTGCGGCGGCGGGGGTCACATTCTGCGTCCGGAGCGGCGGCGGGTCAAAGACACAGAGATCACATATAACCGTATCAACGATTCCGAATTCGAGCTTTGCGCGACCTTCTTTGACACGCAGCGCGCGGATTTGATCCGAAACGGAGGCAGCGTTTTCGACACAAAAACGGGCTGCTTGAGTGGCACGATACGCTAAGCCTGTCTGTTAAGCTTGAAGCTGCCATTCTGCAGAGTTACACGGGGCCTCAAGTTTGATGGAGAAACGCCCATGTCGATTGACACCAAAACCGCAGGCCGCGTGGCGAAGCTCGCCCGTATTGCCGTGCCCGAGGAAGACCTGCCTGTCCTAGCAGACGAGTTGAACGGAATTTTGGCGTTTATGGAGCAATTGAATGAGGTCGATGTCGAGGGCGTTGAACCGATGACCTCTGTCACGCCGCAGCGTCTGAAGCGGCGCGAAGATGTCGTGACGGATGGCTCGCAGCAAGAGGCGGTTTTGAAGAATGCGCCTGATGCGCGTGAGGGCTTTTTCGCAGTGCCGAAGGTGGTGGAATAATGGGCGAGCTTTCGAAACTGACGATTGCAGAGGCGCGCGATGGTATGCGTGCAGGCGAGTTCACTTCTGTCGACGTCACCAAAGACTGCCTGGCCGAGATTGAAGGCTCAAGCACGCTGAACGCCTTCGTGCATAACACGCCCGAGATTGCGCTGAGCCAGGCGGAGGCCGCTGACGCGCGGATCAAAGCCGGCGACGCGCCTGCGATGTGTGGCGTGCCATTGGGCATCAAGGACCTGTTTGCGACGCGCGGTGTTGCGACGCAAGCCGCCTCCGACATTCTGAAAGATTTCAAGCCTGAATATGAAAGCACGATCACGCAACAATTGTGGGATGCGGGCTCTGTCATGCTAGGCAAGTTGAATATGGATCAGTTCGCCATGGGCTCGTCCAACGAGACGTCGTGCTATGGCGATGTGGTCAACCCGTGGAAGATTGACGCACGGCATTTGACGCCGGGCGGCTCTTCGGGTGGGTCGGCATCTGCTGTGGCGGCGGATCTTTGTCTGGCGGCCACGGGGACCGATACGGGCGGCTCTATCCGCCAGCCTGCGGCTTTCGCGGGCATCACAGGGATCAAGCCGACCTATGGGCGCTGCTCGCGCTGGGGTGTTGTGGCCTTTGCCTCTTCGCTGGATCAAGCCGGGCCAATGACGAAATCCGTGCGCGATGCGGCGATCATGCTGGAAGCGATGTCGGGCCATGATCCGAAGGATTCGACCTCTGCCGAGCTGGCAGTGCCAGACTTTGAGGCGGCGTTGACGGGTGACATTCGGGGCAAGAAGATCGGTATTCCGAAAGAATACCGCTTGGACGGTATGCCTGATGAGATCGAGGCGCTGTGGCAAGACGGTATCGCGATGATGAAGGATGCGGGCGCGGAGATTGTCGATATCTCCCTGCCGCATACGAAATACGCGCTGCCTGCATATTATGTTGTGGCTCCGGCGGAGGCATCGTCGAACCTCGCGCGTTATGACGGTGTGCGCTTTGGCCATCGTGCAAGCCTCGCGCAAGGCGACGGCATTACGGAGATGTACGAGAAGACCCGCGCTGAAGGGTTTGGACCGGAAGTCCAGCGCCGTGTGATGATCGGGACCTATGTACTGTCGGCGGGATTCTATGACGCGTATTACAATCGCGCGCGCAAAGTCCGCACGTTGATCAAGAAAGATTTTGAGGATGTGTTTGCGCAGGGCGTTGATGCGATCCTGACGCCTGCAACGCCGTCGGCTGCTTTTGGATTGGGTGAGATGAAGGATGCTGATCCTGTTCAGATGTATCTCAATGATGTGTTCACGGTGACTGTGAACCTTGCCGGGCTGCCGGGCATTGCGGTGCCAGCGGGGCTAGACAAGCAGGGGCTGCCGCTAGGATTGCAACTGATCGGACGGCCCTGGGAAGAGGGCGATTTGCTCAATCACGCCTACGTATTGGAACAGGCGGCTGGATTTGTGGCAAAACCTGAAAAATGGTGGTAGTTTAGCCGTAAGGCGTCAATCTGAGCGCCGTGGTCAAACAAGAAGAGCTGTGTTCATGCGTTTTATTTTTGCGTCTCTGGCTGTGGCAAGTGTTGCAGCTTGTTCCCCAACCGTTCCCGACAGTGCTGCAGGGGTCGGCTTTGAAGACTATGATACCTATTTGGCCCAGCAACGTGCAAGAGACGCGCAATTGGCGCGTGGCACAACGCAGGTCGTGGCCCCTGTGACGCCGCCTAATGCGACACCGCAAACTGAGGCAGAGGCAACGGCTGCGGCGGCAGTCGCTGCGATCCGGCCGCAAGCGGCTCAGACGCCAACCGCCCCTGCCGCGCGTCCGCAGGCGAATAATGAAGCGATTTCAGACGAACAGGATTTCGCAGCCGTGTCCGCCCGACAATCCATCGAATCAGATGCGCAGCGCCGCGCGGCGCAATCGGCGCAATACGCAGTCGTGCAACCGACGGCTGTGCCAAATCGGCCAAGCGGCACTGCCCCGACACCGATTGAGTTCGCATTACAAGTGACCCATCCCGTCGGGCAGAAAACTTATAACCGGTCGCTCTTTGGATCAAAGAAGCCATCGCCAAACTGTGCGCGCTACCCGTCGGCAGAACAGGCACAGGATGCGTTTCTCAAGGCAGGCGGGCCTCAAAAGGACAAGCTGAAGCTTGATCCCGATGGGGACGGCTATGCCTGCGCGTGGAATCCCGCAAAATATCGCCAGCTGGTGCGCAACTGACGCTGATCGCGCATCCTTCCCCCAATTTCGGGCCGCGCAGAGAGGGCGCGCAGCCCGATATCGTGGTGATCCATTACACGGCTATGACCTCCGCTGAGGCCGCATTGCGTGCTTTGTGCGACCCCGAACGCGAGGTGTCTGCGCATTATCTGATCGCGCGGTCTGGTGAGATATATGCGCTTGTGGATGAACAGGAGCGCGCGTGGCATGCGGGTGCGGGCCAATGGGGCGACGTGTCTGATGTGAATTCCCGCTCCATCGGCATTGAGTTGGACAATGATGGTGTCTCACCATTCTCAGCGCGTTTGATGGATGCGCTCGAAGAACTGTTGGGGGGGATCATGGCGCGCTGGGCGATCCGGCCCGAACGTGTGATCGGGCATTCTGACCTCGCGCCCGGGCGCAAGATTGACCCCGGTATCCGATTTGACTGGCAGCGGCTTGCTCGGTCCGGATTTGCTGTCTGGCCTGACGGCCCGGGCGCCGGGTTGCGTGAGTTTCACGCTGCGGTAAAGGTCTTGGGCTACACAGCGGGTGTGGAAGAAGATGTGCTGCTTGACAGTTTTCGACGACGGTTCAGGCCATGGAAGTCAGGGCCCATGGATGAAACCGATGCGCAGCTCGCCGCCGAACTGGCCGCGCGCTTCCCCGTTGACCAGACCCGCATGACCTCGTAAGGCAGGCACCGCGCGGATGGCTGGATGGTCGGGACCCCGTCAGGGGTTCAGGAAAGTCCGGACTCCATGAAGAAGCGGTGCCGGGTAACGCCCGGCGGGGGCAACCCCAGGGACAGCGCCACAGAGAAGAGACTGCCTTGCATGCAGGGTGATGGTGAAATGGTGCGGTAAGAGCGCACCGCGCGACTGGCAACAGAAGCGGCACGGCAAGCCCCACCGGGAGCAATGCCAAATAGGGACCTCGCGGCGCAAGCCAGGGCATCTTCGGCCCGAGACGGTCCGGGTTGGCAGCTAGAGGCACGCCGGTAACGGCGCGTCGAGATGAATGATCATCCAAAGGCGCAAGCCTTGGACAGAATCCGGCTTACAGGCCATCCGCGTGTTTTGATCCCAATGTGCGCCTGCGGCGCGCGCGATGTTTTTGCGTTCTTGGGGGAGCTTTGCTCCCCCGCCACGCGGGCAGCCCCCTCAGCATATTTTCGGCAAAAAGAAGCATGGGTGTTGGTGCTCAGTCGCCCAGTGCGATGCCTTCGCGGCGCGGGTCTGCACCGCCCGAGAGCCCGTTCGGGGTGATGGCAATGGCGTGCAGACCGGAGGTCAAGGCCCGGGGGGCGGCTTCAAAGCCCAATACAGTGAGCGGTTCAACCAGTGTTTCGGCCTTTGTTCCGGCTTCCACATCATATGTGCCGAAGCGGTTGACGAGATGCGGCAGGTCGATGGCTTGTTGGATGTTCATGTCCCAATCAAGATGGGCGATAATCGTCTTGGCGACATAGCCGATAATGCGCGAGCCTCCCGGTGAGCCGACGACAAGGGTGGGTTTGCCGTCTTTCAACACGATGGTCGGCGCCATGGAAGACCGCGGACGTTTGCCCGGTTCGATCCGGTTGGCGATGGGCACGCCGTCTTTATGCGTGCGGAACGAGAAATCGGTAAGCTCATTGTTGAGAAGGAACCCGCCGGGCGCCATCAGACGGGAGCCGAAGCCGTTCTCGATGGTTGTGGTCATTGACAGGGCGTTGCCTTCAGCATCGACAATGGAAATGTGGGAGGTAGAGGGCAGTTCGAGACTTTCGTCATCCGCCCAGAGCAGCGCATGATCGAAGGCGGGTGTGCCGGCTGAGACCTCTTCGAGAGCTTTGTCTGTGTCGAGCTGCTTTGCCCGCTCCGACAGGTAGTTCGGGTCGACAAGCCCTTCGACAGGGACCGGGACGTAGTCGCTATCTGCCATGTAGCGACCTCTGTCGGCGAAAGCCAAGCGGGAGGCGTCCCCGATCAAGCGCCAGCTTTCGGGATTTTCAGCACCGAGGCTGGCGAGATCCTTGCTATTCAAAAGCCCAAGGATTTGCCCGACGGTCAATGCGCCGGAAGACGGCGGTCCCATGCCGCAAACATCATGCGCGCGGTAGGTCGCGCACACGGCGGGTCTTTGCTTGATCTGGTAGGTCGCAAAATCCTGCATAGCGAGCACGCCTGGGTTGCCATCGGCATTCTGTACCGTGTCGACAATGCCTTGCGCGATGTCGCCCTCGTAAAAAACCCGCGCGCCTTCTTCAGCGATGCGTGTCAGCGTGTCAGCATAGGCCGGGTTTTTTAGCGTGTTGCCTTGTTGGATCGGCTCGCCCTCTGGAACAAAATAACTTGCGGTGCGTGGAAAACGCGTCAGTCGCTCCTGATCGCTTTCAACCAGACTGGCAAGGCGTGCGGAAACGGTGAAGCCGTCATTGGCCAAGGCAATGGCGTCGTCAAACAGGCGCGGCCAGTCGGCTTTGCCCCAGCGGCGATGGGCCTCAGACATGAGTGCTGGCGTGCCGGGTGTACCGACGGAGAGGCCGCCGACAACGGCGTCAAAGAACTGCAGCGGCTCGCCATTTGCATCCTGAAACAGGGTAGGTGTGGCTGCGAGCGGCGCTGTTTCACGACCGTCCAGTGTGGTGATTTCACCAGAGGCCGCGTCATACCAGACGAGGAATGCGCCGCCACCAAGCCCGGAGCTTTGTGGCTCGACCAGTCCAAGCACGGCTTGGACGGCGACCATTGCGTCCGCAGCCGAGCCACCGCCGCGCAGGACTTTGGCGCCCGCTTGTACGGCCAATGGGTTGGCCGCGCTGACCATCCAGTTTTCTGCCGCAACCGGTTCCCCCGCGCCCTTCGCGGCGATAGATGTGGCCGCTTCAGGTGCGATTGCATCGGCCGCTTGTTGTGCAACAGCGGGCAGGCTGAAAGTAAGAAGAACGAGAGGGACGACAGCGCGCATGAGAGAAATCCTTTGTGGTGAATGTTGGAAAGGATGACAGGAAATGCGAGGCATGCAAGTCAGGGTTCGCTGGCTTGGCAGGGCTTTGCGCATTGCGACTTGCTCCGGCGCCCAGATTCGCAGGTTTCGCCCGCATTCGCGGTTGACTCAGGCGGCCTCTCGCGTAAAAGGCAGCTTCAAATGAATTTCCGAGGGCGTGCCCCTCGTGCAGGAGATGTGACATGGCGAAGCCAACCACGATTAAAATCCGCCTGAACTCGACCGAAGGCACGGGCCACTTCTATGTGACGAAGAAAAACGCCCGCACCATGACCGAGAAGATGGTCGTGCGCAAATATGACCCCGTTGCGCGCAAGCATGTCGAATATAAAGAAGGCAAGATCAAGTAAGCTGATCTGACATTCTGGACAGAGACAAGACCGCGCCCCTGAGGCGCGGTTTTTCGTTTTGGAGGCCAATATGGTGATACGTCCGACAACCCAGCGCGATATCGCAGCGGTCGATGCGTTGTTAGCTGCAAGCTATCCGGCGCTCCTGAAGCGTGATTATCCGCCGTCAATCCTCGTAACCGCCCTGCCGCTCATTTCTCGCGCTCAACCGAAATTGGTGACCTGCGGGACGTATTTCGGGGTTTTTGATGCGGGCGAGATTGTTGCCGCAGGCGGATGGACCCGAGCGGCGCCTGGTGGTGCGCGCTCGGATGCGCGGCTGGGACATGTCCGCCATCTTGTCACTGATCACCGCTTGACGCGTCAAGGGTATGGTTCTGCGCTCATGCGCCACATCTTGGCTGACGCGCAATCTGCTGGGATCGGGTTCATGGCGTGCCAGTCGACGCTGACAGCAGCGCCATTTTATCGCGCCATGGGATTTGATGGAGAACGTGAGATATCTGTTCCCTTGCGCGCGGGTATCGAGTTTCCGGCGATATCCATGGGGCGACGCGTGTCATAAAGCCGGCCGCTTAAGCAATCGGAAATCTTGCTGTCGTAATTTCAGTTTGCCCGACTCACTCATCAAGGGCTAGTGTGCGGCAACCATATATAGGGGGACGACCTGATGAAGAAACTGCTTTTGGTATTGCCGTTCGCGCTTGCCGCCTGTGCCGATGGCCCACTGACAAAGGACGCTTCGCTGTTCTATATCCCGGCAGAAAAAGGCGCAGGTCTGGGCCCCTATACGCTGGCAGAATATGAAGCGAGGCTGGCAGATGGTCAGGGGGGGCTTGCACGTATTCAGGAACCCTGGACACGCGCTGACGCGTTGCGCCGCAGGTAGGCACGCCCAAGAACAGGTGAAAACACTGAAACCAAGCCGCCCACAGAGCGGCTTTTTCTTTTCTCTGGATTGCCGCGATCTGAGCACATGAAAAATGCTCTGGACAGACCTGTCTAATGATGCTGCAAACTCTTTGGCAGACCGTTTTCGGGCATGAGCCTTTCTGGGTCAAACCCGTAGTCCTAGGGAGGGTGAGCCATGAAATCGCATTACCGGGTTGTTGTGATCGGCGGGGGGGTGGTTGGCACATCTGTCCTCTATCATCTTGCGAAATTCGGTTGGAAAGATGTGTGTTTGATCGAGCGCTCTGTCTTGACAGCGGGATCCAGTTGGCACGCGGCCGGTGGCATACATGCGTTGAACCCCGATCCCAATATCGCGGCGCTGCAAGCCTATACCATTGATCTGCTGTCTGAAATTCAGGAAGAATCCGGTCAGGATATCGGCTTGCACATGACGGGTGGTATGACCTTGGCGGGCACGCCGGACAGGTGGGAATGGTTGCAATCCGCCTACCGGACCTTCCAGTCCATCGGCATTAACGATTGCCGTCTGATCACGCCTGAAGAAGCGGGAGAGCTGTGCCCGATAATGTCGACGGATGGCATTCTGGGCGGCATGTGGGCGGATCGTGAAGGCTATATCGACACGACTGGCACAGTGCACGCCTATGCGGGTGCCGCGAAAAAACGTGGGGCGGAGGTGATTGAGCATAACCGCGTGCTGGACCTGAACCAGACCCATGACGGCTGGGAGGTCGTGACGGAAAAGGGCACGATCCACGCCGCGCATGTGGTCAATGCGGCCGGGCTTTGGGCCAAACAGGTGGGTCGTATGGCGGGGGTGGAGCTGCCGGTCTCTCCGCTGAACCACCATTATCTGATCTCCGACTCGATCCCGGAACTGGAGGGATTGGATTTCGAGGTGCCGATGACGGTGGACCTCGAAGGCTTTACCTATATGCGTCAGGATCAGAAGGGGATTTTGCTGGGCATCTATGAGGTCAATCACCAGCACTGGAACATGGATGGCGCGCCCTGGGAATACGGGTTTGAGCTGCAGCAGGAAGACCCCGACCGGATCGAGCATGAACTGACACTGGGCTTTGAACGCTACCCGGCCTTGCAACATGTTGGCGTCAAAACATGGGTGAACGGGGCTTTTACTTTCTCTCCCGACGGCAACCCGCTGGTCGGGCCTGTACGCGGCAAGAAAGGCTATTGGTGCGCCTGCGCGGTGATGGCGGGCTTCCTGCAAGGCGGCGGTGTCGGTAAATCGCTGGCGGAATGGATGATCCATGGCGAGCCGGAGGCGGATGTTTTCGGCATGGATGTGGCGCGGTACGGCGACTATGCGCAGAATAAACGCTTCATCAAGGAAACGACCGGACAATTCTACACGCGCCGCTTTGTAATGACCTACCCGAATGAACAGCTTCCCGCTGGACGCCCACTGAAAATGGCGCCGGCCTATGTTGATATGAGTGCTGCGGGCTGTCGTTGGGGGGCAAGCTACGGATTGGAAGTACCGCTATACTTCGCGCCTGACGGATTCGAGGAAAAACCCACGCTGAAACGCTCCAACGCGTTCGATCTTGTGGCTGCAGAGTGCAGAGCCGTTCGGGAAGCGGCGGGCCTGCTCGATATCTCAGGCTTTTCGCGCTTTGAAGTGTCTGGCGATGGGGCCGAGGCATGGCTCGACACGGTTATGGCGTCCAAACTGCCTGCGCCGGGACGCGCGCGGCTTGCGCCGATGCTGGCCCCTGATGGTCGGATGAAAGGCGATCTGACTGTGTTCAATTGGGGCGATGGCACGTGGTGGATCATGGGCTCTTACTATCTGCGCGAATGGCATCTGCGCTGGTTTCATGACCATGGGGGTGACGGGCTTGATCTGCGAGATATTTCCGATGCGATGGTCGGGTTCTCACTGTCTGGGCCGAACAGTCTGAAACTGCTTGAAAAACTGACCGATGGGGCGATTGCAGACTTGCCGTTTATGGGCTGCGCAGCGTTTGACATAGGCCTGATGCGCACCAAGATCGCGCGGCTCTCAGTCACCGGTGAGCTTGGTTATGAAATCAACTGTACTGCGGTCGAACATGCGGGATTGCGGCGCGCATTGCTGGCCGCTGGCGCGGATTTGGGGGTGAAGGAAGTGGGTTTCAACGCGCTTCTCAGCTTGCGGCTGGAGAAAAGTTTCGGGATCTGGAGCGCTGAATTCACGCAAGGTTATACCGCCGCGCAAACGGGGATGGATCGCTGGATTGCGTGGAACAAGGGGGAATTCATCGGGCGCGCCGCGGTGCTGGCCGAAAGAGATGGCAGCGGCCCCGCACAAAAAATCGTCACGCTTGAAGTGGACGCGGACGGAGCAGATGCGAGCGGCTATGAGCCTGTCTGGCAAGACGGCAAGATGGTCGGGTTCGTGACCTCTGGTGGCTATGGTCACCGGCTTGGGCAGTCCCTCGCGATGGCGATGGTCGATGTCGAGGCGGCGCAGGAGGGCAATGAGCTGAGCGTCCATATCGTGGGTGTTGAACGGGCAGCCAAAGTCATCGCCCCGTCGCCCTATGATCCGGCTGGCGAAGCGATGCGGGGCTAGAGGTAGGACCTGAGCGTATGTTTCAGTCTGCAAGGTTATAATTGCCGTCATGCCACCGAAAGGGACTGATGACGAAACGGGATGAGAACACTATTGAGCGGGATGATCCGGATGCCGTGCCGCGCGTCGGGCATGTGAAGGTCACCCGTCGCGACTGGCTGAATGCGGCGCGCGATGTGCTGGTTGAAGACGGTGTCCTGCAGGTGAAGGTCCTGCTGATTTCCACACGGCTCGGCGTCTCTCGCTCGAGCTTCTACTGGTATTTTGAGAACCGCGATCATCTGTTGGAAGAGCTGCTTGGCCAATGGCGCGCCCGCAACACGAAGCGGATCACGGCAGCCTGCGCCGCACCTGCGGCCTGCATCAATGAGGGGGCTTGCAATTTTTTTCGTTGCTTTATCGACCCAAACCTCTTTGACCGGGGTCTTGATTTCGCGGTGCGCGAATGGGCGCGACGTGATGTGGATGTTCGCGCGCAGATTGAAGCGGCTGATGCGGAGCGTCTTGCGGCGATCACCGGGATGTTTGTGCATCATGGCTTTGCGCCGTTTGAAGCGGATTGGCGCGCGCGGATGATCTACTTCATGCAGCTGGGCTATCATGCGCTGGATGTCCGCGAGCCCATGGAGCTGCGGATGGCGCGTCTTCCGGGATTTCTGGAGGGCTTTACGGGCCGAAAGCCGCCCACTGAATTGGTGGAGAAGTTTACCCTTTTTGCAATGAAATACGCCTGATCGCGCGGCAATGAAAAAGCCCGCCTGACGGCTTGTCAGGCGGGCTCGCATTCATCGGATCAGCGTCAATTACTCGCGCTGGCCAAAGAGCTGAAGCAGCATCATGAACATGTTGATAAAGTTCAGATAGAGGCTCAGCGCGCCCATGATGGCCGATTTGCCCAACCATTCCTGGTCACCTGCATGTACCATCTGCAGATAGTCGTTTTTGATCCGCTGCGTGTCATATGCAGTGAGCCCTGCGAAGATCAGGACACCAATTGCGGAAACCGCAAACATAATCGCTGGAGAGGCCAGCCAGATGTTTACGATGGATGCCACGATCAAACCGATCACACCCATGATCAGGAAAGATCCCCAGCCGGAGATATCTTTCTGCGTGGTGTAGCCCCACAGGCTCAGACCTGCGAAGGCAATCGCCGTTACGAGGAAGATTTGGATGATCGAGAACCCGGTGAAGACCAGAAAGATCGAGCTGATGGACACGCCCATAACGGCCGCAAAGACGTAGAAAACGACTTGCGCAGTCGCTGCGGACATGCGGTTGATGGTGGCCCCGAGGCCAAATACGAAGATCAGCGGCGCAAACATGACCAACCATTTCAGCGGCGATGTATAAAGCGCGACGCCCAAGCTGGTCAGTTGACCGCTTTCAGTGACCGACAAGCCAGCGATGGCCCATGCGGCAAGCGCTGTGATAAGCATCCCTACGGCCATCGTGCCGTAGACCTTGTTCATATGCGCGCGCAGACCCGCGTCTATCTGCTCGGCACTGATGCCAGCTGTAGAACGTGTTCTGACGTATTCTTGCATTGAATGACTCCCTTCAGTCATAAACATGGCTGCCCCGGCGAGACCGGGATTTCTGAGGTAAATGTGGGGCAGGCGCCCCCATATTTCAAGGAATTCCGGAGATATTCATAAGTTAATGCGTCAGAATTTAACGATTTCGAGGGATTGTGGCTAATCAGACCGGCAGAGCCGTCGTATCTTTGATGTTTTCCATCACAAAACTGGCGGAAATGTCCCGCACGGGAACGAGCTCGATCAGCCGTTTGTAAAAGCGGTCGTAATCGGCCACGTCAGCAACTTGGACCCGTAATACGTAATCAAGATCGCCTGACATGCGATGCGCTCCGACGATTTCGGGGAGCAATCTGACGGCTCTGTCAAATTTCTGAAGCCAGTCTGGCGCGTGATCTGCTGCGCGCATCAGCACAAAAACGGTGAGCTCGAGCCCGATCTGCGCGGCATCTACCAGCGCGACACGCCCTGCGATGACCCCTGCCTCCTCCATTTGTTTGATGCGTCGCCAGCAGGCGTTGCGCGATAGTGCGACGTGATCAGATATTGAATCAACGCTGAGCGTCGCGTCCCGCTGCAGCATCGCTAAAATGGCGCGGTCCTTATCGTCCAAAATATGTCCCATGTTTGGGATATTATCCCATCTATTTAAAAAATTACAGTCCTTATTGAGATAAATCTCCGAGGCGGACATGGAAAAATGACGAATAAACTATCGGAGGACACCATGAGCAGCACAACCGAACAGCAATCAGAGAAATCCAGTTTCCTCGCGGCGTTTCGCGACCATCCGGCAAGCGTGGGGGAGACGTATTTCGGTCATATGTTATTCGCCCTCCGGTTTTCAGGAAAACTAATGACAGCAGCTGGAGCAGCGTTGCTTCACGCGTTCATCCCACCACTGTGTGAAACGACTGCCAGCCGCAAAGTCGCTGAGCTTCATGATATGTGCCATCACCGTAACAGCGCGTCTGACTGATGTGCCGCGTTGCGGCTTGGATCGGAGCGCCGATCGCCCTTGAGGATGTCGTTATAGCGCCGCCTCATTCCCTGCTTGTGCAAAGTCAGGACGCGTCAGAGGCGAAACTCGCCGTCAATGGCGACGGGTTCGGCATCGCTTGGTATCGCGCCGATGGGGCTGGACCCGGGCAGTATCGCGATGTCTTGCCTGCGTGGTCAGATGGAAATCTGTCGAGCCTGTGCCAGATGATCGTCTCGCCTTTGTTCCTGGCACATGTACGCGCGTCGACGGTTGGGGAAACGGCGCGGGTGAACTGTCATCCTTTCCGCTTTCGCAATTGGTCTTTCATGCATAACGGACAGATCGGTGGGTTCCTGCGGATCAAACGGCAGCTTGAGGCATTGCTGCCAGATGAATTGTATCATCTGCGCGGTGGCAACACGGATTCCGAGTTGCTGTTCTTGCTCTTGATACATTTCGGTTTGCAGACCGATCCGAATGAAGCTGTGCGCAAGGTGCTGACGCTGTTATGTGAGTTGCGGCAGCCAGACGAGCCCCCGCATCGCATTACTGCTGTCTTTTCTGACGGAGTGAGCCTGTACGCGTTCAGGTATGCTTCTGACAAAAAATGCCCGACACTCTATGAGCGCCGGGCAGGGACAGGAAGATTATTGGCCTCTGAGCCTCTGGATGGGGATGTTGGTGCGTGGGGCGCTGTTGCGCCGGGTCAATTGATTTGCCTGACAGCGGATCAGGTGAAGACAACGCCAATTTCTACGAACACCGCTGCGATCTAGAGATACCAGTTCTGTGGCGCGTCCCAAATCGCGCGGTTGGCCTCTCTCAACGCCTCGGCGCGGGTGAGGCCCAAATCCAGAAGTTGCGCATCATCCAGTCCGGCCAAGGCGCGGCGCTGGCGATAGAGGTCGAGATACCCCAGAAGACCGGGTTTTCTGCAGCATGTGCGACGAGAAATATGGGCAGCAGTGAGATCGGTCATGGCTCCATCCTTCTATAATGGTGATCTTTTCTTCTGTTTGCATCAGTTATGGTGATGTGTATGCTGGATCTCATTCCATTTGTGAAACGAATGAATGTCATATGAAACATCACGGAAATTGATATGGCCCGAAATCTTGATTTAACCGCCCTGCGCTCCTTCGTGACGGTGGCAGACAGCGGCGGTGTGACCAAAGCAGCCGGTTACCTGCATCTGACGCAATCGGCGGTCTCCATGCAGCTCAAGCGGTTGGAAGAGTCGCTCGACATCAAATTGCTGGACCGGGCAAACCGGACGGTGACACCCACCGCAGAGGGGGAGCAATTGCTGAGCTACGCACGCCGTATGCTCGCCTTGAACGACGAGATTTACACGCGGCTGACCTCCAACGACTACGAGGGGGAACTGACCCTCGGGGTGCCGCATGACATTATCTACCCTTATGTGCCGCCCATCTTGCGCCGGTTTGCGGCCGATTACCCGCGTGTGCAGATGAAGCTGGTCTCTGCCCCCAGCCGCCAATTGCTGGAGATGTTCGGGCGCGGGGAATGTGATGCGATCCTGACTACAGAAGATCAACCCGGCCCCGGTGGGGAGATGCTCGTGTCTTTGCCTTTGGTCTGGATCGGCGCGATTGGTGGGTCTGCTTGGAAAGCCCGGCCATTGCCGGTGGCTTTTTGTAAAAACTGTATCTTTCGCTCGGACGTTTTGCGTTTGCTGGATGAGGCGGAGTTCGATTGGGAAATGGTTGTCGACTCTGACCTTGATAACGCTGTTGAGGCGGTCGTAGGCGCAGATCTTGCCGTGCATGCAGCGATCACGGGTGTTTATCCGCGCCAAACCGCGCCGATTGACCATGATGGCGTGTTGCCTGATCCCGGCCACAGCCAAATTATCCTCTATATGCGTCAAAGCGATGAACCGGTGATCGCTGCGCTGAAAGAGCTGATCGTGACGGCTTACAGGTCTGAATGGCAGCCAGACAGCGCAATGTCGCTTATAGCGTGATGACAACCTTGCCGGTGGATTGCCGATTGCGCAACACGGCCAGACCCTGATCGGCCTCTTCCAGCGGGAAACTGTGGGAGACATGCGGCCGCAAAGTGCCGGCGATGTACATATCGAAGAGTTCAGCGAGACTATTTGTCAGCACGTCGGGTTTGAATTTCAGGTAGCCACCCCAATAAAAGCCGATCACGCTGATGTTTTTCACCAGAATATGGTTCGCGGCGATTTGCGGGACATCGCCAGAGGCAAAGCCAATCGTCAGTACGCGCGCCTCTGGATTGCAGGCACGCAATGCCGCAGTGAAGAGATCCCCCCCGATCACATCATAAACAACATCCGCGCCGCCCAAGGATTTGACCGCTTCGCGCAAATCCTCCGTGTCGGTGTCTATGAGGTGGTCTGCGCCATGCGCCTTTGCAACTGCCAGCTTGTCTGCGCCGCGCGCGGCAGCGATGACGTTAGCTCCCATCAACTTACCAAGTTCAACTGCGGTCAGTCCGACACCACCGGCGGCGCCGGTGACCAGCAAGGTCTCTCCCTTTTTCAGGCCTGCCTTATAATCCAGCGCGACATGCGAGGTGGAATAGGCCACCTGAAAGGCGGCCCCGGTTTTGAAGTCCATAGCGTCTGGCAAGGTCACGCAGAGCCGTGCATCGAAACAGCCAAATTCGGCCAAGCCCCCATGACCGCCAAACACAGCAACGCGGGTGCCAATTGCAGGCGTGGTGACGCCCTCACCCAAGGCCACGACCTCGCCTGCAACTTCCATGCCGGGCGAAAACGGTAGCGGCGGTTTTTCCTGATAAGTGCCTTTGACCATCAGCAAATCCGCGAAATTCAAGGCGCAGGCATGTATGCGCAGTTTCACCTCACCGGGTTTTGGCTCCGGTACGGCGGCATCTTGCGAGAATGCGGTGGTGCCGTAATCGGTGACTTGAAATGCGCGCATGAACAGTGTCCCTTCTTCTTGTCGATCCACCCTATCCAATGCTGCATCGCAGAGCCACTGAATTTCCGTTGCCTCTTGTCTTCGTGCGGGCCACGTGTCACCGAAGAGGCACCGGTTTCAAAAGGTTTTTATGGACGAACATCTGATACAAAGCTGCCGCGATCTGGCCAATGAACTGGCCGATGCTGCTCGGCTGGAAACCCTGCGCTATTTTCGTCAGCCGGGGTTGGAAGCAGACAATAAAGAGCAAGCGGGGTTTGATCCGGTTACCCAAGGTGATCGCGCGGCAGAGGAGGTGATGCGCTCCATCATCGAAACGCGCCGCCCGAAAGACGGGATTCTGGGCGAAGAATTCGGTGCAAAGCCGTCTCAGTCTGGACTGACCTGGGTGCTTGATCCCATTGACGGCACGCGCGGGTATCTTGCCGGTACGCCGACATGGGGGACGCTGATTGCTTTGCATGATGGTTCGCAGCCTCTCTTGGGCGTCATCGACCAGCCCTATATCGGGGAGCGCTTTTCAGGCGGTTGGGGGCAGGCGACGATGACCGGGCCGCATTGGACACGTGACCTGGCGGTCTCGGACGTGACAGATTTGGGTGACGCGATTGTCCTGACGACCTTCCCGGAGGTCGGAACGCCAGAAGAGGCGGCAGGATTTCACCGGGTCGCTGACCTGTGCAAGCTGACGCGCTACGGCATGGATTGCTATGGCTACGCGCTTTTGGCTGGCGGGCATGTTGATCTGGTCATCGAAGCCGGGTTGCAAAGCTATGATATTCAAGCGCCGATTGCCGTGATCGAAGCCGCAGGCGGGATCGTGACCAACTGGCAAGGTGGACCGGCGGACCAGGGTGGGCAGGCCGTTGCCGCTGCGACACCGCAGCTGCATGCTGAGGCGCTGCGGGTTTTGCGAGGATTGAAGTGAGCGAGACCCTCATCAGGGGCGCCGACGTCATTCTGACGATGGATGACGCGGATAGCGAACCGAAGAATTGCGATATCCTGATCCGCGATGGCGCGATTGCGCAAATCGGGCAGGGCCTTCAGACCACGGGCGATGTGATTGGTGCAGATGGCTGTGTGGTCACGCCGGGGCTGGTCAACACGCATCATCATCTCTTTCAAACACTGACGCGCGCGGTCCCTGCCGCGCAGGATGCTGCGCTGTTTGGGTGGCTGCAGACGCTCTATCCGATCTGGTCGCGCCTGAATTCTGACCATTTGTTCACATCCACTCAAATCGGGTTGGCGGAACTGGCACTGTCGGGCTGCACGATGACCTCTGATCACCTTTACCTGTATCCCAATGGTGGTCGGCTGGATGATACAATCCATGCGGCAACCGAAGTCGGGTTGAGGTTTCACGCAACGCGCGGCTCGATGAGTATTGGTGAGAGCAAAGGTGGCCTGCCTCCGGACGCTTTGGTCGAAGAAGAGCAGGCCATTCTGGAAGACTGTATCCGCGTCGTCGATGCCTTCCATGATCCCGAACCACAGGCCATGATCCGCGTGGGGCTCGCGCCATGCTCGCCATTTTCTGTGAGCCGGGATCTGATGCGGGAAACGGCCGTTCTTGCGCGCGATAAAGGTGTGATGCTGCATACCCATCTGGCGGAGAATGACGAGGATATTGCGTTTTCCGAGGCCAATTTTGGCTGCAGACCGGGACAGTATGCACAAGATCTGGGATGGGTCGGTGAAGATGTCTGGCACGCCCATTGCGTGAAGCTCGACGGGCAGGAAATTGATCTATTTGCGCATACACGGACTGGCGTTGCGCACTGCCCCTGTTCCAATTGCAGATTGGGGTCCGGGATTGCGCCCGTCATTGCCATGCAAGATGCGGGTGTGCCTGTCGGTTTGGGGGTAGACGGCTCTGCCTCAAATGACGCTGGCAATCTGATGGCCGAAGCGCGGCAGGCCTTGTTGCTGCAGCGTGTGGCCCATGGCGGCACAGCCTTTTCCGCCCGCGCCGCGTTGAAGCTGGCCACGCGCGGTGGCGCAGGCGTTCTGGGGCGTGGCGCTGAATGCGGACAGATCAAGCCGGGCTTCCGGGCGGATTTGGCGATTTGGGATGTTTCGGGAATAGAAAGCGCCGGGTCATGGGATCCGGCCGCTTTGCTTCTGGCGGGGCCGATGCAAGTGCGTGACTTGCTGGTTGAGGGGCGCAGGATTGTCGCCGGCGGGCAGATGATGACGCTTGATCTGGGTACGACAGTCCGAACGCAAAATGACATGGTGCAACAGTTGATGTGCTGACGGGAGAAATGATGTGAAACCCTTTTTTGTAACAGTGTTTGGCGCTGTCTGTGCGCTCGCTGCCTGTGGTCCGGACGCCGCGCCCGAAACGGCGCCAGAGATCCGGGCAGTTGAACCGGTGCCAGTTGCAAAATCGCGTGCGAGCGTGGTCGGTACCACCGAAGTTGGTCGCCTGTTGAATGCGCGTCGCGCAGAGGTTGTCTTATCCCCGCTTTCGCTATCTGCGCAACTCAAGGCGGCAGCGCAGGCGCATGCGAAGGATATGGCACGCAACGGCAGTTTCAGCCACACGGGCTCTGATGGCTCCAGCGTGGGTGATCGCGTGCGCGCGCAAGGCTATGGCTTTTGCTTCGTGGCTGAAAACATCGCGCAAGGACAGCCAACTGCGTCTGCCGCGATGGAAAGCTGGATGAACAGTACAGGGCACAGGCGCAACAATCTGAGCGCGCAGGCCCGGGAATACGGATCTGCACGGGCGGCGGGCAACATTTGGGTCCTGGTCTTCGGTGCTTCGGGTTGCTAACGTACAGTGCCGTTGATCCACACCGCGTGGATTGCGCGGTCATCACCCATCATGATCGTCGGGAAAACGGCCTCCCAGAAATCCTTGGCTTGCGCATATCGCTGTGAGATCGCAGGCGTTGAAGCGAGGTCAAGCACGATCAAATCCGCCTCCATCCCAGCCGAAAGGTTGCCGATTTTGGTCTCCAGATGAAGCGTTTGTGCGGAGCCTTGCGTCGCAAGCCAAAGCAGCTCTGCCGGGTGCAAGACGTCTCCTTTGAGTTGGGCCACCTCGTAGGCCGTCGCCATTGTGCGCAGCATGGAAAAGGATGAGCCCCCTCCGGTATCGGTGGCAAGACCCACGCGCTGACCTTCGGATTTGAGCCCCGCCATGTCGAACAGACCGGAGCCAAGGAACGTATTAGATGTCGGGCAATGCACCAGACCCGCGCCGTGTTCGCGGATGCGGTCGCGCTCGCGTTGCGTGAGATGTATCGCGTGCCCGTAAAGGCCGTTGCTGCCCAGAAGCCCGTGTGCCTCATAAGTGTCGAGATAGTCGCGAGCCGTCGGAAACAGCTCTTTCACCCAAGCGATTTCTTCAGGCTGCTCGGACAGATGGGTTTGCATCAGGCAGTCTGGCCGCTCAGCCCAAAGCGCGCCAAGTGCCTCTAATTGCTCGGGCGTCGACGTCGGCGAAAACCGCGGGGTGATCACATAGCCTAGACGCTCCACAGCGTGCCAGCGGTCGAGGAGCGCTTTGCTGTCATCATATGCTGACTGGGCATTGTCGCGCAGAGTGTCAGGGGCATTGCGATCCATGCAGGTTTTGCCGCCAAGCGCGCGCAGATTGCGCTTTTGTGCCTCTGCAAAGAATGCGTCAACGCTTTCAGGATGGATCGTTGCAAAGCTGCACATGCTTGTGGTGCCATGTGCCAATGCAAGGTCAAAATATCGCGTCGCAATCATGGCGGCGTAGTCTGGATCGCTGAACCGGGCCTCTTCGGGGAAGGTGTAGTTGTTCAGCCAGTCAATCAGCCGCGTGCCCCAGCTCGCGATCTTTGCGGTCTGCGGGTAATGCACATGCGCGTCGATAAATCCCGCCATGATCAGTTTTTCGCCATAATCTGTCACCTGCGCACCGGGAGGTTGCGGTCGGTTCTCGGCGGGGCCGACCCAACTGATCAGACCGTTTTCGATCAGTACGGCGCCGTTCGCATGGTGGTGCGCGGCATCCAACCCTTCTGCGAACGGATCAGAAGTGAAACTGAGTGTTTGGCCAAGAAGAATCCGAGCGGCATGTGTCATGCGACAGTGCTACCTCTCAATCCGACAAAAGGAAATTGCTGAAACGGGTATCACCCCATTCTGGCATTGTCTAAAGTACAGGTAAGCGGTTCAGATACAGGCAAGGGGACACCGATGAGCGATCCGAATACCGAGCATCCAAACCCCGAGGCTGGCGCAGCCGTCACCGAAAAGTCTGATGATGGGTATCACCTCGACGCCAGCGTTGTCGCTGAGGTGCTGGAGGCCATCAACGCCACGAATGCGCGCGCGCTTGATGTCTTGCTGGAGCCGCTGCACCCGGCTGACATTGCTGACCTTCTGGAACAGATCAGCGACAGTGAACGGCGCGCTTTGCTGTCACTTTGGTCGACTGGATTGGACGGCGAAGTGCTGTCCGAACTGGAAGAGTCGCTCCGCGAAGAAGTGATCGAATTTCTCCCGAACCATGTGCTTAAAGGCGCCGTTCGGGAGCTTGAATCCGATGACGTTGTCGACCTGATTGAAGATCTCGAAGAAGATCAGCAAGAGCTTATCCTCGATGCGTTGGATGTCGCAGACAGGGCTGTCGTGGAAGACGCGCTGAGCTATCCTGAATTCTCCGCCGGGCGTTTGATGCAGCGTGAGATGGTGGTCGCGCCGGAGGATTGGAATGTCGGTCAAGCCATTGATTTCATGCGCAGGTCTTCTGAGCTGCCTGAGCAGTTTTACCATGTGATGCTGGTCGACCCCGCCTATCATCCGGTGGGCTATGTCACGCTTGGCCGTATCCTGGGCGAGAAACGTGTGACACCTTTGCGTGATCTGACTGAAGACAGCTTTCGTACGATCCCCGCGACGCAGATGGAAAGTGACGTTGCCTATGCGTTCAACCAGTATCACTTGATTTCAGCGCCCGTGGTCGATGAGGATGAGCGGCTGGTCGGGGTCATCACCATCGATGATGCGATGGTCGTGCTTGATGACGAAGCGGGCGAGGACATCCTGCGCCTTGCCGGTGCGGGCGGGGATGAAAGTATCTCCGACCGGACGCTGGAGACTGCGAAACAGCGCTTTCCTTGGCTGGCCGTGAACTTGCTGACGGCTGTTCTTGCCTCCGTTGTAATCGCGCAATTCGAAGAGATCCTCGCTCAAATCGTGGCGCTGGCAGTGTTGATGCCGATTGTCGCCTCAATGGGGGGGAATGCGGGGACGCAATCGTTAACCGTCGCCGTGCGGGCAATTGCTACGAAAGACCTGACCGGCGCGAACCTGTTGCGCGTGGTGAGGCGGGAGGCTGTTGCGGGCTTGCTGAATGGTTTGATCTTCGCGGTGGTGATGGGCGGGATCGGCATCCTGTGGTTTGGCACGCCGCTGTTGGGTTTGGTGATTGCTGTTGCAATGGTCGTCAACATGGTCGTTGCAGCATTGGCGGGCATTCTTATCCCTATCGGGCTGGAACGCGTCGGTATTGATCCAGCGCTCGCGTCCGGCGCCTTCGTGACGACGGTGACGGATGTGGTCGGCTTCTTCGCGTTTCTGGGGTTGGCCGCAGCGCTTCTCGTCTAGCCCTTTGGCATTTGCAGCGTCACCGAACGCCCACCTTTGACATAGCGCAGCGAATTGCTGTCAATTCCAGCGACACGGCCCCCGTCAACACGGTCGCCGATTGAGACTTTTTTGAAGCGGCCATTTGGCATGCGCACTAGGGCGCTGCGGTTCGAGGAGGTCCCGAAGACGCCGACCAATGCGACTTTGCCCAATGCGATTGCATTATTGTCTGTTGCGGCCCGTGCTACAGTGGTCGAGACGCGACCGGTTGGCTGAGCGCGACTGGACCGCGCAACAGCGGGGCCCGTCGCTCTGCTGGGAGCAGCCGTTGAGGCGCTCGCGGTCTGCGTCCGCGCTGTTGCGGCAGCCGGTGTGTCGCGCGGTGTTGCACGTGCCTGCGCGACGACGCGTTCGAAATTGCCCGGACGCTGCTGTGCTCGCAGGGAGCGGGTGACAGCCTGCGCTGTCGCAGCCACAAGTGCGGCTTCTGCCTCCGCCTGGGTTGCGGCTTCCGCTTCTGCAAGCGCGCGCGCAATCGCTTCGGCCTGTGCTTGAGCTGAGGCTGGGCGTTGTAGCGGACGGATCGCGGCGAGCTCCGCTCTGGACAGCCCGCCCAGTGTGGCGCGCTCCTGCGTCTCGGTCAGATTAGCGGGGCGCTGCGTTGGGCGGATGGCCGCAAGACGGGCCTCTTGCGCATTTATCTGCGGTGCCTCTGTCTCCGCCTCCGCCGTAGCGGGTGTTTCAGGATCAGCTGTCGCGGCCTGTTCAGGCGCACCCGTATCAGGGCGCTGGATCGCACGCACAGGCGGCGCACCGAGATAGACGATTATTCCTTCGGGGTTCAGAGCGCCTTCCGGAGTGGCCCGCACAAGGCCGCGTTCATCGATGTCAAAAATCACACCTGCAGGTGGTGGTGGCGTGAAGGCCACCAGTGCGACTTCCCCGTCAGAGATTGGCAGCAGTGCCGGTGCGTCTTCGAATTGCGGGTCAGGGTCCAGCGAGGCGACATAGAGGTCGTCCAATGTGCTGGGCCGTGCTTTGTCGAGGCCGAGCGTTGCGGCATGCTGCCAGATGCCTGTCGCCGCATATGCGACTTCCGCATCGGCTTCTGTGAAAGGTTCCGGGCGCGGGGCTTGCGCAGGTTCAGCGGCAGGGACGGTTTCCGCTGGCAGAAAATCGCTGGTATTGTCTGTCAGGTCGGGCAGGGTTTGGTCCATCGGCAAGCTGGCCAGATCGAACTCTTCTTCCAACGAGATATCCGCCTCCGGCCCTTCGATCAGCGCGGGTTCGGTCGTCGTATCCGCAGCGATTTCGGTTTCAGGATCGGAGCCAAATATGAAGCGGCTGACCGCATTGTCCGGCAGCACATAGGAAGACAGCATCGCTGCCAGCCCCAAGCAGACCAGCAGGATCGCAGTCAGGATCAGCCCAAGATAGCGCGGCTTGCCGCGACGATCTTGTGCGGCCAGTTTTGCGATGGGGTCTTCGACTGTTGCGGGGCCGGTTCTGTCGGCTTGCAACGGTGGTGGCGGTGGCGGGACAACCGGGACTGGTTTTTGTACGGGCTTTGTGGCGGCAACCGATTTGATCTTCGGCGCCACTGGTGCTGCGGGTTTGGGTGTCGCTGCGCCGAGCTTGGGGGCTGCATTTTGCACCGGATCAGGAACCGCGATCCGTGCGGCAAGCTTCGTGACGCGGGAGTCGGTTTCGGTGACGATGCTGTCTTCCGACCCACGCCGCCGGCTCGAAAATGCTGCGGGTTGGCCTGCTTGTTCGTCAGCCGGTTCCACGTCTTCTGGTGTTTCCGCCACTGATACGTCTTCTGCGGGCCTTTCCTCTGTCTCTGGCTCGTCCGCCTGTGGTTCGTCTTCGACGGGCTCCCCTTCGGACGCTGCTGCCTCGGGCGCTTCTGCCTCTCGCTCTTGCGGCTCTTCCGGCTCGTCTTCCATCGGTGCAACGGGGTCAGGCAGAAATGTCGGTTTTTCGATGACATTGATGGGCTCAGGATCGGGGTCAAACCCGTCCGCGCCCAGCAATGTTCCGCCCAGCATCGGTTCGCCATCGAACTGGTGGGGCTGCGGGATTGCGGTAAAGCCCACGGGGTTCAGCCCATGCGGGGCGATAAAGCCCTCCGCCTCGCCAAGCGTTTCCAGCGCGACGGCAACAACCTTGATATGGTCGCCCTCGCCGGAACTCGTATAGCTGAGCTGATCGGCCCGATACGGCGTGCGCTCTTCCAACGCCGCAGCGATGTCAGTTTCAGCGGACACGGTTGTAAACAACAGTTGCGAAGAGGGCAGGATCAGCTTCGTGTGAAACTCCTCGCCCTCCAGCTCAATGGCGCGGGCACGAAGTTGAGACAGACCTTCGGCGATGTCATCCGTGGCAAAATCGACGCGACCTTCGCGGAACCATCCCCCGCCAGTTGGCGAGCGATGTAGAAGAACGATGCCGTCTTCGGAAAGATCCAGTGCAAAATTTGGCGTCATGTTTCGGCGCTCGGGTCTCACATACTTTCTATACGCCTGAATGCGGCGCGACAAAAACAGGGCGCGTGATCATCTGCTCCGCCCCCTAACTCTTCATTTCTATAACATAAATCGCAGGACGCGAAAGAAAAACCAAGGATTGGCAAGAGTTAAGCGTCAAACCTACAATGAGACGTTAAGTCGAAGGAGACGTGATCGTGACTTTCATCAAAACCAAACTGGCAGCGCTTGGCTTTCTGGTCTGTTCGGGCTTTGCAGTTTTCGCGGACGCGCCGGTCCCGCAATTCAGCGTGAGCGGGATGGGGACCGTGGCGCAAGCCCCTGATATGGCAACGATAACCCTGGGTGTGACTGTCAATGAACCGACAGCAGCGGCGGCGTTAAGGCAGATGCGCGAGGGGTCTGCGGCGGTCTTCGCGAGCCTGGAGCGCTTTGAAATCGCGCCGCGGGATTTGCAAACCAGCCAATTGCAGGTTTCACCGCAATGGGAACGGTACAAAATCCGCTCAAGTGGAAGCGAAGGGCAGCGCATTGCAAGTTATCTGGCCTCGAACCTGTTGACCGTGCGGGTGCGTGATCTTGCCCAGTTGGGCGAGATTTTGGACGCGGTTGGCGAGAGTGGCGCGAACCGGTTCGAAGGGCTGAGTTTTGGTTTTGCTGAGCCCGGCCCGTTGATGGATCAGGCGCGCGAGGCTGCAATAAAAGATGCGCTGCGCAAAGCCCAGATCATGGCGGAGGCCACAGGTGTCAGACTTGGTCGTGTGTTGACAATGCAAGAGCACAGCTCTGAGCAACGCCCTCAAATGCTGCAGGCCGAAAGCTTCTCGCGGGCCGCGATACCAGTTGCCTCCGGCGAGGTCAGCCTATCAGCAAGCTTCACAATCACTTATGAATTGCTGCGCGATTGAAGATGTAAGAACGGGGGCTGAAGCCCCCGTTTTTTGCCATCAACTTGTTGCCTTGCTCAAGGCCTGATCGAGATCACGGATGATGTCGTCGGCATCTTCCAATCCGATGGACACCCTCACCACATTCGGCGCGGCACCTGCGGCTTCCTGTTGCTCCGCCGTCAATTGGCGATGCGTGGTGGAAGCGGAGTGAATGATAAGCGAGCGCGTGTCGCCCAGGTTCGCGACATGAGAGAAGATTTCGAGACTGTCGACCAGTTTCACGCAAGCCTCGTAGCCGCCTTTGACAGCAAAGGTGAACAAGGCGCCCGCGCCTTTGGGGCAGACCGTCTTGGTCCGTTCAAAGTAAGGCGAAGACTTCAGACCGGCATATGTGACGAAATCAATCCGGTCGTCATTTTCCAGCCATTGCGCGACTTTTTCCGCGTTCTCAACGTGACGATCCATCCGCAGGCTCAGTGTCTCAATCCCCATCAGCGTGTAATGCGCGCCCTGTGGATTCATGGTCATGCCGAGATCGCGCAGCCCAATGGCGATGCCGTGGAAGGTGAAGGCCAGCGGACCGAATGTCTCTGCGAATTTGAGGCCGTGATACGCAGGCTCAGGCTCAGAGAGGGAGGGGAACTTGTCAGAGGCGCTCCAGTCGAACTTGCCTGAATCCACGACACATCCGCCGGTCACAGTGCCGTTGCCCGTCATATACTTGGTCGTTGAATGGACCACGAGCGTCGCGCCATGTTCAATGGGGCGGTGCAGATAGGGCGTGGCCGTCGTGTTGTCGATGATCAATGGTATGCCTGCATCATCTGCAATATCGGCGATCGCGCGCACATCCATGATATATCCGCCCGGATTGGCGATGGCTTCACCAAAGATCGCACGGGTGTCATCATCAATTGCGGCTTTGACAGCGGCAGTGTCATCGAAGTCCACAAATTTCGCGGACCAGCCGAAGCGTTTGATCGTCTGACTGAACTGCGTGACCGTGCCACCATAAAGGCGCGTGGAGACGACGACATTGCGCCCCGGTTGCATCAGCGGAAACAGCGCCATGATCTGTGCCGCGTGCCCCGACGAGCAGCACACAGCCCCAACGCCACCTTCCAGCGTCGCGATCCGTTCCTGCAATACTGCGACGGTCGGGTTCGTCAGGCGTGAATAGATGTAGCCCACTTCCTGCAGATTGAACAAAGCCGCAGCATGTTCGGCGTCACGGAAAACATAGGCTGTGGATTGGTAAATCGGCGTGTTGCGTGCGCCTGTGGCTGGGTCAGGCCGTGCGCCTGCGTGAATTTGAAGCGTGTCAAAGCCGTAGATTTCTGTGTCGTCGGACATGGATGCCCCCTTTTTCCGATATCATTTCGGGCGGACATTACGCTGTGCTGCGCGCGCCTACAACCAGCGCATCAGGCGGGGCGCAATCCGGTCTCGACCAACATGCCCCGGCGTTTGGCTTCGTAGTAGTATCCGCGCGCGTACCAGCTGACGGCGGTGGCCTCGTCACCGTCAGAGACGAGCCAGGCGCCGCGCAAATACTTGCCCGCATATTTCAGGTTTGTCTCCGCATTCAGAAGCTCTGAAGGTGGGCCGCGATGTCCCATGGTGCGTGCGGTTTGCGGCAGGATTTGCATCAATCCCCAATAAGGACCATTGCGCGCATCCGCCCGGTAATCGCTTTCGCGCTGGATCACCTGGTGCAGCAGACTTTCCGGGATTTCATGGATTGCGGCCCATTTTATGATCAGGGCCCGCATCTCGGGCGTTTCACCGGGAAAAAGCTGCGCCTGCGGGGCCTCAATGATCTCCGGTTCTGCACGACCACAGGCGGCCAAAGCACTGATCGAGAATAAAAACAAGCGACGGGTGATCATGAGATCGGTTCTCCGTTTAGAGGGAAGCGGGGTCAATGTGTCCTGAGTTTCACGGGTTGGCTACCGGGATGTTGCGCAACCGCAGCAACAGGCGGATTTCCGGCGCTCACAGCTTTGACGAGATCACGCCGGTGTTGAAACCGCCCATGCGCAGTTCACCAAAGAGGCGCTGATACTCGATCTTCGGACAGCGGTCCTGAACAACAGCGATGCCTGCGGCTTCGGCTTTTGCGGCGGCCTCAGAATGGGTCACACCGATCTGCATCCAGATCGTTTTGAGATCGGGTAGGCGATCCAAGGCCTCGTCGACTATGGCAGGGACGGCATCGGAGCGGCGGAAGATATCGACCATGTCGATCTTTGCACCTGTGGGAATGTCACCGAGCGAGCTGTAGATTGTCTGGCCAAACAGCGTCTCGCCTGCATGTCCCGGATTCACGCCGAAGACAGTAAAACCTTTGAGCGAAAGGTAGCGCGCAACATAGTGACTGGGGCGTACAGGGTTACATGAGACGCCCACACAGGCCACAACCCGTGTCTCCGTCAAAATCAAGCGCAGTTTTTCGTCCGAATACTCCATCGCCGCATATGACCCCTCCGCTTGGGAAATGGCAATGCTGCATACAAAAAGGCACCCGCGGGGGGACCACGGGTGCCAGTTGCGGAACGAGGGACAGTGTTGTCAGACGCGCAGTTCCGAGTGCAGCGTCTTCATGAATTACAGATAGGAACGGGACGCCTCAGTTCGAGGGTTTTGACAAACTCGTGAACAACAGACAGGTCAGTCAAATATGTCTTCAGCGAAGTCCCAGACTTCTTCGATCATCTCTTTGAAGAATGACTTGCGGCGCTTCTTTCGCTTGTAGCTTTTGCGCGGTTTGATCGGTTCCGGGCGGACAGGGCGCGTTGGTTTGATCGGTTTGCGTTTCGGCGCTGCAGCCGGTTCAGGCGCTTTGAGCCATTTCATCTCGTGCAGCGGTGCGCCGCAGGACCCGCAGGCCAGTTCATGTCCCCTTCGCGCAGTGGGTTTCAGCATCGTGCGACCGCCACAGTAATTGCAGGTCGCGATCTTAATCGATTGGGGCATGCGGGTTCCTAAGTTCTGGCCTGCACTTCATATAGGGAGACCGCCGCCGCATTCGAGACGTTGAGCGAACCAAATCCGCCGGACGCGTCGATCCTGACAAGCCTGTCGCATGTGTCTTTGGTTTTGTCGCGCAGACCTGGGCCTTCTGCGCCAAGCACAAGTGCAATGGCACCCTCATGCTTTGCCGCCTCATCACGCAAGGTCGCATCCGCCTCCCCGTCAAGACCGAGCAGGGTGTAGCCCATCTCGCGGAGCGCCTCCATCGTGGTGGCGAGGTTCTTGATGCGCAAGTAAGGCTGGCGCTCCAACGCGCCTGAGGCGGTTTTGGCCAAGGCTCCGGTTTCGGGCGCGGAATGACGCTGCACGCCAATTACTGCGCGCGCGCCGAACACCTCGGCGGACCGCAGGATCGCGCCGACATTATGCGGATCTGTGACGCGATCCAGCAAGATCACCCGCGCTGGTTGCCCGCGCGGCGCGCAGATATCGCTGACATTTCCCCAATCCAGCGGCTTGACCTCAAGGGCTGCGCCCTGATGCACAGATTGCGGATCAAGCGGTGCCGCGAATTTGCGCGGGTCTGAAAATTCCGGTGTCATCCCGGAAGCTACAATAACGTCAGCCAACCGATCATGGGCGTTCTTCGTGACAATCAGGCGCAAGCGTTCCCGCATCGGATTTTCAAGCGCATCGCGCACTGCGTGGATGCCGAAAAGCCACACGGTCTCCGCCGCAGCGGCGCGTTTGTCGCGTTCTTTCTGGACGACCCATTTGGGTTTTTTCTGTTTCATGCGGCGACGTTGAACATTTGCGCAAGAAAAGAGCAAGGGTCCGGTGGTTTTCATGTTGACGGGGAAGGGAGGCCCCATTAGATCAGCCGCCTAGTGGGCGACAGGCCGCAAGGTGTGGCAGGGGACTGTAACTCCCTCGCGGAGACGCACGCCTGGTTCGATTCCAGGGTCGCCCACCACCACCTCATTTCCCGTAAGAACGTCCGCTTTACCGGTAGTTCCCATGATGGCGCGGCAGGCTTGCCGCACGCGCAGGTGTTTAGCGATGATGGGTTGCGTTTACGCCGGCTTGCATGCCGTGCAAAAAAGCTTGCATGAGCGGCGGGTGATGTTCGGTCGTGGCATGGGAACGGGCCTCCGTGACGGTGTGCTCTTTGGTCCTTCCCGTGCCTGTTGATGCCCAGCCGAAGAGAACAAAACCCAACCCACAATAGACGGCGCCAATGACTGTCGCTGCTGTCAGAGCGTCAGCAAGGCTTGTCAGGTAGATCCATGCGGCGACCGTGAGGAACGCCGTTCCGACAGACAGCATAAGCAGGCCTCCGCTCAGGAGACCCGCCCGCTTTGCCGTACAGGCAGCTTTAGATTTCAATGCGTCCAGCATTATTTGCGTCCGCTCATAAATCCGACCAAAAAGCCGACACCAGCAGCAACGCCCATGGCTGTTGCGGGTTGGTTTTTGACGAATGCATGCGCCTGATCATTGACGCGCGTTATCTGCTCAGTTGCTTTCTCAGCGGCAGCCTGCGCGTGCGCCTTACCTTCTTCACGAACGGAACTGAATTGTTCCTTCGCGGCATCTGCCAAGTGCGATCCCTTGGTGGACGTGTAATCGCCGAGCAGCTCAGTCAGCGCTGAGACGTCTTTCTTCAGCGTCGAGAGTTGCGCGCTGAGATCCTGAATTGTTGTTTCGGTTGCCGCAACTTCTGCGAGTTTGCGTGCCATGTAACAGTCTCCTTTTTTATCTGCATTTCCTGCTGACAAAACCTTTACAGCGCGGAGAAGTTCCAACGAAATTTCGAGATTTCTTTTGGAACAGATCTGCCCGCGCCGCGTTTTCCCATCAGATGTGAAGGAAATGAGACCTATCAAGGAAAGGAAAATCAAAAATGTTACATTGGGCGCTGGTCTTCTTCGTCGTCGCGATCATTGCGGCAATCTTCGGGTTTGGTGGCATCGCAAGCGCATCTGCAGGCATTGCGCAAATCCTGTTCTTCATCTTCGTCGCATTGTTTGTCATCACGCTGGTTGCGCGCTTGTTCAGACGTGCGGGATAACTGAAATAAAACAGTTGGATAAGCGCCGCGCCCTCTACGGGATCGCGGCGCTTTTCTGTCAGGACTTCAATGTCTCCGTAGACGCAAAGAACATCGCCTGACTGACGGCCGAGCGGACCTGATCTTCCCGATAGGGTTTTGAAATCAGAAAGGCTGGTTCAGGACGCTCACCTGTTAAAAGGCGTTCCGGGAAAGCGGTGATAAATATCACTGGCAAATCTGTCCCGAGCACAGCCAGAAGATCATTGACCGCGTCGATGCCAGACGAGTTATCTGCGAGTTGAATATCGGCAAGGATCAGATCGGGTTTGTCTTTCGTGCCTTGAATAACCGCTTCGTCTCTGGTGCGTGCAATTGTTGTCACAGTATGGCCCTGGTCGGTCACGATCGCTGTCAGATCGGTAGAGATGATGGCTTCATCTTCGATAATCAGCACTTTGCCAGTGACGCTATCGGCCATCTCTTCTTGTGCGATGGCCAACAAGTTGCGCGCTTCGGAAATTTCTGACCCGATGATGGCCGCAATGTCCGTGAAGCTGAAGTCTTCGATGGTCCGAAGAAGCAAGACTTCGCGCGTGTTTTCGGTCAACCGGCTCAACAAAGCATGGGTACGAGAATGCACGCCATTGCCAGAGGTCTCTACCGGTGTGCCTGCGCTGGTCCAAATCGAATGGAAGCACTTGAACAGACCGACTTTGATTGAGTTCACAGAGTCAAAAACCGAGCGGTCGCTTAAAATCGCTTCTAACGTTGCAACAGCATACGTGTCGCCAGTGGTTTGTGAGCCTGTCAATGCGCGGGCGTATCTGCGTAAAAAAGGCAGATCTGTCCCGACCTGTTCTGAAAAATCCAGATCATCTTTCGCTGTCGTCATTTTTTTCGACCTTTTTTGATGTTTTATGGAACCTAACGCTCTCGATGTGCGTTTGGTTCCAAACTGTGTCAAATTTAATTGCAACCTAGCTGAGTAGAGGCAGCCCATGGCTCAAGAAGGCAATCAAAAGAAACAGCGTTTTGAGGCGTTGGTCGATGACAATCTGAAACGGCTTTATTCTGATTTGGTGCAAGAAGAATTGCCGGATCGTTTTAAGGATTTGCTGTCGCAACTCAAAGATCAAGACACTCAAAAGAGCGCCAAAAAATGAGTAGTCCCGACCCGAGAGATGAGTTGGTCAATCATTTGCCAGCGTTGCGCGCGTTTGCTCTGAGCCTCACTCGCAACGGTGCGACTGCAGATGATATGGTGCAAGACACGGTGGTCAAGGCTTGGACCAATATCGAAAAATTCGAAGTCGGCACGAATATGCGCGCCTGGCTTTTTACGATATTGCGCAACACGTATTACTCCAGCCGACGCAAGGCCAAACGCGAGGTGCCTGACGTCGATGGCGCCTTCACAGAGCGCCTTTCGGTCAAACCCGAACATGATGGGAAATTGCAGCTCGCTGATTTCAAGGATGCTTTCGAACAGCTGCCTGACGAACAGCGCGAGGCTTTGGTTTTGGTCGGCGCGTCTGGTTTCTCTTACGAGGAAGCGGCTGACATGTGTGGGGTTGCTGTGGGTACAATCAAGAGCCGCGCCAATAGGGGGCGTGCGCGATTGGCCGATCTATTGGATCATAGTGATGACACCGCGATGGAGTTGACTGATCCGGCAACGATGGCGGTTGTGGCAGATAGCGGGCCAGTCAGCCGGTGAGCAGCGTCGCGGACGGCGAAAGCCAAGCACAGACCCCGACACAGACCGAAGCCCTGTTTAACAGCCTGAGATTTCGCCTTCTGGCTATGCTGTCTCTGGCGCTGCTGCCCATCGGCTTGATCGCCGTGAACCAAACCAAGCAGGTTGGGGATGCGCAGCGCCAGAACGCAGAACTGGTGCTCTTGACCAGAACGGAGCAGGCGTCATTTGACGAACGCGTCGTCATTGAGCAGGCCCGCGGCGCTGCGCGCATGCTCGGCGCGCTGCAGGCTCAACTGGCCGATGATGCCGTATGCACTGAATATCTGCGTGCCTTTGTTGCCGCGAATGCGCGGTTCAGCTTCGTCGGCGTTCTGCCGATTTCTGGCCAGATGGTGTGTTCATCCGCCGGGCGTAGCTTTGACTTTTCTGATTTTGAGGATTTCGACGCGTCAATGCGCGAAGGCAGTTCGCGCGTCACCATCAATCAGGAGGCGCCCCTCAGCGGAAAATCCGTGATTGTCGTGTCTGAGCCGTATTATGAATCCGGTCAGTTTAGAGGAATGATCTCGGTTTCCGTCCCGCATGCGCGTCTGGAACCCATCAAGGAGGGATCGGATTTTCCAGGGCTCACCAATGTGATAACCTTCAACGCTCAGGGCGTTATTCTGACATCGGGCGGCGACATAAATGCAGCCTATCTTGATACGCCCAGCGCAATGACACTTGATCAACTGACGGGGCAGGGCGGGTTTTCGTTCTCTGCCCGCGATAAGCTCAATGAAGACCGCATTTTTTCGGTCGTGCCCATCATCGAGGACACGGTCTACACGCTTGGTGTATGGGATCCAGACGCCGACTCCGTTGAACCCTTCCTTGGTCAACTTCCGATTTGGCTTTTCCCGGTGCTGATGTGGATTGCAAGCCTCGCAGTGGCTCTTTTCGCGATCCACAGACTTGTCATTCGTCATGTCCGGGCTTTGGGCAGAAACATGAAAGGCTTTGCAAAAGACCGGCGCCTTCCGGCGACACAATCGACACTTTCGCCGCCTGCGGAACTGGCGGAAATGGAGGATGACTTCTTCGAGATGGCTGTGACGATCTTACGGGATGAGGCCAAACTGGAGGACAATCTACGCGATAAGAATGTCCTGCTCAAAGAGGTGCATCACCGCGTGAAGAACAATTTGCAGCTGATTTCGTCAATCATGAGCATGCAAAGCAGAAAGGCCCTGCACGCGGAAACAAGAGACGTTCTTGCGCGATTACAGGACCGCGTTCTCAGCCTCGCCACAATTCACCGTGACCTGTATCAGTCGCAGCGCGGCGGGCGGGTAAATGCTGGCCGTCTCGTCGAAGAGATCGTCGAGAAATCCGTCGAGATTGGAGAAGAAACGCAATCCAGCGTCATCAGAACAATCGACGTGGACACGGTCTTGCTCTACCCGGATCAGGCAGTTCCGCTTTCACTTTTGGTGGCGGAAGCCAGTACCAATGCGATGAAGTATCTGGGGCCCGACAAAACCGGGCAGCGTTGGATCACTCTGTCCCTGAAGGTTGACGACGACCAGAACTGCACATTCGTTTTTGAAAACTCGATGGCCGGTGCGACCGACGCAGAAAGCACAGGGTTGGGCGCGCAGCTCATCAGCGCTTTTACCATGCAGCTTGGGGGCCAGATGGACGCAGAGCAAATGGATGACCGCTACCGGATGGTGCTGACGTTCCCGATCACCGAATTCAGCGAAGGGGCGAACGACTACTAGGCCTGCGGTGCGTTCGACAGCGCATGTGCGGTGGGCTGATCTTCGCCTTCGCGGGGCGAGGGGGCTAACATCGTCTTTGCGACCACCATGAACCAGATGAGCCCTGGGATCGCAATGAAGCCGCCGACCGGTCCCCAAAGCCACAGCCAGAACACGAGTGAAAAGAAGACCAGCAATGGATTGACGGACATGCTGCGCCCGACAAGTACGAAGGTGACAAACTCCCCCTCCGTCGCATTCATTGCAAGATAAAGGGCTGCGGGCAGTAAACCGTAGGCGCCATCAAATGTGATAAGACCCGCGATCAGCAAGGCAAGCGCAAGCATCGCCGGCCCAAGATAGAGGATGAAGTTCACCAGAAAGGCCAACAGACCCCAAGGGTTGTGGCATCGGTGCATTGGCATCTGAGTTCTGCGGTCTGCGGAACAAAAAATCGCCGCCCAGCGGATAACTGGGCGGCGACGTGTAACAGCGGTCGAACTCTTACTTGAGTTTCGAGACAACATTGTCTGCGAAGGCGTCGACCATGCTGTCATAGTAATACGGGCTGTCGGAGGTCAGTTCATTGAAGTCGACGTTTTCCGGCAGATACGCGCGCGCTTGCTCGAAGCTGACTTTCAACGTGTAGAACTGATGGTCAGTCGTTTTGAGCGGATTGCTGATCAGCACGTCACCGACCAGATAATTCTCTGCTGAGCCAAACGTGGTCTGGAAGGTGTTGGCCAACGAAAGCTCATCAATGTCAATTGACAGCGCCGCGCCGTCTTCTTCAATCTGCGAGACAATGCGTGTCGCGATTTCGGTTTCGATGTCCTCAGCGATGTCAGTCCAGAATGTCGCAGCTTCTGCGTTTTGAATGGCTTCGAGATCGACATCTACATCAACACTTTTGATTGGTGTTACGGCAAATGCGCCGCTGCCCAGCGTGAGGGCTACTGCGCAGGTCGCTGTCTTGATAAAATATGTCATTGTCTTCTCCTTTCAGCATTTGTGCTGTCGTGAAGAAGAAACACTTGGCCGAAGAATTGGTTCCGAATGCGCCAAATTATTCGCGATATTGGTGTTCAAATCACTGTTCTGTATTGATAATTTCTCGCATGGCTTGCAGGAACTGCGCGACCTCGGCTTGCGTATTGTAGTGACACATCGACACGCGCACGGCCGAAGACAGCCCTAGAGGATCAAGGATATTGCCGGAATAATGGTCGGCCTTGCGCGTATGCGTCCGCAGCCCATGCGCACGCAGCGCAGTGACGACATCAGGGCCTTCCATCCCATCAACTGCAATGCAGACCAGCCCTTCGCGCCGCGGATTGTCGATGCCGCCGATGATCGTAACCTCCGGCATGTCAGCCAGCCCTTTGAGATTGCCGGTGCCATGAATCATTGCATCACAAAGTGCGGTTTCATGCGCGTGGATAGCTTGCCCCGCCGCAACGATCCGTGCACGGCGGTTGTCCTCCCCGGAGACTTCGCCGCCCAACCAGTCGAAATAATCCACCACATCTGAAAACGTTGCGTAGGCGCCTGTGTCACGCGTGCCAAACTCCCACGGATCGCCCGGAGCGTTCAACAGATGCTCATGCGGCAGATCATGTAGCCGATCTGAGGCCCATGCGACGCCATAGCCATGTCGCGAAAAGCACTTGTAGGGTGAAATTACGTAGCCGTCGATGTCGTAGCTGTCGATATCAAGACGACCATGTGCGGCATGCTGGATGCCGTCGACGATGATGTAGCATGCGGGCGCAACTGCGCGGATTGCGGCGCTGATCGCGGCCACATCCATTCCCATGCCAGTTACAGGCGATGTGTGCAGAATTGTGGCGACACGCGTATCGGGCGACACATGTGCCGCATAGGCATCTGCATCGACCGCGCCAGTGGCATCGTCATGCGCGACGAGGACATGAGGTTTGCCCATGGTGTCACACCATTTCGCACAGGCGCTGCGCGTCGCAGGATGCTCGACCGTTGATCCAAGAACACGGCCCTCATCTGTCGCGACGATGGCCGTCCGGATCAGGCGGAACAGCAATTCCGTGCCGCTTTCGCCGACAAAGAACTGGCCTTGTGCGGCGTTGAACATCACGCGCATATCCGCTTTGGCCTTTTCAATCAGGGCGACGAGCGCGTGTGCAGCAGGGTTGTCGCGGCCTTGATTGTCGGGGATCGCGGCAAATGTTGCAGAGGTCTCGACCACAGATTTCAACGTCAATGCACCGCCTGCGTTTTCGAAGAAGACCCGCGGGCCTTCAAAAGGGCAGGCGTCCACATGCGCAAACCGGTCGCGTATGGCGGTCATCAGTGCAGGATCGAACAAAGCCAAAGGCAACGCCTCCGAATTCCTAGGGTGTATGGGTGCAGGTGTGACACTTTCCGCCCGCGACATGCAAGCATTGCAGCTGTGCCGGAGCAGGCATCAGGTTTGTGAGCGCGTGCGGTATCATTGCCTTTGCCAGTGCGGGGACGATAGGGTCTGGTAGGGACGCAAATGTCGCCGGAAGGAGTGCCAATATGCTCAAGGGTATAGACCCAATTCTCAACGCGGATGTGCTCTATGCCCTCAGGGCAATGGGGCACGGCGATGATCTGATCATTGCTGACACCAATTTCCCGGCTGACAGCATTGCGCGCGAAACGACGCTTGGCCGTGTTCTGCGCATCGACCGATCCGCACAGGAGGTGGTTGCCGCAGTGCTGTCGGTCTACCCCATCGATACTTTTGTTGATGACGCTGCAGCGCGCATGGAAGTCGTGGGCGAGCCGCAAGCCATTTTGCCCGTGATGGAGGAGGTCCAATCCAGTGTTGATGGGGTGGGCGGGCCAACCTTGGTCGGGGTGGAACGGTTTGCCTTCTATGAGCGTGCCAAGTCCGCATACGCAGTGATCCAGACCGCTGAGCGGCGGTTTTACGGCTGCTTCGCGTTTCGCAAAGGCGTTGTACCGCCGGAAGAGGGGTAAGCATGGGTAAAGTCGTCATACTCGGCGTATTTGTGGCGGACACGGGCTATCGGGCAGATCGTATGCCCCGGATGGGTGAGACGATCATGGGCAACAGTTTCGCATTGGGGCCCGGCGGGAAAGGCTCTAACCAGGCTGTTGCGGCTGCCAAGGTCGGGGCAGAAACCCATATGATTTCAAAACTGGGCGCGGATGATTTTGCAAAGCTTGCGCTTGATACCTGGGACGCGGCAGGGGTGATCGCCCATGCTGATCAGATCAGTGATTCCTATACCGGCGCGGCTTATATCTTTGTGGAGGAAAGCTCCGGCGATAATGCGATCATCATAGCGCCGGGGGCGGCCGCACTGCTCAGCGCGGCTGATGTTGATGCGAATGCCACGTTGATTGGCGAGGCGGACGTTTTTGTCACGCAGCTTGAACAGCCAATGGATGCCGCGTTGCGCGGGTTGCAGGTCGCGCGGCAGGCGGGCGTTGTGACGATTTTGAACCCGGCGCCCGCTGCAGAATTGCCGGAAGGCATGCTGGCATTATGCGATTATGTCACCCCGAACGAGACGGAATGCGAGGCGCTGACCGGTATCGCCGTAAAGAGTGTTGCGGATGCTGAAAAAGCCTCGGCGGCGTTGGTGGCGCTTGGCGTGAAGACACCAATCATCACCTTGGGGGAGCAAGGCGCCTATCTGCACGGGGTGGGATTGATCCCTGCCCTCAAAGCAGGTGCAGTGGTGGAGACGACAGGGGCGGGGGACGCCTTCAACGGTGGCTTTGCCGCCGGGCTGTCAGAGGGGATGACGCCAATGCAGGCGGCCCAGCTTGGCTGCGCAACGGCGGGCCTGTCTGTCACCAAAGCAGGTGCGGCCCCGTCCATGCCTGATCGTGCGACGGTTGATGCTGTGATGACATCAGACAACTGAAAGGCCTCGACCTATTAAGCCGCAACCGTGAATGGCGTTTTCAATGTATGAAGCCGCAAGTGCCGCATGAAGGCCCGCCCAATGGCGGGTGTTGGCGTGTGGTCCGAAGTTACAAAATAGCTGCGATATGCGATCGGTGACGTGAATTGTCGAAAGATGACGTCATCTGACCGGTATTGCGCAACCGGGAACGGGTTGACGATTGTGATGCCCAACCCGGTACGCGCGAGATCGACGGCAGCGAAAGAGGTCGAGGCTTCGGCCACGATGCGCGGAACGCTCCGGCTGTTTGTCAGGACCTTCTCCAATTGTGCCCGTCGGGAATGCCTGTGGGTCAGAGCGATAATGGCCTGATCATTCAAATCCTCGGGGCCGATGGTCTCTAACTGCTCCAGCGCATGCCCGCGCGGCATGGCGCAGGCCGCGTAGGATTGACGGAATGGCACGAGTTTGACCCCGTCACGTGACAGTTCAACGCCGGTCATGCCCAAATCTGCGCGCCCCTCCTGAATGTTCTTGATCACATCCTCGGAGGCGGCGACTTCAAGACTGACAAAGAAATGTGGGTTGGCGGTCAAGAAGGTTGCGATATGGCTGACCAGAAACCGATGCGCATAAGTCGGTGGCGCAACCAGACGAAGCGTTTCGCGCGCGGGCTCGACCGGGCCATCAATGCGATCCAGCGCCTCAAACAGCGGATCGAGCCGTTTGTTAAGCTGAGTTGCTTCGGAAGTTGCACGTAAACGCCCGCCATCCCGCTCGAACAGCATTCGGCCCAATCGCGCCTCAAGGCTGGCGATAGAGCGGCTGACCGCCGATTGCGATAAGCCCAGCCGCGTGGCGGCTTTCGACGTCGTGCCGCTTTCCATCAAAGCCCGCAACGCCTCATATTCCGGCAGGCTGTGCCATGTGCGTCCGGCCATGGAACCCTCTGCAAAAACCTCATCAATCTATGATCTTTTATCATATTAATTCTTCTAGCCTATGAGAAATTATAGCCTAAGCTGGCTCTTGGACATCTTGGGGGCGTCTCAATTTTGGAAATTCGTAAACAGCCTGCGATTTTTGATGGGCATAACGATGTTTTATTGAAGATTTACCGTGCGGGCGGTGTGTCGGCGGCAGAGAGCTTTGTCACCGGACGAGATGGCGCGATTGACCTGCCGTCTGCACAGGCGGGTGGGTTTGGCGGCGGCTTTTTCGCAGTCTATGTACCCTCTCCCATGGACCTTGATTTCAAGTTCGAAGAGATGACGAAAGACGCCTACGATCTGCCGCTCCCGGATCCGATAGATTGGGAAGATGCGTTTCCGGTTGTCATGTCACAGGCCGCCATCCTCTTTGATCTTGAGCAGCGAGGGGCTCTGACGGTGTGCCGAACAGCCGGTCAACTCCGCGATACTCTGAGTGCGGGCCGGATTGCCGCTATTTTTCATATCGAGGGCGCAGAGGCTATCGACGCTGATCTCAACACGCTCGAAGTGCTCTATCAGGCCGGGCTTCGTTCCCTCGGGCCGGTCTGGAGCCGTTCGACGATCTTTGGTCACGGTGTCCCGTTCCGCTATCCCAGCGCGCCCGATATCGGGGCCGGGCTGACCGATCATGGTCTGCGTCTGGTCAAACGCTGCAATGCGCTGGGGATCATGGTCGACCTGTCACATCTGAATGAGGCGGGGTTCTGGGATGTGGCGCGTCACTCTTCGAAACCTTTGGTCGCCACACATTCCAATGCACATGCAATCTGCCCGCATTCTCGGAACCTGACTGACAAACAGCTTGCAGCGATTGCGGAAAGTGATGGGATGGTTGGCCTGAATTTCGCAGTCGCATTTCTACGCGATGATGGAAAGATGCTGGCAGACGTCCCGCTTGAGCAGATGCTGAGGCATCTCGATCACCTGATTGAACATCTGGGCGAAGACCGCGTGGGATTTGGCTCAGATTACGATGGGGCTGTCGTGCCGGAGGCGCTGACCTCTTGTGCAGGGTTGCCTGAATTGAGGCACGCGATGGCAAAACACGGCTACAACGATGCGTTGATGTCGAAACTTTGCCACGAGAACTGGCTGCGCGTGCTGGAAAAGACGTGGGGGGCATAAACTCCATTGGCCAGATGTAACGAAGTTGAACAGGAGAGGTTCTAGAAATGAATGCCTTTAACAGATTACTGACCAGCGCTGCGATTGGCCTTGCCGTCAGTGTAACATCCTTCGCAGCACATGCGGAAACGCCTGCCAATATGTTGGTCATCGCGCACCGTATTGATGACATCACCACAATCGATCCAGCGGAGAGTTTCGAGTTCGCAGGCTCCGATGTCAGCCGGAATGTCTATAGCCGTCTCGTCAACCTTGATCCTCTTGATCTGGAAGCGGGCTACAAACCGGATCTGGCCGAAAGCTGGGAAGTCTCGGAAGATGGCATGACGATCACGTTCACCATGCGTGAAGGCGTCAACTTCCATTCCGGCAATCCGGTCCGCGCAGAAGATGCAGCCTTTTCCCTGCAACGCGCTGTGATCCTGAACAAGACGCCTGCTTTCATTCTGACCCAATTCGGCTTCACGCCGGAAAACGTGGCAGAGACGATCAAGGCCGATGGCAACAAGCTGATGATCACGACGGATAAGCGTTACGCGACCTCTTTCGTTCTGAACTGTCTGACCGCGACCATCGGTGCCGTGGTCGACAAAGAAACGGTGATGGCCAATGAGGTCGACGGGGATATGGGCAATGAATGGTTGAAAACCAATTCAGCCGGTTCTGGCCCCTACAAGCTTGATAGCTGGAAGCCGAATGAGAGTGTGACCCTGTCTTCCAACCCGGACTACTATGGCGGTGCTCCTGCAATGGAGCGGGTCATCGTGCGTCACGTGCTGGAAAGCGCCTCGCAGCGTCTGCTTTTGGAACGCGGCGACATTGATATCGCGCGCAACCTCAACCCGGAAGATGTCGCGGGTGCCTCACAGGCAGATGGCGTCAAGATCAGCGATGAATTGAAGGGCCGTTTGATGTATCTGGCATTGAACCAGAAACATCCTGAACTGAGCAAGCCCGAGGTCCGCCAGGCATTCAAGCACCTGATTGACTATGAAGGCATGCGTGACAGCTTCCTTTCTGGACAATACACGATCCATCAAAACTTCCTGCCCGCCACCTATCTGGGGGCGTCGAACGAGAACCCGTTCAGCTACGACATAGAAAAGGCGAAGGAGCTATTGGCCGCTGCGGGTGTCGAGAACCTCGAAGTCGAGATTGGCGTGCGCGAAGCACAGGAACGGATCGAAATCGGTCAGTCCTTCCAGAACGCAGCCGCGCAGGCTGGCATCAAGGTGAACATCACGGTGGGCACCGCCAAGCAAATCCTCGCGCGATACCGTGCACGTGAGCTGGATGTGTATCTCGGCGCGTGGGGTCCAGACTACCCTGACCCGCAAACCAATGCTGGTACGTTTGCCTACAACCCGGACAACTCGGATGCAGCGAATGCTACGGGTCTGTTGGCATGGCGCAACAGCTGGGACACCGGTGGTTTGACAAAAAAGGTCGAAGCGGCCGTGGTGGAGAATGATCGAGAGGCGCGTGTTCAGATGTATCAGGACATTCAGGCGCAATTCCGCGACACATCACCCTTCGTGGTCATGTTCCAGCAGATCGAGCAGTCCGCTCTGCGCGACAATGTCACCAACTGGTCTACAGGACAGGCTGTGACCTCGGCTGCCTATTGGCAGGTCACCAAGTAAGTGGCGATGACCGATAACAACCGGGAGGGGCGCCTGTCCCTCCCGCCTTGGATCAAGACAACGGTTCTGACCGTCGGCTCCATCGCTGTGACGATGCTGGGGCTGTTATTTGTGACTTTCATCATCGGTCGCGTCATGCCAATCGATCCGGTTTTGGCGATTGTAGGGGAGCGCGCCTCGCAATCGACTTATGACGCTTTGTTTCTGGAATTGGGCCTCGACAAACCGCTGGTTGTCCAATTCGGCTATTATATCTGGGACGTGCTGCATCTGGATTTCGGCACTTCCCTTCTGAACGCGCGGCCTGTGTCAGAAGATATCGCGCGGGTCTTTCCCGCGACGCTTGAACTGGCCACGCTTGGCATCATCATCGGCATCGTGTTGGGCGTGCCCTTGGGCGTTGTGGCGGCTGTGCGCAAAGGCTCCTGGATTGATCAGACTGCGCGGGTGTTGGCGCTGGTGGGCTATTCCATGCCGATCTTCTGGCTGGGCCTGATGGGGTTGCTGATCTTCTACGGCATACTGGGCTGGGTCGGCGGGCCGGGCCGCGTGGGCATTTTCTATGTTGACGTCGTGCCAACTGTCACGGGGCTGATCCTTGTCGATGCACTGCTTGACGGCAACTGGGACGTTTTCAAGGACGCGTTCAGCCACATCATCTTGCCCGCCTCGCTGCTGGGCTATTTCTCGCTTGCCTATATCAGCCGCATGACGCGCTCTTTCATGCTCGAACAGCTCAGCGCGGAATATGTCACGACCGCACGCGTCAAAGGCATGTCGGAATGGGACGTGGTCTGGAAACACGCGTTCAAGAACATTCGTGTGCAACTGATCACCGTGATCGCGCTGAGTTACGCGAACCTGCTCGAAGGCTCTGTGCTGACGGAGATCATCTTCTCCTGGCCCGGCATTGGCAGCTACATCACGACCGCACTTCTGAGCGCTGATATGAACGCTGTGCTGGGCGGCACCGTTGTTGTCGGGCTGATCTTCATCCTGCTCAATATCTTCTCTGACCTGCTCTACAAGGTCTTTGATCCTCGTGCGAAATAGGGGCTGACGAATGGCCGAAACACAAACACTGCGCGCGTGGCTATTGACCGATACGCCGACCTCGCGCCGCCATGCGAAGCTCTCGGCACTCTATCAGGGCTGGTTGTCTTTCCGCTCCAACACGATGGCGATGATCGGGCTTGGCATCCTTGTGGCGCTGGTGCTGATTGCCGCCGCCGCCCCAATCCTGTCGCCGCATGACCCGTTCGTGCAAGACCTTGGCAACCGCCTCGCGCCATTGGGCAGCGACGGGCATGTTCTGGGCACTGACAGTTTGGGCCGCGATATCCTGTCGCGCCTGATCTACGGCGCGCGTATCACGCTTTATATCGTGGCGCTCGTCGCGCTGATCGCGCCCGTCGTCGGGCTGCTCGTGGGCACAGTGTCGGGCTATGTCGGTGGCTGGGTCGATATCGTCTTGATGCGGATCACGGATATTTTCTTGGCCTTCCCACGCCTCGTTCTGGCCTTGGCGTTTGTCGCAGCGCTGGGGGCCGGGATTGAAAACGCAGTCATCGCGATTTCGCTCACCGCATGGCCGCCTTATGCCCGCATCGCGCGGGCGGAAACTCTGACGATCCGTTCTTCTGACTACATCTCCGCCATCAAATTGCAGGGGGCAGGGGGGCTCCGGATCATCACCAAACATATCTGGCCGCTCTGCATTTCCTCGCTCATCGTACGCGTCACGCTCGATATGGCAGGCATAATCCTCGCCGCCGCCGGGCTTGGCTTTCTGGGCCTTGGCGCGCAGCCCCCCAGCCCGGAATGGGGCGCAATGATCTCGGAAGGGCGACGGTTCATCCTTGACCATTGGTGGGTCGCAACGATGCCAGGGCTTGCGATTTTCACTGTGTCGCTGGCCTTCAACCTTCTGGGTGACGGTCTGCGCGATGTGCTTGACCCAAAGGCAGGTGAGTGATGGACAGGCTGCTGGATATCGAAAACCTCTGGGTCAGGTTCCCGACCCGTCAGGGCGTGTTCGATGCCGTGCGCTGTGTCTCCTTCACGCTGGGGCGCGAGCGGCTCGGGATTGTGGGCGAAAGCGGGTCAGGCAAGTCGATGACAGGCCGCGCGATCCTGCGCCTGATCCGCCCGCCCGGCATCGTGGAGGCGGATCACATCAACCTCGATGGCGTGGACCTGCTGCAAAAATCCGAGAAGGACATGCGCGCCGTGCGCGGGCAGCGGATTTCGATGGTGATGCAGGACCCGAAATTCTCCCTCAACCCGGTGATGACGATCGGGGACCAGATTATCGAAGCGTATCGGCTGCATTCCAAAGCGTCCAAATCGGACGCCTATGCCAAGTCGCTTGAGATGCTTGAGGCAGTCTCCATCCGCAATCCAGAGCGCGTCATGCGCGCCTATCCGCATGAGATGTCGGGGGGTATGGGGCAGCGGATCATGATCGCGATGATGCTGATCCCAAACCCGGAAATCCTGATCGCGGATGAACCGACATCGGCGCTCGATGTGTCTGTCCAGCGACAAGTGCTTGATATCATGGATAAGCTGGTGAAAGAACGTGGCATGGGCCTGATTTTCATCAGCCATGACCTCAACCTCGTGGCGGATTTTTGCGACCGCGTATTGATCATGTATGCGGGCCGGATTGTGGAGGTTTGCGATGCCGACAAGCTGCACGAAGCTCAGCATCCCTATACGCAAGGTCTGCTGAACTCCCTGCCGCGGCTCGATGCACCGCGCGACCGGCTCGATGTGCTGACGCGCGATCCGGCCTGGTCGGAGGCACCAAGTGTGAGTGGCCGCCTATGAGCATGCTCAAGATCGACGGGCTGGACGTCTGGTTTGGACGCGATCGCGACCGCGTGGACGCGGTGATCGGCGCGGCGTTTGAGGTGGCGGAAGGAGAAAGTTTCGGCCTTGTCGGCGAAAGCGGGTCAGGCAAGTCCACGATCCTGCGCGCCCTCATGGGGCTCGCGCCAACATGGTCTGGCAACATGGCTGTGGGTGGTGCGCAGATCACGAAAAAGCGCCCAAAGAGCTTTTATAAGCAGGTGCAGATGGTGTTTCAGGACCCCTATGCCTCCCTCCATCCGCGTCATTCGGTGGACGCGGTTCTGGGCGAGACGCTGCATCTGCACGGCTTCACCGATATCGATGCGCGCGTGGTCAAATTGCTTGATGATGTGGGGTTGGGCCAGAAATTCCGCTTCCGTTATCCGCACCAATTGTCGGGCGGGCAGAGGCAACGGGTGGCGATTGCGCGCGCGCTCGCGCCGGAACCTCAGCTTCTGCTGTTGGATGAGCCGACCTCCGCCCTAGATGTTTCAGTACAAGCGGAGATTTTGAACCTGCTCGCTGATTTGCGGGCAGAACACAAGCTGACCTATTTGATGGTCTCCCATGATCTGAGCGTCGTGGGACACATGTGCGACAGGTTGGCCGTCATGAAGAATGGCGAGATTGTCGAACTCATGGATGTTGCGGCTTTGCGCGCAATGAAAGCCACGCATCCTTACGCGCAGCATTTGCTGCAAGCCTCGATCTGAGGTCAATTTCAAAACGGGGAGATACCATGCTTCACTTGAAACCAAGCCTGATTGCAATTCTGATGGCGAGCGCCGTGACTGTCACGCCGCTGAACGCGGCAACACCTGACAATATGCTGGTCGTTGCGCAAAACATTGATGACATCGTCACGATTGATCCAGCCTCTGCCTATGAGTTCAGCTCTGGTGAATATGTGGCCAATACATATGACACGCTGGTGCGCTATGACGCGATGGACACCACTGTGCTCGCGCCCGCCTTGGCGACGGAATGGAGCGTCGACGCAGAGGCGAAAACCGTGACCTTCACGCTGCGCGACGGTGTGACCTTCCATTCCGGCAACCCTTTGCGGGGTGAAGATGTGGTCGGGTCGTGGAAGCGTGTTGTGACGCTCGACAAGGCCCCGGCCTTCATCCTGACCCAGCTTGGCTGGACGGCGGACAACATTGACCAGATGGTCACAGCAGATGGCAACACGATCACCGTCCGCTACGAGGGTGAGTTTGCCCCGTCTTTCGTGCTGAACGTGCTCGCAGCGCGGCCCGCATCCATCGTCGACATGGAAACCGTTATGGCCAATGAGGTTGATGGCGATATGGGGCATGCGTGGATGAACAAGAATTCTGCTGGCACGGGGCCCTTCCGCCTCGGCACCTATCGCCCGGCAGATATCCTCGCGCTTGACGCGAACGCGGATTACTATCAAGGCGCGCCCGCGATGGAGCGCGTTATCATCCAGCACAATCCCGAAGGTGCAACCCAACGTCTGCAGCTGGAAGCGGGCGATATCGACATGGCCAAGAACCTCGATCCCGGGCAGGTCGCAGGGCTTGACGGTGTCGAAGGTGTGCGCGTCGAAACCTATCCGCAAGCGGCCGTGCATTGGGTGTCGTTCAATCAGAAAGTCGACAGCTTGACCGATCCCGCCGTGTGGGAAGCCGCGCGCTATCTGGTCGATTACGAGGGCATGGCGAACGGTATGCTGAAAGGGCAAATGGAAGTGCATCAGGCCTTCTGGCCCGAAGGCTTCCCGGGTGCGCTGACGGACACGCCATTCAGCTATGATCCTGAGAAGGCCAAGCAAATTCTTTCTGATGCCGGGGTCGAAATGCCAATCAACGTGACAATGGACGTGATTTCCGCCCCCACCTTCGTAGAGATGGCGCAGGCGATCCAAGCCTCGTTCGCAGAGGGTGGGATCAATCTTGAGATCATCGCAGGCACCGGTGCGCAGGTGATCACCAAATACCGCGCGCGCACGCATGAAGCCATGCTGCTATACTGGGGACCGGACTTCATGGATCCGCATTCCAATGCCAAAGCTTTCGCGTTCAACAAAGACAATTCGGATGACAAATACGCGTCGACCACCACGTGGCGTAACGCGTGGATGCCACCGGCAGAAATGAACGCCAAGACGATGGCAGCCCTTGGTGAGCAGGATGCCGAAAAGCGTCTGGACATGTATATGGAACTGCAAAAAGAAACGCAGGCAGAGGCGCCATTCGTGATCATGTTCCAGGCAATCAAACAGGTGGCGATGCGCGACAACGTCAAAGGCTTCGTCAATGGCGCGACGTCTGATTACGTTTTTTACCGGCTGGTAGAGAAAGACTAGAGCGACACATCGCGGGGCCTATAAACGGCCCCGCAATACTTTCCATCTTGCGTTTTGCTCACTTTCCTTGTGCGGTTGCCGCAGTGCAAAAAGGAGATAAGGATGGAGTGGGATGAGTTCGCTCATTGGGGCAAACATATCGCCGATTGGGCAGCTGATTACCACAAAGGCATTGCCGACTTGCCCGTGCGTCCGCATGTTGAGCCCGGCGACATTGCCGCACAGATCGCAGGACAACCTCCTGAAATTCCGGAAGATATGGGGGCGATCCTCTCTGATTTTGAGCAGATCGTGATGCCCGGCATGACGCATTGGCAGCATCCGCGCTTCTTCGCGTATTTTCCGGCGAATGCAGCGCCTCCTTCTATGCTGGCGGAGATGTTGGTGACGACGATCGCGGCGCAATGCATGTTGTGGCAAACTTCACCAGCCGCGACGGAGCTTGAAGCGGTGATGATCGACTGGCTGCGGCAGGCATTGGGCCTGCCTGACGGGACGGTGGGGGTGATCCAGGACAGCGCTTCCTCCGCCACACTGTCCGCTGTTTTGACCATGCGGGAGAAAGCGACCGCATTTACTGGTAACCGTGACGGTCTTAACGGCAAGGGCGCGCTCCGCATCTATTGCTCGGCAGGTGTGCATTCTTCCATCGACCGGGCCTGCTGGGTCGCGGGTATCGGGCAGAGCAATCTGATTAAACTGCCGACCACCGGGCCGCTTCACGGCATGGACCCAACTGCGCTGAAAGCGGCGATTGCGGCTGACCGGGCGGCTGGTCACGTGCCTGCCGGCGTGATTGCCGTAACAGGCGGCACGGGGGTTGGGGCAAGTGATGACTTGAACGCTGTCGCGCAGGTTGCGGAAAGCGAAGGACTTTACACGCATCTGGATGCGGCCTGGGCAGGCTCGGCTATGATCTGTCCAGAGTTTCGCGACCCGTTCTGGCGCGGGGCGGAGCGCTGTGACAGCATCGTCTTCAATCCGCATAAGTGGCTAGGTGCGCAGTTTGATTGCGCGGTTCAGTTCCTTCGAGACCCGAAACCTCAGATCGATACCCTCAAGATCGAACCGGAGTATCTGCGCACCAGCGGGCTTGACGTCACAAACTATTCTGAATGGACCATCCCGCTTGGCCGCAGGTTTCGCGCGCTGAAACTGTGGTTCCTGATCCGCTCCTACGGGCTGGACGGGTTGCGCATGCGTATTCGCAATCACGTCGCATGGGCGCGGGAGCTTTGCGACGTGATCCGCGCGCTAGACGGATTCGACATCGTGACCGAGCCGATCCTAAGCCTATTCACGTTTCGCGCGCCGGGGGATGATGCAATGCAGCAGCGGCTGGTCGATGCGATCAACGCAGATGGGCGCATCTATCTGACACAAGGTGCTTTTTCAGGACGGGCAATGATCCGGTTTCAAGTCGGTCAGTTCGATACGACACGCGAACATGTGATGATGGCAGGCGATGTGATCAAAGAGGTTTGGGATCAGATCAGGTAGTCTCAGCCGTCAATTGATCTGGACCGAGGCACGGTCATAGCTTTGCGTCATAGCGCTGCCATCGTCGAACTGTAACTGGATCGCAACGGTTTGCAGGCTGTCCAATGGGGCCACGACGTAAGGCAAGTGCGTCTTGACCTTGAGGGCGGCGGGGTTGGCCTCTCCCCAATGACAGGGTTCATGATCAAGCGGCTGGAACGGGCCACCATTATAAGAAAAACTGATCGTCTGAATGCCGCAGCGGTACACAAGTAACGTGCTGAAATACAGGTGATCCTTACCGTCATAAGGCCGTATCCCGATCCATTGAGCTTTGATCAACTCAAGGATGGGTTTGACACCGGCAGATGTCGTGAAATCCTGCGCCGCAGCTGGCAAGCTGAGCAGGACAGTGGCAAAAAATGTGGGGATCAGGCGCATGCGATAGTCTCCGGTCTCTGGTGACGCAACTATGGCGGCACAGGCGCAGTTAATGAAGCATTTTCCTGTTTTGTTGCAATCGCTTTGCGCATCATACCAAACCGCATATGGTTGCGCGAAACAAACAAGACGATCTGTCATGGCTGCAAAAAAACCGAGCAAAACCAAAGGCGAAGCAGCGCAGGAGCGCTTCAATATCATGGCCATCGTGCAAGGCGGGCGGCTGCAATATGAAGCTATCTTGCTTGCGGCATCGCTGCGCCACACCAATCCTGGCTTCAACGGGCGGTTGCTGCTGATGGAGCCGCAGATGAACCATCGTTGGGACAAGAGCCCTGTCGTCGCAAACAGTGCCGTGCGCGACTGTCTTGAGATGCTTGGGGCTGAAATTATTCCGTTTGAGAACACAGTGTTCGGCTGCGGCTACCCCTATGGCAACAAGATCGAAGCGCTGCAATTCCTGCCAGAAGATACGCCCTTTCTGTTCCTCGACACAGACACTTTGATCACGGGTGACCTGTCTCAGGTGCCATTTGATTTTGACCGGCCTACGGCGTCGATGAAGCGGGAAGGCACCTGGCCCACGCTGGAGTTATACGGGCCGGGATATACGCAGATTTGGAAGTCGCTCTACGATAAATTCGGGCTGGATTTTGACAGCAGCCTCGATCTTTCGCAGCCTGTAGAATACTGGAAACATTATCTTTATTTCAATGCAGGGTTTTTCTTTCATCGCGACCCCAAGGCATTTGGGGAGCGGTATTTGAACTATGCCCAGACCATTCGCGATGATCCTCCAGAAACGCTGGTGTGTCAGGTGATGAAGCCGTGGCTGGATCAGGTGGCGCTGCCTTTGGCCATCCATTCCTTTGGGGGCGGGCGGATCGCTGAGGTCTCGGACATGATGGATCATGAGGTGACCTGTCATTACCGCGTCTTGCCGCTGCTCTATGCACGCGAAGCGGATCAGATTGTTGATTTACTTGAAGAAATTTCAGCGCCGAACAAAGTCAAGAAAGTGCTGAAGCAATATGAGCCAATGAAACGAATGATCTATCAAGGCAAGGGCCACAAGGCGCGGGCCTTGTTTGATCGCGAAAACCTGCCGCGCAAGGAACAGGCAATGCGCAACCAGCTCAAACGCAACAACCTTTGGTTAAGATAGCGCGACCTGTTGAAGGGCGTCGGTGATTAAACCCAAGCGCAGGCTTAACCTCGCGCGGCCTTCTCATCGATCCCGGAGGTGCCCTCGCGCCGGTCAAGCTCTGCCAGCACGTCGGCAAATGCCACATCGCGCGATTGCAGCATGACGATCAGGTGATAAAGCACATCCGCCGCTTCCGCCGTCAGGTTTTCGCGGTCATCTTTGGCGGCAGCGATGATCGCCTCGATCGCTTCTTCACCGAATTTCTCGGCACATTTTTCGGGGCCTTTGGCGAGCAGTTTCGCGGTCCAAGAACTCTCTGGATCGGCGCCCGCCCGGGCGGCAATGGTGGAGGCGAGGCGGTCGAGTGTGTTCATTGCCCGATCCTCATGTTCAGCCCGGCAGCGGCCATATGTGCCTTTGCTTCGGCGATGGTGAAATCGCCGAAATGGAAGATGGAGGCAGCAAGCACGGCGTCGGCGCCGCCTTCGGTCACGCCTTCGACGAGGTGGTCAAGCGTGCCGACACCGCCTGAAGCAATCACGGGGACGGAGACGGCATCCGAGATAGCGCGGGTGAGCGGCAGGTTGAAACCCGCTCGTGTGCCGTCGCGATCCATGGAGGTCAGCAGGATTTCGCCGGCGCCTTTTTCGACGATCATCTGGGCGAATTCTACCGCGTCGATCCCGGTTGGGGTGCGCCCGCCCGCGGTGAAGAGTTCCCATTTGCCGGGGCTGGTGGTCTTGGCGTCGAGCGCCACGACGATGCATTGCGAGCCGAACCGATCAGCGGCCTCAGATACGACATCGGGATTGGCAACAGCGGCGGAGTTGAAGCTGACCTTGTCGGCGCCTGCCAGTAGCAATTTGCGCACGTCTTCGTGCGTGCGCACACCGCCGCCGACAGTCAGGGGGATGTAGCAGGCCTCCGCCGTGCGGGTGACCACATCAAACATCGTGCCACGGTTTTCATGGGTGGCGTTGATATCGAGAAAGCACAGCTCATCTGCGCCTGCGGCGTCATAGGCTTTTGCCGCTTCAACCGGATCGCCCGCATCGCGCAGTCCCACAAAGTTCACGCCTTTGACCACGCGTCCGTCTTTCACGTCGAGGCAGGGGATGATGCGGGTTTTCAGCATGATTTTGCTCTCGTTCGGTTGATTTCCGGGCTGATGTAGCGGGTCTTGACCGGTTATGCCAGAGATGTGATTGGAAGTTTGAGCCACGGCGTGATGCCAATGCGGTGGGAAATCTGATTGGAGAAATACAATGAAAGCCCTTTTGACCTCAGCCCTTTTAGCGATTGGAACCGCCATGCCTGCTTTTGCCGACCTTGTGACCGTGCCGTCTTCGAAATCCGTGACCGAGACCGCTGATGCTTTGGCGGCCGCTATTGAAGGGGCAGGGGCGAAGGTCGTCGCGCGTGTCGATCACCAAAAGGCAGCGATGAGCGCAGATCTGGAGATGGGTGAGGCCACTGTTTTGATCTTCGGCAACCCGAAGATTGGGACGCCCGCGATGCAGGCGGATATCCGGTCTGCGCTGTATCTGCCTTTGAAAGTGCTGGTCTATGCAGATGCGGATGGCAAAACGCATCTGACCTATGATGATCCGGCAGCGATGTTTGACGGTCTCGACATTCCTGCAGACGCGCAGTTTGTGAAAGTGATGACGGGGGCCTTGGGCAAGCTCACTGCGAAAGCTGCCGAGTAGCTTGATCTGACTGGGCGGCTTACGCCGCGCTTGACGTTTTGCGTTCTTGGGGAGCTTTGCTCCCCGCCACGCGGGCATCCCCTCAGCATATTTTTGCCAAGATGAAGCGCTTAGCCATTAAGAAGGGTGAGCGCTTCTTCCAGATCTATGGCGCCATCGTAAAGGGCGCGGCCGGAAATGGCGCCGTTGAGGCGCGCGCCGCTGGCCTTGAGCTCGCGGAGGTCTTTCAGCGAGGATACGCCGCCAGAGGCGATGACCGGGATGGAAATGGCGTTCGCTAATGCAGCCGTGGCCGCGACATTGGGGCCTTGCATCGCGCCGTCGCGGTTGATGTCGGTGTAGATCAGGGCAGCGACGCCTGCGTCTTCGAATTTTTTGGCGAGCTCTGTGACCTCGATATCGGTTTCTTCGGCCCATCCGCGGGTTGCGATCATGCCGTTGCGCGCATCCAGCCCGATGGCGACATGGCCCGGGAAGGACTTGGCGGCTTGTTTGACCAGAGCAGGATCTTCGACGGCGACCGTGCCGAGGATGACGCGTTGCAGACCTTTGGCAAGCCAGGTTTCAATCGTTTCCATGTCGCGGATGCCACCGCCGAGTTGGGCAGGGACAGAAGTCTCTTTCAGGATCGCCTCGACCGCTGCGCCATTGACCGGCGCGCCTGCGAAAGCGCCGTTCAGGTCGACGAGGTGGAGCCATTCGCAGCCGGCATCCTCAAAGGCCCTGGCTTGCGCGGCGGGATCATCGTTGAACACTGTGGCTTGATCCATTTCGCCCTTGTAGAGGCGCACGCAATTGCCGTCTTTGAGATCAATGGCGGGGTAGAGGATCATGTGCTGCGGCCTTCAATAAGTTCTTTGCGGGTTCCTATCTCATAGTGACGCTGCGTTTGCAAAGGGATCGGACCCAACGTCAGGCTTGATTGCGAGGGGCGCAGCACTGCACGTTAAACGCTAAGTTTTGGGAGGATACGATGAAGACAGTTTTGGTAGCACTCGGGTTTGTGTGTGCAATGGCAGGCGCGGCAATGGCGGCTGACCCTTTGGAAGGTACGTGGCGCACGGCAAAAGACGACAATGGCAATTCCGGCCTGATCAAAGTGGCCCCTTGCGGCGGCAAGCTCTGCGGCGTACTCGTACAGTCCTATGACAAAGCAGGCAAAGCGTTTAAGTCCAAAAACCAAGGACGGCAGATCATTTCGGCCACAGTGCCTACGGGCAATGGCGCCTATAAAGGCAAAGTCTATTCACCTGATCGCGACAAGACCTATAACTCCAAATTGAAACTGTCGGGCAAGACGTTGAAAGTGTCGGGCTGTGTGTTCGGGATTTGCCGCGATGGCGGGACCTGGACCAAGGTCAAGTAAGCCTCAAGGCGCCCATTTCAGGAAGTTCGAGATCAGCCGGAGCCCTGTGTTCTGGCTTTTTTCCGGGTGGAATTGTGTGCCGATCATCGTTCCACGCGCCACGATGGCGGTCACCTCGCCGCCGTAATCCACATGGGCGGCGCGCTCGTCGAAATGGCGCACATCGAACTGATAGCTGTGGACGAAATAGGCGTGATCGCCAGTTTCGATCCCCTCCAGCACCGGGTGTTTGTCTGTGCTGGGCGAGGTGAGGATCAGGTCGTTCCAACCCATATGCGGGACTTTCAGCCCAGGGGTATCCGGGATAATTTTGGTGATCTCCCCTTCGATCCAGCCAAAACCGGGCGTGTCGTGATATTCGCGCCCGACGCTCGCCATCATCTGCATGCCAACGCAGATACCAAGAAACGGGCGGCCTTTCATCACGGCCGCCTCGGTGATCGCTTCATAGAGCCCGGCCCGGTCTTGCATCAGCGCATTTCGGCAAGCCGGAAACGCACCATCGCCCGGCAGGACGATCCGGTCGGCACGCGCGACATCGTCAGGTTCAGAGGTGACCAGCACCTGGCCCGCATCCGCTTCCTGCGCCATGCGCTGGAAGGCTTTCTCTGCAGAGTGCAGATTGCCGCTGTCGTAATCGACAATGACAGTCAACATCTAGAGCGTCCCCTTGGTCGAGGGAATGGCATCAGCCTTGCGCGGATCCGTCTCTAACGCGTCGCGCAAAGCGCGGGCGACGGCTTTGAAGGCGGCTTCGACGATGTGATGGCTGTTGAAGCCGTGAATCTGGTCGATATGTAACGTGATGCCGCCATGGGTAGCGAAGGCTTGGAAGAATTCGCGTACGAGCTCCGTATCGAATGTGCCGATCTTCTGGGTCGGTAGGGCGAGATTGCAGATCAGGAAAGGACGGGCGGACAGGTCCAGCGCGGCACGGATCTGCGCGTCATCCATGGGCAGGATGCAGGCGCCATAGCGCCGGATTCCGCGTTTATCGCCAAGCGCTTGCGTAAGCGCCTGACCCAGTGCGATGCCCGTATCCTCCACCGTCTGGTGATCATCAATATGCAGGTCACCGGTCGCACGAATTTTCATATCAACCAATGCGTGACGCGCCAGTTGGTCGAGCATGTGATCAAAGAAACCTACACCGGTTTGATTGTCATACAGACCGATCCCGTCGAGATTGATCTCGACCGTGATGTCAGTTTCAGCCGTTTTGCGCATGATAGTCGCGGTCCGCATCGGGGCCTCCTTATGAGCGTCCCCGGGTTATAGCAGCCTGCGTGGCAAGGCCAAGAGGCCCTGTTCTGGAGCAGCAGGAGTGTCGCGCATTTGCCGTACGGCCGTGCCACGGCCCCAATTGTCCAAGAAAAGACCCAAAGCGCGACACAATTCAGCCGCTTCATTTGGGTCAAGTCCCCAAAACGAACCGCGGATCGAGAACCAAATGGCAGCCTTGAATGCAGATACATCGGCAAGCGCCGTCGCAATGGCGAGTGAGATCCTAGGTTCTGGTTTTACGATTAACTCTGCGACCTACACAGGCGACGCCAACTCATCAGCGACCTATACGGATGGCGATACGACCAATCCAGACGTATTGCCTTCAGATACCGGGGTGATCTTCTCAACTGGGAATGTCGCCGATTTTGCCAATGCAACCGGCGCGAATAACCAGGCCGGAGGGACATCAAGCGATACATCTGGGCCCAATAATGCCGGACCGTTCGGGTCTGGCACATTTGATGCGTCCTTCATTGAGATCAACTTTACGCCCGAGCCGGGACAAACCTCCCTGAACATAGAATTCCGTTTCTATTCAGAAGAATACAACGAATATGTCTACTCGAACTTTAATGATATCGCCCTGATACAGTTGGACGGCGTGACAATCCCGATTTCCGTTGGATCAGGTGAAATTTCCGTCAACGGCATCAACAATGCAGGCGCGGTCAATCCGGCAAACGGCAATCAGGCCAATGACCCCAACCCCGGCAATGGCGTGTTCGACAGTGCAAATCCTAACCTCTACATAGATAACGCCTCGGGGGCATATGCGACTGAGATGGACGGGTTTACCGTGACCCTGTCTCTGGACATTCCAGTGACGCCGGGGGTGGCGCAGGATTTGTTCATTGGGATCGCGGATACGGGCGACAGCGCGTGGGACAGCTCCATCGTCATTGCGTCGAACAACGTGCCCGACACGACGGATACAGACCCGATTGCAACAGATGACACCGGGATCGACACGTTCGGCGTCAACCCCAAAACGGTCGACATTCTGGCCAATGACAGCGATCCGAACGGGCAGGCACTGACCATTACGCAGATCAACGGCGTGGACGTGGTTGCAGGCGACACAGTGACGTTGAACACGGGCCAGACCGTGACGCTGAATGCGAATGGCACTGTCACGCTGGTCAATACAGGTGGCGCAACCGGGTCAACCTCTTTCAGTTACACAATCGCTGACACAGACGGCAACACTGACAGTGCCTTTGTCACATTCGATGCCAATCCGATCTGTTTTTGCTCTGGCACGCAGATCGAGACGCCTTACGGACCGCGTCTGATCGAGGATTTGCGCGCTGGTGATCTTGTCTTGACCCGGGACCGGGGCGCGCAGGCTATTCGCTGGGCGGGTCGACGCAGCATGCTGGCGAATGCGACTGCGGCGCCGATTGAGTTTCGTGCGGGTGTCATCGGGAACAACGCTGCATTATGGGTGTCGCCGCAACACAGGATCTTGGCGCAAGGCTACCGCGTGGAGCTGCATTTCGGGGCCACAGAAGTGTTGCTGACCGCGGTTAATATGGTAAATGGGCGCGATGTTGTTCAGCAGCCTGCAGGCCTGGTCACGTATCACCATATTGCATTTGATGCGCATGAGATCATCACGGCCAACGGTGCGCCGACCGAAAGCTATCAGCCAGGTGCCTATAGTTTGCCGGGTTTGGACGCAGTTGCGCGCGAAGAGCTGTTTCGGGTCTTCCCTGATTTGAGGTCCAATCCAGTGGCCTATGGTCCCGCCGCGCGCGTGACGGTACGCGGGCCACAAACCGGATTGATTGCGGCTTAGCGCAGTCAAACGCTGCCGAGGATCGCGGAGATGCGCGCACTGAACTCTTGAATGGTGAAGGGCTTTTTGAGGAACTCCAGCGTGTCGAGATCGAAACGATGTGCCGGTAGTAAATCCTCAGAATACCCCGACATATAGAGGATCTTTGTGTTCGGCCGCATTTTGGCGCAGTGCTCTCCAAAATCAAACCCGCTCATTCCTCCGGGCAGGGAGACGTCGCTGATGACAAGATCAGGCGCAAGATCGGTCTGCGTAAGCGCCTCTGTCGCTTGCATCGCATCGTTAAACGCCACCACGTTGTAATTCAAACGCTCCAACGCACTGATGGCCAGGCGCCGGACATTATTGTCATCCTCGACAAGCAATATCGTTTGCTTTTGACCCACTTGCGCGACACTGGCGTGCTCGGCGGGCTTTTGCTTGAGAACGTTCTCCCCCCGGGGGAGAAGAAAATCGACTTCAGTTCCTTGTCCGGGGTGACTGGTGATCGATACTTCGCCATTGGATTGCTTGATAAAGCCAAATACCATGCTCAGGCCCAGACCTGACCCTTGCCCGACATCTTTGGTGGTAAAGAAAGGGTCGAAAGCCTTGTCGAGCGTCTGATCATCCATGCCGATGCCCTGATCGGTGATCGTGAAATTTACATAGTCACCGGGCTGAAGTTCTTCGAATTTTCGCGCCTCTATCGCATCAATCTGCCTATTTTTTGCGGCAATTGTGAATGTGCCGCCTGCAGGCATTGCGTCCCTTGCGTTGACAGCAAGATTGATGAGCGCGTTCTCAAGCTGGCCCAGATCGGCGCGCACGCTCCAGATTTCCGGGTCAAAGGCCACATTGACCTCAATCGTGTCGCCAAGCGTCCGCGTCAAAAGATCCTGCATGTTGATCAGAAGCGTATCTGTTTGGATCGAAATCGGCTGTAGCGGCTGTTTGCGGGCGAAGGCCAGCAGGCGCTGGGTCAGGTTTGCACCACGATTTGAGGCCTTCAGGATGGCGCTTAGACATTCTTCATGATCGCCGTAGCCTTCTTGTATCAGCTCGGCATTGCCGATGATGACAGTGAGCAGATTGTTAAAATCATGCGCCACGCCGCCCGTCAGTTTGCCCAATGCCTGCAGCCGCTCGAGGTGGCTTACATTGTCGGCAAGTTCTTCCCTGCGTCGTTCGGATTTGAAGAGGGCGGTCATGTCGGTGAAGGTCACGATCCGCGCGTGATCCCCATGCCCAATCCCTGTCACTGATATTTCCCTGCCAGAGGGCAGACGCAGTAACGTGTTCAAACCAGCCCCGGTGTCGGCAGCGGCCACAACCTCTGCGAGGCTGTTGAAGCCGTTCTGAGGCCATTGCAGAAACGGGTCAATATGTGCCTCATACTCCTCGAAAGACATGTGCGTGCCTTCGGGCGGACGCTCAAGCTCCAGCAATTCGTAGAAACGATCATTCGATAGCACGATGTGCGAGGATTTCAGACCTGATCCCTGAAACAGAGCGATCCCCTGTTCCATGTGATTGAGCACCCCGTCAAAAAGTTCGTTGGTTTCGGTCAGCGCCGCTTCGCGTTCGACGCGATCCGTCTCGTCAAAGATGATGCCGACATGGCGCGCTCCAAGCGCATGGGAGGGGTTAAAGATGGCCTCAATCTTGACATGCCGGACGCCTTTTTGCGGATGAATGATACGATAGCTGGACCCAAAATCGCGTTTTGCACGCGCCGGTGCGTCGCACTCTTCTTCGACAATCGAGACGTCGTCAGGGTGGATGAATGACTTGAATTTTTCTGGAGACACAAAGCCGGAGGGTTCATCATGCCCGAATATCTCGCAGGTGCGTTCGTCCCAGACCGCGTCGCCTGTCTCAGCGTAGCTTTCCCACACCCCCATTTGTGAGGCGGAGACAGCGAGCTCAAGCGTCTTAGAAATACGCCCCAACATCGCGCCCTGTTCTTGTATCTCTGTGATGTCGGCATCAACGCCGATTGCGCGCAGCGGTGTGCCATTCTCATCGCGGCTGACAATGTTTCCACGGCTGAGAACATACATCCATGTGCCATCCGCCCGTTTCTGGCGATACTGAATGCTGACCATGCCAATATCGGGATCTGTCATGAAGGCGTTCTGCTGGCCGTTCAGCTTATGAAGGTCATCAGGGTGAATGTCTTCGCGCCATTTGTGCCGGATATCTCCATAGTCGCTATCTGCAGGATATCCCCGCATGGTCCGCCAGCCGTCCGAAAGCACCCGCTCTTGATGGACGAGATCAATGTCCCACACCCCAAGCCCGGCATTTTCAACCGCAACGCGGGTTCGCAACTCGCTTTCACGAAGGACCGCTGTCGCGCGCTGTGCGTCTTTCACGGAAGAGATATCGGTATCCGTCCCCAGAAACCGGCAAGGCACGCCGTCAGAGTTCCACTCAATCGCCCGGCCCCGTGCCAGAATCCAGACATAATGACCGTCTTTGTGGCGTTCTCTGTACTCGTGATTGATGGTTGAGATTGTGCCATCGTGAAACTGGCCCAGCATCTCCTTGACCGATGCAAGGTCGTTCGGATGCACGTTCTCAAACCAGTCTTCAATACTTTCGACAAGGTCATAATTGGTGGTCGGCGTGAGGCCTCTCATCAGGAACCATTCATCTGAGAAAAAGCGCGATGTTTCATCGACTGAGTATTCCCAAATGCCGAGACCGGAAAGCTCGGAGGCAAGTTTCCAGCGACTGGAAGTTTCGTGATTTTTCAAAAATTTAGTCAAAGCGTCTGGTCCCCAACACCTGCCCTCGGGCACCGTAGCACAGAATTTGAAATTCGCCTCCCCTCTCTTTGAATTGGTATGTCTCGCGACAGATCAACGTAGATTCTGATTGACAGCAACGATTATGGCGGCACCCAATGCGGTATTGCGGATGTCATTTGCAGGCCACGACCATGCGAAAAACTGTTCTTGCTCTCCTTACTGCGCTTGCGACCTCTGGGCTTCCCGGTTTTGCGGAAACCCGCGCGGCGATTATTGATACTGCCTTTGATACGCGACCCTATCTTGATCAGATACTTGGCTCAGAGAAAGGCGTCATGGTGATCGGGCGCTATCTGGCGCGCTGCAAACAGCCGCAGAACTGGGCGCGCAACAAGCGGTTGATTGATCAGGGCACGCTTGCGGATCCGCGCAGTGAGATCAGTGAAATTGCGCGCCGTGGCGGTGCAATACTTTCCATCTATCAATTCTACAGCAATGATCCGGCGAAGTTCTCAGGACAGAACAGAGCAGGGGAGGCATTGCCGGATGCGTCTTGCAATTGGGCTGCAGCGCGCGCCAGATCGGTGGAGGATGAAGCGCGTCTGGATGTCGATGCTGCGATTTCTCAGGCGCAGCAGTTGGGCCAGCCACGCGGCACGGCGATCTATTTCGGCGTCGATTTCCACTTGCGCGCAGGCGAAACGGTCACGCGCGACAAGGTGCTGCGTTACTTCGCGGTGATCCATCAACAGATGCGCGCTGCAGGCTACAAGATCGGGGCCTATGGCAGCGGCTACACGTTGGAAACACTGCAACAGGCGGTCGCGCCGTCCGGAGAACGGGGGCTGATTGACTATGCGTGGATCATGGCGTCCCGGTCTTTTTATCGCACAACGGAACAGCACCGCTCGCTCAATTGGAATCTGTTTCAGAACCAGGTGAACAGGGAGTGGTTTGGTACTTATCGGTCTGGAACGAGCTGCAGCTGGGGGCTTCCGATTGATACCAATGTGCAAAACCCGTACCAGCCCGCGGATATCGGGTTCTGGCGTCCCGGCGGTGGGCCATTTGCAGTGCCGCCCGCGCGGACTCGTGACGTCTTTGAGAGCCGCCGCTTTATCTGCGACGGCAACGCGACTTTGCGCAATTCAGAGACCTCGAAAGCCGATGATGTGACGCAGAAACGCATCTGCTTGGAAGGCAAGCATCAGAGCATTGGCACGGTCATCCCTTTCGCGACCTCTGTGCGTGTCGGGCGGCCAAATGCCACAGGCCATACCCTGCAGGTCGATACGGACGGGGATGGGACATGGGATGGCTGGACATGGCATGGAAATTTGACGCGAGATTTCATTGACAAGCCCGCCTGGGTCGGCGCGTCACAGCATAAGGGTCTGACATGTCCAAAAGGGTAGGGAAAGTGAAAGCCGCGTGCATTGCGATTGTCTTCCCGATACTGGCGGCAGGGGCTGCATCGGCGGATGTGGCGGCCGCCATGTCGCGGGCAAAGTCGGGACAGTTTGATACGAGCGGCGAGGTGCGCTGCGCGCAGGAAGTCGGGCAGGCGCTTGGGACCTGCCGTGCGGAGGTCGCGCGCGCCGGTGGTGCAGCTGTTGTCACAGTGAGTTTTGCAAACGGGTTTTCACGCAAGCTGAGCTTTGCTGAGCGTGCCTTTCTGCGCGGCAATGCAACCATGTCAGGCGTGGGAACGGATACGGATTGGAGCCGCAAAGACGGGATTTTTACAGTGCGGGTCGATGACCAACGCTTCGTGATTGATGAGGTTTTGGTCTTTGGCAATTAGGCCGCGCGCCTCACGCGCGCGGCCCGGTTGCATTAGCCGCCCGGTGTCAGCTTGTAGATCGTGCCTTCGTCTATCGCCGTGTAAAGGCTGCCATCCGGCCCCATGACAACGGAACGGAACCTGCCGGGATCCATCGGCAATGTCATCTCCGTGACATCTTCAACATCGGTGTTGTCAGCATTGAACTGGATCACATCAATGCGTTGACCAATGGGGGTTCCCCCAAATCCGATGCCCATGATGCCAACGACCATGGCGCCGTTCCAGTCGCCCCATGCGTCCCCTTCAAGGAATGCGGCCGAGGACATGCCTTGCGACCAGCCATTATTATTCCAGATCGGAGGCATCGCGTCAGGATAGGTGTCGAAATCCGTCATCGGCATCCAGGCTGCCCGCTCATAGCGGTTCATCCCGTCTTCCTGATTGGGACTGTAGCCACAATAGCCATCGGGGCAGTCTCCACGACCGGCCATGTTGGGGCGAGGGTCCCAGGCTGCGTTCCCGCCATTCACGAGGATGGTGATTTCATCTGAGTGCCAAGGTCCGTGTTCAGCGGCAATGGCTGCGCCGGTTTCGGGATGAAAGGCGATCCCTTGCACATTGCGGTGGCCATAGGTGTAGGTCCGTTTGTCAAAGCCGTCTGGCGGGCTGTTCTCCGCATGGGCGTTGCCATCCGTGTCGACGCGGATCACTTTGGAGCCCATCATCGTCGGGCTTTGAGGAACCTGCCCATTATGCGTGTCACCGGTGGTCAGGTAGAGCGCACCATCCGGTCCGAAACGGACGCGGCCACCATTATGCGCGCCGGGGCCACCGAACGGGTGATTGGACGCAGCCATCTTGTAGGGCACATCGTCGATGATGTCTGTGCGGTCAGCCACTGAGGTGAAATCGTCGCTCAATGTAAAACGCATCAGGCGGTTGGTATGCGGATCAGACATGTTGGATGTCGAGTATACATAGATCCGGCGGTTGTCGGCAAAGCCAGGGTCAAAGGCCACGCCCATCATGCCGGCTTGACCTTCGCAGAACAGATCAGAGCCGTTTGCTGCATAGCCTTCCGTCTCGCCCATGCCGTAGAGCGCGTTCACGCTGCCATCAGGCATGCGCACGGACAGGCCTTTGCATTTCTCAGTGAACAGCATCGTGCCGTCCTCCAAGAACGCCATGTCCCATGGGTTTTCCAGGCCTTCCAGAACGGCTTCGCTTTGCAGCGCTGTGGTGTTCATTCCGCTTTGTGACAGCGCAGGTGATGTCATGAACATCGCACTTGCCAACAGAGCAGCGGCAGCAGGTAATGCAGAAATTGATTGATTAGTTATCATTTATTTCCTCCCAAAATGGAGGCCTCCGGGCGTCAAAAGCAGCAGAAGACACCACAAGATAAAACAGGCAACTCTAGAAAACGGGCAAAGTAAAACGCTTTAAAAAGGGTCATTGTAATGCCCTGACCCGGGAGACCTAAGCCGTCAGGCTATATCCCGGTAGCGCAAACGGTCAATGTAATTTTGCACGCGGGATTGGCTGGCAGCTTTGACGGATCAGTCAAATACCGTGGCAACATAGACTGAAATATTGGCGATATCCTCGTCTGAAAGCCGCTTGGCATGAGAGATCATCAGGATAGAATTGGGCCCGATTTTCTCGCCTGATCTGTAGATTTGCAGCTTCTCGGCAATGTATTCCGGTTCCTTATCAGAGAGCTTTGGATAGCTGGCGGCGCCTTGGGCCTTGTTGCCGTGGCAAGCGCGGCATGATCTCTTGAATATCTTTTCCGCCGCTTCAAAGTCTGGATTTTCAAGGGCGATCGGCGTTTCCGCGTTTTGACTTTCTGCAAATGTCGGGGCGGCAAAGAGAATTAGAACGATAGCTAGAAACTTTGATTTCGTCATGAAATTGGCTCTCCGTCGAATAGATGGCGTTCCTCTTTCTAGACTGAGATTGTGTTTGCTCCAACAGGGCAGTTATGCGCGCGGCGATCCACGTGCATTGCAGACAGCTCCTAAAGCGCAAGATCATCCATCAATGCGCCCTTGCTGAATTGGTCTTTGGAAGCACTTCGTTTGACCCGGCCACGTTCTATAACCGTGAAGGTGTCGGCGATGCGATAGGCGAAATCCGCATTTTGTTCGACCAGCACGATGGCCATCTTGTTTTGCCCGCGCAGCGTTTCCAGCGCGTCGCCGATCTGCTGGATCACATTGGGTTGGATGCCTTCGGTCGGCTCATCCAGCAACAGAACTTTGGGCTGGGTAATCAAGGCTCGGGCGATGGCGAGTTGCTGTTGTTGTCCGCCGGACAGGTCACCGCCGCGCCGGTGCTGCATGTCCTTGAGGACAGGAAACAGTTCAAACACAAAGTCAGGGATGATATGTTCGGATTTGGGCAGGCAGGCGAAGCCGGTCTCCAGATTTTCCATGACGCTCATCAACGGAAAAACCTCGCGCCCTTGCGGCACATAGGCCACGCCTGCGCGCGCTGCGTGAAACGCCGATGTCAGCATCACCGGTTTGCCGTCGACGGTGACCGTGCCGCCCGCAAGCGTGTGACGACCAGACATAGCTTTCAGAAAGCTGGTCTTTCCGGCGCCATTATTGCCCATGACGGCGGTGATCTGGCCCAGTTCTGCTGTGAGACTGATATCGAACAGGATCTGGCTTTGGCCGTATTTCAGATCGACATGTAGAACATCAAGCATGGGCACGCCCCAGATAAACGTCAATCACGGTCTGGTTGGATGTGACATGGTCAAGGCTGCCCTCAGCCAGCACGGCGCCTTCGTGCAGAACCGTTACTTTGCAATTGAGACGACGGACAAACTCCATGTCATGCTCTACGACGACCACCGCACAACGCTCTGCAGCGCGTCTGAGAATGTCGGTGGTCTTTTCCCGCTCCTCCGGTGTCATGCCCGCGGCGGGCTCGTCCACCAGCATCAGGCGTGGTTCCTGCGCCAGCAACATGCCAATTTCGAGCCATTGTTTCTGCCCATGGCTGAGCTCGCCGGCGATGCGCGTCAGGTTGTCTGCCAAGCCGATCTGTTCTGCGAGCGCTTCGATCCGCTTCGCATTGGCCTTGGTTTTCTTGTGCATCAAAACGGCGAACGGCCCGCGTGGGTTTTTCAGGGCCATCGCGAGGTTCTGGCGCACGGTTTGCGCCTCGAACACGGTGGGTTTTTGGAACTTACGCCCGATGCCCGCCCGCGCGATATTGCTTTCCGACAGGCCCAGAAGGGAGATGTTGTCATCGCCCCAGATCACTTGCCCTTCATCAGGTTTCGTCTTGCCCGTGACAATATCCATGAAGGTGGTTTTGCCTGCGCCATTCGGGCCGATAATGGCGCGCAGCTCCGCTTTGGCAAAGTTAATCGACAGATTGTTGATGGCACGAAACCCGTCAAATGTGACGGACACGCCGTTCACCTCCAGAAGCATGCTCATGACGGTTTCCTCACCAGATAGTCGAACAGACCTCCGATACCCTTCGGAAAGAACAGCGTGACGGCGACGAAAGACATGCCCAAAAGCACCAGCCACCAATCCGTCCATTGAATGACATAGAACCCGAGGTTGATGTCCGGCGCGCCGCCGCCAGTGAACCAGCTTGACAAGAGCGATACGAAGGCCGCGCCGATCACTGCGCCGTAAAGCCGCCCGCGCCCGCCAATCGCCACCCAAACAGCAAGGTAGATGGAGGCAATCGGAGCGATTTCGCCCGGGTTGATGATGCCTGCCTGCGGATAGTAGAGCGCTCCGGCAATGCCCGCGACGACCGCTGTGACAGTGAAGATGAAAAGTTTGTAGCTTTCGACATGGTAGCCCAGAAACCGGACGCGGGCCTCATTGTCGCGGATGCCGGTCACGACGCTGCCCATTTTGCCCGAGACGACCCATGCAAAAAAGACGTAGCCCACCGCCAGAGCGAGCGCTGAGGCGGTAAAAAACACGATGGAGAGCGTGGCTTGCGATGTCTGCTCGAAGCCGGGGATGTTCTGCAGTCCGGACAGCCCGTTATTGCCGCGCAAACCGCTGTCATTTTGAAACAGGTAGAGCGCAAGGGCCAAGGTCATGGCCTGGGTCAGGATGGAAAGGTACACGCCTGTGACACGGCTGCGGAACGCGAGCCAGCCAAAGACGAGCGCAAGCGTGCCCGGGACAAGGACAACCATCAGAAGTTGCAAGAACAGGCTATCTGCAAAGGCCCAGATCGCAGGAAAGTCAGAGCTGCCGACAACGCCGAAGATCTGGTTGCCAATGGCGTCTGAAATTTCAGCAGCTGTGGGCGGAATGACCTGTCCCGCGAGGTTTTCGAGCACGATCCCTTCCGTGCGCGCATACATCAGCCACATGCCTATGGCATAGCCTCCGATGCCGAAAAAGGCGAAATGGCCGAGGCTCAGGATGCCGCAATAGCCCCAGACCACATCCATGGCGATCGCCACGAGACAAAGGCAGAGTGTTTTGCCCAAAGTCTTGACGAAGGAGGTGGAAATCAGCCCGATGCCGGTGACCTCTGAGGCGAGTGTGACGCAGAGCGTGAAGAGGCCCAACAGAGCGATGAACCACAGAACAGACGGGTTTTGTGCGAGAAAGCTTCGATGCATGGTTTAATCCGCCGCCGCACGACCCTTCAGGGCGACGATGCCTTTGGGTCGGAATTGAATGAACAGGATGATGAAAAGGATCATGTAGGTTTGTGCCGCGAGCGTATTTGACGGGTAGAGCCATTCGATGCTCTTTTGCAGGAAGCCGATCATGGAGGCGCCCGCAAGCGTGCCCCAGACATTTCCGACCCCTCCCACGACAACGGTCATGAAGGATTGCACGATGTAATCCGCGCCCATCTCAGAAGTGACTTTCGCGTAGAGGCCGATGGCCACGCCCGCGATACCGGCAATGCCTGATCCCAGACCGAAGGTCAGCATATTGATCCTGTCAGGGTTGATCCCCATGGAGGCCGCCATGCCGGGATTTTGCGTCACGGCGCGCACTTCAAGACCGAGACGCGTGCGTTTGAGCACGATCAGGATCAGCGCCAGAAAAATCAGCGCCAGCACGAAGATTGCGATGCGGATATAGCTGATGGCGATGACATCATTGAAGACAAGTGCCCCGTCCAGCCATTCAGGCGAGGTGAGGGGGCGGGCCTGTGTGCCGAAGATGTTCTTGGCCAGTTGCTGCAGCGCGATGGAGATGCCGAACGTGGCCAGCAGTGTTTCCAGCGGGCGGTGATAGAGGTGCCGGATCACCAGCCGCTCCATTGTCACGCCTGCGCCAAATGTGACAGCAAAAGCCAGCGGCAGGGCAATGATGATCGACAGTGTGTAGTCGGGTACGAATTGCTGCACGACAAATCCGGTATATGCGCCCATCATAATAAACTCGCCATGAGCCATGTTGATGACGCCCATGACGCCGAATGTGATGGCCAAGCCGATGGCGGCGAGGAAGTAGATGGAGGCAAGCGACAGCGCGTCAAGGCCCAGATCGACCGTCTGGCTGACCGCGACACGCGTCTCTATTGCGTTCAGCGCGGCTTTGGCTGCGTCGGTGATCGCTGGATTTATTTCGGCATATTCAAGGTAGAAGATATGCGCCGCGATTGCGGCGTCTTGCGCGGCCTGATCGACCCGGGCAGGGACCAGACCCTCAGCGGCGAGTTGATCATAAGCTGTGTGTCGCGCGTTTTGGGTGTTCAGCGCGGCGACGGGCTGGTTGCCGACCTTGCCCCCGTCGATATGTGCCTCCAGTGCCGCGCGGATTTGTGGCGGGGGGATGAGGGCAGGGGCGAGATCAGCCGCGACTAGGCGCGCATAAGCCGCGCTTGGCGTGATATCGGTGCCAACCTCCAGCTGCTGCGCGATATTGGCGGTCTGCGGCAGGGCGGTTGCGACTTTTGGCGATGTTTTCAAGATCGTGTTGAGCACGGCGCGCACATCGACAGACAGATCGCCGGTGAGCGCTGCGATTGCGGCCACGCGCGCCTCTTGCGTCTCGCCGAAACGCGCGGTCAGCATGCCGCTCAGGCGCTGTTTTGTTTCGCGCACTGTCGCATCTGATTCGCCTTCAATGGAGGCTTGCAAGGGCGCCAACTGGTCGGCGTCCATGCTGCGCGCGATCGCGGCGACTGCGGCGCGGCGTTTGGTGATGTCGGGATCGGAGAGTTGGAATTGCACCAGCGCGTCACCGATCATGCGCCGGACGCCGCCATTGGGTCGGGCTTGTTTTAAGCTGTCTTTCGGGGCGCGTGTTTCTGCACCTGTGTCGAGATCAAGCAGGCTCGCCGGGTCGGCATCTTCGAAGCGCTTGAAGAAACGCCCGTCGGTTTGGCTTTGGACAATCTGCCTGTCGCGCCACGCTTCGAGAAACACGACAGCCTGTGGCAGACCGCTGGCGACCAGATCGTCCAGCACCACGCTAACAGTGCTGCGAGAGGGTTTGATGACCTCGTCTGCATGCGTCTGCAGGATATCTTGAATGGTCTGGGCTGAAAGAGGCGCAGAGTATGGTAGCAGCAGGGAGGCTGCCAGTAAGAGCAGGCGCAGCATAGGTGGTGAAGCCGATCTGTGTGGGAAATGCGTGCGAAGGGCGCGCGTGGCGCCCTTCGCTTTGGGGATCAGTAGTTGGAGGTCAGTTGAACACAGGAGTTTGTCTCTGTGTTGAACATCCCGCAGCCAAGTTCTTTCCAATCAGATTTCAGGATGGCGGAGTCTGGCAGGAAATCTGTCCATGCATCGCCGGGCACCTCTTTGGTCTGGCTGACGATGTCAAACTGGCCCTCTGCCGTGATCTCGCCAATCAGGACGGGTTTGGCCAAATGGTGATTTGGAAGCATCACGGCCGTGCCGCCGGTCAGGTTCGGAAACTCCTGGCCGTACATCGACTCGCGGACCGCATCGACATCTGTCGTGCCTGCATCCTTGACCGCGTTCACCCACATGTTGAAGCCGATGTAATGGGCTTCCATGGGGTCATTGGTCACGCGTTCGTCGCCCATTTTGGCTTTCCAGGATGCAACCCATTCCTCGTTGGCTTCGGACTCCGCGGATTGGAAATAGTTCCAGGCAGCGAGATGTCCGACAAGGTCAGACGTATCGAGACCGGAGAGCTCTTCTTCACCGACCGAGAAGGCAACAACGGGGATGTCGTCCGCAGACACGCCAGCTGCTGCCAGTTCTTTGTAGAAGCCGATATTTGCGTCGCCGTTAATGGTTGAGATCACGCCCACCTGTTTGCCATCAGCACCAAGCGCCACGACGTCAGCGACGATGGTTGCCCAGTCGGAATGACCAAATGGTGTGTAATTGACGAAGATGTCCTCCTTGGGGATGCCTTTGTCGATCAGATAGGCTTCAAGAATGTTGTTGGTCGTGCGCGGATAGACGTAATCGGTACCCAGCAGCGCGAATTTTTCAACGCCCAACTCTTCGAGGAAATAGTCAGTGGCGGGGATTGCCTGCTGGTTCGGGGCCGCGCCCGTGTAGAAGACATTGCGGGAGCTTTCCTCCCCCTCATATTGCACGGGGTAGAACATCAGGCCGTTGAGTTCTTCGAGAACCGGCAGGGCGGATTTGCGGCTGACAGAGGTCCAGCTGCCGAAGATAACGTCAACCTCGTTCACTGTGAGCAACTCGCGGGCTTTTTCTGCGAAAAGCGGCCAGTCAGAAGCGGGATCGACGACAACCGCCTCGATCTGACAATCCAAAAGGCCGCCAGCGGCGTTTTGATTTTCGATCAGCAATTCCATCGTGTCTTTCAGGGTCGTCTCGGAAATGGCCATCGTGCCGGATAGCGAATGCAGCACGCCCACTTTGATCGGATCAGCGCATTCGGCAGCCGCCATGGCAGTGGTTCCAAGCAGGACGGACAATGCGACCGCAGTGGATTTCATTTTCATAACTCATGTCTCTCCGTTGTCGCCACGGGTCGTTGAGGGGGCGCATGTGCCCCTTTTCAACGCCAGACCACCCCAGTAATCAGGACCCGCAACAGTGATGTTGTAGTCGCGTGATGGGATCAGTCTGCCAGGATTGCCCATCACGTGACGCTCGATTCCTACGAGCAGCTACACACCATGCCGCAGGGCGCAAAATGGCGAGACATTCTGCTTCAAAATGAGGCTTCGCGGCCAGATTGCCGCTTTTTTAGGCAATTCGGCTTGGATTTGTCCGTTTCCACGACAATTTGAATGCGCTTCGCCAGTGTCTTTGCGTTGCGATACTTCTATCGAAGGGGCGTGGGAGCGGTGGTCCTGTTCTGCGGGGGTGCGTGGCCAGCATCGGCGCGCTTTGATTTCAGATGGCGCAGGATGCCGCAGCAACCGATGACGATCCAGCTGACCTGGATGAGAAGAGAGGCGAGATTGAATGCGCCGATCAGAGAGATCAGCACCAGCGTTGCACCAATAATGTTTGTCAGCACGTAGCCAATGCCATTTCCATCGAGTTTGCCAAGTTGCAGCGCTGCGAATCCCCCCATGTAAGACAGAAAGCCGAGAACACCTGTGATTTGGAGGATAAGATGCAGATCGGCCATTGGGACCTGGGACTGGATAAGAGCGAACATAAGAAAATCCGAGTGCTGTAACTTGACGTAGGGACAGCTTTGGAAGAGTTCGTGTTTTGGATCCAGTGGGCGCGCGCACTATTCATGAGCATTTCACGGTTGCGCGGTTTTTTCACGGGTGGTTCACGAGAAAAGGGTTTTTGGGGGAGTGTGGGGCGCCGCTCGGGCTTTTCCCGTCGGGGGGGCCCCCCCCCCCCCCGGGGGGGGTGGTTGTTTTTCGGGGGGGGGCGCCGGGGGGTTTTGGGGGTGAGAAAACAC
>JBCCVD010000013.1:0-120420 GCA_039195745.1 Pseudomonadota bacterium | reverse complement strand
TGATCATCGCCTATGCGCGCTCATATCTGTCGCGCGACGACAATATGGGCGAGTTCTTCAAGTATTTGCTGCTGTTCCAGGGCGCAATGGTTGGCATCGTGATGAGCGACAACATATTGCTTTTGCTTATATTCTGGGAGCTTACGTCGCTTTCCTCATTCCTTTTGATCGGTTACTGGAAACACTTGCCCGAAGGCCGACAAGGCGCACGGATGGCGCTTACGGTGACAGGTATGGGCGGGCTTGCGATGGTCGGCGGGATGTTGATCCTTGGGCAAATCGCGGGCAGCTACGACTTGAGCGTCATCTTGCAAAACCGTGATCTCATTCAGGAAAGCCCGCTCTATGTACCGGCTTTGATCCTGATCCTTTTGGGGTGTTTCACCAAATCGGCGCAATTCCCGTTCCATTTCTGGCTGCCTCACGCGATGGCCGCACCGACACCGGTCTCTGCCTATCTGCACTCCGCGACGATGGTGAAAGCTGGGATCTTTTTAATGGCCCGTCTCTGGCCCGTCCTGTCCGGCACAACGGAATGGTTTGTGATCGTGACCACCGCTGGGCTTATAACAATGGTTTTGGGATCCGTTATTGCTCTGTTCAAGCATGATCTGAAGGCACTTCTGGCTTTCTCGACGGTCAGTCATTTGGGGCTAATCACGATGCTGCTGGGTACTGGCACGGCATTCGGCGCCATGGCGGCCGTCTTTCACATCCTCAACCATGCGACTTTCAAGGCGGCGCTGTTTATGTCCGCAGGTATTATTGACCACGAAGCGCATACGCGTGACATCAGGCGTTTGGGCGGGCTGCGCAGCCTGATGCCGATCACCTTCGGCATCGCCACGCTTGCGGCCCTATCCATGGCCGGTATTCCACTGCTCAACGGCTTTCTGTCAAAAGAGATGATGCTCGAAGAGGCCAACCACACGGTGCTATTCAACACTCCGTGGCTCGTGCCAGCACTTGCCGTCATCGGTTCGCTCTTTTCCGCCGCCTATTGCTTCCGCCTGATCAGCCATGTGTTTCTTGGCCCGGTCCGCGATGACTACCCCGCTAAGCCCCATGATCCGCCAGCCGGTCTGTGGTTGCCGCCTGCCTTGCTGGTCGTGCTGGTCGTGCTGATCGGTGTCGCACCATTCCTGGCAGAACCCTTTGTGAAGCTTGTCACTGGCTCGCTCCTGGGCACCGCTGCGGACGTACCAAAGAACTACTTCAAGATTTGGCACGGTCTGGTGCCAGCGTTGTACATGTCAGTTGCAGCTGTCGTCGGCGGTGCGCTCCTACTGATGGCCTACAAGCCCGCCCTGCGCCTCTGGGATGCTGCACCGCGACCTGAAGCAAAGGTCCTTTTCGAGGGGTTGGTGGAAGCGCTTGTTCGTCTGGCAAAATCCATCATCCACCCGCTGCATAACGGGGCATTTTCCCGCTATGGTGCCGTCATGGCCGTCACCGTTATCGCTGCAGGCTATCACGCCTGGGTTACGGGCACGGTCGGTGACGCAACGCGGCAGCTCCAAATGGCAAGCCCCGTTGCGATAGCGGGCTGGTTGATGTTGATCGCAGCCACTGTCGGCATGGTATTCCTACACCGCAACCGCCTTCTTTCCCTCATTCTGATCGGCATTGTCGGGTTGATGGTGTCGATCGGCTTCGTGTTCGTCAGCGCCCCTGATCTGGCGATGACCCAAATCACGGTCGAAGTGGTGACAATTATCCTGATGCTGCTGGCCCTGAACTTCCTGCCCAATCAAACGCCGGTCGAAAGTACAGTGCTGCGACGCATGCGCGACGTCGGTATTGCCGCAGCGGGCGGCCTCGCAGCCTTCGTGATGGCCTATCACTACATGCTGCGCGACGCCGTGACTGCGCCTATTTCCGAATTCCACCTTGCCAATTCCTACAAGGGCGGCGGCGGGACTAACGTTGTCAACGTGATCCTCGTCGACTTCCGGGGTTTTGACACTTACGGAGAGATCATCGTTCTGGGTATCGCAGCCTTGCTGATCTACGCGCTGACGGAGACGCTGTTATCCAGCAATGTGCGCGCCAAGCTGTTGAACCGCAAGCCGGATCAGCCCCGTGCTGGCAATGAACATCCGATGATGATGGTGGTCCTGACCCGCGTCATGATGCCCGTTGTGATGATGGTCGGCTTCTACATCTTCCTGCGTGGTCACAATGAACCGGGCGGCGGTTTCATCGCCGGGCTGATTGTCTCTATTGGCGTCGTGATGCAGTATATGGCCAGTGGTTTCAACTGGGCCTCTGCCCGGCTGCGTTACCCCTACCACGGAGTGATCGGTGCAGGCGTTCTGATTGCCGGTCTGACAGGTATCGGGTCATGGTTTGTCAGCAAGCCTTTCCTGACATCGGATTTTACCTATGTCCGCATTCCACCTTTCCAAGAGTTCGAGCTGGCAACGGCGGCTGCATTCGATCTGGGTGTTTTCCTCGCGGTTGTCGGCGCAGTTATGCTCTCGCTCGAAAGCTTCTCCCGCCTCGCGCGGCGCGACAATGTGGAAGAGAACAAGCACGCGTTCGATATTGACCCCTCCCGGGATGATCCGCCTAACGGCGTGAGTCCCAAAACAGAAGGGGCAAGCTGACATGGAATTTCTTATAGCTTCCGCGATTGGCATGCTGACAGCCGCTGGTCTTTACCTCGTTTTGCGCCTGCGCACCTTTCCCGTGATCTTGGGTATCTCGCTTTTGACATATGCGGTGAACGTGTTCCTGTTTACCTCCGGGCGGATTACGATCGGTGCACCACCGATCTTACGCGACGGTGTGTCGACCTACACAGACCCACTGCCGCAGGCGCTCGTACTGACGGCAATCGTGATTTCCTTCGGGATGACGGCGGTGGTCGTTATGATCGCACTGGGTGCATATCTGGGCTCGAATGATGATCATGTGGACGATCAGACCCATGAACCAGATGAGCCCAAGACGGAGGAGCCGTCATGATTCACTGGATCATTGCCCCCGTCGTCATGCCCGCGCTTGTGGCACCCTTCATTGTTCTGGCCGCCCGCTACCACATCGGCATCCAACGGGTCCTGTCTCTGGCCGGTGTCGTCGCTCTCATAGCGGTTGCGGCGGGGCTCGCTTGGCAGGCCTCTGACGGTACGGTCACGCTTTACCAACTCGGCGACTGGGCGGCCCCATTCGGAATTGTCATCGTCGGGGATGCGCTATCGACCATGATGGTCCTGCTGACTTCAGTTCTGGCCCTCTTCGCTTTGCTATATGCGATTGGATCGGGGTGGGATGCGCGCGGGCGGCACTTCCATGCGCTCTTCCAGTTCCAGCTTATGGGCATCTGCGGCGCATTTTTGACCGGTGACCTGTTTAACCTCTTCGTGTTTTTCGAAGTGCTGTTGATCGCCTCTTACGGCCTGATGATCCATTCGGGCGGCAACGTACGCCTGCGCGCAGGCGTCCAATATGTGCTGTTCAACCTTCTGGGCTCTACCCTGTTCCTCTTTGCGCTTGGTGCGATCTATGCTGAGACGGGCACGCTCAACATGGCAGATCTCGCGCAACGCGCGACACTGATCTCAGAAGAGGCAACTGTCGGGCTGCGCATCGCTGCGGTGCTTTTGCTGTTGGTCTTTGCGATCAAGGCGGCCATCGTCCCGCTGCATTTCTGGCTGCCCTCAAGCTATGCAGAAGCCCCGGCCCCGGTCGCAGCCCTTTTTGCGATCATGACGAAGGTGGGGGCATACGCGATCATCCGGGTCTACACGATGATCTTTCCACCGGATCTGGAGGCGACTTCGGGGCTGTTTGGCATTTGGCTGTTGCCCGCCGCATTGATTTCTCTTGCGCTTGGTATGGTCGGTGTTCTGGCGGCGCGCAAACTTGACCGGTTGATCGCATTCTCCGTGATCGGATCGATGGGCATGGTGATGGTGTCCACCGCGCTTTTCACGCCAGTGGGGATTGCCGCAGCGCTTTACTACACCATCCACTCTACCCTTGCTGCGGCGACGTTGTTCCTGATCAGCGACCTCGTGCGCACCGGGCGCGGCAGCTTGAGGCTGAAGCCCATGCCCCCCATTGCAGGCGCGAGCCTGACCGCAGGGATGTTCTTTGCGGCAGCCATCGCCATGACGGGCTTGCCACCGCTCTCAGGGTTCATCGGGAAACTGTTGATCCTTGATGCGGGCTTCTCCTCCCCCTTGGCGGTGTGGGTCTGGGCAACGATCCTGATCTCAAGTCTGATCAGCGTGGTCGGGTTTGCACGCGCAGGCAGCATCGTGTTCTGGAAAGCGCGCAGTGTCGCGCCTGAAGAAGGGGGTGAGCCACCTGCTGCTCCGACACCTCTTTCCTATCTCGCAGTCGGCGGATTGTTGGCCTTGCTGGTCGCTTACACAGTCTTCGCGGGCAAAGCGCATGGATACATGACGATGATCTCAAAACAGCTCTTCGCGCCGGATGCCTATATTTCCACTGTGCTGGATACGCCCGGAAAGCTCAGCAAGCCAAAGACAGAGGAGAAGTAACATGAACAAAGCGTTTCGATGGCTCTTTCCTCATCCGTCTCTGACGTTAATCCTGACGGTTGTATGGACCCTGCTGCAAAATGACATCTCTGCAGGCATGGTCGTATTTGGCCTGATCCTGGGCATCATCATCCCTGTGCTCACATCCGCCTGGTGGCCGGATCGGCCGCGCGGTTTCCGCCTGGGAAAAATGCTGATCTACATATCGATTGTGATGTGGGACATCATTGTTGCTAACATGCAGGTCGCATGGATCGTTTTGACCGTTCCGAATTCAAAACTGCGCCCAGCTTGGGTGGTTGTCCCCCTCGACATTCGCCAACCCGAAGCGATTTCGGTCCTCGCAGGTACGATCACACTGACGCCGGGTACAGTTTCCTCCGATCTGTCCAATGCCGGTCACAGCTTACTCGTCCATACGTTGCACACCGATGATCCTGACGCCGTTCGTGAGGAAATCAAGAACCGCTATGAGGCCCGCCTGAAGGAGATTTTCGTATGATGATGCCGGATGACATTATGGGATGGGCGTTGGTCATTGCATTTGTGGTCACCGCGTTAGGTCAAATCATGGCCATGGTGCGCCTCGTGATCGGCCCCTCGACGGGCGACCGAATTCTTGCGCTTGATACGATGGTGATCAATGCCATCGCGCTGGTTGTGCTGCTTGGCATATCGCAGGGCTCGCGCATTTACTTTGAGGTCTCGTTGATCATCGCAATGCTTGGATTTGTTTCGACTGTGGCTTACGCCCGCTTCGTGTTGAGAGGGGACATCATCGAATGACCCTTGCGACTCTTCTAACCTATCTCAGTGCAATTCTGTTGGTTATCGGCGCGGTTTTCACGCTTGTGGGCGCAATAGGGCTGGTCAAACTGCCCGATGGGATGACGCGGCTACACGCTCCGACGAAGGTTGGCACAGTTGGTGTCGGCGCGATGCTGTTGGCCTCTGTGGTGAACTCCTACGCGAACGGGGAAGGCTCCCTGCATGAGCTGTTGATTATGGCGTTCCTGTTTGTCACAGCTCCCATCTCCGCGAACTTCATGGCGAAAGTGCACATCCATCGCCGCGCCTGTGACGAGCCACCAGCCCCATTGCGCGATGACACATGGTCGACTTATGACACGCCTAAAGAAGACCTTGAACATGTGGACACGACTGTCTGAGCCTATGCTAGGCCTCATGTAAACTTGCGAAACAGCCGCGTCTGATCGAACATGGTTTCCAGCGCTTCCATGCGATCTTTCGTATCTCCCCATGTCAGATTTTGAACTGTGGCGATCATCGTCTCGACCAAAAGAAGCGTTGTCGCCGCCGAATCCCAAGCCGATGGCACGACAATCCGGCTGCTGAAACTGATATCGGCCAATTGGTGCACCGGAGAGCGCCATTGATCTGTAAACAGGATCAGCTTTGCCCCTTTTTCATGCGCAATTTCAGCCAGTTTCAACGTGTTGTTTTCGTACCTTCTGACGTCAAAAAGCACGAACACATCGCCCTCTTGCACGTCGAGCAGGTAATGCGGCCACGCATTAGAGGTCGATTGGATATGCGTCAGATGCGGCCGGATCGCTTGCATGTGTAAAAACAAATACTCCGCCAAAGTATGGGTAATACGGCCGCCGACCACGTAAAGATGCTTGTCTGTATCCGCCGCCATTGCGCAAGCATCGTCGAACGCCTGAGGGTCGATCTGGCCCAGCGTATGACGGATATTGTCAATTACGGCATCGGTGAAGCGGTTCAACAAATGCTCCGGCGCGCCATCTGCCCATGTGTCATGCTTGGCAATTGGGTTTTTGACCTTTGCCTTCAGCTCTTCGCGCAGCTCTGCCTGAAATTCCGGATAGCCTTTGAATCCCAGCTTTTGCACCATCCGCGCCACAGTCGGAACAGAGACATGCGCGTCACTGGCCAAGGCAGACAATGGACCCAGGCCAGAGGCCGGATAGTTTTCCAGAATAGAGTGGGCCAATTGCCGTTCAGCGCGCGTCAGGTCATCCAGCTTTTGCTGAATGCGATCTGAAATTGTGAGCGTATGATCAGCCATGATGCCTCTATCTTGATCGATAAAATTACAAATTCATAGCTTCTGAAATAAATTTATCAAAATTCTATTGACAGAAAGCCGTCTTCCCAAGCAGCTTAACGGACAATGGGGGAGTGATGTCAAAAGACGGATCTGGACAATCTTTTGAAGTGGTCAATGAAGGTGGCACCTCATCGGTGGTGCTGATCTGTGAGCATGCCTCCGCCTTCATTCCTGACCATTTCAATCATCTGGGCTTGCCCGAAAAACATCGTTTGTCCCATGTGGTGTGGGACCCCGGCGCAATCGGGGTGGCGCGCCATCTGTCGTCCAAAATTGATGCAGCACTTGTCGCCGGCACCGTGTCCCGCCTCGTTTATGACTGCAACCGTCCCCCTGATGCACCTGATGCAATGCCAAGTCGGAGCGAGTTGATTGACATCCCGGGCAATGCGCAGCTGTCTGAGGAAGACAGGGATCAGCGCGTCACGGCTTACTACCTGCCATTCAGACGTGCCGTCGCTGCTCAAATTTCAAAAGTCGCGACCCCAATCATCGTGACCATTCATAGCTTTACGCCAGTCTATAATGGCACGCGCCGCAGCGTCGAATTCGGCATCCTGCATGATCGCGACAGCCGATTGGCCGATGCGATGTTGACATGCGCCACCGACCACACCCACGCAAAAGTGGAACGCAATCAACCCTACACAGCGGAACACGGCGTTATGCATACCCTGACAGAACATGCGACGCCATACGGACACCTGAACGTGATGCTTGAGATCAGAAACGATCTGATCGCCACCCAAGCAGACCAAATCGAAATCGCTGATATGCTAGCCGCTTGGCTGCAAAATGCCATTGCTCAGATCAAGGATGAGGCGGCATGCCAGGTGTGATGCGCAGCTATATTCGCGCGGTTGACGCTGTGAACCACCGGATCGGGCGGATCATGATGTATGGCATCTTCGTCTTGATGGGCATTTTGTTGTGGTCTTCGATTTCCAAGACTTTCTTCCTGCCGACGCTGTGGACGCTCGAAATGGCGCAGTTCACAATGGTCGCTTACTATATCCTTGGCGGGCCGTACTCGATCCAGTTGGGGTCAAATGTGCGCATGGATCTGCTCTATGGCAACTGGTCTGTGCGCAAAAAGGCCTGGTTCGACCTCTTCACGGTTTTGTTCCTGATCTTCTATCTCTGCGTGCTGATTTACGGCGCAGTCTCTTCGACGGCCTACTCGCTCGGCTATTGGGGCAGCGAGCCGTTTTCCTATCTGGGCGGCATCCTCGTCGGATCAGAAGAACTAGGCCGATTGGAACGGTCTTCCTCCGCATGGCGGCCCTACATGTGGCCGGTCAAAGCCGTGATGGTCATGGGCATGTTCCTGATGCTGCTCCAATGCATCTCCGAGCTCCTGAAGGACGTGCTGCGCATTCAGGGTGAGGCCATCTGATGTCTTACGAGTTGATCGCCACTTTGATGTTCTCCTCCATGATGTTGATGCTGCTGACCGGGCAGCGGGTCTTTGGCGCCATCGGGTTTATCGCGGTCGTGGCGGCACTGCTGCTTTGGGGGGATCGTGGCGGCTTTGACATTGGCTTCTCTGCCGCGATGAAACTGATGAAATGGTACCCGCTTCTGACCCTGCCGATGTTCATTTTCATGGGCTATGTGCTGTCAGAGAGCAAGATCGCGGACGATCTGTATCGCATGTTCCATGTCTGGATGGGCGGTTTGCAAGGCGGATTGGCCATCGGCACGATCGGGTTGATGGTCCTGATTTCCGCCATGAACGGATTAAGCGTCGCTGGTATGGCTATTGGTGCGACGATTGCCCTGCCGGAGCTACTGAAACGCGGCTATGACAAACGCATGGTCACGGGCGTCATTCAGGCCGGATCGTCGCTCGGCATCCTCGTGCCGCCCTCTGTCGTGCTTGTGCTTTATGCAATGATTGCCCGACAGCCTGTCGGACAGCTTTGGCTCGCGGGCGTCATTCCCGGTCTGATGATGGCTGCCATGTTCGTGCTCTATATCGCGATCCGCTGCCGCAACAATCCCAGCCTCGGCCCCGTGCTGAGCGCAGAAGAGCGCGCTATCCCTCGCGCCGAAAAACTGCGCCTGTTGCGCGCGGGACTTTTGCCCGTGGTGATCTTCGCCGTGATGATGGTGCCATTTGTGAATGGCTGGACCTCACTCGTCGAAAGCTCCGCCATTGGCGCTTTGGCCGCTTTTGTCGCGGCCACTTTGAAAGGTCGTATGACGAAAGACGTTTTCGAGAATTCCGTGCGCAACACGCTGGGCATCACCTGCATGTTCATGTGGATCATCCTTGCAGCACTGGCCTTCGGCGCAGTCTTTGACGGGCTTGGCGCGGTCAAAGCCATCGAAAGCCTGTTCATCGAGCGGCTCAACCTCAACCCATGGGCCATCCTGATCCTGATGCAGCTGAGCTTTATCCTGATGGGCACGTTTCTGGATGATACAGCAATGCTGGTGATCGTGGCCCCACTCTATGTCCCGCTGGTCGGCGCGCTTGGATTTGATCTGGTCTGGTACGGCATTCTTTATACGATCACCTGTCAGATCGCCTATATGACGCCGCCATTCGGCTACAACCTGTTCCTGATGCGCGCCATGGCGCCGCCAGAGATCTCGATCCAAGACATCTACCGTTCCATCGGACCTTTTGTGTTGGTCATGGCAGGTGCACTTGCGCTGGTGATGACCTTCCCGCAGCTGGCGCTCTGGCTGCCGGGCCTCGTTTACGGAAACTAATTTGAAGAACTCCGCCAATGGAGCTTAACCAATAAGGAGAGAAGACATGACAACAAGACGTAAGTTTATCCAAGGAGCGGCCATCGCCCCGGCAGCCGCTCTGGCAACGCCAGCCCTCGCGCAGAACACGATCAAATGGCGGATGCAAACCTATGCCGGTGCTGCCTTGGCCGCCGAAGTCATCGTGCCCGCCATCGAGATGTTCAATAAGATCGCAGGCGACCGCATGCAGATCGAGCTGTTCTTTGCAGACCAACTGGTGCCCACGGGCGAGCTGTTCCAAGCAATGCAGCGCGGCACGATTGACGCGGTGCAATCGGATGACGACTCCATGGCCTCCCCCACGGAAGTCACGGTCTTTGGCGGCTATTTCCCCTTCGGTTCGCGCTATTCCCTCGACGTGCCGGTGCTCTTCAACCAATACGGGCTGAATGAGATCTGGGACGAGGAGTATTCAAAAGTCGGCGTCAAACATATCTCGGCCGGTGCATGGGATCCCTGCCATTTCGCGACAAAGGACCCGATCCGCTCCCTCGAAGATCTCAAAGGCAAGCGGGTCTTTACCTTCCCGACCGCTGGCCGCTTCCTCAGCCAGTTTGGTGTCGTGCCGGTGAACCTGCCATGGGAAGACATCGAAGTTGCGGTGCAAACAGGTGAGCTTGACGGCATTGCCTGGTCTGGCATCACCGAGGATTACACTGTCGGTTGGGCAGATGTGACCAATTACTTCCTGACCAACAACATTTCCGGCGCGTGGGCGGGCTCTTTCTTTGCCAATATGGAGCGTTGGAACGAGCTGCCCGAAGACCTGCAAACGCTGTTCCGCGTCTGTTGTGACCAGTCGCATTACTATCGTCAGTGGTGGTACTGGGGTGGCGAGGCAAACCTGCGCGCCAACGGCACCAAACTGGAACTGACGACGATCCCGGACGAGGAATGGGCACAGGTCGAGACCGCTGCGGTCGAGTTCTGGGAAGAGATCGCCGCCGAATCCGAGACCAAGCGCCGCGTCGTCGACATCTTCAAGAAATACAACGCCGATATGGTTAAGGCTGGACGCCCCTACCGTTACGGTTAAGGTTTTTCGGGGCCGCGCCAAGCGGCCCCGATCCACACTCAAAGGACAACATAATGCCCGGCCTGATGACCCTTGATGACCTCAAAAACGCCGTGAGTGACGGCTCCATTGACACTGTTCTGGCCTGCATTGTCGACATGCAAGGCCGGCTGATGGGCAAGCGGTTCCATGCCGTGAATTTCGTCGAGCATAGTTTTGAAGAGACCCATTGCTGCAATTACCTTCTCGCCACGGATCTGGAGATGGCCAATCCCGATGGCTACAAGGCGACAAGCTGGGCCGCTGGATATGGCGACTACATCATGAAGCCCGATCTTGCCACGATCCGGCCTGTGCCGTGGCTGGAGGGCACTGCGATGGTGCTTTGCGATATCATCGACCATAACACCCATGCCCCCGTCCCCCATTCCCCGCGCGCAATGCTGCAAAAACAGGTCGCACGGCTGGCTGATATGGGGCTTGAGGCCAAAATGGCTACTGAGTTGGAGTTTTTTCTGTTCGAGAAAGGCTATGACGACATTCGGCGTGGGAACTATCAGGATTTGGCCCCAATCTCGGGCTATAACGAAGACTATTCCATGCTTCAGACCACGAAAGAGGAAGCGATCATGCGCCCGTTACGCAACCACCTCTTCGGCGCGGGCATCCCGGTGGAAAACACCAAAGGCGAAGCGGAATGCGGCCAAGAAGAGCTCAACATTCGCTACGGCTCCGCTCTTGCATGCGCCGATCATCATACGATTGCCAAACACGCAACCAAGGAAATCGCATGGCAACACGGCCATGCAGCAAGTTTCATGGCGAAGTGGAGCGGCAGTCATGTTGGCTCTGCCACACATGTGCATCAGTCCTTATGGGAGGGCGATACGCCGATCTTTTACGAGAAATCCGGCGATCACGGCATGTCTCAGAGGATGGGGCACTACCTTGCTGGTCTGATAAAATATGCACCTGAAATCACCTATTTCCTCGCGCCAAATATCAACAGCTACAAGCGCTTCTCAAAAGGCACTTTCGCGCCCACAAAAACCGTCTGGTCGATTGACAACCGCACTGCAGGCTTCCGGTTGGTGGGCGAAGACACCAAGGCTGTGCGCGTAGAATGCCGCATAGGCGGGGCCGATCTGAACCCATACCTCGCCCAATCAGCAATGCTTGCGGCAGGCATCAAGGGCACGGAAGACAAGCTGCCTCTGCCTGCGGCCACAATGGGCGATATCTACCAAAATGAAGAAGCGCAGGACATTCCGACCACGTTACGTGCAGCGACTGAGACGTTGCGCGGCTCCCAAATGTTGCGCGAAGCAATGGGTGATGATGTCGCCACCCATTACACCCGCGCGGCCGAATGGGAGCAGGAGCAATATGACATCGCCGTCACCGACTGGGAAATCGCGCGAGGGTTTGAGAAATCATGATCACCTGTATCTCACCGATTGACGGCTCCGTTTACGCCACCCGCGAAACACTTTCCGCACCGGCCGCGCGCGCGGCCGTGGCCCGAGCCAAAGCCGCGCAGACCGCATGGGCGGCGCGCCCTTTGCAAGAACGCATTGCTCTCGTGCAAGCGGGCGTCGCAGCCGTCGGTGCGATGAACGAAGAGATCGTTCCGGAACTGGCCCATCAAATGGGCCGCCCCATCCGCTATGGCGGCGAGTTTGGCGGGTTCAACGAACGCGCAACCCATATGGCCGAAATCGCTGAGGAGGCGCTCGCGCCCATTGAGGTCGAAGACAGCGACGCCTTTCGTCGCGTGATCAAGCGCGTCCCGCACGGGCTGGTCTTCGTCGTGGCCCCCTGGAATTACCCATACATGACAGCCATCAATTCCGTGGCCCCTGCCCTGATCGCAGGCAACAGCGTGATGCTAAAACACGCCTCACAAACACCGCTGGTAGGTGAGCGGATGGCAGCGGCGTTCCACAGCGTCGGCATTCCTGAAGACGTGTTCCAGAATGTCTTTCTGGATCACGAAACCACGTCTGCTCTGATCGCATCGCGCGCCTTCGATTTCGTGAATTTCACAGGCTCTGTGGGTGGTGGTAAAGCGATGGAAACCGCTGCGTCTGGTACCTTTACCGGCATGGGGCTGGAACTCGGCGGGAAGGACCCCGGCTATGTCATGGAAGACGCAGATCTCGACGCAGCAGTCGATACCTTGATCGACGGGGCGATGTTCAATTCCGGCCAATGCTGCTGCGGTATCGAGCGGATTTACGTACATGAAAGCCTGTTCGACAGCTTCGTTGAAAAGGCTGTCACAATTGTAAATGGCTATAAGCTGGGCAACCCGCTCGACCCGGAAACCACTCTAGGCCCCATGGCCCATGTCCGTTTCGCAGATGAGGTGCGCGCGCAAACCGCTGAAGCCATCGCGGATGGCGCGACGGCCCATATTGATCCGAGCGATTTCCCGCAGAATGGCGGTGCATATCTGATGCCGCAGATTCTGACAAATGTGACCCATGATATGCGCGTCATGCGAGAAGAAAGCTTTGGCCCCGTTGTCGGCATCATGTCCGTCAAGGACGACAAACAAGCTATTGAATTGATGAACGATAGCGATTTCGGACTGACGGCGTCGCTCTGGACAAAGGACACGGCCCGCGCTGAAGCTATCGCTGATCAGATTGAGACCGGCACCGTTTTCATGAACCGCGCCGATTACCTTGATCCCGGCCTGTGCTGGACCGGGTGCAAAGACACCGGGCGCGGCGGCGGTTTGTCTGTTATCGGGTATCACAACCTGACACGCCCCAAATCCTACCACCTCAAGAAAGCCTGAGCTTATGACCCTGACTGCCAACTGGTCCTATCCCACCGCCATTCGTTTCGGCGCAGGCCGAATCTCTGAAATTGCTGAGGCCTGCGCCGCAGCTGGCATCAAAAAGCCTTTGCTGATCACAGATCGCGGACTGGCGGAGATGGCGATTACGACTCGCACGCTTGACCTTCTCGACGCGGCGGGTTTGGGGCGCGCGCTTTTTGCCGATGTCGACCCGAACCCGAATGAGAAGAACGCTGAAGCTGGTGTCAAAGCCTTCAAAGAAGGTGGCCATGACGGGGTTGTGGCTTTCGGCGGTGGCTCGGGACTGGATCTTGGCAAGTTGGTTGCATTCCTGGCGGGCCAGACCCGTCCGCTTTGGGATTTTGAGGATATCGGGGATTGGTGGACCCGTGCGGATGCGGATGCAATTGCGCCCATCGTCGCTGTACCGACCACGGCGGGCACCGGCTCTGAGGTTGGTCGCGCCTCCGTCATCACGAATTCTGAGACCGCGCAGAAGAAGATCATTTTTCACCCGAAATTCTTGCCCTCTGTCGTGATCTGCGACCCCGAACTGACCGTCGGAATGCCGAAATTCATCACCGCAGGCACAGGGCTCGACGCTTTTGCACATTGCGTGGAAGCCTTCTGCTCCCCGCATTATCACCCGATGAGCCAGGGCATGGCGCTTGAGGGCATGCGACTGGTGAAGGAATACCTGCCGCGCGCCTATGCCGATGGCAACGATCTGGACGCGCGCGCCCATATGATGTCGGCGGCCGCGATGGGGGCCACGGCGTTCCAAAAAGGCCTTGGCGCGATCCACGCCTTGTCACACCCAATTGGCGCGATCTATCACACGCATCACGGCACGACGAACGCCGTTTGCATGCCCGCTGTCTTGCAATTCAACCGACCAGCAATCGAAGGCGTGATGTCGCAAGCTGCTCGTTATCTCGGGCTGGACGGCGGTTTCGACGGCTTCTGCGCTTATGTCGATGCGTTGAACGCCTCTCTCGACATCCCGAAATCGCTGACGGAGCTGGGGGTAGAAAACCCCGATATAGACCGAATTCTGGAAGGCGCATTGATTGATCCTAGCACGGGCGGCAATCCGGTGAAGATGACGGCCGAAAACACCCGGCCCCTTTTGGAACAGATCGTCTAGTCGCGCAGGGACGTAAAGAACCAGCGCTGGAATGCGAGCAGCAAAATCAAAGGCGGCGTGATAGACAGGACGACAAGAGCCATACCCGGCCCACTCTCCTGCCCGATCAGTTGGATCCCGCGTACGAGCGTATAGCGGGTTTCATCGGTGCTGATCAGAATGGGCCAGAGATACTGGTTCCAGCCGATCATAAAACTGACCACAAAAATCGCTCCGGCCCGGCGCCATGAAAGCGGCAGGATAAAGTCCCACAGGAACCGCAATGGCCCCGCCCCATCAAGCTGTGCGGCCTCTAGCAGTTCTTCGGGTAAGGTGCGAAAGAACTGTCGAAAGAACAAAGTGCCCAAGGCCAATGCCAACGCGGGCAGGATCATGCCCAGATGCGAATTGATCAGCTGCAATTGAGCCGTCACCTGAAATGTCGTGATGAATCGGCTTTCGAGCGGCAGAAGCAGCGTCGCAAGTGACGCCCAAAAGAGCAGTCCCGCAACTGGGAAACGGAAGTAAACGATTGCATAGGCTGCGAGAAGCGACAGCCCGGTGGTCAGCCCAGCCACCCCCAACGCGATGATTAAGGAGTTGCGCAGCATCGCCAGAGCGGTGATCTGATCGGTGAAGCCTGCCTGAAAGAACAACACGTCGGAATAGTTCTGGACCGTCTGCCCGCCCGGCCAAAAGGGCAAACCATCGCGTTGCAGCAAAGAGGTTTCATGCGTCGAGGCGGCGATTATCACGACAATCGGCCCAACCAAAAAGAGGACGCCCGCAATCAGGACAAGATGCGTGATCGCCCTATGCAGCCGCGACGACCATTGGGTGTTCATCCCCTCTCGGCAGCGACGGACAGCGCGAGCAATTCGTCAAATACATCTGGGCACGCGGCAATCACACGTCCGCCTGTTTTCAGCATCTGGCCCGCGCTTTGCGTTTCGATTCTGCCGCCAGCCTCCGCGATCATGAGCTGCCCGGCCAGACAATCCCATGCGTTCATATGCGGCTCTGTATAACCAATCAGCCTTCCGGCGGCGACATAAGCCAGCATTAAGCCGCCCGAGGCATTTCGAAAGAAGATCCCGCCCTTATCGGCCAGTGTTGCGATGACTTTCGCAGTGATGCGCGTTTCCGTCCGCCCATTCATGCCAACGCCGACACTGCCCTCGTGCAAACCCTCCGTCTTTGCCGTCTTCAGCCGTCTTTCGTTTAAGAATGCACCGTCGCCGTCTGACGCCCAAAACATCTCATCTGTGGAGGGTTCATAGATCACACCAATGCGGGTCTGATCCTCAAACACGCACGCGAGAATGACGCACCATTGCGGGATACCGTTGACGAAATTCGCTGTGCCATCAATCGGGTCAATCACCCATGTCCAGCCTGAACTGGAGGGCACAGGCGCGTGTTCTTCGCCGATGATCCCGTCTTGCGCAAACCGCTCTGCGAGACGTTCACGGATAAACGTCTCGACCGCCAGATCTGCGTTGGAGACGAGATCTTGGGCGCCCTTTGCCTCGATCTGCAACGCTCCGATGTCGCTGAAGTAGCCGCGCGCCAATGCGCCAGCCTCCCGCGCAACCTCTTTCGCCGCCTCTAAGCGTTCTGTGCTCATATCAAACGCTCACCTGTATCCTTGCGAAATACGAACGCTGCCGCCGGATCGAAGCCAAGCGTGAGCATGCTGTCTACTTCGGGCAGCAACTCCTTGTCCCCTTTCAAGCAGATCTCAAGATCAGTGCCGTCTTCCAAAGCCGCGCCTGACAAGGCGCCATAGACAAGGTTTTCACCGCCATGTTGTTCAATCAGATCAACACGAAGGGAGAACTGACCAGCCGGGTCATGTGTCAGCACATCCGGGCGAACGCCAAGGACCAGATCAGTGTTTTCCGGCAGGTCGGCAAAACCGCCGACCCGCACGCTGCCGTTGACCAAGGCGCCCGCTTCGAACCGTGCAGGGATCAGATTGATCTGTGGCGCACCGATAAAGGAGGCGACAAACAGCGTTTTCGGGTTGGAATAGAGCTCCATCGGTGCGCCCATCTGCTCCACGAGGCCTTCGTTGATCACAGCCAGACGGTCAGCCAGCGTCATCGCCTCTGTCTGGTCATGGGTGACATAGATTGAGGTCACGTTCATGCGGCGCTGCAGTTTCTTGATCTCGATCCGCATCTGCACGCGCAGCTTGGCATCGAGGTTGGATAGCGGCTCGTCAAACAGGAAGACTTGCGGATGGCGCACAATTGCGCGGCCCATCGCAACCCGTTGACGTTGACCACCAGACAGCTGGTTTGGCTGACGGTCCAGAAACTGGTCAATCTTCAGCATCTTGGCCGCTTCATCCACACGGGCATCGATTTCCTGCTTGGGCATTTTACGGTTCTTCAGCCCATAAGACATGTTTCCGCGCACGCTCATATGCGGGTAAAGCGCGTAGTTCTGGAACACCATCGCGACGTCCCGCTCCGAAGGAGAGACGTCATTGATCACCCGATCTCCGATGCTGATCGACCCGCCGGAGATGCCTTCAAGCCCAGCCACCATGCGCAAAAGCGTGGACTTGCCACAGCCAGAGGGGCCAACAAAAACGATCATCTCACCGCTCTGGATATCCATATCGACGCCGCGTATCGCTTCGGCCCCGTTGGGATAGGTTTTGCGAACGGATTCTAGTTTAACACCCGACATTACTTCTCACTTTCGACGAGGCCCTTTACGAACCATCTTTGGAATATCAGCACGATCATCACTGGCGGCAAAGTCGCCAAGATGGTCAGCGCAAAGGCCTTCTGGAATTGCGGCAGCTCACCGCCTTCGGAGAGCACCTGATAAATTTGCTTGATGCCGATGACGAGCGTGTAGTTCTCTTCCTTTGTGGTCATGATCAGCGGCCAGAGATACTGGTTCCACCCGACGACAAACATGATGATCAGGATCGCCGCGATCATGGTCTTGCTGAGCGGCACCAGAATGTCTTTGAAGAAACCCCAGGGCGTCGCCCCGTCCAGCCGCGCTGCCTCCAGCAACTCATCCGGTACGGAGCGGAAGAATTGGCGGAAAAAGAAGGTCCCCGTCGCAGACGCGATCAAAGGCACAATCAACCCGGTGTACGTATCGAGCAATCCCATATCCGCCACGACCTTGTAGGACGGGATAATCCGTACCTCCAAAGGCAAGAGCAGCGTCATGAAGATAATCCAGAACAAAGGCACAGCCAGCCGGAAGCGGAAATAGACGATCGCATAGGCCGCCAGCATGGAGATGATCACCTTGCCGACAGCAAAGCCGATCCCAAGGATCAGACTGTTTTTCAGCATGGTCGTCGCGGTGACTTTCTTCATCACCCCGCCCTCGACAAACAGCACCTCGTAATAGGTTTCACGAAAATGCCCGCCCGGCCAGATTTGTAGCCCTTCGCGCAATATCGTCTCAGGCGCATGGGTGGAGGTCGCAAAGGCCACCCAAACCGGCAGGGTCATGAACACTGCGCCGCAGATCAGGATCAGATGCGTGATGATGGTCTGGGCTTTCATCAGTAATGCACCTTCTTCTCAATGAAGCGGAATTGCACAACTGTCAGGGCCAGAACCATGACCATCAACACGACCGATTGGGCAGAGGAGCCGCCGATATCTGCGCCGCGGAACCCGTCCTGGAAGACTTTGAAGACGAGTGTATTCGTCGCCCCGCCAGGTGCGCCTTGCGTTGTCGTATCGATGATCCCGAAGGTCTCGAAAAACGCATAGGTGATGTTGATGACCATCAGGAAGAAGGTTGTGGGCGCGAGCAGCGGGAAGGTGATCGTCCAGAACCGCCGCATAGAGCTCTTGCAGTCCATCGTTGCAGCTTCGACCACGGATTTCGGAATACCTTGCAGGCCTGAGAGGAAGAAAATGAAGTTCACGCTCACCTGCTTCCAGACCGAGATCAGGACCACAACAAAGCCCGCATCCGCAGGGTCAAGCTTGTGATCAAAATCGAAACCGACGGCATTCATGAAGCCGTACAGGTCGCCGATCAAAGGGTTGAACATCAGATTGCCCATCAGTCCCGCAACCGGCGGCGCGATCGCATAGGCCCACATGAGCAGCGTTTTGTAGGTGCTCGCGCCTTGGATCACCTCATTGGCTTTCACCGCCAAGAGCAGGGCCAGAGCGAGGGAAAGAAATGTCACCAGTGTCGAGAAGATGATCGTGAAGCCCGCTGCTTGCAGCCAGCTATCAGAGAAAATCGTGTCTTTGTAATTGCGAAACCAGACAAATTGCGAGGACAGGCCAAAGGCGTCCTCAAGCAAAAAGGATTGGTAGATCGCCTGCGCGGCGGGCCACAGAAAGAAGATCACGATGATGATGATCTGCGGGGCAATAAACAAATAGGGGATCGGGCTGTGTTCGAATTGAACGCGCTTCATGGATGGGACTTTCCGCGGCAGGTGTCGACCAGCGAGGGGCTCACCCCCGCTGGTCAAAAGGTCTTAATTCATAGAAGCGTGGAAACGCTCCAGAAGTGCATTGCTTTCTTTTTCCATCGCAGCGAACGCGTCTTCGATCGAGGTGGAACCGGAGAAGATGTTGTCATACTGCTTGTACATCGCCTCGCGGATTTGCACGTAGAAGCCAAGGCGATAGCCTTTCGTCCACTCACCGCCACGCTGGGTCAGCTGCGTGATGCCAACCTCAGCATCTGGCGTGCTCTCGTAGTAGCCGTCGGATTTGGCCAGCTCATATGCTGCATTGGTGATCGGAACGTAGCCAGTTTCCTTGTGCCAGAAATACTGCATTTCAGGGCTGGTAAGGAAGGCCATGAAGTCAGCAACGCCTGCGTTTTCCTCATCCGGTTTGCCAGCCATTGCGAACAGGGCAGCACCGCCAATGAATGTCCCATAAGGTTCGTCAGTGATGGATTTCCAATAGGGCAATTCGGCTGCACCAAACTCGAACTCAGCAGATTTTGCCAGACCACCGAATGAGCCGGAAGACCCCAGCCACATCGCTGTTTTTTGCTGTACAAACGCGTCCTGATTGTCACCCCAGCCACGGCCATAAAACCCGTAATAGCCAGCATCGAGCCATTCTTTGACCTTACCCCAATGCATCTTCATTGCATCATTATTGTAGAGGATCTCCACGTCGGTTGTGTCATACCCGTTATTGCCGGTCGCAAGTTGCAGGTTGTGGCGGGAATGGAAGTTCTCGGAGAAGATCCAGGGGCTATGGCTTTGCGCAAGTGCCTGATATCCAGCCTCTTTGATCTTTGGCGCCATGGCCTCGAACTCTTCCCAGGTCGCGGGTGGAGCATCGATGCCAGCTTTGGCCAAAACGTCTTTGTTGTAATACAGAAGAGGCGTGGACGAATTGAACGGCATGCCGATCATGTTCCCGTCGCTGTCAGCGTAGAAATTGCGGACACCTTCGATATAGTCGGAGCTGTCGAAGCCCTCCATCAGGTCGGCAACAGGGATCGTCGCGCCCTTGGCATTGATGATCGTCGCAGCGCCTGCATCAAAAATCTGGATGATGTTTGGCTGCTGTTTCGCACGGAAAGCTGCGATGCCTGCGGTCATCGTGTCCTCGTAGCCGCCCTTGTAGGTCGGCACCAAATTGTACGTGTCTTGCGAGGCATTGTATTTCGTTGCGATCTCTTCAACGACTTCGCCCAAACGGCCGCCCATGGCATGCCAGAACTGAATGTCTGTTTTGGCGAATACTGGCCCTGCGACCACAGCGATACCCGCGGCCAGAATTGATGCTAATCTCATGTAGTTGAACTCCCTTTAGCAAACCTAAGCTGTTTCACAGCTCCGTTATGTAAGGAGAAAGGCACTGTTTTGTGACAGTCTGAAAATAGCTTTCCCCCGAATAGCACTCACCTTTTCATAGACTGCGGATAAGTCAAGGCGAACCAGCCGCCGCCTGTCTCTCGGCACCGGTATGAGTTCAAAACGCAAAACGCCGCCCTCACGGACGGCGCAGCCATTCATAGCAGGTCTCGATGCGTTACTTGCCCGTCAGCTTATCCATGAAACCGGCCGCAGCCGTCATGACGACTGAGGCACCTGACACGCCCCATCCGCCGTCAACCGGCAAGACAACGCCAGACACGTAAGTGCCAGCATCCGAACAAAGGAACCCAGCCGCTTTCGCGATATCATCCGTCGTCCCAAAGCGGCGGATCGGAACTGATTTCTCGACAGCCTCCCGAATTTGCTCCGTCGGAGCAAGCCGTGCCATGCCTTCTGTCCCGTCAATCGGGCCCGGCGAGATCGAGTTGATCCGGATCCCTTCCGCCCCCCATTCAAGCGCGAGCGACTTTGTCACCATATCGACCCCCGCTTTGGCGGCACAGACTGGGGACTGATGGCTCATCGCCGCGAATGCCTGCGGAGCCGAAATATTGACGACACTGGCGCCGGGCTTCTTGAGATGCGGATAGGCCGCGCGCATGACATGGAACGTGCCCATCAAATCGATGTCGACCATCGACTTGACCGCATTGGGTGACAGGTCCATCAGGCGGGCGGGAATATTGCCAGCCGCGCCAGAGATCAGATTGTCGATCGCCCCGCCAAAAAACTCACTTGTTTGTGCAAACCCTGCCTCAACCGCTGGGTAGTCCCGCACGTCAAATGCCACGCCTGCGGCCTCTGCGCCAAGCTCTTGCAACCCTTTAACAGCCGCATCTACCTTGTCTTGGCTGCGCGAGGCCACCATCACCTTTGCGCCCCATCTCGCAAACCCTTGCGCGATCCCGAAATTGATGCCGCTGGTGCCACCGACGACGAAAACGTTTTGGCCAGAAAAGTCAAAACTCATGCTCATGGTTGGGGTCTCCCTCTAGATCTGTAATTGGCCATCAGGCCATGAGTTGCAGGTTCTCGATCAGTGGCCGGTCTTCGGCCTCCATCACCTGCAGAATATGTTTGTGCAGGCGGCGCTTGTGCTCTGCGAAAATCGGACGTGCCTTGTTGAAGCTCGCCGCAAACTCCAGTGCCGTCGTCAGTGTCGCTGCTGCATCAGGGCACGCCGCCTCGATCACATGATCGGTTTCCAATTCCTGCGCTGTCACCCGTCGCCCGGTCAGCTTCATTTCATTCAACCGATAGTAGGGCACCGCAGTTTTCACAAACTCGATCATGCCCGGCAGAAACGGGATCGACACGTCGACTTCGGGAAAACAGAAATACCCCCGATCCGCACGCATGAAACGAAAATCGCACGCACAGGCCAGCATCGCGCCATTCCCGAACGCATGGCCATTTATCGCGGCGATCACAGGAAACGGGGCAAGCAGCAGCTTTGAAAACACCTCGTTCATATCAAACATGAACGTCTTTATGTCCGCATGGTTTTTCTCTCTCAGCGCGTAGTTGAGAAAATTCAGATCGACCCCTTGGCTCCAGTTCTTCTCATCACTGCTGGAGATGACCATGGCGCGGATCGCGCGGTCGTCTTCTGCCCGCGCGATTACCTCCAGCATGGCCTGAGCAAAATCGGGGTTTTGCTTGTTCTCCCCGTTATTCATGGTGACCAGCGCCGTCTTGCCGCGCGTTTCATATTCAATCAATGCCATGAATGAGTTGTCTCCTGCCCGCTTACAAATCAGCGCGGCCGTAAATACAGCGCTGGCAATGTAGCGAAAAAATTGAAACACGCGTTTCAATCGCTGCCTTTAGTAAAAATCCGGTAGCACCTCTGTCTCTCCGGTTTCAAGCGCGGGGTCGCTTGAGCGCTGCATGACGTTGCGTTGCGCGCGACAAACGCGGGCATGGCTTTAGCGTTACTATACGCTATGTGCCCGGCACTGAGCAGTTCTGACCACGCGACACGGCAACACCGCAAAGCAGAACGGATTTGACGGCTTGCTTTGTCTCCTCCCACTGAGCTGCAGAAAGATCTTTGTTATCGTTCAACGTCCGGATTTGATGCGTGAAATCTGCATAATGCTGAGTGGTCGCCCAGATCGCATAAAGCAAATGACGCGCGCTTACAGGCCGGATCAGACCGGCTGCGCTCCAGCCATCAATGACTGCAATGCGCTCTTCTGTCCATCGACGCAACTCTCCTTCGAGGTAGTCTTGAACAATCGGTGCGCGCTGTATGATCTCATTGGCCCAAACCTTAGAGCCGTAAGGCCGCGTGCGCGCCAGATCGAGCTTGGTATCTATGTAGTCCCCCAAGGCTTCAAGTGGATCATTGTCGGGGTGAATCGTATCTGCTGCGGCCCGCCAGACATTGAAAATGTCTTCAACAACAACGCGGTACAGCGCCTTCTTGCTGGAATAATAATAGACGATATTGGATTTCGGCAGCCCGGCCTCTGCCGCGATCATGCTGAAAGACGCACCCGAATACCCGTATTCCGCAAAGACCCGTTCTGCCGCAAAGCGAATGCGGGTTTTTGTCTCTGCGCGATTGCGTTTCTGGGCTGACGCACCTTTCGCGACCCCCAAACCTGTCTGCTGAAAATGCTCTGTCACGCGCACCTCATATTCCAAGGATGATGAAAAAATACGCAAAATCAATCGAATGAATGGCACTCATAAACTAAGGCAATTCGTGTTTTTCCAATCGGTCAAAAAAAGATTGACCGATCGTGCGAATTTTTTCAACCTCATTGAGACTCACGCCTGCAAGGAGGCCAGCCTATGTCCCACGGAAAAAACCTGCGCATTGATCCAGATCGCCTATGGGATAGTCTGATGGATATGGCCAAAATTGGCCCCGGAGTCGCCGGCGGCAACAATCGTCAGACCATGACGGATGAAGACGCGGAAGGGCGCGCGCTGTTTCAGACATGGTGCAAAGCGGCCGGCATGAGCATGGGCGTCGACACAATGGGCAACATGTTTGCAACCCGGCCGGGCGAAGACCCGGACGCCCTGCCCGTCTATATGGGGTCCCATCTTGATACGCAGCCTACCGGCGGCAAATATGACGGCGTTTTAGGCGTCTTGGGCGGCTTGGAAGTAATCCGCACGCTTAACGATATGAACGTGAAGACCAAACATCCTATCGTTGTGACAAACTGGTCGAACGAGGAAGGCACGCGTTTTGCTCCACCGATGTTGGCGTCGGGCGTGTTTGCAGGCAAGCACACACAGGATTGGGCCTACGCGCTGAAAGATGCCGAGGGGAAAAGCTTCGGCGATGAAATCAAGCGTATTGGCTGGGTCGGCGATGAGGATGTCGGCGCGCGCGAGATGCGCGCTATGTTCGAGCTGCATATCGAGCAAGGCCCCATCTTGGAGGCCGAGGGCAAGGATATCGGCGTGGTCACACATGGTCAGGGCCTACGCTGGATCGAATGCACGGTGACCGGCAAGGAAAGCCATACTGGGTCTACACCCATGCATATGCGCAAAAATGCAGGGCGCGGTCTGGCGCTGATCACCGAGTTGGTGCATGAAATTGCCATGACCAATCAACCGAATGCAGTGGGCGCGATTGGGCATATTGATGTCTACCCGAACAGCCGCAACATCATTCCTGGCAAGGTCGTCTTTACGGTGGATATGCGCACACATCTGGTCGACAAGCTCGACGCCATGGTCGCTGAATTCATGGATCGCGCGCCCAAGCTCTGCGAGGAGATTGAGGTTTCGTTTGACAGCAAAGTCGTGGGCTCTTTCAACCCGCCCGCATTTGATGAGGACTGCGTCAAAGCCGTGCGAAATGCCGCAGAAGCAATGGGCTATAGCCACATGGATATTGTCTCTGGCGCAGGGCATGATGCGTGCTGGATCAATGATGTGGCGCCGACTGCCATGATCATGTGCCCTTGCGTCGATGGGCTGAGCCACAATGAAGCGGAAGAGATCAGCAAGGAATGGGCGCAGGCGGGGACGGATGTGCTGTTGCATGCCGTTCTCGAAACTGCGCAAATCGTCGAATAGCACCTGAGGGGGGCAAAAGATGTCAAAAGTCATCAAGAACGGAACCGTTGTCACAGCAGATCTGAGCTATGAGGCCGATGTGCTGATCGAAAACGGCGTGATCACGGAGATCGGGCCGAACCTGACTGGCGATGAAGAGCTGGACGCGACCGGTTGCTACGTCATGCCCGGCGGCATTGATCCGCATGTTCATCTTGAGATGCCGTTCATGGGCACCTACTCCTCCGACGATTTCGAAAGCGGTACGCGTGCAGGCCTTGCAGGCGGCACGACCATGGTCGTGGATTTCTGCCTTCCCAATCAAGGCGAGAGCCTGATGGATGCGATCAAACGCTGGGACAACAAATCGACGCGCGCCAATTGCGACTACTCTTTCCACATGGCCGTGACGTGGTGGGGCGAACAGGTCTTCAACGACATGCAAACCGTCGTGCAAGAGCGTGGCATCAACACATTCAAGCATTTCCTCGCCTACAAGGGCGCGTTGATGGTCAATGATGACGAACTCTTCTCCTCCTTCAAGCGACTTTCGGAACTTGGCGCGACCGCGATGGTGCATGCCGAAAACGGCGATGTGGTCGCGGAGATGACGGCGAAACTGCTGGCAGAAGGCAATACCGGGCCGGAAGCCCACGCCTATTCGCGCCCCAGCCAAGTCGAGGGCGAGGCCACCAACCGCGCGATCATGATCGCGGATATGGCAGGCGTGCCGCTCTATGTTGTGCATGTTTCCTGCGAAGAAGCGCATGAAGCGATCCGGCGCGCGCGTCAAAATGGCAAGCGCGTCTGGGGGGAGCCTTTGATCCAGCACCTGACGCTGGATGAAAGCGAGTATTTCAACACCGACTGGGACCACGCCGCGCGCCGCGTGATGTCGCCCCCATTCCGCAACAAGAAACATCAGGAAAGCCTCTGGGCGGGCCTCATGTCTGGCAGTCTCAGCTGTGTGGCCACGGATCACTGCGCCTTCACGACGGAGCAGAAGCGTTACGGCGTCGGCGATTTCTCCAAGATCCCTAATGGCACCGGCGGGCTCGAAGACAGGATGCCGATGCTTTGGACACATGGCGTTGCCACAGGTCGGCTGACGCCCAATGAGTTTGTGGCGATGACGTCCACCAACATCGCCAAGATCCTGAACTGTTATCCGCGCAAAGGCGCTGTGCTGGTCGGCGCAGATGCAGATTTGGTGGTCTGGGATCCTGAGAAAGAAAAAACGATTGCCGCCGACAGCCAGCAATCCTCCATTGATTACAATGTGTTCGAAGGTCATGCCGTCAAAGGCCTTCCCCGTTTCACACTGACCCGCGGACAGGTTGCGGTCCATGACGGGGAAATTCGAACGCAGGAAGGGCATGGCAAATTCGTCGAACGCGCACCGAATGCGACCGTCAACAAAGCCCTGTCCCAGTGGAAAGAACTGACAGCCCCCCGCCCCGTGGAGCGCAGCGGCATTCCCGCGACTGGCGTCTAAGTCTGCAAGAGAAGCCAGGATCACCAAGCGAGCATATTTATGAGCCATCAGCCCATCATCTCAGCGCGGGGCCTGTCATTGACGTTTCAGACGAATGACGGGCCAGTGCATGCGCTGAGTGACGTGGATCTTGAGATCAACAAAGGCGATTTCGTCAGCTTCATCGGTCCGTCCGGTTGCGGCAAGACCACGTTTTTGCGGGTCATGGCGGATTTGGAACAACCCACTGGTGGCACGATCACCGTCAACGGCGTCTCCCCACGGGAGGCGCGACTGGCGCGAGCCTATGGCTACGTGTTTCAGGCGGCGGGGCTTTACCCGTGGCGCACCATTGGCGGCAATATTCGCCTCCCTTTGGAGATCATGGGGCATTCCAAGGCTGATCAGACCGAACGCGTGCGCAAAACGCTGGAGCTTGTTGACCTGGCTGGGTTCGAAAAGAAATTCCCATGGCAACTGTCCGGCGGCATGCAGCAGCGCGCCTCCATCGCGCGCGCTTTGGCGTTTGACGCCGATATTCTATTCATGGACGAGCCATTCGGTGCGCTGGATGAGATTGTGCGCGACCATCTGAACGAGCAGCTTCTGGCCCTTTGGGCGAAAACGGAAAAAACCATCGGCTTCGTCACCCATTCCATACCAGAGGCGGTGTTTCTGTCGACCAAGATCGTGGTCATGTCGCCGCGCCCCGGACGTGTGACAGATGTCATAGAAAGCACTCTGCCCAAAGAGCGTCCGCTCGACATTCGTGATACGCCGGAATTTCTGGAAATCGCGCATCGCGTGCGAGACGGGTTACGCGCGGGGCATGCGGATGAGTGATCCAAAAGCCGTTTCATATCATGCGTAGCGCTGCCCCCATATTGATCGTGCTGGCCGTGCTGCTGGGCGTCTGGTGGGCCGCCGTGGCGCCAATGAACATGCGCGCAGCGCTTGATATTGCGGAACGCGGCGGCGTTACCATCGTGCCCGAAGGCTCCGTTCAACGGCGCGATGTGCCTGTCCTGCGCCTGATGCGCGACAATAGCGAGCATATCGCGGCAGGATATGCACTTGACCGCCCGCGCCTCCCGACGCCGACGCAAGTCGGCGCTGAGCTTTGGAAAACCACCGGGGCAATGGTGCAGAAAGGACGCGCCTGGTCAAAGCGCTCGTTGATCTATCATGCATGGATTACGTTGCAATCAACGCTCTGGGGCTTCGCTTTGGGCACCACTCTGGGCATTCTCGGCGCCGTGGCCATCGTCTATAGCCGCGTTGCGGACATGAGCCTGATGCCATGGGCCATCGTGAGCCAAACCGTGCCCATCGTCGCACTCGCGCCAATGATCATCGTGCTGTCGAACCAGCTGGGCATCGAAGGACGGGGCGTGCCAAAGGCCATCATCTCCGCCTATCTGTGTTACTTCCCAGTGCTTGTGAGCATGGTTAAAGGTTTGCGCTCCCCGACCGCGTCAGAGCTTGACCTGCTCAGCACCTACAATGCCAGCGGCTGGCAAAGCTTCTTCAAGCTGCGCCTGCCCGCAAGCGTGCCTTACCTGTTTACAGCGCTCAAGGTCGGCATTGCCGCAGCGCTTGTGGGCACCATTGTCGGGGAGCTGCCAACCGGCGCGATCAGCGGACTTGGCGCGCGTATTCTGATCGGAGATCAGTTCGGCACGCCGCTTGCGATCTGGTCGGCCCTTTTTGCGGCAGCCATACTCGCAGGCGCATTGGTCACGCTGTTGGATATTGTGCAGCGCATGACCCTTTGGCGCATGGGGTTCCGCACATGATCTGGCTGCTGGGAGCCCTCCTGTTCTGGGCCGCCGCATGGTGGTGCAATATCAGGCTTGCACATTCCAACATGGCGCAGCAACTCAGCGTCCGGGTCGCTATCCCGTTGCTATTCGGCATTACGCTGTTGGTGTTGTGGGAAGGGCTGGTGCGTGGATTGTCGATCTCGCCTGTCATCCTGCCCGCTCCAAGCCTTGTCGCCAGTACGATTGCCAACTCCATCCCGACACTGTGGGTCGACTTCAACCAAACGGTGATCAAGGGCGCTTTGCGCGGATTTGCCATTGGGTCAATTGCCGCGTTCATCACCGCTATCCTGGTGGATCGAAGCGCGTTTCTGACCCGTGGACTTCTGCCCATCGGCAATTTCGTGGCGGCCCTGCCCATCGTCGGCGTTGCGCCAATCATGGTGAACTGGTTCGGATTTGACTGGCAGTCCAAAGCGGCTGTTGTCGTCGTGATGGTGTATTTTCCAATCCTCGTGAACACCGTGCAAGGGTTGAGTCAGGCAGATAAGATGCAAAAGGACCTGATGCGCACCTACGCGGCAGGCTACATGCAGACCTTGGTGAAACTGCGCCTGCCTGCCGCCATGCCCTTTATTTTCAACGGTTTGAAAATCGCAACGACGCTTGCGCTCATTGGTGCAATCGTCGCCGAATATTTTGGATCCCCCACGCGCGGCATGGGCTTTCGTATTTCAACGGGCGTCGGTAGCCTGTCTATCGACCTTGTCTGGGCAGAAATCGCAGTCGCAGCCCTTGCGGGCTCGCTCTTTTACGGCGCTGTGGCCCTCATCGAAAAATGGGTGACCTTCTGGCACCCGTCACAAAGGGGATAAAAACCCCATTCCAAGACCCAACAGAGAGGAAAGAAGAATGACAAAGATCAAAACCACGCTAGGCGCAATGAGCCTGTCATTGATGGCGGGCACTGCTTTTGCAGCCGATGATGTGACACTGCAGTTGAAATGGGTCACGCAAGCGCAATTCGCCGGGTATTATGTGGCGCTGGAGAACGGGTATTACTCAGACGCCGACCTCAATGTCACGATCAAGCCGGGCGGTCCGGACATTGCGCCGACGCAAGTTCTGGCCGGTGGCGGCGCGGATGTCACGGTGGAGTGGATGCCTGCGGCACTGGCAGCGCGTGAAAAAGGCCTGCCAATGGTCAATATCGCGCAGCCATTTAAGTCGTCGGGCATGATGCTGACCTGCCGCAAGGATGCTGGCATTGCGACGACAGATGATTTCGCAGGCAAGACGCTGGGCGTCTGGTTCTTCGGCAATGAGTTCCCTTTCCTGAGCTGGATGGGCAAACTCGGGCTTGGCACAGAGGGCGGCGCTGATGGTGTCGAAGTGCTCAAGCAGGGCTTCAACGTCGATCCGCTGATCAACGGTCAGGCGGCTTGCGTGTCCACCATGACCTATAACGAGTATTGGCAGGTCATCGACGCAGGGCTGTCACCAGAAGATCTGGCTGTCTTCAAATATGAAGACCAAGGCGTCGCGACTTTGGAAGATGGGCTCTATGTCCTTGAAGACAACCTCAGCGACCCGGCTTTTGAAGACAAGATGGTCCGCTTTGTACGTGCATCCATGCAAGGGTGGAAATGGGCAGAGGAGAACCCGGATGAGGCAGCTCTGATCGTACTTGAATATGATGAGACTGGTGCACAGACCGAAGCGCACCAGACGCGTATGATGGGTGAAGTCGCCAAACTCACTGCAGGATCGAATGGCGCGCTTGTGCCAGAAGACTACGAGCGCACCGTCGCCTCACTTCTGTCTGGCGGCTCTGATCCGGTGATCACCGCCGCGCCAACAGGCGCCTGGACACATGCCATCAGCGATAAAGCCTTGAAGTAAACCAACCGGCCCTTGGCGTCTCGTAGCGCCGAGGGCCACGCATCTAATCGGGAGTGAGCATCTTTCTGTAGAGCGTAATCAAGAACGTCTCCGCATCCTCCAACACGTCAGCATTGGGATCTGCCAGAAATTGGATCTGCGCGTCAAAATCCGCGTAATGCTGCGTCGTGGCCCAAATCGAAAAGATCAGATGCGTCGGATCGCAGGTCGCCAGACGCCCCTGCCGCATCCACTGTTCGAACAGGTCTTTGGTTTGGCCAAACAATGCCGCCAAGTCTTCGCTGATATTGCCCTCCATCCTCGGGGCGCCTTGCACGATTTCATGGGCAAAGAGCCGACTTTCGCGCGGCATGTCACGGCTCATGCGCACCTTGCGCCGGACATAGGTGAGGATTTCCTCAATCGGCTCGCCATTGGGATCAATCTCGCGCAAAGGGGCAAGCCAGCGATCCATGATCTGATCGAGAAGCGACAGAAAAACCACCTCTTTCGTCGGGTAGTAGTAGATCAGATTGGGCTTCGACATTCCGGCCGCTGCAGCGATGTGATCCAGCGTCGCGCCGCGAAATCCATGCTTTGAAAACTCATCCAATGCGGCGGCAAGGATATTGCCACGATTGCGCCGCTGCAATCGGCTCAGTTCTTTCTTCTCAGCCATGCCCTGCCCCTCGATCTTCGAGGGTTATCATCGCCTAAGCTGGGCAGCGTTTATCTGCACCAAGAAGCTATTCCCCCGCCACAACAGTTGGATTGTTAGGATGCGTGGTCCAGTTTGCATAGCCCCTAACTTCTTCGCCGGTCCGTTCGTCCAGCGCACCCAATGGCAGCTCCTTCATCGTGATGCAGTCCTCAACTGGGCACACATTCACGCAAAGGTTGCAGGCCACACATTCATCATCTTTGACTGTGAAAACGCGGTCAGCCGACATGGCAATTGCTTGATGCGAAGTGTCTTCGCAGGATGCGTAACACCTCCCGCAGCCGATACATTTATCCTGATCAATCACAGCTTTGGTGACATAGTTGAGGTTGAGGTCTTGCCAATCCTTCGCCTTGGGCACAGCCCGGCCGACAAGATCCGCCGTGGAGCTGATCCCTTTCTCATCCATGTACTGGCTGAGGCCGGAGATCATCTCCTGCACGATTTTGAACCCGTATGTCATCGCAGCAGTACAAACCTGCACATTGCCCGCGCCAAGCGCCATGAATTCGGCTGCATCGCGCCATGTCGTGACGCCGCCAATGCCGCTAATCGGCAGCTGTGCTGTCTCCGGATTGCGCGCGATCTCCGCCACCATGTTCAACGCAATCGGTTTCACGGCTGGACCGCAATAGCCACCATGCGCGCCCCAACCGTCAATGGAGGGTTCGGGCGCAAAAGTATCAAGATTGACTGATGTGATGGAGTTGATCGTATTGATCAGCGATACCGCATCCGCGCCGCCATTCAAGGCTGCCTGCGCCGGGCCCAGAATGTTGGTGATATTTGGCGTCAGTTTGACAATGCACGGATAGTCCGAATGCTTCTTGACCCATTCGGTGACCATCTGAATATACTCAGGTACCTGCCCCACGGCTGAGCCCATGCCGCGCTCCGCCATCCCGTGCGGGCAGCCGAAATTCAGCTCTACCCCGTCCGCACCAGTGTCTTCCACGCGCCTGAGGATGTCGCGCCAAGGCCCCTCCTCACACGGCACCATCAGGCTCACAACCATCGCATGATCGGGATAGTCTTTCTTGACCCGCGTAATTTCATCCAGATTGACCTGCAAAGGCCGGTCTGTGATCAGCTCGATATTGTTCAAACCCAGCAATCTGCGATCCGCACCGAACACGGCGCCGTAGCGCGGTCCGTTGACATTGACCACAGGCGGGCCGTCTTCACCGAGTGTTTTCCAGACGACACCGCCCCAACCGGTATCAAAGGCGCGTCGGACGTTGTATTCCTTATCGGTCGGCGGTGCAGAGGCGAGCCAAAACGGATTGGGAGATGTGATGCCTACAAATTCACTTGTCAGATCTGCCATGGCTTACCCTTTCCCCATCAATGTCGCGTGTATGTCCTCTGCCGCGTCGCGGCCTTCGGCAACGGCGGTGACTGTCAGGTCCTCCCCACCGCTCGCGCAATCACCGCCAGCCCAGACCCCGTCAACGGTTGTGCGCCCCGTCTCGGTGACCTTGATCCTGCCGCTCTCCAGCGCAGGACCATCCACGTCACCGGCAAGCGTTTGCCCGATGGCACGCATCACCTGATCGGCGGGCAATGTCAGCTCATCATCCGAGCCTGTGCGGGTGAATGTGATCTGCCCATCCGATACAGACTTGGGCGTTGCGTTGAACAACAAACGGACCCCTTTGGAGGTCGCCAGATCTTGCTCATATCGTGAGGCGGACATGGCATCTTGCCCTTTGCGATAGGCAAGCGTCACGGTTTCGGCCCCCAAAAGACGGGCCTGCACAGCAGCATCTACGGCCGTCATACCGCCCCCGACGACCACAACATCCCAGCCTACGGCTATGTCTGTCTTATCTCCGGATTGCCGCATCTGCGCGATCCAGTCCACGGCATCCACTGCGCCCGGATGCGTGCCGTCAATCAACAGCGTATTGACGCCGCCCAGACCAATGCTCAGAAAAACAGCGTCATATTCGGATTGAAGGCCAGCCAATGTCACATCCTGACCAAGCGCTTGCCCTGTCTGCACTGTGATCCCGCCAATGGAGAGCAGCCAGTTCAGCTCCTCCTGTGCGAAATCATCAGGGGTTTTATAGGCGGCGATGCCGAACTCGTTCAGGCCCCCCGCCTTATTGCGCGCATCCAGCAGCGTGACGGAATGCCCGTGCATCGCAAGCCGGTGCGCACAGGCCAATCCGGCAGGCCCGGCGCCTACAACAGCCACAGTCTTTCCCGTCTCTGCGGCACGGTCGTAGGGATGGTCGGGGCGCGCCATCAGCTTATCTGTCGCAAAGCGCTGCAACTGGCCGATCTTGACGGGTTTGCCTTCTGCCGCCTCGCGAACGCAAGCCTCCTCGCACAGTGTCTCCGTCGGGCAGACCCGCGCGCACATGCCACCCAGAATGTTCTGATCAAAGATCGTCTTGGCCGCCGCGTCTGGCGTGCCGGTCGCGATCTGACGAATGAATAGCGGAATATCAATTGAGGTCGGACAGGCGGCAATGCATGGCGCATCATGACAAAAATAGCACCGGTCAGCTGCAACCAAGGCTTCATGGTTGCTGAGCGGTGGATGCAGGTCCGAAAAATTTTCAGCGATGGTGTCTGCAGTTTGCCTGCCTGCGGCCAATCCGGCCACCGGTGGGGATTGCGACATTGTCAGTTTCTCCCTGTTGCTTTTCCAAATCCTGCAGGAGATTAACTTTTTTATCAACTGGTAAAATAATTTCGGTCCTGATTTGACAAGCGAAGATCAGGTTCTCATTCCGGTTGCACGGGAGGCGCAAGGTGCGAGAAGCAGTGCGCTTGACGATCAACCCGATTGTCATGCCGCACCCCGATATCCGCCGCATCAAATTCGCTCAACGAACTGAGAACTTTGTCTTTCTTCTCAGGAAGCCGCTGTATTTGCTGACACCAGTTCCTTGTAAAGCGTCCGGATGCGCAGGGTCATGTCGCGCTCGCCCGTGCCAATGGGTTTTCCATCGATCTCTGACACAGGGGTTTGCGCACCAAACGTGCCCGTTAGAAACGCCTCATCTGCACCGTAGGCCTCATAGAGTGAGTAGTTTTTCTCATGAACCGGAATGCCGTTTTCACGGCAGATATCGATCACCTTCTGACGGGTGACCCCGTTCATGCAGTAATCCCCGGTGGAGGTCCAAACCTCCCCTTTGCGGACGATGAAAAAGTTGCAGGCGTTGGTGGTATTCACGAACCCATGTGGGTCCAGCATCAACGCCTCATCCGCACCCGCCTGATCTGCCTGAAGACAGGCGATCACACAGTTCAACTTGGAATGGCTGTTATATTTGGCATCCTGGCTCATCGGCAGCCCGCGCACCTGCGGCACTGTCGCCAGTCGAATACCGTCGCTTTGCAAGGCTTCTGCGGGTCTGGAATGTTCCATGATAATCACGAGCGTCGGACCAGATCGGCTGAGCGAGGGGTGCTGGAACGGCTTCACTTTGGGCCCGCGCGTCAGCATCAACCGACAATGCACATCTGTGTGCATGTCATTGGCCTGGGCCGTTCTGGTCAACGCATCGAGGATGCCGTCACGGCCCATTCCGACATCAAGAGCGACCGATTTGCACGAGGCAAAGAAGCGGTCCATATGCTCGTCAAAGAAAGCCCATTTGCCATTGTAGAGGCGCATCCCTTCCCACATGCCGTCGCCGAGCATGAAGCCGCTGTCATAGACAGAGACCTTGGCGGCGTCGCGATGCACAATATCGCCATTCACGTAGATCTTGATGTCGGCATTGCGCGGATCCTCAAGAGCGTCATGCGTGGTGGATTTGGTTTCGATCATCGTGTTTTCTTTTCATGTCTTCGGAAGTTGCGCTCGCACGTTTCAGGCCAAGATGCGCCTGGCTGCTCTTATTGACAACGGTAATTCCCTTCCGCGCATGTTGCGTCGCCATGTGCTCCTATCGGAGCAGGCTCAAACAAGCGCGCCGCGATCCATTAAGAGGCGACTGATTGGGAGCTGTGCGCCATCGCATCAAGAGGGTGCAACCCGCTTAAATCAGCCGCAATACGGATCATGTCATCTAACCTCGTCTGTCCGGGGATCAGACCCGTTGACAGCCCGACAACTTTCGCAGGGGTTGAGATGGCCGCACACAGCGCGTCGGCCAAATCGATACCAACCTTGTTGACAAGGACGCGCACCGCCTCCGTCAGATCCAGATCGGCGCCGGCCAGTGTACCGTCTTCCAGCGTAAGCCTGCCGCGCTCCCGCCCGATCCTGCGGCCATCCAGCCGGAACTCAGTGTCATCAGTTCCTGCCACGGCCATTGCGTCGCTGACAAGAAAAATCTGGCCCGGCCCGGTTTTACAGCTCCATGCAGCGCGCATGGTTTCGGGGTGCACGTGAAGGCCATCCGCGATCAATCCTGCGGAAAGCCCCCCCAATGCCAAAGCCGCACCAACAAGGCCCGGTTCTCGGTTTCCAAGCTGGCTCATTGCATTGAACAGATGCGTGACACAGGTCGCGCCAGCCTCCGCGTAGTCGCGGCATGTCTCGAAATCCGCGTCAGAGTGCCCTAGCGAGACAAGGATGCCCGCTTGTGTCAATTGACGCACCTGATCGGCAGTGACATTTTCAGGCGCGATGGTGACTTTGAGGATCGGAATATCGGCCTTGGCGTCCACCAGTTGCTGAAGATCTGCATCCGTCATAGGGCGGATTAGCGCAGGGTCATGCGCGCCTTTGCGCGCGACTGACAAATGCGGGCCTTCAAGATGCAACCCGGCGACCCCTTGCATCCCTTCGCGTATTGCGGCCCGCACAGCGTCGATGGCAGCGGTGGTTTTTTCCGGGCGATCCGTGATCAGAGTTGGCAGGATCGCAACCGTCCCGAGTAATCGATGCGCGTTCACGATCCGCAGCAACGTCTCGCTGCAAGGATCGTCATTCAACATGACGCCACCCCCGCCATTGACTTGCAGATCCACATATCCGGGCGTCAGGATATCGTTGTCCAAATCAATAATGTGCGTGCCAGGCCTGCCCTGAGCGCTCGGTTCCATACCGACGAAAACGCCGTCGCGAAACAAGGCTGCGTGCCCCTCATGCAGGCGGGTGCCGTCAAAAATCCGGCCGCCGATGAATGTTACAGTCGCTTCGGTCATACGGTTTCGGTGACCTTCTTGAGGTGGCGCGGCGTATCAGGGTTTATGCCGCGACTGCGGGCAACGGCTTCTACCATACCGTAGAAAGACACGATGGCCGCAATGGGATCTGTCAGCCAGTGTTCTGTACGAATATGAGGCAGTGTCTTGGCCCGATTGAGCTTTGTAGATGTCGCAAAGACTTTCGCGCCTTTATCGGCCAAAGCATCCGCGACCTCTGCCAGATTGGCATCAGCCGCATCGCCCGCTGCAAACCCGATCACCGGGAACCCCTGTTCGACGATGGACACTGGACCATGCAGCACTTCAGCAGAGGAATAGCTTTCCGCATGGATAAGGCAGGTTTCCTTGAACTTGAGCGCCGCCTCATTTGCGATGGCCCAGGACGGGCCGCGTCCCAGTGTAAACAGTGATCGCCCGTCCATAACGGCAGCGGCATCAGACCAATCACATGTCGTCGCTGCCGCCAGATGGGTGGGCAAGGCATTTATCGCGGCAATCAAATCCGCGTCCTGCTTGATCTCAGCGATCAGCCAAAGCCCCGCCACCAGCGAGGTGACAAATGTTTTTGTGGCCGCAACGCTGATTTCAGGACCCGCGTGGATCGGCAAGGTGTTGGATGAGACCTGCGCAAGACTGGAGGCCGGATCATTGGTGATCGCGACCGTCATGCCGCCTGCATCCGCAACAGAACTGGTCATGCGCACGATATCCGGGCTCATCCCCGATTGCGACACTGACAAGCAGAGCGCGCCCTGCGCGATGAGGTCGACATCATATATGGATTTCACCGATGGCCCGACAGAGGCCATAGGACGGCGCAACACCAGTTCGCTGGCATATTTCAGGAATGTGCAGGCATGATCCGACGACCCCCGGGCCACAGATAAAAGAAACAAAGGGTCCAGGTCGCGCGCGGCGTTGGCTGCCACACGAATCTCCTCGCCCCCGTGCGAAAGCAGGCGATCAACCGCATCAGGAATTTCATTGATTTCTTGGCGCATCAAGGTGGCGTCAACTGTCATCTGGAAGCCCTTTTAATGAGAGAGGCGCAGTTCGGCCACGAAATCGTAGGCGTCACCGCGATAGATTGAACGGGTGAGCTCTGCGACACGCCCGCTGTGCAGATAGGATGTCCTTTGGATGCGTAATCCGGCCGTGCCTTCCGCGACATTCAACAGACCGGCTTCTTCTGCCTCCAAGTTGATTGCGGAAATCTTCTGGACGGCCCGTATCGGGCGCATCCCCGATTGCTCCAGCAATTCATAGAGCGACGTTGTCACGGCGGTAGGGTTTGGCAGAATATCAAGCGGCAGGGCCGCGCGCTCCAGCGCCATTGGCCGCCCACCCGCTTCGCGCAAACGATAAATGCGAGAGACCTGATCGCCCGCGGCCAACCCAAGTGCGACCACTTCGTCGGGAGATGGCATGAAGATGCCCCTTTCAAGCCATTTTGACGTCGTCTCAAGCCCACGCCGATCCATGTCTTCGGTAAAAGAGGTCAGTTGCGACAGGGACTGCTCGACGCGGGTGACGGGCTCTCGCACAAAAGATCCGGAGCCCTGCCGTTGTTCAACTGTGCCTTCGCGCACAAGTTCCTGAATGGCTTTTCGAACGGTAACGCGCGACAAGTCAGTGATCTCTGCAATTTCCCGTTCGGGCGGCAGCGAGGAGTTCGGCGCAAGGATGCCATCCTCGATGCCAGCTTGCAGCCTTTGGCGCAATTGCACATAGCGTGGTCCGGCAGAACGGTTCAGCCACGCTTCGGGACGCAGGAACTCAACAATTTCCATCTGTCGTCTCCTTTTCCTGAGCGAGCGCAATCGCTCCATCCAAAGGCTGGCCCAAAGGTTCGATCAGGTCAGGCGCCATATCGTCGGGCAAATAGGATGCGTATTGCGGGCCAATTCCCCCTGTTAAGCAAACCGTCAGTCCCGGCTGCCAACCCAGCCGCCTGAGGTCGGATGCGATATGATCAGCTCCAGACTGCATGATCTTGATAGCCGCTAAATCGCCCCTCTCCGCATATGCGCTCACCTGCGGCGCAAGCGCGCCGAAGGCAGCAGGGCTGGCCCTACGTGAGAACTCCACCACAGCGGCAGAGTCGTGAAATTGCGTCAGAAGGTCATTGGTCAGTGGCGTAGCTTCGATGAAACCATCCACCTGCTGCAGAAGCGTGTTCAGCGCTTTTCGTCCAATCCACTGCGCGGAGGCCTCATCCCCCAGAACAGAGCCCCAGCCACCGGCGAGGCGCTGACGGCCAGCAAACTGCGCCGCGAAGAAAGAGCCGGTGCCGCAATGGGCCAACAGCCCGTCCCTACGCCCCAATGCACCGCGCAGAGCGGCAAGGCGATCATCCGCATACCGTGCGTTCTGCAGCGGCAGCGCCGCAGCCATTTGCGCTGAAAGCACCTCGCCGGTCAGGCCTGCAAGACCGACAAAAGCGGGCAATTGATACAATCTGTCAAGCCCGACACCTGCACGGTCTGCGAGCGTTTGAATACCCTCCCGCAAACAGCGCACGGCGTTGTCGAAATCTGTAGACGCATTGGCAGAGCCGCCCTCGATGATACGGCAATCGGCACCATCGGCAAGCGCAAAGCGGCAGCGCGTACCGCCGCCATCAATAGCGAGAACCGGGGTGTCAGGCAAATCTGTCATATAAATACCTTTATAATACCTTTTGATAAAATCAAAGGCCTAAATAGCACCAAAGGTATCGAAATTCGACCTAAGTTCGCCGAAACTAAGGCAAAAATTGGGCAAATAATAAAATGGTAGACAAATGGTATCATAAAGGTATGTTAATCGAAACCCGAGGGAGAATCGCGTGTCCACCAGAACCACTGAACATCTGCATGACGACGCTGGCGGGCTGGATCAGCGCCCCCCGGCAGAAATCGCGTCGCTCCTTGCAGGCGGACAGCTTGCGGCCGCAGCGATGGTTGAACACGCAATCCCCGAAATCTGCGCAGCTGCTGAGGCTATGGCGCGCACAATCGAGACGGGTGGCTGCCTGCACTATGCGGCCGCGGGATCATCTGGCCTCATGGCCGCCGCAGACGCACAGGAGCTTGGCGGCACCTTTTCAATCCCACCTTCTCAATTGCGCATACACATGGCAGGCGGATTGCCAACCGGGGTCGAGATGCCGGGTGGAACCGAAGATGACACCACCGGGCTGGACGAAGCCTGGGCCATCCTTGCCAGCAAAGATTCTATGATCGCGGTTTCGGCCAGCGGATCAACTCCGTTCACTGTCGCTGCCGGGCGACTGGCCAAGTCAGCAGGTGCCACACTCATAGGGATCGCCAATAACGCAAACTGCCCACTTTTGAGCGAAGCCGATCACGCGATCCTTCTGGAAACGCCGCCTGAAGTATTGTCAGGCTCCACCCGAATGGGGGCCGGAACTGCGCAAAAGATCGCACTCAACATGCTTTCAACGCTGATGGCTGTGCATCTGGGTCATGTTCACGATGGCATGATGGTCAATGTGCAGGCCGATAATATCAAGCTGCGCGCCCGTGCATGCGGAATCGTTGCCAAGATTGCCGACGTTTCGCAGGAGGTTGCACAGGATGCGCTCGATATCGCGGAAGGCGATGTGAAAACGGCTGTTCTGGTGGCGGCCAAAGGGATGGCGCGTGATGCCGCAATAGCCCGACTGCTAGACACAAAAGGACATTTGCGCCCCGCTTTAGCGCGCCCCGCATGAACACAAAACTCGTTGCAACCTGGGAGGAACCAAAATGACCCGCAACACTTTGAAACTGGCTTTTCTGAGCACCGCGCTCACAGCCACAAGCGCAATGGCGGATGACGTCACACTGACAATTGAAAGCTGGCGCAATGATGACCTTGTGCTGTGGCAGGAAAAGATCATCCCGGCATTTGAGGCCGAACACCCTGGGATCAAAGTGAACTTCACGCCCTCCGCCCCAGCAGAATACAATGCTGTGCTGAATTCGAAGCTGGACGCTGGCTCCGCCGGAGACATCATCACTTGCCGCCCATTTGACGCGTCTCTGGCGTTGTTTGAGGCTGGTCATCTGGCCGATCTGGACGATATGGACGCGATGAACAATTTCTCTGACGTCGCAAAATCCGCATGGCAGACAGATGATGGTTCGGCCACGTTCTGCGTGCCGATGGCCTCCGTCATTCACGGTTTCATCTATAACAAGGACGCATTCGCCGAGGTCGGTGTCGAGGTTCCAACGACAGAAGCGGAGTTCTTTGCGGCTCTTGAGAAATTCAAGGAAGACGGCAACTACATCCCGATGGCCATGGGCACCAACGACCAGTGGGAAGCCGCCACGATGGGCTACAACAACATCGGCCCCAACTACTGGAAGGGCGAGGAAGGCCGCCGCGCATTGATCGCGGGTGAACAAAAGCTGACTGATGAAGCCTGGACCGCGCCTTATGCTACACTGGCCAAATGGGGTGCCTATCTGGGCGACGGGTTTGAAGCGCAAACCTATCCTGACAGCCAGAACCTGTTCACGTTGGGTCGTGCAGCTATCTATCCGGCGGGCTCTTGGGAAATCTCCGGCTTCAATACGCAAGCGGATTTCGAGATGGGGGCATTCAAGCCACCGGTCCAGAACGCGGGCGACACCTGCTACATCTCTGACCACACAGATATTGGTATTGGCATGAATGCCGCGACCGAAAATGCCGAAGCGGCCAAGACGTTCCTCGCATGGGTCGGCAGCCCGGAATTTGCCTCGATCTTCGGCAACGCATTGCCGGGCTTCTTCCCGCTGTCGAAAGAGCCAGTCGAACTGCAAGATCCTCTTGCGAAGGAAATCGTTGGCTGGCGTGGCGAATGTGAGAGCACGATCCGCTCCACTTACCAAATCCTGTCACGCGGCACGCCAAACCTCGAAAACGAAACCTGGGGCGCCTCTGTTGCAGCCATCAAAGGCACGTCATCGCCTGAAGAGCTGGGCGCTGAGCTACAAAAAGGCCTCGCCAGCTGGTACGAGCCACAGAAGTAACTCCACCCCTGCCCCGTCCATTTCCAGTGGTCGGGGCAATCAACTCGGCCAAGTCTCTCTCACCCAAGATCGCCCGAGTTTCCAATGCTCAAATCGACCACTTCTGATGCCGTTGCGCTGCATTTTGGCGTGACCGAAAGACGCGCGGCCTCAGACCTGCTCAGCGGAGAGTCCATGATGCAACGCGAACGCAAAATTCGATGGCATATTGCTGTGTTTTTGGCTCCAGCCGTGCTGGTCTACACCGCCGTCATGATCTTCCCACTGTTCAATACGCTGCGACTTGCACTGTATAGCAAGGTCGATCAGGAACGGATCTATGTCGGTCTCGACAACTTCCGCACACTGTTTTTCGACCCCGTATGGTCAGAGCAATTCTGGAATGCACTTGGGAACAACTTCTGGTTTTTCATCGTGCATATGCTGGTGCAAAATCCCATCGGGGTTGCTCTTGCCGCGATCCTCAGTCACCCGCGCCTCCGATTTGCGGCACTCTATCGCTCTGCCATCTTCATCCCGACGATCTTGTCTTTCGTCATTGTGGGCTTTGCGTGGAAACTGATCCTATCCCCTATTTGGGGCATCGCACCATCAATGCTTGATTTCGTCGGCCTCAAATCGCTTTTCGCACCGTGGCTCGGCAAGGAAGAATACGCGCTGACGACACTCGCGCTGATCTCTGTCTGGCAATTTGTAGGCATCCCGATGATGCTGATCTATGCTGCGCTGCTCTCGATCCCCGAAGAAATTCTGGAGGCAGGCGAGGTCGACGGCATCACCGGCATCTCTGCCTTCTGGAAGATCAAACTGCCGCTGATCCTGCCTTCCATAGGGATCATCTCGATCCTGACATTTGTCGGCAATTTCAATGCGTTCGACCTGATCTACGCCTCGCAAGGCGCGTTGGCTGGCCCCGATTTCTCAACCGATATTCTGGGCACCTTCATGTACCGCACGTTCTTCGGCTTCCAACTGCAACTGGGCGATCCGCATATGGGCTCGGCCATTGCTGGCGGCATGTTCGCAATCATCCTAATCGGGGTCTGCCTCTACCTGTTCGGCATTCAGACCCGGATGCGCCGCTATCAGATGTGAGGAGATGACAATGAACAAAGCCCGCACGAACCCGTTCAATACAGCTGCCATGCACGGCGCGCTGATCGTCTACACGCTGATCGCCCTGTTCCCGGTCTTCGTAATCCTGATCAACAGCTTCAAGACACGGAAAGCCATTTTCCGCGAACCACTGGCCCTGCCAGATGCTGACAGTTTCTCGATGATCGGCTATCAGACCGTCTTAAAGCAGGGGGACTTTTTCGTCTACTTCCAGAACTCCCTCATCGTGACGGTCGCCTCTTTGTTCTTCGTCCTACTATTCGGCGCTATGGCCGCCTTCGCACTGGCCGAGTACCGCTTCAAAGGCAACATGTTGATGGGGCTCTATCTGGCACTGGGCATCATGATCCCGATCCGCATCGGCACCGTGGCCATCCTTGAGATGATGGTCGCGACTGGTTTGGTGAACACCCTCTGGGCTTTGATCCTCGTCTATACGGCACAGGGCCTACCGTTGGCTGTGTTTATCCTCAGCGAATTCATGCGGCAGGTCTCGGACGACCTGAAAAACGCCGCCCGCGTTGACGGGCTCAGCGAATACGCGATCTTCTTTCAACTGGTCCTGCCGCTGGTCCGCCCGGCAATGGCGACGGTGGCCGTATTCAACATGATCCCCATTTGGAACGACCTCTGGTTCCCGCTGATCCTCGCCCCGGCGGAAGAGGTGAAAACCCTCACCCTCGGCTCGCAAGTCTTCATCGGGCAATTCGTCACTGACTGGAACGCAGTCCTGTCCGCGCTGTCGATGGCAATCCTGCCGGTTCTGGTGCTCTACGTCATCTTCTCGCGACAACTGATCCGCGGCCTGACATCAGGAGCAGTCAAATGATGCGCGTCCTGATCGCAGGCTTGGGCAATATGGGGATGTCGCATGCTCTGGCGCACCACCATCATGCCCAGTCAGACATTGCGGGCCTCGTGAACCGATCAAAGCCTCAACTGCCCAACGCGTTGGAAGATTACCCCTTCTTCACAAACTTTGAGGAAGGGCTCGCCACCGACCCCGATCTCGTTGTCATCGCCACCTACTCTGACAGCCATGCCGATTTCGCCTGCGCCGCGATGGAGGCAGGCGCACATGTCTTTGTCGAAAAACCCCTTGCCACCACCGTCGCAGATGCACGGCGCGTCGTTGAAACGGCCACCCGGCTCAACCGCAAACTCGTCGTGGGATACATCCTGCGCCATCACCCCTCTTGGGTACGACTGATCGACGAGGCGCGCGGTCTTGGCGGACCATATGTGTTCCGGCTGAACCTCAACCAGCAATCGTCCGGCGACGAGTGGGAGACGCACAAAGCCCTCATGCAAACAACCAGCCCGATCGTGGATTGTGGCGTGCATTACGTCGATGTCATGTGCCAGATCACCGATGCCGATCCGGTCCGCGTACATGGGATGGGCCTGCGTCTTTCGGCAGAGATCGCGGAAGACATGTATAATTACGGCCAGTTTCAGGTCATTTTCGAGGATGGCTCCGTCGGCTGGTACGAGGCCGGTTGGGGCCCGATGATGTCAGAAACGGCTTTTTTCGTGAAAGATATCGTCTCTCCCAATGGGGCAGTTTCCATCACAGATGGCAACAAAGGCGCCTCTGCTGACATTGATGGCCATACCCGCGTCGGAGGCATCCTGGTGCACCGCCCAGACGGTGATAAGCTGATCGAGATGCCCAATGAGCCCGGCCATCAAGAGCTGTGCGATGCAGAACAAGACCACATGATCCGCGCCATTCAAGACGATATCGACCTCACACGTCACATGAATGACGCTGTGCAATCCCTCGCAATTTGCCTTGCCGCCGATGAAAGCATCCGCAGCGGTCGGCCTGTATCCCTGAAGGAGCCAAACCAATGACTGCTTTGACCCTGACCAACGTGAACAAATCCTTTGGCGAAGTCCACGTATTGAAAGACATCAATATAGAGGTCGAAGATGGCGAGTTTGTCGTCTTCGTCGGGCCGTCGGGCTGTGGCAAATCTACGCTTCTTCGGGTGATTGCGGGCCTCGAAGATGCGACCTCTGGCGAGGTCCGCATCGGCAGCGATCTGGTCAACACAACGCCCCCGTCAAAGCGCGGTATCGCGATGGTGTTCCAAAGCTACGCGCTCTACCCGCATCTGAATGTGCGCAAGAACATGTCGCTCGCGCTCAAGCAGGAAAAGCAAAGCAAGGCCGTCATTGAAGAGCGTGTGGCGAAGGCCAGCAAAATGCTGAACCTCGAAGACTATCTGGATCGCTACCCTTCTGAACTGTCGGGCGGTCAACGCCAGAGGGTCGCAATCGGGAGGGCCATCGTGCGCGAACCCAAACTGTTCCTCTTCGATGAACCTCTGTCAAATCTTGATGCGGCACTGCGCATGAATACGCGGCTTGAGATTGCAAATTTGCATGACGCTTTGGCAGCCTCCATGATCTACGTGACCCATGACCAGACAGAAGCCATGACACTTGCCGACAAGATTGTCGTGCTGCGCGACGGCCGGGTCGAACAGATCGGCAGCCCAATGGAACTATACAACAATCCGGTCAATCAGTTTGTTGCGGGCTTCCTCGGGTCTCCCGCGATGAACTTCTTGCCTGCTGAATTTGTCGCCGAAGGGGATTCAAGAACACTCGGCGTGCGACCTGAAGACCTCCGACTGCAAAGTGACGGGGGCTTTGCTGCCGCTGTTCAACATGTGGAACACTTGGGCGGCGACACAAACGTGATTGCGCAAGTGAACGGAACCCAGATCACCGCACGCCTGTTCGGACAGCATGAGATAAATCAAGGTCAAACCGTGAATTTCGGGTTTGCATCTGAGAAAGCATACTATTTCAAAGCAGACGGCCTTCGCGCTTAGTTCCAGCTAGAGAGGCACCACTGGCTCTAAATGCGGCAGCATTTGAGTGGTTTGACACACTGTGTGATGTCTGACAGCCGTTTGGCCTCTCAGCAGGAATGTTTCCATAGCCGGAGAGAAACACTTGATGACTCCGATCTCCCCCCGCTGGGAAAATTCGCCTTTCACGAAATTCTTGCAACGGCGTCGATAACGGTTGTAACGGCGCGGTCCGATTCACATTCCGAGTCATTCCGACAAATGGGTTTTGTCTGCTCGCAAGCCATCGTTCATGCATTCCGACATTGCGGCCCTTGAAACTGCGGTCGTCGTAGCCCTTCGCCCACTCCATAAAGTCTATGTGAATCTGATACATGTCTCTGCCCTTTTCGATCCGCTCGCCAAAGCGCATTTTCTCGCGCACACGAAGCCGCGCTAGTCGAAGAGGAGTGGCAAGCGTCGTGAACACGATGATATCAGCCTGATCAACCAGCTCCTTCCCCGATTCATTGGACGCTCCAGACAAAACCCAGCCCTTTTTTGCATATTCCCTGATCAGCGTTGATGCACCTCCCTCCCCACTGTTTTCTTCAGCCGTTGTGCCAAACTATGCTACGGTATTGGCTGGTGCTGAGTATTCCATGCCGTCATCATCAAGCCGTGCAATGGTGCCTTGAATAAGGTGATAGATTTTAGCGTACATCGCAGCATGGTTTGGATCATCCGGATGAATAAGTGCAGAAATTTCGTCAAATTGGGATTTGGAAAAATAGAATGTCTCAGCCACATGAAAATCGCTTTTTCATTTATTGTTTTTGGCAGGTAAGACGATGGGTATTGAAAGTGCAAGTGGTATTCTTATCTGCCGTTTTCTGGTGCGCCACAGCTGTGGCCGCGTCCTCGCTGCCGTATGAAAACGGTGTATTGACCGTCGATACCAGAGAGTTTTTTATTGGTGCGCCAAACAGACCTGTCACTCCAAACCTAAGGGAGTGGCCGCTGCATTATTCAGATTGGCTGGGCGAGTTCGTTAAGGCGGACCCCGTCTTGTCGAAATATCGCATCTCTTTCTTCAAAACAGGTGTTCCAGCAGCGGAGCTTATTGAAGGATTTGCACATTCAGATGTAAAGCAGACGATTGTTGAGACCGACCCTGCGTTCCAAGTTCCCAACACGCGAACATTAAGACAAGGAAGAGGAAGATATTTATTTTACCCGGAGAGTGGGAATTTGAAATACAGTGTGCGTTGTGGAAGAAATGCTCAAAAGCGCTTTGACTTCTGCAGCATCATGGTGGTTTATCCATATGCGAAAAATGTTGCTCTAATCGCAAAACGGTTCTTCCCGGGATCATTGGCGGAGATTGGACATACATTCGACGACATCGCACGCCGTATGGTTGAAATTGCGATCTGCCTGGATGTGACTGAAAAGCCGCTAAGCGACAGGACGCATACCTCCAATGATATTCTGGCGAAAGCGCCAACGTTAAGTGGCTGCGACATTGATCTGCTTTTCTAACGTCTTTGAAGTTTTATCATTACAAATAGTCCCTTATTTTTATTAGATACTGCTCTAATAAAAATGTCTCTTACATTTGGATCGAGGCGAGTAGACATGGTACGGATATGTAAGAGCTCGAAGGCTAAATGGGGGAGCTGGTGCTGCAAGGAATTTCCTTAAGCTTGCGGCGGGCATTCGCCCAACAATAGGCCAGTGTGACGGGTACCTCAGGCCGATCCGGTTTGGTCAGCGCGTTGAAGCCTATTTAGTCATCTACTCAAATAGTGCTGGAGAAGCCTGTCAGAAGTTGTCGCGCATGTTTGCCACCCCGGCTTGGGACGTCACAATAGACAACGCGAGGCGGTGTGGTTTCATCAAAAGGGTGCCCATTGCGGGCAATTGCTCAGAGATAGCCCGTTTTACCTTCTTTTTGGCGGTGGCTGAGTGGTCCAAAGCAGCGAAGGGGTCACCTTTGAAGACCTCGCAGGGGACCGCTAGCTTGTTCAACCGCTTGGATTGCTCAGACGGTGAAAGACCAGTGACCCCGTTCTTCGCCAATCCTATGATATGCTCAATGCGCTCATGTTCCCGTCTATAGTGAATCATCGCTTCGTTCTGAGTTTGCCCCAAAACTTTGATGAATTCCCGCTTGGTAACCGTACTCTCAAGGACTTTGGGCACCCGCCGCCGATACTCGAAACTGCCCGTTCTTTTATTCTTCCGAAGGTATTTCACAGTCGCATTCCGCATAGCTTAGCCCAACTTTGTGTAGCTAAACGTGTAGTTGGAGCAGATGCAAAAGGTCATAAAACCCATATTTATCAGCTACTTGTGAGTGATTTTGTGGTGCCCCCACACGGACTCGAACCGCGGACCTACTGATTACAAATCAGTTGCTCTACCAGCTGAGCTATAGGGGCTTTGATGATCTTGGGTTGGACCAGGCGAACCAATCCACCGCAGCATCAAAATCTTGGCTCATTTAGCTCATGATTTTTCGTTGCGCAAGAGGGCAAATCCTAGGTGCTCAATTTCTCTGCAATACCATCCTGCTGCGTTCGCGCACAGCGCGCAGCGCGCAGCGAAAGCAAATTTGGGCGCGCAATGGCGCGACGGGCATCTGATTTGTTGCAGCTGCGGCAAGACGCGATGCATCATAGAGGCAACAGTCGATGCGACATTGATAGAAAAATCGTGGAAAATGCGGAAGCGGTAAGGAATTCGTGAGCGGTATGTCTATGTTAAGGCGAAACGCAGACCGCACGGGCTTTTGCAAGAGCCGGGAGGCGGTTGTTCGATAGGAAGACAGGCACATGCACATCGTTCTCCACATTGGTGTTCACTGCACGGATGAAGACCGCTTGCTCAAATGCCTGCTGCAGAACACGGATAAACTGGGGGAGGAAGGCATTGTCGTGCCTGAAACCGGCAGATATCGCCCGGTTATTCGTGAGACGTTGCAGGTCTTGAAGGATGACGATGCCTCGGACGAAATGCGCCAAACGCTGCTCGACGCATTGGTCGACGATGATGATGCGCGGCGGGTGGTTTTGAGCCATGACAGCTTTCTGGGCGTACCAGGGCGTGCCATCAAAGAAAACGCGCTCTATCCAATGGTGGGAAAGCGCGGGTCGCGCCTGCGCAACTTGTTTGCCAATTCGACAATGGAAATCTTCCTTGGGTTGAGGAACCCTGCGACCTTCATTCCTGCTGTTTTTGCGCGCGCCAAGGAGCCGGATTTCGCGACTTTCCTCGGTGGCTCTGATCCAATGCTTTTGCGCTGGTCTGATATGATCGCGCGATTGCGCAACGCCCTGCCGGATGCGCCTGTCACAGTCTGGTGCAATGAGGATACGCCGTTGATCTGGCATGACCTGTTGCAGCGATTGTCAGGCCATGACGAATTCACCCTGCTGGACGGTCGCGATGATTTCTATGGCGAGATCATGAGCAAGACCGGTCTTACCCGCATGCAATCCTATCTCAAGGCGCATCCTCCGCAAAATGAGCTGCAGCTGCGCCGCATCCTCTCGGCCTTTCTGGACAAGTTTGCGATTGAGGACGCCTTGGAGGAAGAGATTGATCTACCCGGGTGGGATGAGGCCTATATCGACAGGCTGACGGAGCAATATGATGCCGATGTCGCGCTGATCCCGGATATCGACGGCGTCACCTTCATTGCGCCCTAGCCTCACATGCCGAGCGCTTCCTTGTAGAGCTCAAGCACGGCTTCCTCCTCAGAAATATCCTGCGGGTCGCGCTTTCTCAACGCCACAAGTTTGCGCAGCACTTTTGTGTCATAGCCACGGCCCTTCGCCTCTGCCATGACCTCCTTTTGCTGATCGGCGAGGTCTTTCTTTTCCATTTCAAGGCGCTCAAAGCGTTCGACAAATTGGCGCAGCTCGCCCGCTGTGACGCGATAGGTGGAATCTACTACAGAGCTGTCGGACATGGGCAGGTGCCTTCCTTGAAATCAGTTGGAACCCATGGGATATAGGCGCTTGGCGCGGGCTTCAAGCGTCGAATGAACACCACCATTTGCGCAAGAACAAGGACCCGGAACCCATGGCATATCTCATCCCGGCGGGCGCCATTGTCACGATGATCGGACTGGGGTTGCTTATGGTGTGCATTCTGCGCGTCGCCAAGGCCCGCAAAGCCGGACTGCCAGAGGACGAATTGCGCGCTGTGATGGAAGCGACCGTGCCGATGAATCTTGGCGCATTGTGCATGTCGGCAATTGGGCTGATGATGGTGGTTGTCGGAATTCTGCTGAGCTAATCCGCCAGCCATTTATACATGACATGCGCATCGACCAGCCCTCTGGATGGGTGATCAAACACCCTCGGTAACACCCCCACCGTCTCGAACCCGAGCTTATGCCAGAGCGCAAGGGCCCCAACATTTGAGGCGAGGACCATATTAAATTGCATCGCCTTGTAGCCCAGGGCGCGGGCTTGATCTTGGGAATGCAGACACATCGCGCGCGCAATACCCCTGCCCTGCGCTGCAGTCGAGGTGACATAGCCGCAATTGCACACATGCGCACCGCCGCCTGCCGCATTGGCTTTGATATAGTAAGTTCCGATGGTCCTGCCGCCCTCTTCTGCCACGAAGCTGGCTGCAGAGCTGTCGCACCACATATTCAACGCGTCCCGCTCCGAGATATCGCGGGCGACGGCATAAGTCTCTCCCGCCCGGAAAACCGGGTTCAACAGTGCCCAGATTTCGGGGCGATCAGCGGATTGGGCAGGACGTAGCTTCAACGCATGTCAGAGCCGCGCGCCCGTGTCTTTATCGAAGAGGTGGCAGATCGCCGCCGGCACATTGGCGGAGAAACTATCGCCAATCTCGGCGCGGAATTCCTTATCCGCCTTGACCGACAACATAGCCCCGCCAGAGCGCACGGTGATCATGGTTGCATCGCCCAAAAGCTCCATCGAATAGACGGGAGCCGTGATCTGCGCGTCAGCGCTTGTCGCCACGGCCGCATCTTCCGCGCGGTATCCCAGCGTCACGGGGCCGTCACGCCCCGACAAACCGCTGACAGAGATGTTTGGCGCCGTGAATGTACCGCCTTTCAATTCTCCATCGACGAGGTTCATCGCAGGGTTGCCTATGAAGCTGGCGACAAAGGTGTTGGCGGGGTTATCATAGATATCCGTGGGGGAGCCGACCTGCTGCACAATGCCCTTCTCCATGACCACAACACGATCCGCGAGCGTCATGGCCTCGATCTGGTCATGGGTCACGTAGATCGTGGTGGCCTGCAATTCATGGCTGAGGTTCTTGATCTGCGCGCGTGTGGACACCCGCAGTTTCGCATCAAGGTTCGACAGCGGCTCGTCCATCAGGAAGACCTCTGCTTTGCGCACAATGGCGCGGGCGAGCGCCACACGTTGCCGCTGACCGCCGGACAGGGCCGCCGGTTTGCGCTGCAGGAAATCATCCAGTTCCACCATGGCAGAGGCCCGCATGACCCTGTCGTGATGCTCCGCTTCGGGCACTTTGCGCACTTTCAGCGGAAAGCGGATATTCTCATACACCGTCATGTTCGGATAAAGCCCGTAGGACTGGAACACCATGGAGATGTCGCGATCCTTGGGCTCGACCTCATTGACCATCCGGTCACCGATCCAGATCTCACCCTCTGTCGGGTCTTCAAGTCCAGCGATCATGCGCATCGTCGTGGTTTTGCCACAGCCGGAGGGCCCCAGCAGCACCAGAAATTCCTTGTCTGGAATGGTCAGGTCAAAATCCTTGACCCCCACGAAGCTGCCCCAACGCTTGTTGATGTTTTTGAGTTTGATTTCAGCCATCTCGATCAGCCTTTCACGGCGCCCGCGGTCAAGCCGCTGACAATTTGACGTTGGAAGAAGAGGACCAGCACGAACAGAGGCGCCGTTGCAGAAACAACAGCCGCGACGGCAAACATCACATTGCCCTCTTGCTGGGTGGAGCCAAGGAAGCTCGCAATCTTGGGAACCATGGTCTGGTTTTCTTTCGACAAGAGCATCGCAGTCACCGCGAAGTCGTTATAGGCCAACAGGAACGAAAACAGGCCAGTCGTGATCACGCCGGGCCACATCACCGGGATGATGACATAGCGGAAGGCTTGAAAACGGGTGCATCCGTCAACCATGGCGCTTTCATCGAGATCCTTGGGGATATTCATGAAGAATGACCGCAGCATCCAGATCGTAAACGGCTGGTTGATCGCAACAAGCACGATGATTGTCGTGGACAGATAGCCCCAGATGTTCAGCTCGAAGAATGGCAGCAGATAGCCCGAGACCAGCGTGATATGCGGCATGGCACGGAACACCAGCGCCACCATCAGGATCCAGAATGTGTAGTTATAGCCCGATCGGCTCAGCGCGTAGCCACCCAAAGTACCAAAGGTGAGTGAAATGGCGACCACGCAGACGGTCACGATCAGGGTGTTGAAGACCGACCTGCCGAACAGCTCAGTGACCCAAGCGCCGTAATAGCCTTTGCCGGTAAACGTATCACCGGTCTCAATCGCCGTTCGTGTGCCCCAGAGCGCGTTGCGCCAATCATCGATGGAGAAGAAATCCGACTGCACCTTGAAACTGCCCCAAAGCGTCCAGAGGAACGGGAAGGAGGCGGCGATCAGCCACAGGATCAGGAAGCCCATCAACAGCATGCGGACAGGAACGGAGCGGCGGGTTGCGAGTGCTTCGCTCATGGTTTCGCTCCTTTGAAATCACGCCATGTTCGGATCAGAACCGGGGTCAGCAGAACAGCGACACCCAAAATGGTCAGCATGGAGGTCGCAGCGGCTGACCCAAAGAGCTGCACCTCTCCTCTGAGGTCATTGTAGATGATCCAACTGAGCGAGGTGGCGGAGGCTTCAGCAGAGAAGCCCACAATCGGTTCAAACACCCTGAAATTGTCCATCAGCTGGATCAGAGCAATGAATGTCACGAGTGGCATCAGATAGGGCACGACAACGTAGCGGACCTGTTCCCAGCGGGAGGCGCCGTCAATCATTGCTGATTCAAGCGTATCCTTTGGCACAGATTGCAGCCCTGCATAGAACACCACGAAGGCGAAAGGCGCCGAAGACCAGACGCCGTAGACCATCAACATGATCCAGGTAAGCACCGGGCTGGCTTTCAACGACAAGCCCGGATCGCTCATCAGCACCTGGATCGTCTGGCCCAGCACGCCCCGACTGTCGATCATCCAGAAAAGGATCAGGGAGCCCACAAGCGGTGTGACCATCATCGGCAGGAGCGAGAAGAAGATCGCGAGCCCTTTGAACATCCGTGGCAGCGCATTGACCGACAGCGCGATGCAGAAGCCCAGTATGATCACAAGCGGCGTGACAAGGAATGTGTAGGTCAGCGTGAAGGCCAGCGCTTTGTAGAAAGGCAGGCCATAGACTTGCTTCACGAAGCCGCCAAGACTGTCTCTCGTGCTCCAGAACTCTGCGATCTCGGATGTGGCGAGGTGGTTGCGGTTTACATATGTACCAAGCCCGTTGAAGACGCCCAGAGGGCGCTCCTCCTTCAATCGGGCCGAAGCTTCTGTATCGACTACGGTTTCTGTCGTGCAGCCGCCAAGCGGCACACAGTTTTCGACCTCGATGAGGACTTTTTCATTCTCGATATACAGCGACTGAACGAAAACGGAGGCGATGGGCAAGGCAATAAACAAGAGCATTGCAAACGCCGATGGCAACATGAACCAGAGAAATGTCTTATGCTTCATCGCGACCCCCTGAAGCCTAAAATGTCTACCGCCCGCAATTCTTGTGGTGGTAGAGGTTGGTGGGGCCCAAATCGGAAAGGCCCAACCAGATGGTGTATTGCAGGCGCTGCGTTTACTGCAGGAAGCCAGCTTCTTTCGCAGCAGCCGTGTATGCGGCTTCAACATCCGCCAAGGCTTGCTCTGCTGACTCATTGCCTTGCATGAACTCGGTCAATTCCGCACCCAATGCTGTGTGCAGCAAGCTGAAGTAAGGCAGCATCGGATATGGCGTCGCAGACGCAGATGCAAACACGCCAACCGCTGATGGGCCCGGCTCAAAGCCTGGCATCAGCCAAACAGCCTGTTCAGAGTTCGAGTTTGCGGTCTCGTCAGTGATGCCGCTGATCAACGCCTGGAATGTCGCTTCGGCATCTTCATCGGTAATGTTGGAGGCAATCGTAAACCCGTCCCACCACAATGTCGTTGCAAGCTCATCCCCCTCGCCCAGCGTTGGCGCCGCTGCAAATTTGGTGGCTGCGACGATCTCAGGCGTGGAACCTTCGTTGTCCGTCACAGGCCCTGCGCGCGAGCCCCACATGTTCATGATGGCAACATTGCCCGCTTCCCATTCAGCCGCAGCCGCATTGGAATCGTAGGTCAGGAAGTCAGGGTTCATGTATTCCGAAAGCGCTTTCATCATGTTGAGCGCGGCCACGCCATTCTCATTGTTGATCGCGACTTCAGCGGAGCCCTCTTTGAACATCGGAGCGCCGGTCCCCATGTACATGTTGTTGAATTCCTGGCCGAGGTTCCAACCCGCCTTGTAAGTGCCGGACAAAGGATAATCCATCAAGCCTTTGTCTTTAATGGCTTTTGCGACCTCCAAAACGCCTTCATAGCTGGTTGGCACGTCAACGCCAGCCTCTGCAAGCACGTCTTCGCGATAGAACATATGCTGCGCATTCGCCATGAACGCGACCGCCATGATTTGACCGTTGATGGTGATCAGCTGGCCTTTCGGGAAGTCCGGCGCGAATTTCGCAACAAGATCATCCAGCGGACGCACCAGCCCATCATTCATCAGGGGCACCAGCGTCCCGTTGGCGACAATGGATGATGTGTATTCAGCGGGGTTTGGCGTCAAAGCGGCGACTTGGATGTCGCGATTGTCCTTGGTGAGGTTCGATGTAAAGGTCGCCTCCCCAGAAATGCATGCCTCGGCTTTCGTTGCGATCGTCTGGATCGCCGGGAATTCATTGCCGAGAATCCGAACGGACCCGGAGGTGACAGAGCATGCATGCCCATCCGCATACGCACCGCCCACGACGGCGAAGAACGCAGCACCGCTGAGCAAAGCTGTTTTGATATGTTTCATTCTTTTCTCCCTGTATGGTGGCCGTCAACAGGTCAAACGGCCGATCTTTTATCGCCGCAGAAACAACCTCCACTGAGGGGTATGAATACGTATTCTGGCGACAGCTGCCCGCAGGTTGGCAATACCCACGCCGGTTTGCAAGCCTATTTTTGCACGGGCACTCAACCCTGTCCAAAGGTTTGTCGTTCCCCTGCCCGCTGCGCCAACAGCTTCGACACTTGCCAAACCTCAGGATCTTCGGCGGCGAATTGCGACGTGAGGCGATGGATCTCAAACAGCGACCGGCGATCAGCGTAATTCATGGGACCGCCCTTTTGCCGCGGAAAGCCCAGCCCGTGCATCATGACGACGTCTATGTCAGACGCATTGCTGGCAATGCCTTCCTCCAGCAAATGGGCGCCCTCGTTGATGAGCGCGCAAAGCAGCCGGTCCTGCAGGTCTTGGGTGAGATAAGGGTGCGGTGAGACGCTTTTTGCGGCCCGCTCCTCGGAGAGCAGACGCAACATATCGCCATTCGGCACAGCCTGCGCCCCGCCATCCCCATAGACGTAATAGCCACGGCCCGTTTTCTGCCCCAGCCAACCGGCCTCACACATCCTGTCGGCAAGCTCCAGCTCTTGCGCGCGAGGCCAGGTCGGGTCTGCCTTGCGACGCGCCCACGCAATATCAAGCCCGCTGAGATCCTGCGCCTCAAATGGCCCCATCGCCATTCCAAACTCTCGCATCGCTGCATCAATCTCAGCCGGGGTCGCGCCTGACAGCAGCAGCCGGTCCGCAACGCGGCGATACGCGCGCAGCATCCGATTGCCAATCAGCGCCGGCGTCGCTGAGCACCTGACAGGAATTTTCTTCAAAGCAACCGCGACAGCATGCGCCGTTGCAACAGCCTCCGGAGCTGTCTGTGGCGTCACGCCGATTTCGACAGCCTTCATGTGATGGGCAGGTGCAAAGAAATGCATCGCCAGCACGTCTGCCGCCCGGCCTGATGCTTCGGCAAGCTGCGCGACATCCAGATAGGACGTATTGCTGGCCAAGACGGCACCGGGTTTGGCCAAGGCGCCGAGCTGCGCAAACATCGCCTGTTTCTGCGCCAGATCATCCGGCAAAGCCTCGATGATCACATCCGCATCGCGCAGCGTCGATAAATCCGTTGTCAAATTCAGATAATTCAACGCCGCCGTTCCCTGGCCTTGCGTCAATGTCCCTTTCGCGACGGAACGCTTGTAATGATCACCGATCCGGTCCAGCGCCGCATTCACCCCATGCTCGCCCTGCTCCACCAGTGTCACTGGCAATCCGGCATTGAGACAGGCGATCACGATGCCGCTGCCCATGGTACCACCGCCCACGACCCCGAACTTTTCGACCATCCGCGCGGAATGCGAGCCAATTTCAGGAAACTTGCGTGCGCGGCGTTCGGCAAAAAACGCATGTCTCAACCCGTGCGAGACGTCGGAGGTCAGACACTCCCCAAAGGCCTCCCGCTCCATGCTCAGGCCGACATCGAAAGGGACCAGCAATGCGGCTTCGACGCATTCCACGATCTTTTGCGCGGCAAACCCCTCACCTAGCGCTGCGCGCCGCGCGGCAATCCGCGCCATATAGCGCGCACCATCGGCCAGTTGATGGCGCAGGCTGCGTGTTGGCTTCACCTCTGTTGTCTCTGCCGCGAGCAGTTTCACAGCATCGCGCAACTCTTCCCCGGCCAGCCCGTCGACCAGACCGATTTGTTGCGCTTTTCGCGCTGAAATCGGCTTGCCCGTCAGCATCAGATCAAGCGCTGCATCCACACCGATCAACCGTGGGGCGCGCTGTGTTCCACCGGCGCCCGGCAAGAGCCCAAGCGTGATCTCCGGCAAGCCCAACTGTGTGTCTTCATGTGCGACACGGTAATGCGCGGCCATCGCCAGTTCCAAACCGCCGCCCAGCGTCGTGCCATGCAACGCGGCCAGGACCGGCTTCGGTGACGCCTCAACGATGTCGCATAAATCCGGCAGGTTCGGCTCCTGCTCCGGCAAGCCAAACTCCGCGATATCCGCGCCAGCCGGGAAAGATCGGCCATTGGCAGCAAGCACAATCGCGGTGATCTTGTCGTCAGCCAGACACGCATGCAGCGCCCCGAGGATGCCGCGCCGCACTGCCGCCGAAAGCGCATTCACCGGCGGGTTCTCAATCGCGATGACTGCGATGCCATTTTGACGCTCAAGCCGGACAGGATGTTTCATGAGGAGGTTCCATTGATGATCTTCACGGCCTCTGCCGCCAAAAGCGGGATCGCAGCCGCGTAGGAGCGTGCAGTTTCGGGGTTCGACGCATTGCCGTCCTGCGCGCGTCGTACCACCCCTTCCAATATTGCGGCGAGCCGGAAGAAAGAAAAGGCCAAATAAAACGGCCAGTTCGCAGGCGTGTCTATCCCGCGACGCTTGCAATATCGCGCCACATAATCTGCCTCGCTCGGGATGCCCAACGCTTGCCGGTCCAGACCACCCAATCCACGCATGCCGCCTTCATGCGGCAGGCGCCACTGCATGCATTGATAGGCCAGATCGGCCAGCGGATGGCCCAAAGTGCTCAATTCCCAATCCAGAAGGGCAGCGACCTCAGCCCGCTCAGGCGCAAAAATCATGTTGTCGAGCCTGTAATCCCCATGCACCAACGCCACTTGCCCGTCATCCACAGGCATCTCCGCACCAAGCCAGCTCATCAATTGGTCCATATTCGCATTATCTGCGGTTTTGGACGCCACATACTGCCGCGACCAGCGGTCAGTTTGCCGCACGAAGTAATTGCCCGGTTTTCCGAAATCCGACAATCCGACAGCGGCAACATCAACATCATGCAGCGCAGCTAGGGCTTGGTTCATCTGATCGTAAATCGCCCCGCGCACCCCCCGTGCAAGCTCCGGCACACCCGGATCCCAGAAAATCCGCCCCTCGATCATCTCCATAATGAAAAACGCGCGCCCGATGGGGGAGGTTTCGTCCGTCGCCAGATGGATCATGCGCGGCACCGGCACATCCGATCCCTGCAAGGCAGCCATCACGCGAAACTCCCGCTCGACCATATGAGCAGAGGCCAGCAATTGGCCCGGCGGTTTTGCGCGCAACACGTATTGGGCGGTCTGTGTCGTGAGTTTATATGTCGGGTTGGACTGGCCAGAGGCGAATTTCTCTATGCGGATCAAAGCGCCAAGCCACGGGACAACATCGCGCAAATAGGGTGCCATGATCTCAAGCGTGATGTCGGTCTCGGCACTCATGCCAGCAGCATTGCGCGCGGAGGGCCGATTGACAAGCGCCGTGTCCCCCATAGGCTGCACGCGACAGAAAAAGGAAACGCGCCCATGAACCTCGGCCCCACTGACCGCCTGATCCCGATCCGCGACGCGGTCGCCGCAATGGTGCGCGACGAAATCGCCCCGCAGGAGGCGCCCTATTTCAGCGAAGTGGAAAAAGGCGACCGCTGGGATTTGAACCCGACGCAGTTGGCGATCCTTGACGGGTTGAAATCAAAAGCCAAAGACCGGGGCCTTTGGAACCTGTGGTCGTCGCAGACCGGACACAAGCTGTCGACGGTGGAATATGCCTATCTGGCCGAAGAAATGGGCAAAGCGCATCTTGGGCCGGAAACCTTCAATTGCAACGCGCCCGATACGGGCAATATGGAAGTGTTCGAGAAATATGGCAGCGAGGCAATGCGGGCAGATTGGCTCGCCCCATTGCTCGAGGGCGCAATCCGCTCCGCCTATCTGATGACGGAGCCGCAGGTTGCCTCCTCCGATGCGACGAATATCGCGCTGAGCTGCGTGCGGGACGGCAATGACTACATTTTGAATGGAGAGAAATGGTGGGCCACCGGCGCAGGTGATCCGCGCTGCGCCGTCTACATCGTGATGGTGCGCACAGCCGCAGACGGGCCAAAACACGCGCGGCATTCCATGATTGTTGTGCCTGCTGATACGCCCGGCATCGAAAAGCTGCGCGCCATGCAGGTGTATGGCGACGACGAGGCGCCACATGGCCACATGCATATCCGTTTCACAGATGTACGCGTGGCTGCGAAAAACATGCTGCTTGGCGAGGGGCGCGGTTTTGAAATCGCGCAAGGGCGCTTGGGCCCGGGGCGCATCCATCACTGCATGCGTGCCATCGGCATGGCGGAACGCGCTTTGGAGCTCATGTGCCGCCGCTCTCTCGCGCGGGAAGCCTTCGGCAAACCCCTCGCGCAGCTTGGCGGCAATTACGACTATATCGCAACCGCCCGCATGCAGATCGAACAGGCGCGTCTGCTTTGTCTGAAGGCGGCATGGATGATGGATCAAGGCGATCCGCGCGCCGCTGCCCCGTGGATCAGTCAGATCAAGGTCGAGGCCCCGCGCATCGCTTTAGAGATCACGGACCAGGCCGTGCAAATGTTTGGCGCGCAAGGCATCAGCCAAGACACGCCGCTCGCCCGGCAGTGGGCCCATCTGCGCACCTTGCGGCTCGCAGACGGGCCAGATGCCGTGCACCGGCGACAAGTCGCACGTGCTGAATTACGCAAATACACGCAGGAGACGGTCTAAGACAGCGTCAGAAACAGGGAAACGGGAGTACTGGTTTAAACAGGGACGTTATCGAAATAGTCTTCATCATCTGCGACCGCCCGCCGTATAATCGGGCGTGAGCGCGTTTTCTCGCGCGTCTCATTCAATTTACGCAGCAAAACATCACGTACATCATCAAGCTTGTCGGGGTCAGCAATCAAGCGGTCCAAAATAGTGTCGAGATCAGCATCACCGTCAAATGACATCGGGTCCTCCCAGGTCGTTATTGGCTACACAATCACCATATCATGAGGGTCCCGGAGCGGACAGCGAAATGCACTCATATTAACCAAATAGTATCAAAATGCCAAAAAATGAGACAACGTATACATTAACCGCTCATCAAGCGAGCATGGGAAAAAGAGATGAAAATGGAGTAATTTCATGCCGTTAGACTGGATTTATGGCTTGATTGGCGGAATCATGATTGGAGGCGCAGCTTCCGCCTATTTATTGCTCAATGGGAAAATAATGGGCGCCTCCGGCCTGCTTGGCGGCGTTCTGGATGGAAGCCATGCTGGCACCTCGCGGCGGGATGCGCTTTTCTTTCTGGCAGGTCTGATTGGCGTGCCTTTTGTCTGGCATTTGCTGCGCGGCGCGCCGGAAACACAGCTGACCACCAATGTTTTCGTGCTGATCCTCGCCGGGCTTTGCGTCGGTTTTGGAACCCGGCTCGCCAATGGCTGCACATCCGGTCACGGTGTTTGCGGCATTTCCCGCTTGTCACCTCGCGGGATCGTGGCAACGCTCTTCTACCTGAGCGCAGGCGCGATGACGGTGCTGCTCGCGCGTCACGGTCTGGGAGTGATCTGATGCGGGGCACAGTGTCTTTTATGGTCGGAGGTCTCTTTGGTATGGGCCTTCTTGTCAGCGGCATGACCGACACGACAAAGGTGCAGGGCTGGCTCGATGTATTTGGGGCATGGGACCCGACGCTGGCTTTCGTGCTGGGCGGTGCGGTCCTTCCCATGGCGCTCGCATGGCGGATCGCCGCGCGCCGTGATGCGGCCTATCTCGGCGCCTCTTTCCCTGCAAAGCTTGATCCGAAGATCACGCCACAACTGGCCATCGGCTCAACGCTCTTCGGGGTTGGCTGGGGTTTGTCGGGCCTCTGCCCCGGCCCGGCCATGGCCTCGCTTGGTTTTGGCGGCTGGCCCTCCCTCGTGTTTTTCACCGGAATGGCCTGCGCCATGATCGCGCAACCGCACGTGACACGCAGCTTGCAAAGGGCTAGATGACAAGTATGGATATTCGCTCCCTCACCCCCGATTTCGCGGTCTCACCACAGATCAATCCGGCCGATGTTGAGGCCCTGAAAGAACATGGCTTTACGCATATCATCTGCAACCGCCCGGCATTTGAAAGCGGCCCCGCCGAAACACCTGATCTGGTCGAGGCGGCCACCAGAGAAGCCGGTCTGGCATGGACAAACAATCCAATGGCAGGCGGGCAACTGTCGATGGAGATGATCGAGGCGCAGCGCGCAGATGGCAAAGTGCTGGCTTATTGCGCATCTGGGACCCGCTCCGCCATTTTATGGGGGCTGTCGCAAGCGGGGAGCTTGCAAGTGGATGACATCCTGAACGCTATGGCGCAGGCAGGTTATCCAATGGAACAGATGCGGTCTCAGCTCGAAGCGCTTGCGTCCCAGGAAGGCTAGTCCTAGCCTGCGCCTATGAGCACGCCACCAGACCCAACCGCCCGTGATTTTCCGCAAGCCCGCCGCTGGCACGATATGGGTGGCGATGCCGCTGGCCCGGTGCCGGATGATCAGCATGACTTCGCGCTTTGGGAAAAGCGCGTCGATGCGCTGATGATTCTGGGCTCCGCGCGCGGGCATTTTACCGTCGATGGCCTGCGCCGCTGCCTCGAAGACATGGGCGAGAAAGCCTTTGAGGAAATGACCTATTACGAACGCTGGATGGCGTCGGTGAACCAGAACCTTCTGGAAGCGGGTGTTTACTCCCTCGAAGAACTCGGTGCGAAAATGGAAGAGGTCCGCGCGCGCGGCGACACATATGGGGCTGCGCAAAATGCTTGAAGCTGGCCGCCCGGTGCGCATCCGCAATTATTCCCCACCCGGTCACATCCGCACGCCGCATTACCTGCGCGGCAAATCCGGCGTGATCGAACGCGCCTTGGGCCCCTATGAGAACCCCGAACAGCGCGCCTATTGCCTGCCAGCCAGCGAAAAACAGCTCTACCGCGTCCGCTTCACCATGACAGAGCTTTGGGGTGCGGAGGCGGAACACCCGAGCGACACGGTTGATGCCGAAATCTATGAACACTGGATCGAGGTTTGAGATATGCCGCATGATCACCTCTCCCCCTCCGGCCATCCCTTCCGTCAGGACAATGATGAACCGCTGACCTATTGGCAGACGATGGAAATCGCGATCCGCGAGTTGATGATCGAAAAGGGCGAAGTCACGCCCGCCGAGATCACGGCGCAGATCGAGGCGATGGATGCCCGATCCCCCGCCAATGGTGCGCGCGTCGTCGCCCGTGCTTGGGACGAGCCAGATTTCAAAGCGGCACTGCTTGAAGATGGTGCAAAAGCCACGCGCGAGATGGGATTTGACATCGGCCCGATGAACCTCGTCGCCGTGGAAAACACCGACACGGTGCATAATGTCATCGTCTGCACCCTGTGCAGCTGTTATCCGCGCAACCTTCTGGGTCTGCCGCCGGATTGGTACAAGACGCGCGAATACCGCTCCCGCACCGTAAAGGAGCCACGCAAAGTGCTGGCCGAGTTTGGCGTGGTGCTCCCCGATAGCGTGCAATGCCGCGTCCATGACAGCACGGCCGACATGCGCTACATTGTTTTGCCCGCCCGCCCTGAGGGGACGGATGGCTGGGCCCAAGACAAGCTGGCAGAGCTCGTCACCCGCGACGCGATGATCGGAACCGGCCTGCCGAAATCACCCGGCTGAGCTTGCGCAGAGCACCGCAGCCGCATATGTCGGCGCGATCACACCGGCAGGAAAGCACAACGCACGAATGGCACTTGGTGAAACAGCAAGCGGACGCAAAGGCCCTGTTGAATTTCTCAGCAACATCGCGATCCGTGCGGTGATTGGCCTGGCCATGCTGATCCCCTACCGCCATCGCGTACCATTGGCCGGTTGGATCGTCTCGCGTCTTGTCGCGCCATTGGCGGGCTATGCCAAACGGGTGAAAGACAACCTCGCCCATGTCCGCCCCGATCTGTCCGATGCCGAGGTGCAGCGCCTGATGCGCGCCGTTCCGGACAATGCGGGCCGCACCCTGATCGAGATCTATTCAGGCGCAGGCTTCACCAAACGCTTCGCTGACGCCCCGCTCACTGGCGCGGGAGTTGACGCGCTGAAAGAGGCCCATGACCAAAAGCGCCCCGTCGTGCTGGTAACAGGGCATTTTGGCAATTATGACGCGCCGCGTGCCGCGTTGATCGCCAAAGGCTATAATGTCGGCGCCCTCTACCGGCAGATGAACAACGCCTATTTCAACGATCACTATGTCGCGGCCATCAGCAAGATCGGCACACCCGTTTTTCCACGCGGCAGGCGCGGGCTGTCAGGCCTCATCAAATTTTTGCGCAGCGGCAATATGGGCGGATTTCTGATCGACCAATACATGTTTGACGGGGCAGATCTGACCTTCTTCGGCAAGCTCGCCCCGACTGCTTTATCCGCCGCGGAGCTCGCGTTGAAATATGACGCGCTCGTGGTGCCGATCTACGGCATCCGCCAACCGAACGGGCTCGATTTCGAGATTGTTTGCGAAGCGCCCATCCCGCATGGCACGGCGGAAGAGATGACACAGGCGCTCAACGATTCACTAGAAAATCTGGTGCGTCAGCATATGGATCAGTGGTTCTGGATCCATCGTCGCTGGAAGCCCGAACAGGAAGAACTGCGCAGGTCCCACCGCAGCCCAAAAACAGAAACCTAATTCACGCGTTCCGCCGCGAGGATCGGACCGGTTGGCCCGTCTTGTACGAGAATGACGGCAGGCGCGTCGCTTGTCGTGGTGGCCTCAAAGCTCAGTGGTACAGCGCCATTCCAATCGGCCACCTTGGTCCAGGAGCGGACGACATTGTGATAGGTCAGATTGTGACCTGCAAGCTCACCGCGCTTGATCGCCACGGTCTCACTTGGGGAATATTCCACCAATTGCACCACCATCCTCTGCGGTGCGCTGCCCGCAACCTCGGCGCGCACCGTGACGGAGCGGCCATCGCGTTTGGCAACCAGTTTGACCGGCGCGGCCATGGCTGCGTGTTTGTTGATATAATCCGCCAACTCCATACCGCGCGTTCCGACCACGGAATCCTTGCCTCCCACGATCATTTGGGGCGTATAGATCATAGAAGAGCCAGCCTGTGCCGCATACCCGCGTTGGCGCTGCGTGAAAGCCGGGTTCGCGAACTCATCCTTCCACCCCAGATAATCCCAGTAATCCACGTGCAATGACAACGCGATCACACCATCGCGTTTCGTCAACTCCGCAAGCAGCTCATCAGCGGGCGGGCAGGACGAACACCCCTGCGAGGTGAACAACTCAACGACCACATCCGCTTGCGCAGACTGAGCGGGCATGAAGCCGAGTGCAATGGCAGTTGCCGCTGCAAAAAGATTACGCATGAATTCGTCCCTTCGAGAGTGGTGACGCTATACCTAACCCTCCGCACCGTAATGCGCCAATCAACCCTTTGCGAGCGTCTGTCATATCCAACGCCGTGTCTGCGCCAAATACGCATCAGCGTCAGATCCGAAGGCGGTGCGCAGCGCAGCTTCTTCAGGGATCACAAATCGCCGGGTCAGAATGTAGACAAAGACAGGCAGCAAAATCAGGCTGATCGGCTGACCACGTCCGAAAATGGCCCCCATCAGAATGATCACCATCGCCAGATAGATCGGATTGCGAGATATCCTGAACGGCCCTTCCTTGATCAAGACGCCGGGCGCATGATGCGGCTCAATCGTCGTCTTGCGGCGCCAAAACCAAAACGCGGCCCAAAGGATCAATGCAAGACCAATCCCGATCAATGCCCAGCTGAGACTTGTGGTATAAAGCCCCACTGGAAAGCCGGGCACAAGCTGCGAGACGGCCCAGTTGAGCACCAGAAACAGCACCAGCCAGATCGGCGGAAGGTCCGGGAAGCCTTTCACCGCGTCACACCGAATACCGCAGTGACATGCAAGACAGCCCACCATCGACCAATGCGGCTTGTGTCGTTGGCAAACAGGTGACGGTGTAGCCCGCCTCTCGCAAGTTTCGCGCCGTGGCGGGATAGCCTTCGCTCAGGAAAACCGTGTCGTTGAACCGGATCGCATTCGCTGCAGCGTCTTCGCCCTCGGCTGTGTGAATGACGGTATAGGCCTCAAAACAGCCAGAGGCTGCGAGTTTTGGCGTTGCCAGAATCGTCGTCGCATCAAGCAGGCTGCTTTCGGTTTTGAAATGCAGGATATCTGCGGGCGTTTGCAGGATGCGCAACTGATATCCCAAATCCTCCACAATGGGCCGCAAATCCTCTGCGCCCTGTTCTGTCGTGCGTGCAGACAGACCCACCATCACTTCTGTATCAGAACACAGGATATCGCCGCCATCCACAAACCCGCTGGTTTGCAGATCAACGACCCGCATCCGGCGCGTCAGGTCCGGGCGCAGCGCCTCTGCCTCTCCCAAGCGGCTTTCGGCACCGGGGCGCAAGACAATGGCCGTCCCCTTCAGAACCAGCGCAGCATCCTCAATGAACACGGAGTCCGGAAAGCGCTCATCAGCGGGCAGCACATCAACCTGAGCGCCCGTCGCGCGAAGCGCCGTGACATAGCCCGCATGCTCGCGCGCAAAAAGCTCAGGTTCCGGATCGCCTTGGTCAACTGCACGCAGCCCATCCGTGACCGATATCGACGGGGCGCGACATAATGCATGCGAGAATGTGAAACTGTGACCAGACATGGCAACCCCAACCGTTAAACCGTTACCTTACGCAAATACCCCCCGGCGGCAACCGGGGGGTTTTCATGTCAGGATGATCCTTGCTTATGCGGCAGCCAGATCGCGCAGCACATAATGCAGCACGCCGCCATGTTCGATATATTCTTTCTCAATCGCCGTATCGATCCGACATTTCAGGGTGATCTCTTTCACTGTGCCATCCGCCATCGTGATCTTGCAAGGCACGTCGCTCAGAGGTTTCAGATCGCCTTCAAGCCCCGTGATATCCACCGTCTCGTCTCCGGTCAGACCCAGCGATTTGCGCGAGTCGCCATTCGTGAATTCAAACGGGATCACCCCCATGCCAACAAGGTTGGAGCGGTGAATGCGCTCGAAGCTTTCGGCGACAACGGCCTTCACACCTAGAAGCGCCGTTCCCTTGGCCGCCCAGTCACGCGAAGAGCCCGCGCCGTACTGCTCACCACCGAAAATAACCAGCGGCGTGCCATTGGCTTGATGCGCCATCGCCGCATCAAAGATCGACATCTGACTGCCATCGGGGCCCTTGGTATAGCCGCCCTCAACGCCGTCCAGCATCTCATTCTTGATACGAATGTTGGCGAATGTGCCGCGCATCATGATCTCGTGATTGCCACGACGCGACCCGTAGGAATTGAACTCCCGCGGCGCCACTTGCCGCTCAATCAGGTAGCGGCCCGCAGGCGTCGACTCTTTGAACGCACCCGCGGGGGAGATGTGGTCGGTGGTGATCATATCGCCCAGAAGCGCCAGCACTTTAGCGCCTTTCACATCGGAGATTTCACCGGCCTCTGCGCCCATATCCTGAAAATACGGTGGATTCTGAACATAGGTGGAGCTCGCAGGCCAATCGTAGGTCAGGCTGTCTGTGGTCTCCACGCCGCGCCATTTCTCATCGCCGGTGAACACTTCGGCATATTTCTCCATGAAGGCCTCGCGGGTCACGGTCTGTTCCACCAGTTCCGCCACTTCTTGGCTCGTCGGCCAGATGTCCTTCAGGAAGACGTCATTGCCGTCCTTATCCGTGCCAATCGCATCTTTGGCCAGATTGATGTCCAGCGTTCCGGCCAGCGCGTAAGCCACGACCAAAGGCGGCGATGCCAGATAATTGGCGCGCACATCCGGGCTGATCCGGCCTTCGAAATTCCGGTTGCCCGATAGAACTGAGGTCGCCACCAGATCACCTTCGGCAATCGCGTCGCTGATCTCCTTCTGGATCGGGCCTGAATTGCCGATGCAGGTCGTGCAGCCATAACCCACGAGATTGAAACCGATCGCATCCAAATCTTCCTGCAACTCAGCCGCTTCCAGATACGCGCTGACAACCTGCGAACCCGGCGCCAGCGATGTCTTCACCCACGGCTTGCGGTTCAGACCCAAGGCACGTGCTTTGCGCGCCACCAGCCCCGCCCCAATCATGACGTATGGGTTCGATGTGTTCGTACAGGAGGTGATCGACGCGATCACGACCTTGCCGCTTTCCATCGTATAATCCTCACCCGCGACAGCCACTTCCTTGCCCATCGGGCGCTTGAAAGTCTCTTCCATCTCACGGCGAAACGCGCTGCCGCCTTCCGTCAGCGCGACATAATCCTGCGGCCGTTTTGGACCGGAAATCGCAGGCACGATGGTGCCCATATCAAGGCTCAGCGTATCTGTATAAATCGGGCTGTAGTCCGCATCGCGCCAGAAGCCGTTTTCTTTCGCATAGGCTTCAACCAGCGCGATGGTGTCTTCATCGCGGCCAGTATTGGTCAGGTACCGGATCGTCTCCCCGTCAATGGGGAAGAAGCCGCATGTCGCGCCATATTCCGGGGCCATATTCGCAATTGTCGCGCGATCCGCCAGCGGCAAGCCATCCAGACCCGCGCCATAGAATTCGACAAATTTACCGACCACGCCCTTCTCGCGCAGCATTTCGACCACTTTCAGCACGAGATCCGTGCCGGTTGTGCCCTCCACCATCGCGCCGGTCAGCTCAAATCCGATGACCTCCGGGATCAGCATGGAAATCGGCTGACCCAGCATCGCGGCTTCCGCCTCGATACCGCCGACCCCCCAGCCCAGAACAGCTGCGCCATTGACCATGGTCGTGTGGCTGTCCGTGCCGACCAACGTGTCAGGATAAGCCACCATCTCGCCATTCTGGTCCGTGTCAGACCAGACCGTCTTGGCCAGATATTCAAGGTTCACCTGATGACAAATGCCCGTACCGGGCGGGACAACGCGAAAATTATTGAACGCGGATTGACCCCATTTCAGGAAGGTATAACGCTCCATATTGCGCTCATACTCGCGGTCAACATTCATCTGGAAGGCGCGCGGATTGCCGAATTCGTCAATCATGACGGAGTGGTCAATCACCAGATCGACAGGGTTGAGCGGGTTGATCTTTTCCGCATCACCGCCCAAAGCGACCAGCCCGTCGCGCATCGCGGCCAGATCAACCACGGCAGGCACACCGGTGAAATCCTGCATCAAAACGCGGGCCGGACGGTACGCGATCTCCTTCGGGTTCTTGCCACCCGCCTTGCCCCAGTCCGAAAACGCCTTGATATCCTCGACATGTACCGTCTTGCCATCTTCGAACCGCAGCATGTTCTCCAACACCACTTTCAGCGCCGCTGGCAGATTGGAAAAGTCCCCTAGCCCTGCTTCTTCGGCCGCCTTGATCGAATAGAACGCGTAATTCGCATCGCCGACTTTCAGGGTTCTGCGGGTGTGTGAGGTATCGTGTCCGACTGTAACGGTCATGGGCTGTACTCCTTATGCGGATATGGCGATGACGAACGATGCCCCTGCTCTACCGCCTTGGCAGCGCAGGGATCAAGAGTATTTCATGCTACAATGTATACCATTGTATACAAAAATCAAGACCGGCCGCCAAAAACACGGAGGCCTTCCCTGTCGCACGCCAATCCGCTAAGCGATGCCGCATGGAATTCTCAGTCCAAGACCTGGCGTGCCGGCGCGGCGACAGAACCGTTTTGTCCGGCGTCAGCTTTACTGTCCCGGCGGGTCAGGCGCTGATCCTGCGCGGCGCCAATGGATCGGGCAAAACCACGTTGCTGCGGTGCCTCGCGGGTCTGACCGCACCTGCCGCGGGCACCGTATCATTCGAGGCTGACGATGTCGCCTACGGCGCGCACACAGATGGGCTCAAAGCGCAGATGAGCGTCGAGGAAACACTGGATTTCTGGCGCCAGATCTATGGTGCACAATCCATAGCAGAAACGGCAAAAGCCTTCGAGCTGTCACCGTTGATGTCGCGCCGCACAGCAAACCTGTCTGCTGGTCAAAAGCGCCGTTTGTCCCTGGCGCGGTTGATGCTGACCGGCCGCGCGCTCTGGGCGTTGGATGAGCCGACAGTCTCCCTCGACGCGCAGGCCGTCGCGCAATTTGCCACTGCTGTTTCGAGCCATCTCAGCACGGGAGGGGCCGCGATCATCGCCACCCATATTGATCTGGGCCTGACCGGAGCGGTGACGCTGGACGTGACGCAGTTCAAAGCCCCCCAAAGCGCCGAGATCGACCCGTTTCTGGACGAGGCGCTGTTATGATCGCGCTCCTGCGCAGGGATCTCGCCCTCGCGATCCGTGCAGGCGGCGGTTTTGGGCTGGGGCTCGCCTTCTTCCTGATCCTGTGCATTCTCGTCCCATTCGGCGTGGGCGCAGACAGCGCGATCCTCGCCCGGATCGCGCCCGGCATTCTCTGGGTCGGCGCACTTCTGGCCTGTCTTTTGTCGCTGGATCGCATCTTCCAACTGGATTTTGAGGATGGCACGCTTGATCTGCTTGCCACCTCCCCCCTGCCGCTCGAAGCAACCGCCACAATCAAATCGCTGGCGCATTGGATCACAACGGGCCTGCCGCTGACGCTGACCGCAGCGCCACTTGGCCAACTGATGAACCTGCCGCCGCAGGCCACGCCGTGGCTGGTCGCGGGCCTCGCGCTGGGCACACCCGCTCTTTCTGTCATCGGCACGTTCGGGGCCGCATTGACTGTAGGTCTGAAACGCGGCGGTTTGCTGATCTCTCTTCTTGTTTTGCCGCTCTATATGCCGACACTGCTGTTCGGAGCAGAGGCAGCGCGGCGCGGCGCGGACGGGCTCGATCCAACGACACCGCTCTTGCTGATGACGGGCATTTCCGCAGGCTGCGTCGCGCTCCTGCCCTTTGCAACTGCCGCGGCGTTGCGCATGAATTTGCGATGAAATCCACCCGTGCGGCAGCACGCAGCATTGCGGCGCCAGCACCTCTGACTTAGGTAACCCCCATGTCGATCTGGAAATATGCAAACCCGACCCAGTTTATGAAGACGACCGGCTGGATGCTGCCATTTGTCAGCATCGCCGCAGGCGTTTGCATTGTGACGGGCTTGGTTTGGGGTTTTTTCTTTACGCCGGATGACTTCCGGCAAGGGTCGACAGTCAAGATCATATACCTCCATGTCCCCTCCGCCCTGATGGCAATCAATGCGTGGCTGATGATGCTCGTCGCCTCGCTGATCTGGCTGGTGCGGCGCCACCATGTCTCCGCGCTTGCTGCCAAGGCGGCGGCGCCAGTCGGGCTGGTGATGACGCTGATCGCGCTTTTGACTGGTGCGATCTGGGGGGAGCCGATGTGGGGCACATATTGGGCTTGGGATCCGCGACTGACCTCCTTTTTGATCCTGTTTCTGTTCTATCTGGGCTACATCGCGCTCTGGCAAGCGATTGAAACGCAGGACATTGCGGCCGATTTGACGTCTGTGCTTTGCCTCGTCGGCTCGGTCTTTGCGCTGCTCAGTCGGTATGCTGTGAATTTCTGGAACCAGGGTCTGCATCAAGGCACGTCTGTCCCGGTTGCCACGGGCGGCCGCACTGTCGCGGATGTGTTTTTTGTGCCCCTGGTCATCTCCATGATTGGCTTTGGCTTGCTCTTCGTGGCCCTGTTGCTTCTGGGCACACGAACGGAGATCAGAGCGCGACGTCTGAAAGCTCTGCTGAACCGTGAAATGGCGCGCGATCAGGACAGACAGCAGCCGTCACGAGCGGCCCAAAATGAGGGAACACAATGATGCCCGATCTGGGAAAGTATCAGGATGCGGTCCTGTCTGCCTATGGCGGTTCACTGTTGCTGCTGATTGGGATGATTGCTCTGATGATCTGGCGCGCACGCAGCGTGAAAAAGCAACTTGAAGACGTGGAAAAACGCAGCACTTGAGGCTGCGTTTCCAGACCGTTTCAAGTCAGTCGGGCAAGCATGTGTCGCCCTGTCAAAGCTCAGTAAATGTAGCGGATCTGATCGCTCCAGTAGCGCTCCATGCGCCGCAGGGAGCTGTTGATCTCTCCGATCCCAGTGGAGCCCAGCAGGCCGTTCTTCTCCATCCCATCGGCGTGGCGGGAGAACAGTTCCTGCACGTGATCACGTACTTCGCGCCCTTTGGGTGTCAGACGCACGCGAACCGAGCGACGGTCAATTTCGCACCGCTGGTGATGCATATATCCCATCTCAACCAGCTTCTTGAGATTGTAGGATACGTTCGAGCCCTGATAATAGCCGCGCGATTTCAATTCGCCTGCCGTCACTTCATTGTCTGAGATGTTGAACAGAAGCAGCGCTTGCACCGCATTGATATCCAACAGGCCCAATCGCTCGAACTCATCTTTGATGACGTCCAGCAAAAGCCTGTGGAGACGCTCGACCAAGGCCAGGCTTTCCAGATAACCCGCCATAAAATCATGCGCATCTGTTTGCATGAACCTTTGCTGTATACTCATCATATGCTCCGTGGCTTAACTGCTCTTTGAAGCCTGAGTAGAACGCAGGATTGAATAATCGGTTAAACGATCCACAGGTTTGAGAAAATTTTTCGACGCAAGCGATTCAACGCTTAATTGCCCCACCATTCAAAACGATGTGATCCATCAATTCCGCAAAGCGGTCCGGCGCGGCGACCTGCCCGGAGGCCCAGGCATACATGTCATGGTCATTCTCGCTCAGCATCTCGTCATAGAGTGCCAAATCCGCATCACTTAACTGGTCGAGACCGGCCGCGGCAAACCCACCCAGAATCAAATCCATCTCTTTGATGCCACGCCGCATGGAGCGCAGTTTGAGCCGTTTGATGCGCAAATTGCGCGGCTCATCATGGCGCGGCTCTTCGCGCATCAAATCTCGTCCATCATCAGCAGCAGACGCTTTTCCATACGCCCCATCCGGTCCGCGATCCGCGTCATCTCCGTACGGGACCGGCGCAGATCCACCAGCAACTCCGCCATATCTGCGGGCAAGGCGCGATCTTCTTCGCTTGCAACGCCTTCGCCCTCGCCTGTCAGCAACCACATGATGGAGACATTCAACATCCCCGCCATCATCTGCAGCTTGTTGGCGCGCGGCTCGCTCAAATCCTGCTCCCAGGCGCGCACCGTCTTCAGCTTGACGCCCAGCTTGCGTGCAAAAAGCTCTTCACTCAGCCCCAGTGCCTCCCGCGCGGCGGTCACCCTGTCGCCAAAAGTTGCCGCATCATTACCGAAATACTCGTCATCCTGATGGTCGTGTTGGTCGTCCATTCTGGTCTCCAATTCCGCGCTTGTGTGCGTCTGACCACATCCCTAAAAGCCCAACTGTATCTATGCAACCTGACGAGGCGTCACATGTCCTTCCTTTCCGATACTCTTGCCCGCGTAAAACCCTCTCCGACCATCGCAGTCACGCAAAAAGCGGCCGAGCTGAAACGCGCGGGAAAGGACGTTATTGGTCTGGGCGCAGGTGAGCCGGATTTCGACACGCCCCAGAACATCAAGGACGCCGCTGTTGCAGCGATTGCGGCGGGCAAGACCAAATATACAGCACCCGATGGCATCCCGGAGTTGAAAGAGGCGATCTGCGCCAAGATGAAACGCGATCACGGGCTGGACTACACACCTGCGCAGGTAAGCGTCGGCACGGGCGGCAAGCAGACGCTCTATAATGCACTGATGGCCACCTTGAACGAGGGCGACGAGGTCGTGATCCCCGCGCCTTACTGGGTCTCCTATCCTGATATGGTGTTGCTGGCTGGTGGCACGCCTGTCGTGGCGGAAGCCTCCATCCAGACAAATTTCAAGCTGACTGCGGACCAGCTTGAAGCAGCGATCACGGATAAGACCAAATGGTTCATTTTCAACTCACCTTCCAACCCGACAGGTGCGGGCTACAGCCGGGCGGAGCTGAAAGAACTGACAGACGTCCTGCTGCGCCACCCGCATGTCTGGATCATGACCGATGATATGTATGAACACCTCGCCTATGACGGGTTCGAATTCTGCACGCCTGCGGAGGTTGAACCGCGGCTCTATGACCGGACGCTGACCTGCAACGGTGTGTCCAAAGCCTACGCGATGACCGGCTGGCGCATCGGCTATGCCTGCGGCCCGGAAAAACTGATCGGGGCGATGCGCAAAGTGCAATCGCAATCGACGTCGAACCCGTGCTCTGTCTCGCAATGGGCGGCCGTAGAGGCGCTGAACGGCACACAAGACTTCCTCGCGCCAAACAATGAGATATTCGTGCGTCGCCGCAATATGGTGGTTGAGATGCTCAATGCCGCCGAAGGGATCTCCTGCCCGACACCTGAAGGTGCATTCTATGTCTACCCATCCATCGCGGGTTGCATCGGCAAGACCTCTGCAGCTGGCACCAAGATCGACGATGACGAGACCTTCGCCACAGCACTGCTGGAAGAACATGGCGTGGCAGTGGTCTTTGGTGCCGCCTTCGGTCTCAGCCCGAATTTCCGCGTCAGCTACGCCACTTCTGATGAGAACCTCAAGGAAGCCTGCACGCGAATTCAGGCCTTTTGCGCGGGCCTGACCTAAACCCGCAAACCGCAAAATCATGCCCCGCCTGATGATCTGTTCGGGCGGGGCACCACCCGCTGAAACGCACCGGCATTGCGCATTTAGCTAAAATCACAAACAACTCCCCTGCGCATCTTAGGGTTCTTTTAGACCCGTCTTGGCACTGCTGCACCAAGGTCAATGTGGCAGGTGCAACTGATGTCAGGGTACATCTCGGAATATAAATATTACGGAACTTCGGATCAGGAATTCGTCGAAGTTGCGATCCCCGCTGGAACGGATGTCTCCGGCTATTCGCTGGCATTTTACATGTCGAACGGCCAGCAATACGCCTCCTACGGGTTGGGCAATTATCAGGCAACGATGAACGGGCATGATGTCTATGTCCTCGATGATTCCGTGCCGGGCTTCTCAACATCTGATGAAATGGGCAATTTCTACCCCGATGACGCGATCGCTTTGATCGACGATTCCGGCAATGTCGTTCAGTTCATCTCCTGGGAAGGCAACACGGTCACAGCCACAGACGGGCCAGCCTCGGGCGAAACCAGTGCAGATACCGGCAGCATCAGCTCTGTCGGCCAGTCAATGCAGTCTGACAATGGCGGCAGCACATATTACGCGCAAAGCAGCAGCAATGCCGGCGCAATCCCTGCCTGTTATGCAACGGGGACACTCTTACAAACGCCAAACGGCACGCGACGGATTGAACGCCTGCGACCGGGGGACGAGGTTCTATCCGCGGATGGCACAAAACATCTAATCAAATGGGTCTGGAAAGGCACGCAACCCCTCGGCCTTGTGCCGCGCCACGAAAAACCGGTCTTGATCAAAAAGGGCGCGCTCGGCCCCGCATTGCCCGCGCAAGACCTGATCGTCTCGGGACAACACCGGATGGTTGCAGGCGCGCCGGATATTCTTGATCATGCGTTCTCAACGCCCTGTTTCGTGCCTGCCAAAGCGCTCACTGCCCTTCCCGGCGTCCGTTACATGACCGGCAAACGAAGCATCACCTGGCACCATATCCTGTGTGACGATCATGTGGTCATCGCCGCGAATGGCGCTTTGTCCGAAACACTTCTGCTCGGACCTGAAATTCTGCAAAGCCTGTCGGTTCAGCAGCGGCGGGACATAGGGGGCGCCCTGCGCAGAAAGCTCAGGCCATCGACGCAGATGACACCCGCTTTGCCGTGCCAGCCGGTGCAACAGGCGATCTCCACGCTGAAACACACCCGTAGATACCTCAAACCCCGGCTGGAGATGGCGGCATGAGGGATTTGCGCGCATTTTCAATGCACTTGCGGATGAATACCTGTTCACGGACGGCAATAACCTGTGCTAGCTACCCCTAACGCGAACGTCACAGGCACCTGAACTCACATGGCAGGCGAACTCCCCGAATTCTATTTCCGCGTCCGCGAAAACGGTGCCACCGTCTTTCGGGTCGATACAGAAAATCGCCAGCGGCGCATCGACATGTCCGAGATCGCGGTCGTCAACATCAAGAATGGCCAGATCAAACCGCATGGCGATCACGAACTGACCTCTGACGAGCTCGAAGTGATTCAGGATTGGGCCGATGAACGCATCGCGGTCATGGCAACGCGCGACTTGGATGATATCTACCGCGCCATTGACTACCTCAACCTGACCACCCATTGGGCCCAAACCCGCGCCGATGAAGACCAGTTGGAAGATGTGACAGACGGGCTGCTTTTGGCCATGCATGACCTGCGCTCTGTCCTTGTGCGCAAGAAAGCGGACCGGTTGCTCAAAGGCCAGGACAGCTCGTAGCCACGCCCCTCCCCGAACCAACTCTTTGCAACTGCTGCGGCTTGTTGCCATACTCCGCCAATGACGCCAGTGACACGCTTTCTGAAGTCCCGCTTCCCGAAGCTGCGCCCCAGCCCCACCTCAGAGGCGCTCTTGTGGGACAGGCTTGATCGCTGCGGCATTGCATTTCGTGCACCAATGGCTGACTTGATTGATCGCTACGGCGCCAAGCCTGCGATCTGGTCCGATCAGCTCGATATCTGCATCCTGCATGACGCCGACCCCTTCATCGCAGGTCTGGCCCACCCGCCCGCGTTCCAGTTTTCGCAAGATACCGACCTGCTCCAGCCGCCTTCCGCGCTGTTCTGCGCTGTGCAGGCCTCCCCCGATCACCGCATCAACTACGCCAAGGCCATTGCCGCGCTGAAACCCCATTTCGGCGAAGGCACGGTCGGCACCGCCGCCAACACCGCCTCGCGGTCATGGCAATTCGGCCACGCCACACTCAGCTGCACCGTCTGGCCGCCCGAGGCACAATCGCCGGCCCGCAACACGCGCCACGAGATATTTCCCGAAACCAGGACCGAGGCCTCTATCTGGATGTCGCCTGCCTACCGCACGCACCCGCCGCCGGACCTGCTGGCAGCCTGCGCCTGCCCCGCACTGCTCCCTTGCCCCGCACTGCCGCCAAAGCGGCTGATCGCCGTCGGTGCACTGACTTATGACTGGCCCGCCGAGATCGAAGAGCTGCCCTGCGGGCTGTACCTGTCAGAAAGCGGCGACAGCCTGCTGAAGCAAACCCGCACCGGCTTGATTGATATCCTGCCGCGCGACTGGATGCGCCAGATTGCACTCGCCCGCATCACCGGCGGGCGCGGCGGACAGGAAGCCATTGTCACGATTGAATACAGCCCCTCCGGCCAGCCGGACCTGCCGCCTCAAACCATGACGCTATGCGAGATCTACGGCGATCCCAACGCGCTGGACGCCTTTGCAAATGACTTGGCCCAGCGTCTCGACCTGCCCGTGGATATCTATGAAGGGCCGCAGGACTAGGCCCGCCGCATCGCACCAAAAAGCTGCCAGAACCGCCACCACAAAAGCCCGCTGGCAAAAAGCAGGCCCACAACCAACCCGGCCCAGACACCGACAGCACCAAATCCGAAGGTGATCCCCAGAAGATAGCTCGCCGGGATCCCCATCAGCCAATAGCTGAACGCCGCCATCAGCATCGGGATACGCGTATCCTGCAGCCCGCGCAGCGCACCAAGCGCCATCACCTGCCCGGCATCCACCAGCTGGAACAGAGCGGCCACCGCAAGAAGGGACGCACCGATGCGCAAGATCGCTTCCTTTTGTGCCTCATCAGGCGCGATAAACCCGCGGATCAGCAGGTCCGGCACGCCAAGAAACAGCACCATCGTCATTCCGACAACGCCCAAAGACAGCCCGATACCCGCCACTGTCCCGCGCCCCAATCCAATCATGTCCTGACGTCCCAGCGCGCGGCCCGCACGCACCGTCACAGCCTGACTGAGCCCGATATGGATCATGAACATCGCGCCCGCGATTTGCAGTGCAATCCCATGTGCAGCCAATGGCAAGGTGCCAAGCAACCCCATGATCAGCGCGGACGCGCTGAACATGCCCGATTCCGCCAGATTGGTCAGCCCAATCGGCCAGCCCAATTTGAACACCGCGCGAATGGCAGCCGGGTCGGAGCGCCAAACCCGTTGAAACAAGACATGCTCCCGCAGGCCCTCGACCCGCGTCGCATAAAGCGCGAGCGCGATGAGCGTCGCGACCTGCGTCAGCACGGAGGCCAGAGCCGCCCCGCGCAAGCCCATCTCCGGAAAGCCCCAAATGCCGAAGATCAACAACGCATTCAGCCCCGCATTGACTGCCACAGCGATCAAGGTGACGACCAGCACAACCAATGTATGCTCCATCGACGCCAGATAGCTTTTCAAAACCATCACCAGCAAAGCCGGAAACAGGCCAAACCCCGCGATCCTGAGATATTGCTGCGCCAATTGCGCCAATTCCGGCGTCTGTCGCGCGAGTTCCAACAACGGGGCCGACCAGATCATCGCGGGCAGAAACACGGCAGAATAAATCACCGACAACCACATCCCCATCCGGGTCACCCGCCGGATACGCTGCGCGTCCTCCTGCTCTGCCGCTTCCGCGACCATCGGCATCACCGCGAAGGCAAAACCTGATCCCACAATGAAAACCACAAAGAAGAATGACGTCGCCAAAACGGAGGCCGCAAGCGCCGTGATATCATACCGGCCCAGCATGAGCGTATCGACCAGATGCACCGCAAACTGCGCCAGATGACTGCCGATCAACGGCAGACCCAGAATGAGAATGGCACGGATATGCTGCGGGTAGGTCATGCCCCTGACCTATCAGAGTTGCAGCACGGCACCAGCTCCGATTTTAGGCGCGCCCCTTGTAAGGACGCCGTATGGGGCAAGGGATCAGCGCCGCGCGCCGGGCAGAAATTCCAAATCGGTACCGCGAATGATCTCCCAGAGGCGCGGGTAGAACGCGATGCGCTCATCCAAAGCCGCATCATCCCAATCATCAGCTGTGGCCACAGTTTTCCGTGCCGCCTCAAGATCGTCTAACGCGCCAGTGATATCGCCGCGTATAAAGCGCCAATGAGCGCGGGTGACATGGCTCGCGCGGTCGATGGCCTGTGCCACGGCTCCTGCTTGCGACTGGGCTTCAGTCTCCTCCAGGATTTTGCGCGCGGCCTCCATCCTTGCCTGAGCCTGCGCCAACTGAACCTTGGTCACATCAACTTGAGACCCATGCACGGCAATCATGATTTCGAAGCATCGCATGCCCTCACGCATCGCAAGCTCAACGAGCCGAACACTTCTCAAGACATTCAAACGCGCTTCGCAGAGCGCCGTATTCCTTGGCTCTTCGGCAATCGCGCGGGTTAAATCCGCCAACCGGGCCAAAGACAGTTCAGGCTGCGGATAATATTTCGCGTACTTCTGAAGATGCCGAATACGCCTTTTTAGCGCATAACTGTCCTCAGGTACGTCCTGAAGGTAACGCAAAGCCAGTGCGTCCTCTGCCTGTGTATCTTCTGTCGCCCGCGCATGCCAACGCAGCAATCTCAAGGCTCCAAAATGTGGGCCGTCGCGCAAATCCGGCGCGCCCGAAAGCAGTGCATTCGCCTCAACGGCCATTGCATCCCAACGCTGCGCTTTGTGGTGAATCCAGCCACGATTGTTGAGCAGCCAGCGCCGCTTGGATGTGGTCAGCGGCTCGGCGTCATTATAAACCGCCAACGCCGCCTCATCTTCACCCATCACATCCAGCGCATAGGCTTTGTTAAACAGCAGATACCCTTGCGTCTCAGGCCTGTTGTCTTTTGCCGTTAACAACAGATCACAAGCCGCGATAGCTGCCAGCCCGGTCTCCTCCGCGGCACAAACCGACAACACCCACCCGATATCGACAGAGCGCACACGCGCCTCGGCCGCAGTCGTCCGGACATAATAGACCCCGGCACAAATGCCTAAGATCACCAGCAAGGAGAAAAATCGCTTCATACGCCGATGCACTCGCCCAGATTCTTGACAATTTTATGGCCAAGACTGCCCTCCTCGGTGCTGACACTTGGCCTGCGTCACGCCTTACGCTAAGAGGCGATAGACGACTTGCAGGGGCGAACATCATGGATATCGACACTTTGCCACCTTTCGTGGGTCAGGCTTTGGACTTCATCATGCCAGCGCTTGAACTCGCACGCGGATGGCTGATGTCGCCTGCCGCATGGTCGCAATTCGCGGTCCTGATCGGCGCCTATATCCTCGCCGTGGTGATTTCGCGGATGATCGTGCCGCGCCTGTCGCGGTTGCTGGAGCCCGACGCGGAAAGCGAGACGATCTTCTCGCAGGCACGCCGTTTCGTGCTGCAATTTCTGCCCCTGCTTCTGCCGCTGATCGCGTTCATGCTGACCGGGATCGGCGAACAGGCGACACGCTCCATCTTCGGCTCGGGCGAGGTGATTGCCTTTGGCAAACGCGTCTTCATGTTCCTCGCCGCCCGCATTCTCGTGCGCGACATCATTCAGGTGCCATTCCTCAAGCTCTTGGGCAAATATGTATTGCTGCCGATCGCCGCCCTCTACGCAGTGGGCCTGTTGGACAACGCGGCCCTGTTCTTGGAAGAAACCCGCGTCCAGATCGGCAATATCGGCTTCTCTCTGATGGCGATTGTGCGCGGCGTCATCGCGGGCTCGATCCTGTTCTGGCTGGGTGGATGGTCCAACCAGCAATCAGCAGATTACCTGACCAAACAGGATATGCGCCCGTCGCTCAAAACCTTGGCCATCAAAGCGGTCGAGTTCATGATCTTCGGCGCCGCCTTCCTGATCTTGATGAATGTCATGGGCATCAACCTCTCTGCCCTCGCTATTCTTGGCGGTGCCATCGGTGTCGGCCTGGGTTTTGGCCTGCAAAAAATCGCCTCCAACTTCATCTCCGGCGTGATCCTGCTGCTCGAAGGTCAGGCGACTGTTGGCGATTACGTGGAGCTTGATGGCGGCGAGCAGGGCAAGATCGTCAAGATGATGGCGCGGGCCGCCATTCTGGAAACCTTCGACGGGCGCTGGGTCGTCGTGCCCAATGAAGACTTCATCACCACGCGCGTCATCAACTATTCCGACAGCGGCTCCGCCAACCGGTTTGAGGCGCCGTTTTCCGTCACCTATGAGACTGATATCAACCGCGTGCCCGACATCGTCGAGAAAGCCGTTTCGGGCCATCCGGACGTGCTATCTGAACCTTTCCCCCCCGATTGTGAGCTGCGCGCCTTTGGCGAAAGCGGCGTCGATTTCGCTTGCGAGTTCTGGGTCAACGGCCTCGATGACGGGGAGAATAAATACACTTCCGACATCCTTTTCCTGATCTGGAACGCGCTCAAAGAGGAAGGCATCGAGATGCCCTACCCGCGCCGCGTTATCGAGATCAAGGGCGCGTTGCCCACGAGCTGAACCGCGCCCGGCACGACAAGGCGAAAGCCCCCCAAAGGCAAGGCACCCTCGCGCCGCGCGTCCCCATGACAGTCACTGCGCCAATGACCACCTCTCTGTGACACGGAGACAGGCACAGGCACAGGGTTCCTCTCTCCGCGCCCATTCGTCCAAACCTACAGGGACAGGCGACATACGGTTGATAAAGGGTCAGGTCTGTCACAGGCGGCCAGAACAGCGGACGGACGCCGACAACAACAAGAGGAAACCCATGCACCAGCAAACCCGATCTGGCAGATGTGTTGAACTTGATCGCGCCATTTGGCACGAGGGACACCACCATGGCCCCGATGCAACCAGACGCCTTCGACCATTCGTCGCGGATCAGCATTGGCGAGGGAGCTGAATTTATGGATGAAATACTGATCGAAATGACAAGCCTCGGCTCCGTTGTCATCGCCATGTTTGGCGCCGCGTTCTGCCTGATGCAGACCCGGCATACCCGCGTCAGCCGCAGCTTCGCGACGTTTCTCGCGGCCATTGCCCTGAACAACATCCCAGACGCATTCACCCAACTGCTGTCAGGGGCGCCCACCAGCTACACATCGGTGGCAGCTTTCATCACCTGGCCGAGCTCGTTTTTCCTTGCCCCGCTCTTTTGGCTCTACGTCTCTGTCCTGACATCACCGCACCAGGAAATGCCCAAACGGCTCGCCTGGCATTTTGCATTGCCTGTCGCTGCCATTGTCACGGCCCTCCTCGTGCTGCTTTCGCCACCGATGGTGCGGGACACGCTCTTTTCGCAGGACCCGGTGATCGAGACAGGGTGGATGATGACGCTTGCGGTGCTGATCGGACTGCTTCAGATCACCCTCCTGCCCCAAATTGCAATCTACCTGATCCTCATATTCCGCCGACTGCTGAGATTTCGCATTCAACTGCGGGATGTCTACTCCAGCACGGAACGGCACGAATTGCGCTGGATATACGTGATTGGAAGCCTTTGCGCCTTGTTCTGGCTGGCCGCGACATTGCTGCTCATCGGCACCTTGCGGCTTGGGGATGCCCCCCCTTCATTCCTCATTTTCGTCAGCATCGAAGGCTTCGTGCTGGTCTGCGCCGTGACACTTTGGGGGATACGGCAACGCCCACCCCTCGCACCTGACAGACAAGAGGAAGCGTTGCAGACCAAATCGCAGCCCAGCGGAAAATACGAAAAATCCGCGTTGAGCCCGGAAGCCTCTGCCCGTTTAAGCCGCAAACTGCGCAACGCCATGGAGGTGGACCACTTGCATCGGGATGCAAACCTGTCGCTCTGGACACTGGCCAGACATATCGGCGCATCGTCAAATCACGTCTCTCAAACGCTGAATGAAGTGATCGGTGGGAGTTTCTTTGATTTTGTGAACAGCTACCGGATCGCGGAGGCCAAGACCCTGCTGTCGACAACGGAGGATTCCGTTCTGAACATCACCTACGATGTCGGCTTCAACGCCCGGTCTTCCTTTTACAACGCTTTCAAGCGGCACACCGGACAAACCCCTACGGCATACCGAAAAGATTTGTCTCAGCGTGATGGGGTGGACGACTTCAAGGGACAACTCCGCGACACCTGATCACTCAGGACCGCAGACAAACCGCACGAAACCGCCACTCACGGACCCCGAAAGCAACACACAGTCTCGGGTGCTGGGGTTTGCCTGCGCGTCCTGAACCCTGTCCACCTCCTGTGCTGTTTTGAACCGGCACGGACCCCAAAAAGAAGAAAGACCGTCAATGAAGAGATACGTAATTCTTGCAGCGCTTGCGCTCAGTGCATGCGATTCACCTGCGGAAGTCGAAGCCAGCCGAAAACTTGATGCCGCCTGTCTGGAAGGCAGCATACAAGCCTGTGCTGCCGTTCAGCGCAGAGTTGACTCGCGCAATCAAACCATTGCCACGACAGCCGCAGGATTTGACTGACCCGCGTTTCTCACTGCGCAGCAGGCTGTCACGCAATAAATCACAGCCAGCGGGTTCTGAGCGGTTCGTCCGCTCAGAACTGCAGAGGCATTCATTCGCACGCTGCGCGCGGCCCCGAAGACAGCTTTCATCAGCAGACCGGAATTTGCGATCATTTCAAACCCAGCTTTTGGAGCTCTGATTGAAAACCATGAACAAGATCGCGCAGTGAAAGGCTCAGCTCGCAGGTATCCAACCGGCGGCACTCTGACGCTGATGCGCCACCATCGCATTGCGCATCAAAATGGCAACCGTCACAGGCCCGACACCGCCGGGCACAGGACTGATCCAGGAGGCCACCTCCTTGACCGCATCGGTATCGACATCCCCCACGATCTTCGGCCCCTCACCGGTTTCGATCTGGTTGATACCGATATCAATCACGGCCGCGCCGGGCTTGACCATATCCGGGCCGACCATATGCGCTTTGCCGACCGCCACGACCACAACATCCGCGCGCCGCGAATGCATCGCGACAGAGCGGGTCATGTGATGGCACACTGTCACCGTACAGCCTTCAGCCATCAGCATCATCGCAGCAGGTTTGCCCACGATCTCCGAATGGCCGATCATAACGACCTCCAGACCTTCCAGCTTCAAGCCTGTCTCTTTCACCAATTCGACACTGGCGGCGGCGGTGCACGGGGCCAGCGCCACATCGGAATAAACGATATTGCCGATGGAGGCCGGGTTCATACCTTCAACATCTTTGAGCGGATGAATCGCCGATTGCAGCGAACGGACATTGATATGCGCAGGCAAGGGCCTTTGCAGAATGACCCCCAGCACGGTCGGGTCGTCATTCATCTCAAGAATACGCTGTTTGCACTCCGCCTGAGAGATATCCGCAGGCCAGTTCAACTGTTCGAACGGGATCCCCGCCTGCTCCGCTCCGCGCGCCTGATTGCGCACATAGACATCCGCCTCAGGCGTGTCACCAACCAGAATGGAGACCAACCGGGGCATATCGGCCCTGTCAGAAGTGTAGGCCCTGACCTCTCCGATTATGCGCTTTTTGACGGCCACACCGTCGATCAACCGATTTTCTTTCATCTTGCAGGTACCACTTCAGTTCCGTCAGCTTGGTCACCGCTTGGTACCTGCCCGGCACCGGGTCGCCATCGCAAGACCCGACACCCCGCCCCCGGTTTACGACACGGCTTCAGCTTCTTGTAACTCTGCCCCTTTGGTGTGACGGAAGCGGCTGCGCCCTGCCAACCGGCCTCGGTGCATCGCACGGCGCGAATGGCCCCGGCGAAAGGAGCGCTAAGGGATCGCGATCACTTCGATCGACGTCAGCTCAGGTTCCCCACCGCGCGCGCCGCTGCCTGCTGCAATCCACAACTTGCCGTCATGCACGCAGCAATTCGTACCATGGCGCGCCCGGTTCAGCGGCGCGCCCATCGACCATGTTCCGGCCTTCGGATCGAAAATCTGCATCTCGGTGAAAGCCTCCATCCGGCCCGCTTCGCCACCGACATAGTGGATTTTCTTGCCCAGAACGCCAGTGCCCCCCGCTGCCGTCTGAACCGGCAGCGCTTCAGCATGCACCGACCATGATCCGGTTGCGAAATCATAGACATCCACGTCGCCAATCGTGTCGAAAAACAATTGATTGTAATCCGTTCCATTATGTCGCCCGGTCTCACGACCGCCGAAAAAATACAGCTTGTCATCCACAATCGCGCAGGGCGCGTGATCGCGTTTGTTGGGCGCATCCGGCAGGACCTGCCACGCGCCCGTTTCTGGGTGGATACGATCAAACCAGGCCTGCGTGTCTGCATGATGCCCGTCGACAATGCCGCCCACGACATAGATCCAGCCATCCCGATGCAATGCACATCCCGACGCCCCCCGCCTGCGCCCTTCCGGGATCGCGGGGCCCTCCAGCCACCTGTCTTCTTCCGGCTCGTAAATGAACACGGTCTCCAGCGGCGTTTCTCGGGGAAACACGCCTGTCATCGTCCCCAGCAGCCAAATCTGCTTGCCCACGATCACGGGCTGAAAATGATGGATCTCCATTGGCGGTGACGCGCCATGGGTCCATGTGTTGGTCTCGGGGTCAAAGATATCCACCGGCTGCACCCGCCGCCCGCCAAACAGATAGAATTTGCCCTCGTAACAAGCAAAACCATTTTCATGCCGACAATGCGGCGCGCCGTTGCAATCCAGCGTGATCCAGTGCGGCTCCGACATCAGCGCGTCCTTAATGTATACATCAACCCCGAACCTGCCTCACGACCACGCAGATTTGCAACCCGAAACGCGCGCGCCTAATACCCCATACCGCCACCGTCGCCCGTCTCACCCGCGGCCAGTTGCAACTGTTGGCCGAACTTCGTCCTGCACTCCTCCAGCGATATGTCCAGACAGACAGCCTTGGACGTGGTTGGCGTGTAGGTGCTGGTCTTCGGATCAAACAGGAAATACGCAAACCCATCGGAGCTTTCCGTCGTGTATTCCATCCTGACGATCTGATACCCCTCCCCTTTATATTCGAACCCGCCAACCAGTTGCGGCTCGGTATATTCCGGGCGTTCGCATGTCCCGACAGCGAATGCGACCAATAGAAAAGCTGCCACTTTACTCAACACGTCCCTTCCTCCTCAACATGTCTCGCTCCCTCTGAGCGGCATCTCAATACCACAAACCGCAGTTCAAACCCAGAGCGACCACACACCATGCCAGCCCTTCCCCCGCCTCGCGCTCTCTGGCATAGTGGCGCGCAATCAAAAGAGCAGAGCAGCCAACCCCATGTCCGACCTTCTCAAGACCGAGACCGCCGATCAGTATGACGCCTCCTCCATCGAAGTGCTGGAGGGGCTGGAACCCGTGCGCAAACGCCCAGGCATGTATATCGGCGGCACAGATGAACGCGCGCTCCATCACCTCGTCGCCGAAGTGCTCGACAATTCCATGGACGAAGCCGTGGCCGGGCACGCCAACCGCATCGAGGTCGAGCTGCACGCCGATTACGCCATCACCATCAAGGATAACGGCCGCGGCATCCCCATTGATCCGCATCCGAAATTCCCCGACAAATCCGCGCTGGAGGTCATCCTGTGCACCCTCCACGCGGGCGGCAAATTCACCGAAGGCGCTTACCAGACCTCCGGCGGGCTGCACGGCGTCGGGGCCTCCGTCGTCAATGCGCTGTCGGATTCCATGGTCGTACAGGTCGCCAAGGACAAACAGGTCTATGAACAACGCTTCTCGCGCGGCATCCCTCTGGGCCCTGTCGAAAAGATCGGCCAGGCCCCCAACCGGCGCGGCACCACCACCACCTTCCACGCGGATGAGGAAATCTTCGGCAAGCACCGCTTCAAACCGGCCCGCCTGTTCAACTCGATCCGCTCCAAAGCCTATCTCTTTTCCGGCGTGGAAATCCGCTGGAAATCCCATATCGACGACGGCGAAACACCGACGGAGGCGACCTTCCACTTCCCCGGCGGCCTCGCCGACTACCTCAAGGAAACACTCGGCAAAGCCACCACCTATGCTGACCGCCCCTTCGCGGGCACAGTCGATTTCGCAGAGAAATTCGGTGAACCCGGCAAGGTCGAATGGGCCATCAACTGGACGCCCTCGCGCGACGGCTTCATCCAGTCCTATTGCAACACCGTGCCCACACCGGAAGGCGGCACCCATGTGCAGGGTTTCTGGTCCGCGATCCTGAAAGGCATCAAGGCGTACGGGGAGCTGGCAGGCAACAAGAAGGCCACGCAGATCACCCGGGATGACCTGATGTCGGGCGGCTGCGCGCTGGTCTCCTGTTTCATCCGCGACCCCGCTTTCGTGGGTCAAACCAAAGACCGCCTGTCCACCGAAAGCGCCCAGAAAATGACCGAAGGCGCCGTGCGCGACCATTTCGACAACTGGCTCGCCGCGGACACGAAATCCGCGGGCGCCATTCTCGACTTCCTGATCCTGCGCGCCGAAGAACGCCTGCGCCGCCGTCAGGAAAAGGAGACCGCCCGTAAATCCGCGACGAAAAAACTGCGGCTCCCGGGAAAACTCACCGACTGCACCGCCAAATCCCGCGAAGGCACGGAGCTGTTCATTGTAGAGGGCGACTCAGCGGGTGGCTCCGCCAAAGGCGCGCGCAACCGCGAAACCCAAGCCCTCCTGCCCCTCAAGGGCAAGATCCTGAACGTCTTGGGCGCGGCCTCAAACAAGCTCACCACCAATGCCGAGATCTCCGACCTCTGCGAGGCCTTGGGCTGCGGCATGGGCACGAAATTCAACGCCGACGACCTGCGCTACGAGAAGATCATCATCATGACCGACGCCGATGTCGACGGCGCCCATATCGCCTCGCTCCTGATGACCTTCTTCTTCATCCAGATGCGCCCGCTCATCGACCAAGGCCACCTCTACCTCGCCTGCCCGCCGCTTTATCGCCTCACCCAAGGCGCCCACCGCCTCTACGTCGCCAATGACGCAGAGAAAGACGCGATGATGGAGAAAGGCCTCGGCGGCAAAGGCAAAATCGACGTGCAACGGTTCAAGGGCTTGGGCGAAATGGACGCCAAGGATTTGAAAGAGACCACCATGAACCCCAAAACCCGCCAACTGATCCGCGTGACAGTAGACGAGGACGTGCCGGGAGAAACCGGCGATCTGGTCGAGCGGCTCATGGGCAAAAAGCCGGAACTCCGCTTCGAGTATATTCAGGAGAACGCCCGGTTTGTTGAGGATGTGGATGTTTAAGTCAACGGTTCAAAGTCGACCGGTTTTCCAACCTTCACCCAATTTTGCATCTCTTCAAGACGCTCTTGGGTAGGCAAATTTACCGCCTCACGCTCAGAATGCCCTTCATGGATTTTCTTTTCGATCATCCACCCCTGAAACGTTATGTAGTCGGTAACCAATCTCGCTGGTCCGGGTGCATCGACTCCTACTTCAACGCGAAAAAAATCTCGGACTTTGCGGATAACCAATTCATAGTTATTCCTATGAAACTCAACATCTTGACCCGCTATATCAGACAAAGCTCGCTTTAAATCGTAAGGGTTTTCTTCAAATATCAAGTGTTTCTTTTCTTTGTGATGGGGCTTTCCAATTCGTCGAAACCCAAGGTCCATTCCGTACTCGAATGGCATATTCATTCGTTGGAATTCGCCTTCAGCCATCGCCCTGCACTTTGACAAGTCATGGATCGAATATCGCGAGTGGTCAATCAGGCTAACTATTTTTTCCAACCGATTTTCGCCGTTTTCAAGCCTTTCATTGGCCAGTCGCGGCGTAAATCCAAAGTAGACAACACAAAAGAGCGCAGCTTCCAACAGAGGTGCAAATTCTTCATCAAATGGACAGTTAATAAAGACGTTAGTTTCAAAATTGGGATCAGCCAAAAACTACCCTTTGGATCTCTTCGGATCGTTTCCGTAAGAATTTCTATCCCGAATACGGCCGTTCTCTCTATGAATATAAAGCTCTGTTCCTTGATTTCTGGCTATTCGTGTGCCCGCTTCAATAGCTTCTTTTTGGGTGGAAAATGTACCAGAAGCTCTCGAAGAGCCCGCCTTGCGAACACTCCACTTTCCACCATTGGGAACAACATGTTGACCTTTTGCGCCCATTTGATTTCCCTCCATAGAATTAAAAACTGACCTCACCCCCAATATCACGGCTCATTGCCCGCCATACAAGGGTGGATTGCACAAAAGTTGAACAAAGCAACCGTAGCGTGGGTAAATCTGCCTAACAGTCCAACACGCAGACCCAAGCCGCGTATCGCCGTCACTTGGGGAGGCGATCCTCCGGATGAAAGCAAGCGCTTTATGGCAGCCAAGCACCTCCCCTCTGAATGAACGTCTCACAGACACCAACCAAATCGCCGCCCCGGGGGGCGTGACGGCGATGCGCGGCGGCCTTTGGCCTTGATTCCGCGCCGGGTGCTTTGAACAAACGATGTTTCCCTTCGGAAAATAGAGGCGTGCGTCTCGGGCATTTGCAATGCCTGCCAGCTTTCGGCGGTTGTTCCAACCGCCTTGGACGACCCCTCCGAGACAATTTTGCTACACATAATTGCCTGCCGGGCAATGGATGCGCGGCGGCCTTCGGCCGTGAGTCCGCGCGAACGCCACATTTCCGCTGGCATCACCCGAAGCACGGAAAAGATCGCGACGCCCTGCATCAAGGCGCCTTAGCCTCTCGGGCATTTGCAATGCCCTGCCGGCGTTCAGCGATTGCAAGCAATCGCCTTAGTCCAATCTTAAATTCGCAATTGCCGCGCGGATCTCGCTGTCGGTGTCGTCGCTGTCGCCAGACACGGCAATGCCCACCAACGCGCCCGGCTCTCCGCCGAAGGCCACGCGGTAGTCACCGGCGAGGTTCACCTTCTCGGAAAAGGACCCCGTCCCCGCCTGACGCAGCGCGATATTCATGCCCTGCCCGTCCAGATAGGGCGAAGGGAAACGCGCCCCTCTGGGATGATCGCCGCCCCACGTATAAAGCAGCACGCGCACATCCTTATTGCCCAGAAGCGACCGGATGCCCTTGCCTTTGCTCTTTGCCGCCACGCTGTCCGGCAGAAACACGAAGTAAAGCGACAGGTTGCGGTCATCCCCGCCTTTGCGGCGCAGATCGGTCACGGGCACGGATTGCTCCACCGCCCAGCGCCAGGAGGCCGTCGCCGCCTGCCAGTCTCCCTCCGGAATGCGCGTATAGGCAATGCTGACACCGCCCAGCGAGACCATGTTCAACTGCTGCCCGAAACTGTAGCGGTTGTTGGAGAACAACGAGAGGCGCTGCTCCGCCCAGCCCGATGAAAAGCCGACATTGCCCGCCACCACAGGCGAGCCCACCAGCGCCGCGATCACCGCATATGTTTTGAGACGGACCATAAAAGCTCTCCATTCAGCTTGAGCCATAAACCCTAGCCCGGCCGCGCCAAATGTCAGCGAAGCACGGCCCACCTCACGCGATTGTCAAACGCCCTCGTATGGACCAACCCGCCCGCTCTGATCCCCAAAGCAATTGCAATCGCCTTAACTAAATCTTGTGAAACATCGTCAAATTTGATCTATATGATCGCACTCCAACGGATAGGCGCCACATGTCCAACGAAGCGAATACAGATCTGACAGCGTTCCTTGACGGCGCGAAATTCGCCACCGTCATGGCCGACCCGCCGTGGCGCTTCACCAATCGCACGGGCAAGGTCGCGCCGGAACACAAGCGCCTCGCAAGATACCCCACGATGGAGCTGCAGGATATCTGCGACCTGCCCGTGGCAGACCACCTCGAAGACACCGCGCATTGCTATCTGTGGGTGCCGAACGCGCTGCTGCCCGAAGGGCTGCAAGTGCTGCAAGCCTGGGGCTTCAATTACAAGTCCAACATCATCTGGCACAAGATTCGCAAAGATGGCGGCTCTGACGGGCGCGGCGTCGGGTTTTACTTCCGCAATGTCACCGAAATCCTGCTCTTTGGCGTCAAAGGCAAGAATGCCCGCACGCTCCAACCCGGCCGCACGCAGGTGAACCTTTTCGGCACCCGCAAGCGCGAACATTCGCGCAAACCGGACGAGCAATATGACATCATCGAGAGCTGCTCCTGGGGTCCCTATCTGGAGTTGTTCGGACGCGGCAAACGCAAGGATTGGACCGTCTGGGGCAATCAGGCCGATGACGATTACAAACCCACCTGGGACACCTATAAATACAATTCCGGCGTCGCCGCAGAATAGCTGTCAAACCCATGCAAGACCTGTTCGACGACCAAATCTCAGCCGGCAAAGTCGCTGATGAGCCTGCCGCTGTCGCGCGGCTGTTCCCCGAAACGCTGACCCAAAAGTTCGAGATTTTCAGCTATCGCAACGCCGCCACGATCCTCAAGGGCGGCTTTCCGGAACAGTTCAACGAAATCACGCAAGCCCTTGATAGGTTTGAAATAACCAAGACGATGATCCGCACGCCCGGCGGCTCGAAAGGTCCGATTGCCAGCTATGTCGACACGCTCTTTTCCGATGAGTGGCAGGAGACGCGGATCTCTGCCGACCTCAATGTGCGGCTGATCCATGCCAAACAACCGTCCAAAACGCTCTCACAATACACCCGCCATGGTTTTCTCGACGGGCACCGGATTGACTTCGTGAAAGGCAAGGTCGCGCTGGATCTGGAATGGAACAGCAAAGACCAGACCTATGACCGTGACCTGTCCGCCTTCGCCGCCTTCTATGATGCGGGCGCAATTGATGTCGGCATCATTCTGACCCGCGGTACCGCGCTCGACAATGCATTCCTCAGAACACTCGGCAAGGTCTTGAACAAGGACGGAACCGACGGCGCCGATGATGTCTACAAGAAATTCGGCGCCTCGACGACCTGGATGGGCAAACTGCTCTACCGGCTGGATGCGGGGCGCAATGGCGGCTGTCCGGTGCTGGCCATTGGCATCACCCCCGATTGCGTCAGCAACAGCTAGGCGCCCCCCTAAGACGCCGTCGCATACAGGTTCAAATGCCGCAAAACCGGCCGCACCTGACCGAAATACAGATCACGGCTTTATTCCTCTTGACAGCCGCGCAAATCAGTCGCTTTTCTGAGTTCGGGCTTGTCAGCAAGCCGAAGACACTCGAAGGGGGCGCGAGACGCGCGTGCCAGACACAGTAGCGAATATCCGGCCACATAGCCGGTACGCAGGGTTGAAACAGGCCAATAGCTTGCGCCTTGATGTGGGTTTCGGACAAGCTGGCCGCATCCATGTCCCGACAGACGCCCTGATCTCCATCACCGATCTGAGCGGCGGGGCAACCGGCTGGGTCACGGCTCTGTCAGACACACAGCGCTGCTTTGACCTTTCCGCGCTCGATATTCCAGCTTCTGCCGCGCAACCCTTGCCGCTGAACCGGTTCAACACGGCTCAAATGGGCGCGCTTTGCGCAAATCGCGAGGGCACGCTGGCGCAGGCGACGGGGCTGCAGCTCCCGCCCGCCACACCGGATGAACCCTTTGTGTTGCGCGCCCGCGCGGAGGCTGACCTTTTCGTCATCGCCCCACTGACAGATAATTTTATCGCAAAAGGCGGCGGCGCTGCGTTCGAGGTGTCCGTCAAACCAACTGAACACACCCACATAGACCTGACCTTGCCCGACCCACTGGGCAAAATTGTCGACGAATGGCGCATCCCGCGCGGCACGGCCAAAGCCTATTCCGTCAAGAAAGGCCAGTTCATTCAGGTGATCGACGTCGAAGGGCAACAATGCTCCGACTTCATGGCGATGCGCGCCAGCGCGCTGGATAAGGGGATCGAACGTCATATCGATTCGACCGTCTCGCGCACCATGACGCGCAGCGCCTACCCCCTGCCCGGCCTGCATGACAAGTTTTTCGATCAGGACATTCGCCCGCTTTTGGCCGTCCGACAGGACACGGTCGGGCGCCATGACACATTTGCCCTTGCCTGCACCGCCCGCGGCTATGAGGAGCGTGGATTTCCCGGCCATGTCAACTGTTCCGACAATATCTCCGAAGCCTTCGCCCCCTACGGCATTCAGGGCCGCCGCGCATGGCCCGCGATCAATTTCTTCTTCAACTCATGGATCGACTGGCATGACCATCACATCGCAGCAGATGAAGCATGGTCGCGCCCCGGCGATTACGTCGCCATGGAAGCACTCACCGATCTGGTCGCGGTCTCCACTGCCTGCCCCGATGATGTGGACGCAATCAACGGCTGGAACCCGACAGATGTGCATGTCCGCATCTACGAGGAAAGCAGCGCAATCACTCATTCCGTGGCCTGGCGGGCCAATCCGAAAGATGCCCCTCGCATGACCCAACACTCAGCCTTCCATCCGCGCACGTCAAAACTGACCTCCAGCTTTCACGTCGCCCGCGATCTTTGGATGCCCTCAGCCTATGACGCCACCGGCGCGGTTGAGGAATACTGGGCCTGCAAAAACGCGGCGACCCTGCAAGACATGTCGGGCCTGCGTAAATTTGACATCGTGGGCCCGGATGCGCTGGAGCTTTTGCAGCATTGTCTGACGCGCGACGTGTCGAAACTGTCTGTCCACCGCGGTTTCTATGCGTTGATCTGCGACAAACGCGGCTCGGTTCTGGATGACGGGACGTTGTTCCGCCTTGAAGACACCGCGTTCCGCTGGTGCTGCGGCTCTGAAAACTCCGGCCTTCATCTGCAGGAGCAAGCGCAGGAACTCGGCCTGAATGCCCGCGTCATGCCGCTGGGCGACCGGCTGGTCAGCCTCGCGCTGCAAGGTCCGAAATCGCGCGACATCCTGCGCGACCTGGTCTTCACACAGCCCACCCGGCCGACACTCGACAATCTCAAATGGTTCGGCTTTACCATCGCTCGGCTGCATGATCGCGACGGGCCGATGTTTATGCTCTGCCGGTCCGGTTTCACGGGTGAGTTGGGATATGAGCTGTTTTGCGACCGCAATGATGCGTTAGAGATCTGGGATGCCTGCATGGCCGCTGGCGCGCCGCACGGCCTGAAACCGATGGGCGGTGACGCGCTGGACATGTTGCGGATTGAAGCCGGGCTGATGATCTCCGGCGCAGAGTTCGGCCCTGATGCGGATGCAATGGAAGCCGGCCTCGGCTTTGCCGTTGATTTGAAGAAGCCCGACTTTCTGGGGCGTGCCGCATTGGACCGCAATGCGGGTGCGATCCGGCGCCAACTTGTAGGTCTGACCTTCAGCGGCAATGAAGCGCCCGCGCATGGCAATGGTGTGTTTCTGGATCGCGAGCAAGTCGGGCAGATCACCAGCGCCTGCATCTCCCCGCATTTCGGCCACGCAATCGCAATGGCACGTATCGCCGTCGAGGATGCAGAGATCGGGACCGAGCTGGAAGTCGGCAGGCTGGACGGCCACATGAAGCGTCTGCCCGCCACCGTGGTGGCCCTGCCTTTCCTTGATCCAACCCGCGCCAAAGCCCGCGCCTGATCACGGTATGAACGCGGTATGAACGCGGATTAAAATTTTATGAACAGATAATAATTCTGTTTATTGTCAGAAGCTTGTAAAATTCCCCGCATGCGGGGAATTGTCTCTTGCGCTCTGCCAAGCCCCGCGCCACTCTCAGGCGATGAGAGCCACTCTGATCACATTCCTGCTTCTGCTCGCCGCGTGCGGCCGCCCCCTCTCCGAAGGGGAAGAAGCCTTCGCGAAAGCGTTCCACGGCGATGGTTTGGACACGTCAAAAGTCCGGATCGTGCGCAACCCGGCGATCAAGCTCTACGTCGCAACCGTCCCGATCCCGCCCCGCACCACCTGTTCAGAGAAAATCCTGCCCCCGACGACCGATAAGTTCTACACCGGCTCCCCCGCCGCAACGGTTCTGTTCAACAAGATCACCGTCAACCCCGACGCCATCGCCCGCGACTACATGGCGGCTTGGCCCCGCGCCGCGCACCTGCCCGCCGCGATGTTTCTGGCCCATGAGCTCGTCCATACATGGCAATGGCAAAACCGGGCCCGCACCCGCTATCACCCGCTGAAAGCCGCAGCAGAACACCAAGCCAAGGCGGACCCGTATCTCTTCGATCTCGACACGCAGACACGCTTCCTCGATTTCGGCTATGAACAACAAGGCGCCATCGCTGCAGAATATGTCTGCTGCGCGACGCTCGCCCCCAAGGCCGCGCGGACAAAGCGGCTCGAAGCGCTCCTGGCTCAGGAGTTTCCCATCCAAAACCTCAGCGCAATCCTTCCCAAGACACCGGTTGTGCTGCCTTGGAAGGGTCTGGACCGCGCAAATCTCTGTCGCTAGGTGAGCGCCACGATACTGTCCCACAACGCGTCGGGCACCGGAACGACGTCCATCTCCCGCCGTGACGCGCCCGGAACGCGCGCCCCGTCCTGCGCCTCAACCGCCTCTGCGACGCGGGCAAACCGGTCGAAGAACGCATCCGAATAAGTGGCAGGATCCATGACGATATAGAACTGCCCCAGCCCATGCGGCGGACCATCGGGAAGCTTCAAACCGCCCACATCCAGAGAGTTCACCGATCCCGTCATACCGGCCGCGAGCAATTCGACCATCAAGCCAAACCCCCAGCCCTTGTAACCACCAGCGGAGACCAAAGCCCCGCCCAATGCTGCTTCAGGGTCACTGGTCGGTTGCCCCTCCGCATCGACGGCCCAGCCAAGCGGAATACGCTCCCCGGCCGCTTTCGCCATAGTGATCTTCCCCAGCGCCACGGCGGAGGTTGAAAAGTCGAAATGCATGCCAACACCACCGCCTTGCGCGGGCACGGACATAGCAATCGGGTTCGTTCCAATGGTCTTTGCATTGCCGCCCGGCGGGGCCACGACGGGCGAGGCATTGGTCATGCCGATGGCAATCAGACCTTCGCGAGCGAATTGCTCCGTAAAGTAGCCCAACGAAGTGCAGGTATGCGCATGGGCCACGGCGAGCGAGACGGTACCGTTCTCGCGTGCCACTGTGCAAGCCTGCTCAAAAGCGCGGGCGAACGCGGCTTGCGCAAAGCCAAACTTCGCATCCGCCAAAATGGCACCGGGCCGCGGCCGCGTCACCACAGGCTCCACGTTCCCAGACACGCGGCCACTGGCCAATTGCGTGCAATAGCTTTCCAGATAGTAGAGCCCGCAGATCACATTGCCGGTCTGCTCCGCCCGCCGCACGGCTGTGGCGACGGCGCGCGCGATCCAGTCCGCTGCACCATGCTTGAGCAACGCATCAAAAGACGCAGCCTCGATCTGATCTAACGTGACCTCAGGCATCTTGCGCTTTCTCCTCTAACCTAAGCCATTCTTCCTCGGCGTCCTGCAAAGCCGCGTTACGCTCGACCAGAGCATCGCTGGCCTTGGCAAACTTTTCAGGCTGCGCCGTAAACAGGTCCGGGTCCGACAAAAACTCCGTCAACTTGGCGATCTCTGCCTCAAGCCTTTCAATTTCCGCAGGCAAAGCGTCCAAGCGATGCTTCTCTGTGAAAGACAGACCCTCGGTCTTCTTCGCCTCTGCCTCTGCCCGGCCCTTGGCGCGGCGCGATTGAACCGGCTTGTCAGACAGGACAGTTTGCGTTCCGCCCTCTGCAGCTTGCGCCTGATAATCCGACCAACCGCCCGCATAGACGGTCGCCTTGCCATCCTTCAATGCGATGGTGGTGGAGGCAACGCGGTCCAGAAAATCCCTGTCGTGGCTGACCAGAATGACTGTGCCATCATAGTCAGAGATCAGCTCCTGCAGCAAATCCAGCGTTTCGATATCCAGATCATTTGTCGGCTCATCGAGTATCAACAGATTACTCTCACGCGCCATGATGCGGGCGAGAAGCAGGCGGGCTTTCTCTCCTCCAGACAGAGATTTGACCTGCGCGCGGGCTTGCGCCTCCTCAAACAGGAAGTCCTTTAGGTAACCGACCACATGCTTCGGCGTGCCGCGCACACTGATGTGATCGCCCTGCCCGCGTACCCGCGTCGCCGGGTCCTCCGTCAGCGACGCCCATAAGGTATCTTCCGGGTTCAGTGCCGCGCGGTTCTGATCGAACACGGCCATTTCAAGATTGGTCCCCGTCTTGACGCTGCCGCTATCAGGCGCGACCTCCCCCGTCATCAGCTTCAACAGTGTCGTCTTGCCAGCGCCGTTAGGCCCGACAAGCGCGATCCGGTCGCCCCGGTTCACTTTGAGGGAGAAGTCTTTGACGATTGGTGTCTCCCCATAGGTCTTGGAAACACCCTCAACGACAAACACTTGCCGCCCCGACTTAGGGCCCGCAGCCAATTGCATAGCGGCATTGCCTTGTCGCTTGATCTGGCTGGCGCGCTCTGCCCGCAAGTCTTGCAGCGCTCGGACGCGCCCCATATTGCGCTTGCGCCGGGCGGAGATACCTTCGACAGCCCAACGCGCCTCCGCCTTGATTTTGCGATTGAGCTTGTGGCGCTGTAGGTCCTCTTCCTCCCACGCTTTGTCGCGCCATTCCTCGAACCGGTCGAAACCCTGTTCCTGACGACGCACCTGTCCGCGATCAATCCAAAGCGTGGCCCGCGTGAGAGCGCGCAGGAAGGCGCGGTCGTGAGAGATCAGGATATAGGCCGCGCGGGTACTGGAAAGGTGATCTTCAAGCCACGCAATCGCCTCGATATCGAGATGGTTGGTCGGCTCGTCCAGCAACATCAGTTCCGGCGCTTCGGCCAGAAGCTTCGCCAAAGCTGCGCGTCGGCGTTCGCCACCGGATGCGGCCGTGACATCAGCTTCAAGGTTGAGCTTCAAACCCTCGGCTGCACTCAATAATTTATATTCTTCGGATGGATCCATCTCGCTCAATGCGAAATCGCCCAGTGTTGCGAAACCACTCAAATCCGGGTCTTGTTGCATGTAGCCGGTGGTCACGCCGGGGGCCAGGAAACGTGCGCCTGTGTCGGGTTCCACCAAACCGCCCATGACCTTCATCAGGGTTGATTTGCCCGATCCGTTGCGACCGACAAGCGCCACTCGGTCGGCATTCTGAACGATCAGTCCAAGCTCGGAAAAGACGGGATCGCCACCAAAGGTCAGCGAGATATCTGTGAGTTGTAGAAGCGGTGCTCTGGCCATGCGCCCCGCCTACAACGCGCGCCGAACCTGCGCAAGCCAAGCGACTGAAATCAGCCCGCGACGGCGCGCAGCGCCTTAGCGCGCGCGGGCGGGATCGCCGCGATTTCTACGCCTGTGAAGACATGCAGCGTGTCGAGGTCACGGTCGATCACCGCGTGATCGCTGACCCATCCGCCCATCGCCAGATAAGTGCGCAGCAAGGATGGCATGCCTCGCAATGCGGCGCGTCTGTTGGCTTCACGCGCCGCATATTCTGCCGCGAAAGGAAAGATCTCGGACGCCTTGAAGCCAGGCACGCAGCGACCTTGCGCGAGATGTCTATCTTTCAAATAAATGAGCGTCTCCTGATGCTTACGAGGTGAAGCGCCTCCAAATGAGGAGCATCCGAACAAGAGTTTTACGCCCAATTGGTCGACATGCCGCGTCACCGCCCCCCAAGCAACGCGCAAAATGTCAGGATCATGCGCGCCGTCTGCCACACAAAACCGTCCGATCTCCACCATCGGCCCTTTGACAGCTTCAAACGCGGACAGATCATAGAATTGCGCCGCATAACCGGACTGCATGTCGACGCCCGATGCAAACGTCATCATCCGAAAGCAGCACAGCACCGTGCCGCTGTGCGCTTCCTCTACCAAGACATGCGCCGAATGCGCATCGAACCGATCTTCATCCGATCCCTGCCCTTTGCGAAACACCTCGCGGCGCAACGCCTGTACTGCCGCCAATTCTTCCTCTGACGCGGCGAGCCGGGCCACGTACCGGCCTTTTTGCAATCGCATCGGGGATGGCAACATAAGCGCTCGCCTTGAGTTCAGATCACACAATCGCGAAGACGGATTGGACAGTCCCGCGCTCGTGACTACTTATGACGCATCACGAGAGGGAGGCCTAGCACGGAATGCCAACCCTTCAAGACAATGAAAGGACAGTCATGGTCGAAAAAGTCATCAAATCCGACGAAGAGTGGCGCGCGCAGCTAAGCGATATGGAATACAAAGTCCTGCGCAAACACGGGACCGAACGCGCTTTCACGAATGACAATTTCCCGAAAGGTCCTGGCATTTATCACTGCAAAGGATGCGGCGTGGCCTTGTTTGATGCCGACACCAAATTTGACTCCGGCACCGGCTGGCCAAGTTTCTACGCGCCGATAGATGGCGAGCATGTCGGGGAAAGCCAGGATAACAGCTGGTTCATGAAACGCACCGAAGTGCATTGCAATGCTTGCGACGGGCATCTGGGCCATGTCTTTCCGGACGGCCCTCAACCGACAGGTCTGCGCTATTGCATCAACGGCGCGTCCCTGTCTTTTGACGGCGAAGACGCCTGAACGATTGGGCGCTCAGCAGATCAGTTGAGCGCCTCACCGAGATCGACCCGACCAATGTTGCGGATGAGCTGTCGGATAAACGTGACGTCACGCACGGTGGTTTCCGTCACCCGGCGCGACAGCACCACGACCTGGCCGCGCTCCAAGCCGAAACGTTCGATATTCTCTACGGTCCCGCTTTCATTGAACCGGATTGCGACGACTTGGCGCTCGATCTCTTTCGGTTTCAAAGCGCCAAAATGGCGGATTTTCGATCCGATATAGAACCACCCGCCTTCGCGCAGAACGCCGGAGGCGGCAGGTTTGCCGACGCTGGCCTCTACGCTGTCGCGTGTATCCACACCAACAATCAAAGCCTGCAGATCTTCTTCGGGGGGAATATATCCATGCTGGCGGACAATCGTGGCGCATGCGGACAGAACCAAAAGTGCGGCGCAAAGGATCGCCGGAACCGCGTTTCGCGCAAGGCTGCGCCCTCTTGGATGTAACAACGCCATGCCTGCGACCTCACGTCTTGCTCTTTTGCTTGGCTTAGGCTTACAGAATGAACCGAGCCTGTTCAAGAACGATGCGGGAGCCGCCTGAAATGTCTGAAATGCAATCTCTGTCCTTCCGCGTGGCCGATCTTCCACAAAAACGCCCGACTGAGATCGCGTTGAAAGCGGATGCCGCATTGCGCAGCACGCTCGCACGTGAACTCGGGGTCGATCAGATCAAAAAGCTGACCTTCACCGGGCTGTTACAAGCCGCAGGCAAAACGGACTGGACCTTGTCGGGCCATCTGGGTGCGACAGTCGTGCAGCCCTGCGTGGTGACACTCGATCCGGTGACAACGCGCATTGAAGAAGACGTGCAGCGCCAATTCATCGCGGAGTGGCAGATCCCCGAAGAGGCGGAGGCCGAGATGCCGGAAGATGACACATCCGAACCGCTTGGCCCGGTGATCGACACGATGAGTGTGGTCACCGAAGCGCTGTCACTTGCCATTCCCGCCTACCCCCGCGCAGACGGCGCAGAATTGGGCGCAATGGTTCATGCAGAACCGGGTATCGAGCCGTTGAACGAACAGACCGTCAAACCTTTCGCAAGCCTCGCAGAGTTGAAAAAGAAGATGGAGGGGAACGGCTAGACCGTTCCACAGTCGCGCCACCCATGACATCCCAGCCTTACAGTTTTGCGCAGCGTCTTTGCGCCGAATGCATTGGAACCGCATTCCTGCTTGCGACCGTTGTGGGTTCCGGGATCATGGCCGAAACGCTCTCGGGCGGGAATGTCGCAATCGCGCTTCTGGGCAACACGATCCCAACCGGTGCGATCCTGTTTGTCTTGATCACGGCATTTGGCCCGGTGTCAGGTGCCCATTTCAACCCGGTGGTCAGTCTTGTTTTCGCGCTGAAACGCGACCTCCCCGCACCGGAGGCACTATCCTACATTGTCGCACAAATCATTGGCGCGATCCTGGGCGTTTGGGCGGCGCATGTGATGTTTGAGCTCGACCTCTTCCAATTCTCAGAGAAGGTCCGCACCGGCGGAGCGCAATGGTTTGCAGAAGGTGTCGCGAGTTTTGGACTGATCCTCACAATCCTTGCGACCCTGCGTGCCAACCCCAACGCGGTCGCCGCCGCCGTAGGCTTTTACATCACCGCAGCCTATTGGTTCACGGCCTCCACCTCTTTTGCGAACCCGGCGGTGACACTTGCCCGCGCCTTGTCCAACACCTTTGCAGGCATCAGGCCGGAGGACGCACCGATGTTCATCATCGCGCAACTTGTCGGAGGTGGTCTGGCACTGGCCTATTGCAGCTGGCAGTTTCGCGGCAGATAAGCTGCGTTTTTTCTTGCATCACGCCAGATTCCACGTATATCCCACGCTTCCTTCGGAAAACGCGCTGGACGCTCTCGCATTGAGTCGTTAGATGCAGCCCGAAGCAGGCGAGTGGCCTACACGAATTTTGACACGCGAGGGGTCCGATCCCTTCCCCAGACCCGAGGACGAGTACATGGCTGTCCAGCAGAATAAAGTTTCCAAGTCGCGCCGCAACAACCGCCGCGCACATGACGCGCTGAGCGCCGATGCACGCAACGAATGCTCCAATTGCGGGGAGCTGAAGCGCCCGCATCACGTCTGCGCAGCCTGCGGCCACTATGACGACAAGGAAGTCGTCGCGATGGTTGATGAAGTCGATCTGGACGACGACGCGGCATAAGCTATAGTCAGCCTGACAGTCACCTAGACGTTTGACAATTCGGGCAGGCAGCCGTTGGGCACATCCAAAACAGTTATTTCGATCGACGCTATGGGTGGCGATCGCGGACCGGCGGCAGTTGTCGCCGGTATTTCGCATTCTGCGGCTGCCAATCCCAATATCCGCTTCATCGTGCATGGCCCGACCGAAGTGCTTGGCCCCCTGATCGCCAAACGCAAGATTGAACAAATCTGCGAAATCCGGAACGCGACAGATATCGTTGCGATGGATGACAAACCCTCACAGGTTATGCGCCACGGCAAGAAGACCTCCATGTGGTCTGCCGTCGAAAGCGTACGGGCGGGGGATGCAGATGTCTGTATCAGCTGCGGCAATACAGGCGCGCTTATGGCGATCTCCATGATCCGGCTGCGCAAGGTGGAGGGCGTCAACCGACCGGCCATCGCCTGCCTCTGGCCCTCGCGCAACCCGTCGGGGTTCAACATCATGTTAGATGTGGGTGCGGATATTCGCGCAGATCAGGATGATCTGCTGCAATATGCGCTGATGGGTATGTCCTACGCGCGCAACGGGTTCGACCTGAAACGCCCCCGCGTGGGCCTGCTGAATGTCGGCACGGAAGACAACAAAGGCCGCGCGGAGCTGAAGGTGGCCAATGACATTATCGCACAAGCTGCAGGGGACAACGAGTTCGACTATCTGGGCTTCGTCGAAGGCGGTGACATCCCGTCTGACCGCGTGGATGTGATTGTGACGGATGGTTTTACCGGCAATGTCGCGCTCAAAACAGCAGAAGGCACCGCTTCGCTCATTTCCGAATTCTTGCGTGCCGCATTCAAATATACCCCGCTATCGCGCATCGCGTCGCTTTTGGCCTACCCCTCACTCAAACGCCTGTCGAAACGGATCGACCCGAGGCAAGTGAATGGCGGCGTGTTTCTGGGGCTGAATGGCACAGTGGTCAAATCGCATGGCTCGGCGGATGCGACCGGTGTGGCTGCGGCTATCAAGCTGGGCTTCACCTTGTCGCAGACCGGATTCAACGAGAAACTCGCTGCGCGGGTTGCATCTAACGTGACCCCGGTTCAAGGTGAGGAACGGTCTCGTAGCGATGCTGCGGGGGCTGGGGACACGAACGACAGCACGGGTCACACATGACACGCAAAGCCATCCTGCGCGGAGTGGGGCATTATCTGCCCGACCGTGTTGTGGAAAACGCCGAAATGGAGACGATGGTCGACACCACCGATGCGTGGATCAAGACCCGCTCCGGTATTGAACGCCGTCATTTCGCAGCCGATGGAGAATTGACCTCCGATCTTGCCATCAAAGCCGCCAACGCGGCCTTGGAAGACGCGGGCTTCACTGCCGATCAAATCGACGCAGTGGTTGTCGCAACCTCAACGCCTGACACGACATTCCCATCCGTCGCGACCATCGTGCAAGGCGCGCTGGGCACGCAAGGCTTCGCGTTTGACGTGCAAGCGGTCTGCGCAGGCTTTGTCTACGCAATGGCGACGGCAGAGGCCTTTGTCGCCTCCGGCCAGGCCAACCGCGTGCTGGTCATCGGGGCAGAAACCTTCTCCCGCATCATGAACTGGGAAGACCGCACCACATGCGTTCTGTTTGGCGATGGTGCGGGAGCCGTCGTTCTTGAAGCGGGCGATGGGGAAGCAGGCATTTTGGCCACTGACCTCAATTCCGACGGGCGCTTCCGCGATCTGCTCTATGTCGATGGCGGCGTGTCCTCGACCCAGACGACCGGTGTGCTTGTCATGCAGGGCAAGGAGGTGTTCCGCCACGCCGTCGAAAAGCTGGCAGAGACCGCCGAAACCGCATTGGAAAAAGCCGGGCTGACGCCGGAAGACGTCGATTGGATCGTGCCGCATCAGGCCAATGCACGCATCATCACCCGCACTGCGCAGAAGATGGGCGTCTCCATGGATCACGTCGTCATGACGGTTCAGGATCATGGCAATACGTCTGCCGCATCGATTCCATTGGCGCTGTCTGTGGCCAAGTCAGAAGGCAAATTTCAGCCCGGCCAAGTGCTTGTTATGGAAGCCATCGGCGGAGGATTGGCCTGGGGTGCGGTGGTTTTGCGCCTCTAAGCGCTCATTTGGCGCTTAAACCCCTTGTTGCAAGCCCTTGATATTGACTCTGAATTTGCGCGCGCCCTATCGTGGCTGAAAATTGCGTATTTAACAGTCGGGGGACAACATGAGTGCAAAGACTTTGACACGGATGGATTTGAGCGAAGCGGTATTCCGCGAGGTCGGATTGTCGCGCAACGAATCCGCAGACCTGGTCGAAAGTGTTCTGCAACATATGTCCGACGCGCTGGTGCGCGGCGAGCAAGTCAAAATCTCTTCTTTCGGGACATTCTCCGTGCGGGAAAAATCCGCACGGGTCGGCCGCAACCCCAAGACCGGTGAAGAAGTACCGATCCACCCGCGCCGCGTTTTGACCTTCCGCCCGTCCCACCTGATGAAAGACCGCGTGGCAGACGGCAACAAGTCCTGAACGCGGCCTAAGCGGAGAGCAGGCACATGGCAGACAAGGCGCGCGACGCGTTCCGGACGATTTCAGAAGTCGCGAATTGGCTGGATATTCCCGCCCATGTCCTGCGCTTTTGGGAAAGCAAGTTTCCCCAGATCAAACCCGTCAAACGTGCAGGCGGGCGGCGCTACTACCGCCCCGCCGATATGCAGCTGATCGGCGGCATCAAGAAACTTCTGCATGATGACGGGCTGACCATTCGCGGCGTGCAGAAAATGTTGAAGGAAGACGGTGTTAAAGCCGTCGCCAAGCTTTCACCAGCGCTTGATATGCCGTCCGAGGAAGAGGGCGCCGCGCGCAGACAAGCGCGCCGCGCACGCAGGCAGGCCCGCCAGGACGCACGGCAATCGGAACGCCGCACGCCGAAAACGCCTTCCCTCGACGAAGAAGACGAAGCACCTTTCATCCATGTCGATGACAGCCCCGTAACACCCGACAATGTCGTGTCTATCGTGGCAGACCGCGAAGCATTGGCTGAGATGACCAGTGCTGACACAGACGCCGAAGAGGCATCCGTGCAGGACGCAGATGCGGCAGCCGCACCGGGATCGGACACGGCCCCAAATGACCCCGCGCCGGTCGCAGACCTGCCAGCCGCTGAAGAAGCAGCGGAGGAAAAAGAACCTCAGGCAGAGCACGACGCACCTCACACTGACGTCGCAGAGGACACACCCGTCGTCACCGCCGCGCAATCCGAAACACCAACACCCGAGTCCGAGCCGGAGCCTGAACCTGAACCCGCGCCGACCTTTGAGCATGAGCCCGCCCATGCAGAAGGGGACGCCGCTCTCACCGAACCAGTATCCGATCCGGAACCTGAGCACGAGGCTGTGGCGGAGCCAGCACAAGAACCAGCCGACGTTCCAGTTGAAGACCCTGAGCCACCTGTTCAGCCGATCTCGACGATCCCGGAGCCTCAACCGGTGCAGGAGGACGTGGCAGAGGTTGAACCGGAACTGCCCATGCAGCCGATTTCGACCATTCCGGAACCGCAGCCTGCCATGGAAGACCCCGCTCAGCCGGAGCAGGATGAGCAGTCAGTGGAGATTGCATCGCTCAATGCCACTGATGCGTCGGAAGACGTCGCACAGGTCATCGAAGTGCCCGCCGATCCCAACCCCGATGATGTTACGTTGACGGCGGAGCAGATCGCCTTTGCCGCCACAGTTAAGCGCCTCAGACGCGCGACGTCTCCGGGGGCAGATACCGATGCTGCAAGAGAGACTGCATTGGCGAAGCTGTCGGAGCTGCGGGCACGGATGACCTCTCATCTCGGCTGACAGCTCACGGGTCGGCGCAATGGGCGGAAAAACAATCCACGCCCCTTGCACGCGGGCGCAAAACTCGTATGAAGGGCTATTCGTCGGGCTATGGCGCAGCCTGGTAGCGCGTCCGTCTGGGGGACGGAAGGTCGCAGGTTCAAGTCCTGCTAGCCCGACCAATCATCAAACGCTCGCAGCCATTGTGGCGCGAGCGTTTCGTGTATCGGGGAGTGTGATCCATGGCTGATTTTGCAGACGGTGTTCTGTCAGACCGGCAGATGACCGCGATGATCGCCGCTGGCCAGATCACGGCCCGTCATGAGATCACGGAGGGGCAAATACAGCCTGCCTCGCTAGATCTGCGGCTGGGCGACACCGCGACCCGCGTGCGCGCCTCGTTTCTGGCGGGCAAGGGCAAGACTGTGGCGGATCGTTTGAACGATTTTTCCATGCATCAAATGGACTTGCGCGAAGGTGCGGTGCTGGAAAAAGGCTGCGTCTATGTCGTGCCCCTGCAAGAAAGCCTCACCCTGCCCTCCGGCATGAGCGGGGCCGCCTCAGCCAAATCTTCCATCGGACGGCTGGACATGCTGACCCGCGTAATCACCGATAGCGGTATCGAGTTCGACCGCGTGCCCGACGGCTATGACGGCCCGCTTTACGCAGAGATTTGTCCGCGCTCCTTCTCTGTCGTTGCGCAAACCGGGCAGATGCTGAACCAGATCATCTTTCGCGTTGGCAAAACCGTCATCGAGGACAGCGCTCTGCGCGCGCTCCATGCCGAGACGCCGATTGTCTCAGGCGAGGCGGTGATCTCTGACGGGCTCGGCTTTTCCGTCGACCTGAAACCGGAAGCGGGCGATCTGGTGGGCTACCGCGCCAAACCGCATACTGGTGTGATTGACCTCAGCAAACTCGGCCATTACGCGCCGGCTGATTACTGGGAAGAGGTCCGCACCAGCGAGGGCCGCATCATCCTTGATCCCGGCGCGTTCTACATCCTTGTCAGTCGCGAAGCGATCACCATCCCGCCCAATTGCGCTGCAGAAATGGCCCCCTATCTGGCCATGGTCGGTGAGTTCCGTGTCCATTACGCAGGCTTCTTCGATCCTGGCTTCGGCCATAGCAGCGCGGGCACGGGATCACGCGGCGTGCTAGAGGTCCGCTGCCATGAGGCGCCCTTCGTGCTTGAGCATGGTCAAGTCGTGGGCCGCTTGGTCTACGAGCGCATGTCCGAAGTGCCGCAGCAACTCTATGGCATTGATATCAAATCAAACTACCAGGGTCAGGGCCTGAAGCTGTCAAAGCACTTCCGCAGCGCCTAGCCGCGCGATTTGGCCACCACGCGTTCCCGGTTAAGCGTGTAAATGCCTGTCGCGATGATGATCAGAGCCCCGAACAGTGTCCAAAAATCCGGCAAGTGATCGAACACGATCCAGCCGTAAAACGTGCCCCAGATCAGGATCGAATAATGCACAGGCGCCACAACCACGGCCTCCGCCGCTTCCAGTGCCATGATCACCAATGTCTCAGCACAGGCGGCAAGCAAGGCCATCGTGATCAGCAACAGCACTTCAAGCCCCCAAGCAGGCGTTTGCCAGACGAAGGGCAAAGGCAGGCTCAACAGGACAACGCTGGTGATCGCAGTGTAGGCCACAGTCGTCTCCACCGGATCATCACCGCTGAGGAAACGCGACAGTATCTGGCGTCCGGCAAAAGCAATCGCTGCCAGAAGCACAAGGAAAACAGCTGGATGGACGACGCCCAGCCCCGGGCGGATCACAATAAGCGTGCCCAGAAAACCGATGATCACCGCGGTCCAACGCCTGATGCCGACCTTCTCACCGAGGATCAGCGCCCCCAGCAACGTGACGATGAATGGGGCCACAAACGTCACAGCAATCGCATCGGCCAAGGGCACGTAGCTTACGCCTGCGATAAAGAATGTGGCCGAAAACACCGCCATCGCCCCGCGCCCCATCTGCAACCACGGATGGTTGGAGCGCAGCACGCCCCTGCCTTTGATCAGAATGACGATCACCACGCCCAGCAAAAGCCCGAGTTGGCGCGACCAGGTGATCTGGACAGGATGCAGACTGTCGCTCAGAAATTTGGCATGCGTATCCACGGCGGAAAACAGAAACATACCGCCCGCCATCAAGGCGACACCTCTCAGCGATGCGTTTGTGCGGCGGGTAACATCTGCTGTCACAGGCGTGATATGTGGCCCCGCCATACCGCGCGCACCTGCCTAGAACCGACCGAAGCGGCGCAGCATGCGCATGGATTGTTTGGCGCGTTTCTTGGCCTCCGCCGTTTGTGCCTGTTGCGCGCCCGTCGCCTCTTCATGGCCTTTGCGCTTTGCCATCGCATCGACACCTTTGTCGATCCCCATGGTCACAGCCCGGCGCACCACCATGCGCACAATCATATTGATGATCTGGTTCATCGCCTGCTCCTACAATGCCCCCGAACCGCTACCTAGCACGCAAGCGTTAATCCTCAAACAACTCGTTCTGCCCTTCCGGGCTTTCATCCTCGCCCTCATCATCAGCACCAAGCGCATCGGCGCCGGGTGGCGGACGGTTGTCCAAAAGCCCCGCCGCACGCAATTCCTTGAGCCCCGGCAGATCGCGCGCGTTTTCCAGCCCGAAATGATCCAAGAAATGCTGTGTCACAACGTATGTCACCGGGCGGCCCGGTGTCATGCGCCTGCGTCCGAAACGCACCCACTCCATGTCGATCAGCTGATCAATCGTCCCGCGCGAGACCGAAACGCCGCGAATTTCCTCGATCTCCGCCCGCGTGACAGGCTGGTGATAGGCGCAGATTGCCAGTGTTTCGATTGCGGCACGGCTGAGTTTGCGCGTCTCAACCGTCTCTTTTTGCATGAGAAATCCCAGATCGCCCGCCGTACGAATGGCCCATGCATCATCGACTTTAACGACCTGCACGCCACGCCCTTCATACCGCTTGCGCAAATACACCAAAGCCTCCGCCGGGTCTGATCCATGCGGCATGCGCGCGGCCAGTTCGCGCACGGTGATCGGCTCTGCCGAGGCAAAAAGGATCGCTTCCACCATCCGCTCCTGCTCCCCCATCGGGGGCGCCTCGAACAGGCTTTCTTCCGGCGCGTCTTGCGTCTCAACCTCGTCTGTCACTCTCTGCCCTCTTGCGGATTTGGATCGGCGCAAACACGTCGCCCTGTCTCAATTCAATCTGGCCCGCCTTTGCCAATTCCAGCGACGCCGCGAATGTTGCAGCGGTGGCGGAGCGGCGCTTGACCGGATCGGTCTCCCACCCTTCGGGCAGCCATGAGGTCAGATCGGACCATTCGCCCGCAAAGCCGATCAGCCCGCGCATCCGGTCCAACGCTTGCTCCATCGTGAAGACCTTCTCGCGGTCCATCACGAAGGGGCGGAACTCGTCCTTGGTCTTGATCCGCGCATAGGCCTGCATCAGGTCCAGAAGCGTCGCCGTATAGGTCACTTTGCGCACGCGCGTCACATCTTCCGGGATGCCGCGCGCGAAGAAATCACGGCCCAGCTGATCTCGCGCCATCAGCTTGGCCGACGCCTCCCGCATGGCAGAGAGACGCTCAAGCTGGAATGCCAGATGCGCGGCGAGTTCCTCGCCCGATGGTCCTTCTTCCGTGGGGTCTGGCGGCAGCAGCAAGCGCGATTTCAGGAAGGCGAGCCAGGCGGCCATGACCAGATAATCCGCCGCCAGTTCCAGCCGCAATTCTTTGGCCTTTTCAATGAAGCCCAGATATTGCTCCGCCAGTTGCAGGACGGAGATCTTGCGCAGATCCACTTTCTGGGTCCGCGACAAGGTCAATAGCAAGTCGAGCGGACCTTCATAGCCGTCCACATCAACAATCAGAGCCTCCGCCGCCAAGCGCGCCTCAACGCCTTGGTCCTCCCAGGCGTCCGCCTCTGCATCTATTTCTGACATGGGTTTGGCCTCAGTCCCCGATAAGGCGCTCAAGTTCGGCAATCGCCTCTGGAATGTCAATCTCCATTGGGGTTTGGCGCTGTGCCAGGGCGGCCTCCGCGCGGGCTTGCGCTGCTGCACCCATCGGCCCGCAAACCTCCGCCACCGCGTCCATATCCGCCCTCTCGCCATTGCAATGCAGGACCAGATCGCAGCCTGCCCTGAGCGCCGCTGCGGATCGCTCGGCCACACTCCCCGACAGCGCCTCCATCGAGATATCATCCGTCATGATCAGCCCGTCAAAGCCGATATCCTCGCGGATCATCGTCATCGCCTTGGGCGAAGTCGTTGCAGGCAGATCGTCAATCACCGGGAAGACGATATGCGCGGTCATGCCCATCTTGATGTCGTTCAGCTGTTTGAACGGCGCGAAATCCAGCGCCTGCAGATCAGCCAGCGGCACATCAACAGTTGGCAAATCCTTGTGCCCGTCGACAACCGCGCGCCCATATCCCGGCACATGTTTCAGCACCGGCAACACGCCACCATCCAGAAACCCGCGCACCGTTTCACGACACATCGCAACGACAGTCTCAACATCAGAGCCATAGCAACGGTTGCGCAAAACGGGGTGGCTTTCGGGCCAGATCACATCCGCGAGCGGCGCGCAATTCACGTCGATCCCAACCTCATGCAGTTCTTCAGCGATCAACCGGTTGCGCAGATACATGGCGCGCGATGCATGTGGGCCCGCCCGCTCCATCTGATCGAGTGCGGGCAGATAGTCCCGCCACTCCGGCGCCCGCATACGCTGCACGCGCCCACCTTCCTGATCGATCAAGACAGGGGCCTGCCAACCCACAGCGCGCCTCAGATCATCGGTCAGCCGCCTCACCTGCGCACGATGCTCGATATTTCGCGCAAATAGGATGAAACCCCAAGGATTTGCGCTTTCAAAAAAGCGATATTCCTCTTCTTTGAGGATCGTGCCTTCACAGCCAAAAATCATGGAATGTGAGGGCATTGGATTGAATCCTTAACGAAAACGATAAGACGCGCTTGTGTTTTTCCGATATTAACGTGCCAAGACCGGGATGCAGGCCGAGTTCGCGGCCACAAGCACCGCACAGAAGCGACGCGACGCGTTCAAATCCTCAAATCCGACAGCGCGTAAGCGGTAAAACGTCCGTCCGCCGCTCTTCGCCTCTTGGATAAGGCGTTTCTTGCCATCAATGTAATCCTCAAATTTCGTCGCGATCTTGTCCCATTCGGCGATCGCAAGCTCCCGCTCATCATACGCACCCAGCTGAACCAAACGTGTCCCTGCGGCCACCTCTTCAGGTTGTATCTCAGCAGAGGCCAAAACCGCGCCTACAGCCGCCGCGATTGCGGCTTCCTGCTGCAAGCTCGCAAGGCTCACTTTCGGGCGCTGAGATGGACGCAGCGACCGTTTCACACCCGGCACGGATGGATCGAGCGCAGGGATTTCCGGACGCTCCAATGCGACAGCGTCTACCGGCACGAGCGGCTCCAATGGCTCCACCCCGTCTGCAAGGCGCGATGCCAAAAGTTCCGCCTGCTGTTCGACCGTCAGGTCCTGCTCTTCCAATGACAAGGACACCACTGTGCCAACAGCCTCAGCCACATCATCCGCCGGTGTTTCGCGTTCGGCAGGTGCTGCGAGGATCACATCATCTGTCGTCAGATCTATCGGCTCAGGCGCCAGAATGACCTGAGGCGTCGGCCCCTCTGCCTGCCCTTCGGATTGCACATTGTTGACCGCGAGCCCCTGATGCTGCGCCAATTGCCCCCCCGGATCAGCGGGCTGAATGCGGGCAGGACCTTCCAGCGCGCGGATCACGGGCACATCCGTCACATCGCGCACCGTCAACTGGTAGCCCCAGACGCCCAATCCAATCACAAGCGCCACTGAACTTGCCGCCCCGATGAAACTGAGCGCCTTGCCAATCACACTAAATTGCGGCTCGACCTCAGAATGAGCATGCCCCTGCGCGTGATATGCCGACGGGTGCGCCTCATATGCGCCAACTTGGATCTGTGCCATTTCGCCTCTCCGCCCCCAGATTCAACGCCCGGGTGGTCACTTTTGAACTCTGCTCGTGGTCCAAACGGGGAGGCTGATCGTTCAGCGTCAGCGCATCTCAGTCGCCGGAACCACGCCTAGAATACCAAGACCTGCGGAAATAACAATCGCCGTGGCACGTGCGAGCGCAATTTTTGGCAGCCCTGCGGCCATATCATCCTGCAAAAAGCGCAGTTCTGGTGCATCGTTACCTCTGTTCCAGAGCGCGTGAAACGCGCCTGCGAGCTCGTAAAGGTAAAACGCGATGCGATGTGGTTCATTGGTGCGCGCTGCAATCTCGACCAGGCGCGGCCATTCGGCCAGCTTCGCTCCCAACGCCAATTCCGCCTCATGCGTATTGCCCGACAAATCAGCGGCAGCCAATGTGGCATCAGAGGTTTCCAACCCCGCCTCCTGCGCTTTCCGAAGCACAGAACAGACCCGCGCATGTGCGTATTGCACGTAGAAAACCGGATTGTCCTTCGACTGCTCCAACACCTTGTCCATGTCAAAATCCAGTGGCGCATCCTGTTTGCGTGTCAGCATGATAAAACGCGTCACGTCAGAGCCCACCTCATCGACCACATCGCGCAACGTCACGAAGGTCCCGGCACGCTTTGACATCTTGAACGGCGCACCATTCTTGGTCAGCTTCACCAGTTGCGTGAGCTTGATATCCAGCGGCACCTGACCCTCCGACAAGGCAGACACGGCCGCTTTCATCCGCTTGACATAGCCGCCATGATCAGCGCCAAACACATCAATAAGCGCGTCGAACCCTCTGGAAACCTTATCAAAATGATAGGCGATATCAGGCGCAAAATAGGTCCAGGCGCCATCTGATTTCTGGATTGGCCGATCCACATCATCGCCATGCGCGGTGGACCGGAACAGCATCTGCTCCCGCGGCTCCCAATCTTCAGGCACTTTGCCTTTCGGTGGCTCCAGCGTGCCGCGATAGATCAGATCCTTGCCGTCCAAATCCGCAATCGCCGCCTCGATCTGTCCCGTCCCGTATAGCGACTTTTCGGAATAAAACACATCCATCCGCACGCCCAACGCATCCAGATCATCGCGGATCAAATCCATCATCGCATCCGTCGCAAAGCTGCGAACAGCGTCCAGCCATACGGCTTCATCTTGGTCTAAATATGCATCTCCCACCTTCTCCTTCAGCGCGCCGCCAACCGCGATGAGGTAGTCGCCCGGATAGGTGCCGTCCGGAAAGGCCACGTCCTGCCCATGCGCTTCGAGGTAACGCAAATATACAGAACGCGCCAAAACATCGACCTGCGCGCCCCCGTCATTGATGTAATATTCCCGCGTGACATCGTGACCTGCATAGGCGAGAAGTGACGCCAAAGCGTCGCCAAACACGGCTCCCCGTGTGTGGCCAACATGCAGCGGTCCCGTCGGATTGGCGGAGACATACTCAACATTAACCTTTTTACCCACGCCCATAGCGGATTTTCCGAACGCGTCACCAGAGTTCAGCACAGCCGTCACAACGCCCGCCCAAACGGAGGTCTCCAGCCGCAGGTTCAAAAAACCGGGGCCAGCCACCTCGACAGAGGCAATACGCGGATCCGCGTGCAGTCTGGCGGCCAGCGCATCTGCGATGTCGCGGGGCTTTTGCTTGGCAGGTTTGGCCAGCACCATCGCCGCATTCGTCGCCATATCCCCGTGGGTCGCATCACGCGGCGGCTCCACGGCGACATTCGCAAAACTCAGACCCTCGGGCAGCACTCCTTCTGTGACCATTGCCTCCAGAGAGGCGATCACGAGCGTGCGGATATCAGCAAAAAGGTTCATCTCGACATTCCTAGCGGTGTTGGCCTGATGGCGCTTGGCGGCGGTGTATCATGCCCAAAGCGCGCGTCCACCCCTGCGCGCGCGAAACAACCAATTTCAAGGTTGTTCCAGCACGAAACTATCTGCTTTCACGCCGCCAATCATGCTTTGGTGGGTCTGCAATGCGAAGCGGTCGGTCATCCCCGCGATGTAATCCGCCACGATCCGTGCAAGCTCCACCTCGCCTTGCGCCTCTTCGACATCCTTGCGCCATTGCTTAGGCAGCAACTCCGGTTCTTCCATGAACATCGGGAACAGCTCATTGACCACCTGCGTCACCTGAACCCGCATTTCCACCACCGCCGGCGCCCGGTACATGCGTTCAAACAGGAACCGGCGGATCACCTTCAATTGTTCCCAAATCTCGGGAGAAAACTGCACCATTGCCCGCCCCGCCCCGCGAATATCGCGGACAGAGGCAGGCTCCAACGCATCAAGACGCCCCTGCGCCACGCCGATCACATCTTCGACCAAAATGCCAAAAAACCGCCGCAACGCCTCATGACGGCGGCGATAATAATTCAAACCGGGATAGAGCTGATCCACCTGCGCAAAACACGGGCCCAGCAGCGGCATATCGGCCAGTTCGTCGGTGGAAAACAGTTCAGCCCGCAATCCATCATGCAGGTCATGATTGTTATAGGCGATGTCGTCGGCCAGGGCTGCCACTTGCGCCTCCGCACTGGCATAGGTCCCTAGCTCAAGGTCATGTCGCGCGGAATATTCCGATAAGGCATAGGGCAGATCACCCGTCACCGGCCCGTTATGTTTTGCAATGCCTTCAAGCGTTTCCCATGTCAGGTTCAGACCGTCCCATTCTGCATAATGCCGTTCCAGCGACGTCACGATCTTCAAGGCCTGTGCATTGTGATCGAACCCGCCATAGGGGGCCATCAACGCATCCAGCGCCTCCTCGCCGGTATGGCCAAACGGCGTATGGCCCAGATCATGGGCCAGTGCCACAGCCTCTGTCAGCTCGACATTCAGCCCCAAGACGCCCGCGATTGTACGCGCCACCTGTGCCACTTCAATCGAGTGTGTGAGCCGCGTCCGGAAATAGTCGCCCTCATGCTCGATGAACACCTGGGTCTTGTGCTTGAGACGCCGGAAAGCGCTCGCGTGAATGATCCTGTCGCGGTCGCGCTGAAAACAGCTGCGAAACGTGCTTTCTTCCTCAGGATACAGCCTGCCCCGGCTCTCCTGAGGATCGCACGCATAGACGGCGCGGCTCATAGTGCTGCCTCTTCTTGTTCTTGTCCCGCTCTCACCTTACATTGGCCCTATCGTTTATACGAGAGTGGAACCGATGGACCTTGCCCTGCCCCCAAAAGTCACTGACCGCGCCTTCGCGCGCCTCGCCGAAATCGGTGCTGCGGGCGAAGGCCAGGCCCTGCGCATCGCTGTTGAGGGCGGGGGATGTTCCGGGTTTCAATATGAAATCTCGCTGGACGCACCCGCAGAGGATGACCTGATCCTTGAGAAAGAGGGGGAGAAAGTCGTCGTCGATTCCGTTTCCCTGCCATTTCTGGAGAACGCGGTCATCGACTTCACGGAAGAACTGATAGGCGCCCGGTTCGTCATCGAGAACCCGAACGCCACCTCGTCCTGCGGATGCGGGACGTCTTTTTCAATGTGATCCGCCTGCTCTGAGGGATCAGAGCCCGTTGCTGCTAGCGATAGCTGTCCACAACATCAGCCCAGGCGTCTGATTGCTCAAGCGCTGCAGGGTCAACTGGAACGAAAAACGCTTGCCCAAGTGGTTTGAAGTCCGATCTGGAAGAGATTTCCTCCTCCGCCGGCACACCACAGGCGGTCAAAACGGCGAAGCCGCTTATCAACAGGTACTTGTACATCACTGCCTCAAACAGTTCATTTTGGTTTTTTATTGAATTCTATAGAACAACAGAATGAGGCGCAAATGTGGCAATGTGGTAAATATCAGAAAAATTTGGCTAGATTTGTCGGATTGGGTCCGTTTTCGCGACAATCCGTCCCTGCATCTCGCCCCTTTGCCTCTCTGACCTATCTACGGTCGGGAAGTACAGGACGGAGCAGAAGATGAGCGTCATCTTGATAATGGGCAGCGGGCCGAATGTGCTGGACGCCTGCGCGTGGGACAGCAACTGGTTTGATCATATCCTCGCGATCAATAATGCACATGGGGTGCGCGACGATTGGGACAGCCTGATCCACCCCGAGGACTTTCCGCCAGACCGCATGCCGATGACTATCTCATCGGGTCAATCCATTGTAACGGCAGAGCAATATGTGCCCGCGCAAAACCAGTTTGGCGGCTTCATCTATGCTGGCGGCACGATGGCCTTTACGGCCGGGTACTGGGCCTTGGCGCATCACCGTCCCACCGTCATCGGATTCATCGGCTGCGACATGACCTATGCAAACTCCGGCAACACGCATTTCTATGGCACGGGCACAGCTGATCCCTTGCGCGACGACATCACCCTGCAGTCGCTCGAGGCGAAATCAAGCCGCCTTGAGATCACAGCCGCCGCACAAGGCTGCGCTTTGCGCAATCTCTCGACTGAGCCAAGCCGCCTCACCTTTCCGCGCGCCAGCCCATCCGACTTGAACAGTGTCACAGCGCGGCACTTTAATCCGTCCCGCATTGAGGCAGCACAGAACAAAGAGGCGGAACTGGCCTATTTCGTTCAATCGGGTCGCTATTGGGAGGCCTGCGCAGAGTTCGACCCCGCAGAACTCCGCGCCCTCGACACACTATGGCTTGCGGCAGGACAGGCTTCGCGCGATACCTGACGCACCAAACACTGCGGGGATGCCACATGAAAATCGCGACCTTCAACATCAACGGCATCAAAGCACGCATCAACGCCCTGCCCGATTGGCTGGATGAGGCGCAGCCCGATGTCGCCGTCCTGCAAGAGATCAAATCCGTGGATGAGGCCTTCCCGCGCGAGATCTTTGAGGATCGCGGCTACAACGTCGAAACACATGGCCAGAAAAGCTTCAACGGCGTCGCAATTCTGTCAAAGCTGCCCCTCGAAGATGTCCGCCGCGGCCTGCCCGGCGATGACAGCGACGAGCAGGCCCGCTGGATTGAAGCACTCGTGATGGGCGCGCAGCACCCGATCCGCATCTGCGGGCTCTATCTGCCCAATGGCAACCCGGCACCGGGTCCAAAATATGAGTACAAACTGGCGTGGATGGAACGGATGTATGCCCGCGCCAAAGACCTGTTGGCCGAAGAAATCCCGACGATGATGGCGGGCGACTACAACATCATTCCGCAGCCTGAAGATGCCAAGCGACCAGAGGCGTGGACAGAGGATGCGCTCTACCGTCCCGAAAGCCGCGCCGCGTTTCGCAAAATCCTCAACTTGGGCTTCACAGACGCCTTCCGCGCACGCAACCAATTGCCCGAACAATTCTCTTTCTGGGACTATCAGGCGGGCGCATGGAACCGCAATGACGGCATCCGGATCGACCACCTCCTGCTCAGCCCACAAGCCGCCGATAAGCTGCGCGACTGCAAGATCGATTATGAAATCCGTGGCCGCGAAAAACCTTCAGACCACGTACCGGTCTGGGTCGATCTCGATCTCTAGGATCAAGCCCCTAGCCAGATAAAGACGTCGAAAGCGCAAGTGCCACGACCGACAGCATCGCGCAGGCCATGAAGACATTGATCACCCGCTGCGTGCGCGCACTCAGGTTCATCGCCTTGATTTGCGAGCCGACCCACAGCCACAGGAAATGCAGGCTGACCCAGATCACATTGGTGATCAGGAATTTTAGCGCGACTTCCAGCCCGTAATTTGACGGCAGAAATGCAAAGCCCGAAAACAGTGTCGTATTGACCACATAGGCTTTCGGATTGATCGCCTGCAGCGCCAGACCGTCCCGGATGCCGGGCTGTCGTTTTGCCGCGACAAAGCCGATCTTGCTGCCCGCCGTTGCGATCTTGAAAGCCATGTAAAGCAGATACCCGGTGGAGGCCACGACCAGAACCGTGCGGATCACCGGGTTGGCGAGGATCAAAGCGGCAAGCCCGGTGATCACGGCAAGGGCCACAAAATTCGTGCCCAGAAACAGCCCCGTGAAATAGCGCAACCCCGCCTTGAACCCGTAGGCCGCACCGACGCCCGCCAAGGACAACACCCCCGGCCCCGGCGTAATGATCAACAGAAAGACGGCGGCGGCAAAACTTAACATCGCGCCACCATACAAAAGAAAACGCCGGACACGAGGCCCGGCGCTAAAAATCTTTGCGACTGAGACGCATCAATCGTCGCGATGCACTTTCTCCCGGCGCTCGTGACGCTCCTGTGCTTCAAGGCTCAGCGTCGCGATGGGCCGCGCATCCAGCCGCTTCAGCGAGATCGGCTCGCCCGTGTCTTCGCAATAGCCGTATTCGCCTTCATCAATGCGGCGCAGCGCGGCGTCAATTTTGGAGATCACTTTGCGCTGACGGTCCCGCGTGCGCAGCTCCAGCGCCCGGTCTGTTTCCTCAGAAGCCCGGTCTGCGATGTCAGGAATATTGCGTGTGCCTTCCTGCATCCCTTCAATCGTCGTGCTGGTCTCATCAAGGATGGATTGCTTCCAATCCTGCAACTTCCGACGGAAATACTCTGTCTGACGCGCATTCATGAATGGCTCGTCTTCTGCCGGTATATAATCCTCTGGCAGGAACACTTCTGCTTTCATCCCCAAACTCCCTTAAATGGACCTGCCGCTGGGTGGCTAATCGACTCAGGGCGCGGCAGCTCGGTACATCCTCTGCTGCTCATGTAGCGAATGGGCACGGCCTTGTCACGCAGATAAGGAACGTTATGAAGGGAAATTGACAGAACAGATGGAACTGTCAACTTTGCTATACAGGGGCTTGATGACACAATGAAATTTACAGGAACTGACTCCTACATCGCAACGGATGACCTGACTGTTGCCGTTAACGCATCAGTGGCCCTTCAGCGTCCCTTACTGGTGAAAGGGGAGCCCGGCACCGGCAAGACAGAGCTCGCGCGGCAAGTCTCCGCAGCGCTGGGACTGGAAATGATTGAATGGCACGTCAAATCCACCACCAAGGCGCAACAGGGTCTCTACGAATATGACGCTGTCTCGCGGTTGCGCGACAGCCAACTGGGCGATGAGAAAGTCCATGATGTCAAGAATTACATCCGCAAGGGCAAGCTCTGGCAGGCTTTTGAGGCCGACACGCGCAAGGTCTTGCTGATTGACGAGGTCGACAAGGCCGATATCGAGTTTCCCAACGATCTGCTGCAGGAACTCGACCGGATGGAATTCCACGTCTACGAGACGGGTGAAACAATCACCGCCAAACACCGCCCTATCGTCATCATCACCTCGAACAATGAAAAAGAGCTGCCAGACGCCTTCCTGCGGCGCTGTTTCTTCCACTACATCAAATTCCCGGACGCGGAGACCCTCAAGCAAATCGTCGCAGTGCATCACCCGGGGATCAAACCCGCCCTGCTGGATGCCGCTCTCACCGAGTTTTTCGAGATCAGGGAAACCCCCGGCCTGAAGAAAAAACCCTCCACCTCAGAAGTGCTGGATTGGCTAAAACTGCTCTTGGCCGAGGATCTCGATCCGGCCGATCTCAAACGTGACGGGGCCAACGCGCTGCCGAAACTGCACGGCGCGTTGTTGAAAAACGAACAGGATGTCCACCTCTTTGAACGTCTCGCCTTCATGGCACGCGGCCAAAGATGAGAATGGCGCGGCTGGTGGGTGGGCCGCTGGAGCGCATGCGACAGCCGGGGCGCATACCAGCAAGCCAAAAATGCTAGAGGTTCTCACCCATAACATCCTGCCGATCTTTTCGATGCTGGCACTGGGCTTCTTTCTGGGCCGGATCAACTTCGTCTCAGATCTGGAAGCCAAGACGCTCAACCGCATCGCTTTCCTGATCCTGCAACCACCGCTGATCCTGCCTCTCATCGCAGGTATCGATCTGCCCAGCTTCGATTTCAGCGCCTTAGGGCTCTATATCTGTTGCCAGCTCATCACCTTCACGCTCGCCACGCTGATCGCCCGTCTGATCTTCAAACGCGATTTGGCTGAAGCCATCCTTCTCGGCATGGCGATGATCTTTATCAACACGCTCCTCTATATCTGGCCTATAGCTACCCTGATCTACGGGGCGGAGGCGAGCTTGCCGATCACGGCCATTGTCGCCTGGGACGCGTCTGTCACCTTCGTGGTCTTCATCGTCACGATGGAGCTGATCACCGGCAAGACACCGCCGCGAGAGACCGCACGCCGCATCGCCCTCAACCCGGTGCTGCTGGCGATCTTGGCGGGGTTCATGATCAATGCCACGGGCCTCACGCTGCCCCAACCCGTCCTCACCGCCTTCAGCTTTGCTGGCGCTGCCGCCGCGCCTCTGACGCTCTTTGCGCTGGGCGTCATTCTGTCGGGCCACTCGCTGATGCCCACCCGCATCGTCACCACCTTCGCGAGCCTCAAGCTGATCGGCATGCCCCTCCTCGTCTGGTGGGCGATGAGCCAGTTCAGCCCCGGCAACACGTGGAGCCCGCTCTTCATTCTGACTGCAGCAGGACCATCAGGGGCCATGCCCTTCGCTTTGGCGCTGCTCTATGGGGTCCGCTCCGACGCCATCGCGCCCGTCATCATCTGGACCAGCGCCTTATCCCTGATATCACTCGCCTACCTGGCTTAAGTCACACCCGCACAATTTGACGTCAGGTTACGCAACAATTCCTTCCAAGAATCGGAATTGGTCGCCAAATTGCCCCAGTTGCAACATGAACCGGCCCTAATCCAGAGGGTATAGCCGGATTATCGCGAGGAAAGGGACAATCTCAGGTGAGCGGATTGCTGATCAGACCATTGGAGCGAACGGACAGGGACGCATGGCGTGCCCTGTGGACCGCCTATCTCGCTTTCTATGACAGCACCGTCAGCGAAGAGGTCTACGCGACCTATTTCGAACGTCTCCTCGGCGACGACCCGCAAGACTATCACGGCCTGCTCGCCCTCCAGAACGGCACGCCCATCGGCCTGACCCATTTCGTCTATCACCGCCACGGCTGGACCATCGAGAATACATGCTACCTGCAAGACCTCTATGTCGATCCCGCGATCCGTGGCACCGGGGCTGGACGCGCCTTGATCGAAGCGGTTTATGCCGCCGCCGACGCAGCGGGCGCGCCGAATGTCTACTGGCTGACGCAGGACTTCAATGTGACAGCGCGGCAACTCTATGATCGCATTGGCGAAAAAACACCCTTTATCAAATATAAACGAGTATAACGCACCGATGCGCTGCCCCATGAAACCGATTCTCTCGACCGCCGCTCTGGGCCTCACACTGGCGATCGCCGCCTGTGCCCCTGTGCCGACCTCCTCAGTCTCTGAGGTCGCGCAACGCGGCGCGTCCACCATCTCCACTCTGCCCGCCATGAAGAGCTTCTCGGCGCGGCGCGGCGCCCCGGTCTACCGGTCCAACGCGGAAATCACCCGTGATTTCCTCGATCTGTCCTTCCAGATGGAAAGCGGCCGCAAGCTGCCCTATCTGACGAAATTCGAAGGCCCCATCAAAGTCGGCGTTTCCTCCGCAGCACCCGCCAGTCTGGAGCGTGATCTGGCGCAATTGCTCTCCCGCCTGCGCAACGAGGCCGGGATCAATATTTCCCGCGCCCGGTCCGGTGAAGCCGTCAATATCCTCATTGAAGCTATCCCACGCAAACAACTGCAAAGGGCCGTCCCGCAAGCCGCCTGTTTTGTCGTCCCCAACGTCTCGGGCTGGGCGGAATTCAAGAAAAATCGCAACCGCGGCATCACAGATTGGACCAAGCTGACCAAACGCACACGCGCGACGGTCATCATCCCGTCCGACGTCTCACCGCAGGAAGTGCGCGACTGCTTGCATGAAGAAGTCGCACAAGCGCTGGGGCCACTCAACGACCTCTACCGCCTGCCGGATTCGATCTTCAATGACGACAATTTCCACACCGTTCTGACCGGGTTCGACATGCTGATCCTGCGGGCCTACTATTCCCCGCAAATCTACAATGGCATGACCCGCAGCAAAGCGGCCTCCGTCCTGCCTTCACTGCTGTCCGCACTCAATCCGCGCGGCGCCGGTCCGGGCGCGCGCAACGCAGGCGTCACACCGCAGGCCTGGAACCGCGCCATCGCGGCCTCTCTCGCCCCGCGCGCCACCCCAAGCCGCCGGACGTCCCAGGCCGCCGAAGCCGTGCGTATCGCCAAATCCATGGGCTGGCGCGACAACCGGCTGGCGTTCTCCCTCTTCGTGCAGGGCCGCGTCACGCTGGGACACAAGCCGCAACTGGCCATCGAATCCTTCATTCAATCGGGCGCGCTGTACCGCCAGCTCTATGGCAGCTCCGTGCATTCGGCCCATGTCGCAACACAAATGTCGGCCTTCGCGCTCTCCTCCGGCCAGTATGAAACCGCCATCAAAATGGCAAATGAAGCGATCCCGGCCGCGCGCAATGGCGAAAACGCAGCGCTCCTGGCAACGCTTTTGATGATCAAGGCACAGGCTTTGGAAAAATCGAACCAACCCGGTGAGGCGCGCGCCGTGCGGGTGGACGCGCTGGGCTGGGGGCGCTATGGCTTCGGCTCGGATCGCAACGTCCGCGCCCGCCTCAACGAGATCAAGGCGCTGACCCCAAGACGGAGCTAAGCCCCGCATGCTGCTTCTTCCTCTCATCACCGGGACCCTCGGCGCCGTGACCGGTGCGACACTCATGAAAAGACGCGGCGGCAACAAGAAAGACATGGGCCAATACGCGGCGGGCTACGGCATATTCTTTGCCGTTATCGGACTCTTCATTGCGATCTTCATCGCGCGCGCCTCCGTCTAAGCGCCATGTTCCTGCGCTTTTTCGAAAATCTGCGCGCTGCCAAAGTCCCCGTCTCGCTGCGTGAATACCTCGCTTTCCTCGAAGGTCTGCGCGCGGGGCTTGTCACCTATGATCTCGACGGGTTCTACTATTTCGCCCGCACAACCATGGTCAAAGACGAGCGCCACCTCGACCGGTTCGACCGCGCCTTCGCCACCACATTCGAAGGCTTGGAGCATATTGATACCGGCGAGATGTTGGAGGCCGTCGATATCCCGCGCGAATGGCTGGAAAAGCTCGCCGAAAAGCACCTCAGCGAAGAAGAGCGCGCTGAGATCGAAGCGCTGGGCGGTTTCGACAAGCTGATGGAGACGTTGAAACAACGGCTCAAGGAACAGGAAAAGCGCCATCAGGGCGGCAGCAAATGGATTGGCACGGCGGGCACCTCCCCCTTTGGGGCCTATGGCTACAATCCTGAAGGCGTGCGCATCGGCCAGCACGAAAGCCGACATCGCCGCGCCGTCAAGGTTTGGGACAAACGGGAATTTCGCGATCTCGACGGTTCCACAGAACTCGGCACCCGCAACATCAAAGTCGCTCTGAAACGCCTGCGCCGCTGGGCCCGTGATGGGGCCGCAGATGAGCTTGACCTGCACGGCACCATACGCGCCACGGCCGAAAACGGCTATCTCGACGTCAAAACCCGGCCCGAGCGTCGCAATGCGGTGAAAGTCCTGCTGTTTCTCGATATCGGCGGCTCCATGGACCCGCATGTCCAGATCGTGGAAGAGCTCTTCTCCGCGGCCACTTCGGAATTCAAGCACCTCAAGCACTATTACTTCCACAATTGCCTCTATGAAGGCGTCTGGACCGATAACAAACGCCGCTGGTCCGAACAGACCGACACGCATGAGCTGCTCAGAACCTACGGCCCTGATTACAAATGCATTTTCGTGGGCGACGCCGCCATGTCCCCCTATGAGATTGCCTATCCCGGCGGTGCGAACGAGCATTGGAACGCCGAGGCAGGCCATGTCTGGCTCGCCCGCGCCCGCGATCAATGGCAGTCCAATCTCTGGATCAATCCCGTTGACGAGCGCTATTGGCGGCACACCCAATCCACCCAGATGATTCAAGAGATTTTCGGCAAGGACCGCATGGTCCCGATGACGCTGGACGGGATTGAGCGCGGCATGAAACGCCTGACCCGCTGAAACGCAACATGGGCCGCCCGGTCGGGCGACCCATGTCTCAGTCTGCGGGGAGGAGACAGACGGGGCGGGGATTATTTCACGACACGCTCAGCAGCGCTGTCATTGCCCAGCGCAAAGAAGCTCAGCACAGAGACGTTGCGCGTGGCGACATCAGCCTCGGCATACACCGGACGCTCAGCCGCGCTTTCATTCGACAGTGCGCCGATTTCCTGCGCTTTCAACACGTCGCCTTGCGAGGTCTGACCCAGGACGCGCTCAGCGGCAGAGTCG
>JBCCVD010000012.1:0-122236 GCA_039195745.1 Pseudomonadota bacterium | reverse complement strand
GCTCAAGCAAACGGGAGTGGAGGTAGAAAACGTCACCTGGATACGCTTCACGACCAGGAGGGCGACGCAGCAACAATGACATCTGACGATAGGCCACGGCCTGTTTGGACAGATCATCATAGATAATCAGCGCGTGGCGGCCATTGTCGCGGAAGTGTTCGGCCATCGCGGTCGCGGCATAGGGTGCCAGGAACTGCATCGGCGCAGGCTCGGAGGCGGTGGCGGCAACCACGATGGAGTAGTCAATCGCACCGGTTTCTTCGAGCTTTTTCACCAGCTGCGCCACGGTCGAGCGCTTTTGGCCGATAGCGACGTAGATGCAGTAAAGCTTGCCGTTTTCGTCTTTGGCCGCGTCATTGTAGGATTTCTGGTTCAGGATCGCGTCCAGAGCCACAGCAGTTTTACCTGTCTGGCGGTCACCAATGACAAGCTCACGCTGGCCACGGCCAATCGGGATCATCGAGTCGACGGATTTCAGACCGGTTGCCATTGGCTCATGCACCGACTTACGAGGGATGATGCCAGGCGCTTTCTGGTCAGCGACAACGCGTTGCTTGGTTTTGATCGGGCCTTTGCCGTCAACCGGGTTGCCCAGACCGTCTACAACGCGGCCCAGCAGTTCGTCACCGGCTGGCACGTCCACGATGGAGTTGGTGCGCTTAACAGTGTCACCTTCTTTAATGTCGCGGTCGGACCCGAAGATAACAACACCGACGTTGTCGCTTTCAAGGTTCAGCGCCATGCCTTGAATGCCGCCAGGGAATTCAACCATCTCACCGGCCTGAACATTGTCCAGACCATAAACGCGGGCGATCCCGTCACCGACGGAGAGCACGCGGCCGACTTCAGCCACTTCAACTTCTTTGCCAAAATTCTTGATTTGGTCTTTCAGGATTGCGGAGATTTCCGCTGCTTGGATTGCCATGTTATCCGGCCTCTTTCATAGAATTCTGCAGGGCGGCGAGCTTGGAGCGGATCGACGTGTCGACCATCTTCGAGCCCACTTTAACGACAAGACCGCCGATGAGAGTCTCATCAACGGCCATAATGATTTTCACATCTTTGCCGACAGTCGCTTTCAGCGTCTTGGCAAGTTTATCTTGTTGCGCTTTGGTCAAGGCTTTTGCAGCGATCACGTCAGCGGTCACTTCGCCTTTTTGTTCCGAGATGCGCGCGCGCAGTTCTGAGACCAGTTGCGGCAGCACGAATAAGCGGCGCTTGGATGCCATGAGTGATAGCGTGTTGGCGACAGTTGCTGACAGCTTCATCTTCTTGGCGATCGCGGCGATTGCGGCGCCTTGCTGCTCTCGGGTGTAGAGTGGCGAGGAGATCAGCGTTTGAAACTCGGCACTGGAGCCAATCGCTGCATCCAATGCGTCAATGTCTTTTTCAAGCGCTGGAAGTTTCTTGCCCTCATTGGCAAGGTCGAACACGGCAGTTGCATAGCGCGCTGCAATTCCGGTTGAGATCGAGACTGGTTCGGACACGTCCACCCCTTCGATGACTTTGCGCCTGTTCGCCAATCTCAGAGCCGGCTTTCAGGCAATTGAAAAGGGAACGCGCAAGGCATCCCCCGTAAATCAGGTGCGATGTAGCAAAGCGGTCTGCGCGGCGCAACTCCCAATGAAGTAATTCGTGAAGTCATTGTTCATAACTCCATACAGGCCTTGATTTATTGAATCAGGTCGAATGCGACGGATCGTAGCTATGTATGGATCTGAGGCCTTGGCCGCGTGAATCGTTACAGATTCTCGACCGAGTCACCTGCGACCCCTGCCGTCGCGCCTTCGAGCCCTCGCAATGGCGTGCGGATCGTGACCTTTTTGCCTTTTGTTCTGGGCGCATAGACCTGCTTGGTGGCCTCCACGATCAGCACCCCACCGGCAAACCGTCCGGAGACTTTCCGGCCGACCCTCTCCATCATTTGTGCCGCCTTGAGCCAGAATCGTTTCTCACTCGGCACCGCAAAAAGTGCTGCAAGATGACGCTCTGGCGAAAAATTGTGCCGCTTGAGTTGTGCCTCAAGCTGCGGCAGCGAATAGGGCCTTCCAAACCCGTATGGCGTGCGATCACGGCGCGACCACAGCCCAGCGCGGTTTGGCACAATAAAGAGCGCTCTGCCCCCGGGCGCCAAGACGCGCCAGCACTCATCCAGCAGCGCGGAGGGGTTTTCAGACGTTTCAAGCCCATGAAGGACGACCAGTTTGTCCACATGGCCCGTTTGCAACGGCCAAACGGTTTCCTCGCAAAGAACAGAGACATTGGCCTCCCCCGCAGGCCAGTGCATCACACCCTGTGGTCCGGGCATCAAAGCCACGACACGGCGCGCCTCAGCCAGATAGGGGCGCAGCAAGGGCGCTGCGAATCCAAAACCCACGACAGTTTCGGAGCGCCAGCTTTTCCAGACATGACCCATCTGATCCCGAACTGCACGCTGAGCCACCCGTCCCAGAGAGGTCCGGTAATAGAAATTCTTCAGATCTTGTACATCAAGATGCACGGCACTCTCTTGTGCGGTTGCGAGGGGGTGCCGCTAGTCTTCGAAATTCAGGCCTCCCGTCAAGGCGCCATTCCATCTTCGAGGCAATTGTTTGCCAGGACACAGGCCACCGGCGGGTACCGGTGGCCTGCCCGTCCGCAACAGGTTTCGGGGATCAACCGTTGCGTGTCCTGCGCCGCATGACGCCGAGCCCAGCAATGCCAACACCCAGAAACCAAAGGGAGGCAGGCAGCGGTACTGCGGCCACGTCTGGTCCGACACCTTTGAGTGTCAGGGTCTCGGTGAACATCTCGCCATTCTCAAAAAGCGCAGTGGCTGTGAAAATGTTATCACCCTTTGACAATGCAAACGGGCTCAACGTGAAATTCCCAAACGCATCCGTGTCGACGAAATAGCTGCTGCTATCGGGATTGGTGATTTCTACCGACGTAATACCAAAGAGCGCAGTGGCAGGGTTGGCAAACGCGTCAAGCAGACCCTGCGCGGAACCGGAAAAATCGTAGACCTGTCCACCGGTGCGACTAGCGGCCTGCCGCAGGACAGCGTTGCCGCTTGAGGAGTTTCCGGGAAGGGACACGAAAATCGGGTCAACGCCGCGGAAATTCAGCGCATTGAGCTGCGTAAAGTAATTCAGACTGCTTGGTCGCCCATCAGACAGAAACAAGAGCTCGCGGTCGAACGCGTCCAAACTAAAACCACTGCCGACACCGCCCGCGTAGAGACCAAGTGCTTCTGTGAACCCCAAATCGTAGCGCGTTGCCTGCCCGTCCGGTGTAATCGCAGCGACAAAATCGGCGACCTGTGCGCGTGTTTTTTCACTTCCGGGGTCCGCGGCTGCGTCGAAATTGCGGTCGATGCGTTTCTCCGTCGCCGAGGCCAGAGCATCGCCAAAGGTGATGACTGTAACGACCGCCTGATCGGAAAGCGCAGATATCAAATCCAAAACGCCTGCCTTGACCACATCCATCGTGCTCAACCCGTCGCGCGGGTCTGGTGTCTGTTCATTGGGCAAACTTGTCGGCACACGCATCGAAGCGGAATCGTCTATCACAATCGTCAGATCGAGCGGCAATTTCTGTACATTGGTCAGACTGGTGCGGCCCGTTGGCGCAACTTTAGTACCTGCTACGAAAGAGCTCCCCTCCTCCGGCGTTAGAAATCTGAGGAGCTTGGGGAGCAAACCCTCATCGACGGGAGGCGGCTCGGAGCTGTCCGGCACGCAATCTAACGTGTCAGGGTCCAACACAAAACCTTCATCACAAGATAAACCTTGCGCAAATGCTGTTCCCGGCAAAGTGGCCAAGATCGCACATACTGCAGTGAGTTTAATACAACGCATCTATCGCTCCTCAAACAAACTCGTCTTTTCAAATCGTAAACGTTTCGAGAAGCACGCAGCCCCGCACCCCCCCTATACAGGGGGGTGCATTTGGTGCGGACGCCGAAGTTGGCAGCAAATGACTCGTTAAGAATGCCTTAAAAACAGGCATTTTAGACTCGACGCGCCATAAAACGGGCTAATTCACAAGTAATGTGATCAGAAAAGGCTTGAAGCTTTCGGAATTAAACCGAACTGTAAGGTCTAAGAGGCAAAGGTAATCCTGGGTCCTCGACCCGGAACTGCCCTGACAAAAAGGAGCATAGGGTGCCATCATTCTCGGACACTCTGGAAAAAGCCATCCATTCGGCGCTTGCGCAGGCCAATGCGCATCGCCACGAACTGGCTACATTGGAACATCTTTTGCTTGCGCTGACGGATGAGCCCGACGCGGCCAAAGTTATGCAAGCCTGCGGCGTCGATCTGGAAAACCTCCGCGCAACGCTGTCTGAGTTCATCGAAGAAGAGCTATCAACGCTGGTCACAGACGTCGAAGGGTCCGAGGCCGTCCCTACGGCTGCATTCCAGCGCGTGATTCAACGCGCAGCCATTCATGTGCAATCTTCCGGCCGTACAGAAGTCACGGGCGCGAATGTACTTGTCGCGATATTTGCGGAACGCGAGTCGAATGCCGCATTCTTCCTGCAGGAACAAGACATGACCCGCTACGACGCAGTGAATTTCATTGCGCACGGCGTGGCGAAAGACCCCGAATTTGGCGAAGTGCGTCCTGTGTCCGGCTCCACCGAATTTGACGGCGAACAGGCCTCAACTGACGGCAATTCCGGCGAGGAGGCAAAGGAATCAGCGCTGGCCAAATACTGCGTCGATCTAAACGCCAAGGCGAAAGATGGCGACATCGACCCACTAATCGGCCGCGGCCATGAGGTGGAGCGCTGCGTGCAGGTCCTGTGCCGCCGCCGCAAAAACAACCCGCTTCTGGTGGGCGATCCCGGCGTGGGCAAGACCGCGATTGCAGAAGGTCTTGCAATGAAAATTGTCGATGGCGAAACACCGGAAATCCTGTCGGAAACCACGATTTATTCATTAGATATGGGCGCGCTTCTGGCAGGCACCCGCTATCGCGGTGATTTCGAAGAACGGCTGAAAGCCGTGATGCAGGAGCTTGAAGAGCATCCAGATGCAGTGCTTTTCATTGATGAGATCCACACCGTCATAGGTGCTGGCGCGACCTCTGGTGGCGCGATGGACGCATCGAACCTTCTGAAACCGGCACTGCAGGGCGGCAAACTGCGCTGCATGGGCTCGACCACCTACAAAGAATTCCGCCAACATTTCGAGAAAGACCGCGCCTTGAGCCGTCGTTTCCAGAAGATCGATGTGGTGGAGCCGACCGTGGATGACGCCGTTCAGATCCTCAAAGGTATCAAGACCTATTTCGAGGAACATCACGGCATCAAATATACCGCTGATGCGATCAAATCGGCCGTGGAGTTGTCTTCACGCTATATTCATGACCGCAAACTGCCCGATAAGGCAATCGACGTCATCGATGAGGCCGGTGCTGCGCAGCACCTGGTCGTTGAATCGAAACGTCGTAAATCTATCGGCGTGAAGGAGATCGAGGCGGTTGTAGCCAAAATTGCACGCATCCCGCCGAAGACTGTTTCCAAAGATGATGCGGAAACGCTGAAAGATCTGGAAAAAGCGCTGAAGCGTCAGGTCTTCGGGCAGGATACAGCCATTGAGGCGCTGGCCTCTGCCATCAAACTGGCCCGCGCCGGTTTGCGTGAACCCGAAAAACCCATCGGCAATTACCTGTTCGCCGGGCCAACCGGTGTGGGAAAGACCGAGGCTGCGAAAGCGCTGTCTGAACAGTTGGGTGTGGAGCTGATCCGCTTCGATATGTCCGAATATATGGAGAAACACGCGATCTCCCGCCTGATTGGCGCGCCTCCGGGCTATGTCGGTTTTGATCAGGGCGGCTTGCTCACCGATAAGGTCGACCAGAGCCCGCATTGCGTGTTGCTGCTCGACGAGGTGGAGAAAGCGCATCCGGATGTCTTCAATATCCTGCTGCAGGTGATGGATCACGGCAAACTGACTGACCATAACGGCCGGACCACAGATTTCCGCAATGTGATCTTGATCATGACGTCCAATGCCGGTGCCTCTGACGCGGCGCGTGCGCCGCTTGGCTTCAATCGCGATCGTCGCGAAGGCGAAGATACCGAAGCTATCGAACGCCTGTTCACGCCGGAATTCCGCAACCGTCTGGATGCCGTTATCTCCTTTGCACCACTTGGCAAAAAGATCATCTCCCGCGTGGTGGAGAAATTCGTGCTGCAGCTCGAAGCGCAACTGATGGACCGCAATGTTACCTTTGAACTGACGCCCGCTGCCTCCGATTGGCTGGGCGACAAAGGCTATGACGCCAAAATGGGCGCGCGTCCATTGGCACGTGTGATCCAGGAGCATCTGAAAAAGCCACTGGCCGAGGAATTGCTGTTCGGCAAGCTCGCCAAAGGCGGTGTGGTCAAGGTCGGCGTGAAGAAAGGTGAGATTGATCTGCAGATCCTCGAACCTGAAAAAGCGCGGATCGGGTCAAAGAAAAAGCCGCCTCTGCTTACGGCTGAGTGAGGCTTGCCCTCGCCCTTCTCTTCCCCTTCGCAACCGCATCAGCGCTTGCGGAGGGGTTCTCGATAAGGCCGCCACTTGACTGCGGCCCAGAGGCCAATACCCCATGCATCATCCAGCAATATGTCGATAGCGACCGGGGCCCGGGCGCATCTGATTTTACGTGTGGCCCGCTGAGTTATGACGGGCACAAAGGGACAGATTTCCGCCTTGCCACGCGGGCAGACATGGCACGCGGCGCGACTGTGGTCGCTTCTGCCGCCGGGCGTGTGGTCGCGATACGCGATGGGATGGCAGATATCAATGTGACAGACGCAAACGCGCCAGATGTATCGGGGCGTGAATGCGGCAACGGCCTCGTAATCGCCCATGCGGATGGGTGGGAAACCCAATACTGCCACCTGAAACAGGGCAGCCTGCGCGTCACGAAAGGCACGGCGGTGCAAGCGGGGCAACCGCTCGGTCAAATCGGCCTGTCGGGGCGCACGGCCTTCCCGCATGTGCACTTGTCAGTACGTAAAGATGGAAAGGTGGTTGATCCGTTCAACCCTGAAGGCTCCCAAGGCTGCATGGCACCGGCAGAGGACCTCTGGGATGCAACAATCACACCTGTGTATCGCGCCGGAGGCTTCTTGGATGCGGGATTTCACGATGGCATTCCGGAGTTCCAACAGATCAAGCAGGGCGATTTTGATCCGCAAAGCCTGACATCGGACGCGCCAGCCATCGTGATTTGGGCCTATCTGTTTGGCGGGCAAAGCGGCGACATTTTGCAATTCAGCATCGTCGGGCCGGATGGCTGGTCGTTCAAGTCGGACATCGAATTAGAAAAGACCCAAGCGCAATTGTTTCGTGCCACCGGAAAGCGCAAGCCTGAAACCGGCTGGCCCGCTGGCACCTATCAGGGTCAGATCTCATGGCTGCGTGATGGCGAGGTTTACGCTACTCAGGCAGTCTCGCTGAGCGTTACTGATTGATTACTTCTCGGTCAGTTTCAGTTCAATCCGTCGATTTTGCGCGCGCGCTTCGGGTGTGTCATCGGTGTTGATCGGCTGATACTCCCCGAACCCGTTGGCGGCGAGACGTGCAGGCGGAATGCCTAATGTGCCGCTCATGTAGCGAACAACCGACAGGGCGCGGGCCTGACTAAGTTCCCAATTGTCCCGGAACTGCCCCTGACCAGAAAGTGGCGAATTGTCCGTATGCCCGTCGACCCGGATCACCCAATTGAGTTCCTCCGGGATATCATCTGCCACACTGAGCAAGATGTCTGCGACTTTGGCGATCTCCGCCTGACCTGCTGCGGACAGGTTTGCGCGGGCGGGCTGAAACAGCACCTCTGAGGAAAAGACAAAGCGGTCCCCTTCGATCCGCACACCGTCCTGGTTGCCCAGTAACTGGCGCAGCTGGCCAAAAAATTCAGACCGGTATTTTTTCAATTCCTTGGCCTCTGCCAAAAGACGTTCGCGTTCCGCCTCTTCCAGGGCCACCCGTTTGGACTGCTCTTCCGCGAGGCGCTTTTGTTCTGCAGCGACTTGCGCGAGTGCGGTGTTCAGCTGGGATCCAAGGGCAGAGATTTGCACATTCGCGGCTTCATCGCGCAGCCCGGCATCATCGAGCAGTGCTTGCAGCGAGCCCAGCTGATTGCGCAAGGCTGCGACCTGTTGATTGAGTGCCTCGACCTGGCGCTGGCTTTCCGCGCTGGCGGCACGTTCGACATCAAGTTGTTGATTGGCGGTTGCGAGTAGAATTTCGCGTTGTTGTGCCACATTTAACGCCTCCTGCCCTTCGAGCTCAGCCGCTTTTTGCGCGGCGAGAGCTGCTAGCAGTTGGCGGCGCAGCTCATCTTGCGACGTGCTACCATTGTCCAGAGCGGCGCGTGCCCCAGCAAGCTGCGATTGCAATTCCGCCTCACGCGCGGTTGACGCATCGATCTGGCCCTGCAAGCGGGTCGCATTTGTCAGTGCCGTGTCGCGCTCCGTCTGCAAGGCTGCGATCTGCGCCTCAAGGCCGCCGATTTGTCCCAGAAGGTTTGCACGAGCGACCTGCTCTGCGTTGCGTTCCGATTGCAAGGCCTCAAGTTGGGTTTGCAAGCCACTGATCTGACCCAGCAATTCGGCTCGGGTGGTTTCCTCAGCCTGCTGATCGGATTGTAGCGCTGCGATCTGCGCTTCCAGATTGCCAATCTGACCCAGCAGGTCGACGCGGGCGGCCTGACTGTCGGCCTGATCGGATTGGAGGGTGGCGATCTGCTGTTCCAGTCCGGTGATCCTGCTGCGCAATTGCTCTTCCGTGCCCGCCGCTTCGGTCTTTGCGGTCTGCCCCGCGAGAAGCGCGGCCAGCAGCTTTTCGTCGAGTTCGTCTTTCGCCGAATTTGCCGCAGCCAAAAGGGTCAGCGTGTCTTCCGCCTCCTGCCGCTTTTCTTCCAGGGCGAGCGACATAGCGGTCAGTTCCGCATCGGCATTGGCAAGACGTTCGCGCAGCGCCTCTGCGGCAGCGGCATCGGCCAGACGGGCGGCTTCGGCGGCGCTGAGCGCTTCGCCCTGCGCTTCGGTCTTGCGTTCCAGATCCGCAATCAAAGCTTGCAATGCGTCTGTGCGCGCGGCAGCGAGGCGCGCGGCCTCCGCGCCTTCATCAATCTCAGCACGAGCCTGTGCTAAGGCCAATTGCGCGGCCTCTTTTTCGGTGATTTCGCGCGCGAGCCCCGCTTCGATTTCATCTATCCGCGCGCTCAGTGCAGCGGCATTGGCTTCCGCTTCGCTCAACGCGGATTGGCTTGCGTCCCGCTCGCCTGTCAGCGTAACAATCCTGCTTTCCAGATCGGACCGCTGGGCGAGAAGGCCCGCGACCTGTTCTTCGAAATTTGCGATGCGGGATGATTGTTCATTGCTTTGTTGGGTGAGCGACGCGATCAGCGTGGCCTGCGCGGCGGATTGATCGCGCGCAACAGTGAGTTCGTCCTGCAGGTCCGCGCCGCGTTGCTGTTCCAGCCCCAGGGCTTCAGCCAAGGATTGAACCTGACCGGAAAGTTGATCCAACTCACTGTCTTGCGACGTGATGGTTTCGTTCAGCATGAATTGTACCATCATGAAGATGGACAAGACGAAAACCAGCACGAGCAAAAGCGCTGTCATCGCGTCCACGAAACCTGGCCAGATATTAGCCTCAAACCTCTGCCCGTTGCGTCGCGCCAGTGCCATGGCCTACTCCGTCGGTCTTGGCGGGCGCGGAGGTTGCGGCGGCGGAGACGGCCGGACCGAACGCGTCAATTGACGCACGGCCTGCGTCACCTGACCCAGATCGGCCGAAATCTGCGCGGCCGTGTCTTCGCGGCCGACTTTGATTTCCTCAAGGATTTTCAGCAACTGCACGTCAATCGAGCGCAGGCGCATCCGGCTTTCCGGATCAATCCCGTCCGCATCGCCTTGCACCTGAACGAGATGGGCAAGCAATTGCTCTTGCCCTGCAGCAACCCGGTTCAGGGCATCGGTCGGGTCTATGGTTGTGTCAAGCTTCGCCGTCAGACGCGCGACCGAAGCAGTGACGGTTTCAAGCCGTTCATCCGTCTCTTTGCGCACCGTCTCCCCTTGCAGGAAGAGGCCTTGCAGGCTGTCGATCTGCTCCACCATGTGATCGAGCACTGTGGCCACAACGGATTGGTCAAAGCCGCCCTGCCCGCCATCTTCACCCGAGGAAAAACCGACGCGGGTGATGGTGGACAGCCATTCCTCCATCTCCCGGTAGAAGCGGTTCTGACCGTGGCCCGCGAAAAGCTCCAACAGACCGACGACGAGCGAACCGGCGAGACCCAAAAGAGAGGAGGCAAAGGCGGTGCCCATGCCAGCCAATTGGCTTTCAAGCCCGCCAATGAGGTTGGAGAAGACCTCTTGTGAGCTTTGACCGTCTTGCACATTCAGCGACTGAATGGTCTCGACAATGCCCGGAATAGTGGTGGCGAGGCCATAAAACGTACCCAAAAGCCCTAGGAAAATCAGCAGATTGATGATGTAGCGCGTGATATCTCGCACTTCGTCCATGCGGGTGCCGACAGAATCCAGAATGGTGCGAGATGACGAGGCGCTGATCTGCATGCGGGCGCCACGCGACCTGAGAAGCGCCGCGAGGGACGCCAAAAGCCGCGGCGCCCCATCCTGTTCTTGCCCCGTTGTGTCACCGGCAAACCGTTCGATCCAGGAGACAGATGTGATCAGTTGGAAAACCTGCCAGAAACAGGCGATCACGCCCAGAAAGAAGACACTCATGATGACGGAGTTCAGAACCGGGTTCGCAAGGAACACACCGGAAACGGCCGGATAGATCAAAAAGGCGCCAAATCCGACGAGGCCGCAGATCACCAGCATCAAGACGATCTGGCGGATCGGCTGCGTAAATTGCCCGCTGCGCCCCCTGTCAGGACTGTCCATACTCATACCCTTACTTTGCCCGCATAGGTCTTTTTTTCAGGAACATACGAGGCGCGCGCCGGATTTGCCATGGTTTTCTGTCAGGCAGGGTCAGCGCTCAATTCGCGCACACGGGTGACGAGCCAATCCATGTCCGGATCACTGACGCCCATCTCGCTGAGATGCGCAGCGGTGTTGTAGAGGTATTCGGTATTGGGCCCTCTCCCGCCCACGGCATTGGCGATTACCTGCGCCTGCCGTTCCAGCGAGAGGTCGCCGCAATACTGCACGTGATCTTGCGCGATGATGTAGCAAAGCGCGTCGACGCGGCGGCCGTCTTTCAATGCCAATGGCAGCGTGTCTTCGTAATAGGCCGATGAAATCAATTCCCGTTCCCGCAACATCTGCAGGACATGGTCTGTCTCGTGATCAGCGACGCGGAAGGCCACCCCTTCGCAGCTTGCACCCGCCGCCACATCGAGCGCCAGAACAAGGCCCGGCGTTTCAACAGAACCGCGATGGTGGATCGACCACATGCAGAATGACCGGTGATAGCCTGTCAGGCGCGCGGGCACAGTTTCCACCGGCGTGAAGCCGGGATTCCACAAAAGCGAGCCATATCCGAACACCCATAAGGGTTGCGTCACCATCTCTCTGGTCCTCCTGCGCGCGGGCTAGTACATGAGATCGGGAAGGAAAAGGGAAAAGAGTCGAGATGCGCAAACTGTTGACCTTGATCATTGTTGTGGCTGCGGTCTGGGCTGGGTATTGGGTGATCGGTTCCACCGGGCATAAGGCTGCGGTGACGAAGTGGATGGATGACCGGCGCGCCGAGGGCTGGCAGGTAGAGTATTCCGACCACGTCGTGCGCGGATTTCCCAACCGGTTCGACACAACCCTGACCGATTTGCAACTGACTGATCCAGAGACCGGCATCAGCTGGCAAGCGCCATTCTTTCAGGTGCTGTCGCTGAGCTACAAACCCAACCATTTGATCGCTGTCTGGCCCGCAGAACAGATCTTTGCGACGCCGCATGGCAAATTGTCAGTCCGCTCCGAGACCATGCGCGCCTCTCTCGTGGTGAAACCATCGACGGCTTTGGAACTGGACCGCGCAACGGTGGAGATGGCCGGTGCGTCTGTGACCTCCAGCGACGGATGGACGGCCAGCTTTGACCGACTAAACGCCGCGATCCGCAACGCGCCCGCAACAGCCTCTACCTATGATGTCGTGGTCGATATCGCGACCCTGCTTCCCGGTGAACAGTTCCGCCGGATCATTGATCAGGGCGGCACACTTCCCAATCAGATAGAGGCGCTGAAACTCGATGTTCAAGCTGAACTGGCGGGCCCGTTGAACCGCCGCGCCTTGGAAACGCGCCGCCCGGATGTAGCCGGTTTGAAAGTGAATGTGATACGCGGCACATGGGGGCAGCTTGATCTGCGCGCGAAAGGCGAGATGGAGGTGCGAGACGCAAAACCCGAAGGCGAATTGGCGATCACGGCCAAGAACTGGCGCGACATGCTGGCCTTGGCTGTGCAGGCCGGAGCCGTTGAAGCGAGTGCCGCTTCTGCTGCGGAATTCGGTCTCGGGCTTTTGGCCAATGCCTCGGGCAACCCGAACGCGCTGGATGCAACGTTGCGGTTTTCTAGTGGCGCAACCTTTCTGGGCCCCTTACCCATCGGTCCAGCGCCGGAGATCAGGCTGCCTTAGCGGCAGTAGGACCCGGAGCGATACCGCGCGGTGTCGAAATGAAAATGATCTTGATGAAATCGGTTCGCATTGGGCCCCAGAACCGTGCCAAAAGGCCCGCACGCCGCTTTATGCGCACGCTTCAGGATCGGACCCTGCTGGCGGTTGCGCCAGCCTTTGAGAACAGTGATTTGCTGACCATTGTTGAGATTGATCGCCGCAATATCGACGGCGCGGCCTTTGGCATGTTCTGACAACCGCCCGCTGCGCGCATTGTTGCGGTTACGGCAAGCGTAATGCGCGACAACGCGCAGGGATTTCACCCCGCCACCGACCTTGCCTACAGCCGGTTTCAACCCGTTGCGCACCCATGATTTTAGGGCTTTGGCCGTCGTGCAGTCAATCGTCGGCTTCTGGCTGAGCGCAACACCATCGACGGAAGTCAGACGCACCGGATTGGCAACACCACAAGCGCCGGGCCCACGGATCGGTTTGATGACATTGCCCTTGATCGAGGCATCACCGCAGACAGAACCCTGCGCGCCTTTGGCGATGCGCGCTGCGGCTTTCTTTTGCAATCCGGCCGGCCGTTCCGAAGGGCGTTGTGACTTCTTGAGACCGAGAATCGCGAGCAGCCCCTTGCGCTCTGTTTTGGCGGCCGGGCGCGGGGCGGGCTGAGTGGTCCCCACGGGTTGGATACTGACGCCACGCGGCAAGGGCCGCTGCGATTTTGACGGCGCATCCGCGAGCGCGGTGCTCGCAAACAGGATCACACAAGCGCAGCACAGCCTGATCATCCGCATGCGTTATCGCCCTCTGCCGAAGTTCGGCGCATCGGTGTCCTGACCGGATTCGATGATACCGCGCCGGATTGCGCGCGTCCGTGTAAAATAGTCATGCAGGTGATCGCCGTCGCCCTGCCGGATCGCGCGCTGCAGCGCGAAAAGCTCTTCCGTGAAACGACCAAGGATTTCAAGCGTCGCATCCTTATTGGCCAGAAAAACATCGCGCCACATGGTCGGGTCGGAGGCCGCAATCCGCGTGAAGTCACGAAAGCCACCGGCTGAGAACTGGATGACCTCATTATCCGTCACACGGCGCAAGTCATCGGCCACGCCAACCATGGTATACGCAATCAGATGCGGCGCATGAGAGGTCACGGCGCAGACCAGATCATGATGGTCCGGATCCATCTCCTCCACATTTGACCCCATCGCCTCCCAAAGCCCGCGATAGGTCGCAAGCATCTGCTTGTCTGCGCCCATCGGGGTCATCAAACACCAGCGGTTCTCGAACAGTTCCGCAAAGCCTGAGCGCGGACCGGACTGCTCCGTACCGGCCATCGGGTGCGCCGGAATGAAATGTACGCCTTCCGGAACATGCGGCGCGACAGCGTCGATCACCGCGCGTTTTGTAGAACCAACATCGCTGAGCACAGCGCCCGTTTTGAGATGCGGTGCGATCTCCTCCGCAACCCGGCCCATCACGCCAATGGGCACGCACAGGATCACCAGATCAGCATCTTTGACAGCCTCTGCCGCAGTCTCTGTGATGCGATCACAAAACCCGATCTCGCGCGCAATCTCGCGCGTCTCGGCAGAGCGTGCGGTCCCGATGATGTCACCTGCCAAAGCGTCGCGCCGCATCGCATAGGCAAGAGACGATGCGATCAGTCCGAGCCCGATCAAAGCCACGCGGTCATATATCTGGGCCATCAAGAGGCTCCTTTGAACTCTGAAATGGCCTGCGCAACACGGCGGCACGCGTGTTCAGAGCCGATGGTGATCCGCAAGCAATGGGGCAAGCCGTAGCCGCCAACCATGCGCACGATCAGGCCTTTTGATTTCAGTTGCGCGTCACAAGCCGCAGCCTCCTGCGGTGAAGCAAATCGTGCGAGGATGAAATTACATTCTGACGGATCGGACGGGACCCCGATCTTGTCCAGTTCAGCCGCCAGCCACGCCCGCCATTTGGCGTTTTCCGTCCGACAGCGGGCCGTGTAGCCCGTATCGCGGATTGCTGCATGTGCGGCTTTCAGCGCCGGTCCCGACAAGTTGAAGGGGCCACGGATGCGGTTGAGCGTATCGATCATCTCCTGAGGGCCATAGCCCCAGCCGACGCGCAACCCTCCGAGCCCGTAAATCTTCGAAAATGTGCGGGTCATGAACACGTTGGCGCGCGGCTCTAGCACCCCCAGACCTGCATCAAAATCCTCGACATATTCGGCATAGGCCCCATCGAGAACCAACACACACCCCTCAGGCAGGCCATCTGCGAGACGCGTGACCTCAGTCTCTGGGATCATAGTGCCCGTAGGATTGTTGGGATTTGCAATGAAAACGAGCTTGGTCCGCTCAGTCACCGCAGCCAAAAGCGCATCCACATCCGTGCGTCGCTCTGCCTCCGGCGCCACGACGGGCGTCGCTCCCGCAGCCAGCGCAGAGATACGATACATCGCAAACCCATGTTCAGTGTGCAGCACCTCATCGCCCGGGCCGACATAGGCGTAGCACAGAAAGGAAATGATCTCGTCCGAGCCCACGCCGCAAATAACACGCGCAGGATCAACACCATGCACCTCGCCGATCGCCTCGCGCAGCCGCTCATGCTGGGTCGAGGGGTAGACATGCAACTCCGCTGCGGATTGGCGAAACGCGTCTGACGCACGTGGGCTTGGCCCATAGGGGTTTTCATTGGAGGAGAGCTTCACCACCTCGGCGACACCCTCAATAGAGGCCGCACCGCCTTGATAGAGCGCGATTTCCATGATCCCCGGTTGCGGTGTGATCGTCATTGCAGAAGTCCTGTGATCCCCAAACCCTGCCTGTTTATCCGGCGCGCCGACAGATGAAAAGCCGCTTCATCTTGGCAAAAATATGCATTGCGGAACGCTTAAAAGAAGCTCTGCGGATCAATGTCGATCGACAAGCGCAAGTCGCCCCTCAGCTTGACCGGCTTGACCCAGTCAGCCAGCGCGCCTTGCAATGCAACGCCCTTGGGTGCCTTGACCAAAAGTCGGACACGGTGTCGTCCTCGGATGCGCGCAATTGGCGCAGGAGCTGGCCCATAAACCACAGCACCTACCCGGCGCAGAGCTGCATCATTGCGCGCCAGATGGTTGCCGAGATCAAACACTGGCCCGACTTCTGGTCCCGACAGGACGACCCCCGCCATGCGTCCGTAAGGCGGCACGCCGGCATGTTCACGCTCCGCAGCTTCAGCCGTCCAGAATCCTTCCTCATCACCGGACAGGATCGCGCGGATAACAGGATGTTCCGGCTGAAACGTTTGCAGCAGCGCCAGCCCTTTTTTCTCCGCGCGACCCGCGCGACCCGCGACCTGCCGCATCAATTGAAAGGTCCGCTCCGCCCCCCGCAGATCAGAACCTTGGAGGCCCAGATCGGCATCGATCACGCCGACGAGGGTCAACAGTGGGAAGTTGTGACCCTTGGCGACCAGCTGCGTGCCGATGATGATATCGGCCTCTCCTGACGCGATGGCCTCGATATGTACTTTGAGCTGGCGTGCAGATCCGTAATGGTCCGAGGACAACACCTGAACGCGCGCATCCGGGAAGAGGGCCGTGACCTCCTCCCCCATCCGCTCGACCCCCGGACCGATGGGGGACAAGCGATCTTCTGCTTCGCACTGCGGACACACCGTCGGCATCGGTTTTGTCTCACCGCATTGGTGGCACATCAGGCGTTTCAAGAACCGGTGCTCCACCATGCGCGCATCGCAGTGATCGCAGCCGATCTGATGGCCGCAGGCGCGGCACAGTGTGACAGGTGCGTAGCCGCGGCGGTTCAAAAAGATCAAGGACTGCTCGCCACGATCCACGCGCGCCTGAATTTCGCGTTGCAATGTGGGGGAGACCCATTTGCCACCCGGCAAATCCTCCACCCGCATATCAATCGCGCGCATTTCCGGCATCACGGAGGCGCCAAATCGCGAGGTCAGCACAGCGCGGCGATACTTGCCCGCTTCGGCATTTGCCCAGCTTTCCAGAGAGGGCGTGGCGGAGGCCAGCACGACTTTTGCGCCACACATGGACGCACGTAGCACTGCCATATCGCGCGCATTATACAATACGCCATCTTCTTGTTTGTAGGATGTGTCATGCTCTTCATCGACGACGATCAAGCCCAGATCGCGGTAGGGGAGAAACAGCGCGGAGCGCGCGCCCACGACCAGTTCCGCCCCGCCCTCGCCCACCATTTTCCAGACGCGGCGGCGTTCTGTCATCGTCACGCCAGAGTGCCATTCGGCGGGTTTTGCACCGAAACGCACCTCTACACGTGTCAGGAACTCTGATGTCAGCGCGATCTCCGGCAGCAGCACCAGCGCTTGACGCCCCGCGCGCAAGCAGGCGGCGACGGCTTCCAGATAGACTTCTGTTTTTCCTGAGCCTGTGACGCCCTTGAGCAGCGTGGTGGAGTAGCCCTGCCCTTTGTTCAGAATGTCCACAGCAGCGGCTTGATCTTCGGTCAGTGCTTTCGACGGCAGCGATGGATCAAGCCGCGCGAAAGGCAGATCGCGCGGCGATTCTTCCTCGAACACAGCGCCTTGCGCGACCATGCCTTTGACGACAGATGTGCCGACACCTGCCATCTCCGCCAGTTCTTTGAGGGTAAATGCCAGCCCGCCGAACTCTTCCAGCACGCTCAGGACCTTGGTGCGGGCAGGCGTCACCCGGTCGACCTCCCCCGTTCCCATCCGGTAAATCTTGCGCATCGAAGGCGGGTCGCCCAAACCTGGTGAGCGCGTCGCCAATCGCAGCATCGCAGACATCGGCGTCAGCGTGTAAGCCCCTGCTTTTTCGAGGAAAGACACTATTTCTTCGCGCATCGGCGGGACGTCCAGCACGCGGATGACGGAGCGGGTTTTAGCGTAATCCCAATCGCCCTTGCCCGGGCCCCAGATCACGCCGAGCACTTTGCGCGGACCCAATGGCACCTCGACAAAGGCGCCGAGCATGCAGCCACCTTCGGGCGCTTTGTAATCCAGAATGCGATCCAAAGGCTGCGTTGTCAGAACGCCAACCAGATCGCCTTCGTGGAAAAAACCCGCACTCATCAGATCAGGACGCGCGACGCACCGTGGCTGTAGCTACGCCCATCGCCACCAAAGCCGCGCCACCCGCCCGGGTCAAGTTTTGTATGACTGCTGGGCGGGCGATACGGGCGCGTAGCTTGTCCGCGAGAAGCGCGAAGGCCAGCGCATTGAGACCAGCAAGGCCTACGAATGTGCCGATCAGAATGGCAAATTGCGGCACCAAAGGTGCGTCCACTACGATGAATTGCGGCACAAATGCGATAAAGAACACGATGGATTTTGGGTTCAGAGCGGTCACAGCTGCAGCATGGCCGAAGACACGCGAGGCCGAGGTTTCTGACATCTGTTCCGTCGCGCCGAAAGCCGCCGTACCTGCGCTGCGAAACAGCTTGATGCCGAGATAGACCAGATAGACCGCACCGATCCATTTCAAAACCGTAAACAGTGTCGCCGAGGCCAAGACCAAAGCGCCGAGGCCCGCCAGCGACGCACTCATCGCGATCAGATCGCCAACGGCCACACCCGCCGCAGTGGCGACAGCGACGCGTTTGCCCTGGCTGAGCGCGTAGCTCAGCACCAGCAAAACCGTGGGGCCGGGAATGAACAGCAGCGCGAGCGACGCCGCAACGAATGTGAGCCAGAGATCGAACGCCATCTGCGCAGCCTTTGCATTGAAGGGCGGTGGTCAAACAGGTTTCGCTTTGCCCATACCGCCGGTTTTCGGTAAAGCCAGAGTTAATCAGACCTGAACCGCCACCGAAAGGGCCAAGAGAGATGAAATTCTTCGTAGACACCGCCGAAATTGACGACATCAAAGAGCTGAACGCTTTGGGGATCGTGGACGGGGTTACGACCAACCCGTCGCTAATTGCCAAATCCGGGCGCGATATTCTGGAAGTGACGAAAGAGATTTGTTCGATCGTAGACGGACCGGTCTCAGCAGAAGTTGTCGCGACCGAGGCCGACGCGATGATTGCCGAAGGCCGCGAGCTGGTGAAGATCGCAAACAACATTGCCGTAAAAGTGCCGCTGACATGGGACGGGTTGAAAGCGTGTAATGTGCTGACAAATGAAGGCCATATGGTCAACGTTACGCTCTGTTTCTCCGCCAATCAGGCGCTGTTGGCCGCGAAAGTTGGCGCAACTTTCATTTCGCCCTTCATCGGGCGTCTGGATGACCTGAACCTCGACGGGTTGGAGCTAATCGCTGACATTCGCGAAATCTATGACAATTACGGGTTCGAGACAGAGATTCTCGCAGCCTCCATCCGCTCGGCCAATCACATGTCCGATTGCGCCAAGATTGGCGCTGATGTCGCCACGGCCCCTCCGGGTGTGATCAAGAAGATGGCCGATCACGTCCTGACAGACAAAGGGTTGGATGCGTTCCTGAAAGACGCGGCGAAAGCAAATATCAAGATCGTTTAAGATAACAGGCTTGTGACCGAGGGCGTGCAGATTTGCGCGCCCTCTATCCCAATGATTGCGCTAGGCTTCCCGTAGTAAATGGACGGGGGCGACATGGCCAAGAAGCAACGCAAATCTCAGAAATCGAAACGGGTTAAATCGGCATCGCCGCAGCTATCCAACGTAGAGAAGGCGCAATCGCGGCGCGCGATTTTGCAATATGGCGTAATCGGCGCGGCAATGTTGCTGGGCGGCGGCTATTTTGGCGTGAGGTCCGTTCAAGCTTCCATCTGCGAGGCGGATTTGACCAAGATCGGCAAGGGCACAGCTACAATCGTGCAGATCCACGACCCGCAATGTGCTATCTGCAACAGTTTGCAGCGAGAAACGCGCAAGGCACTCAAAGCGATGGGCGAGGAGGCACCGGAGTTTCTGGTGGCCAATATCAAGACCTTGGAAGGCTCGACCTTTGCGGCCGATTACGGAGTGCCGCATGTAACCTTGCTGCTTTTTGACGGCTCAGGCGAGATGCGGCGCGTGGTGCAAGGGCCGCAAAGTCGCGATCAGTTGCAGCCGATCTTTGAAGACCATGTCGCACGCTACAACCGGCGTTAAGGCCGGGATTGTCTTCGCGCGCAGTTGAGCTAGGCTGAAGGGCGCAACGAAGAGGACAGTGATATGAGCGGACTTCTTGCTCTGTTGGATGATGTGGCCGGCATTGCGAAAGTGGCGGCGGCCTCCGTCGATGATGTGATTGGTCAGGCCGCGAAAGCCGGTGCGAAAGCCGCAGGCGCCGTGATTGATGACGCAGCAGTCACGCCAAAATATGTCCAAGGCTTCGCCCCAGCCCGCGAATTGCCGATTGTCTGGCGCATCGCGCGCGGTTCTATCAAAAACAAGCTGATTTTCCTGCTCCCGGTGGGGCTGTTGCTGGCGAATTTCGCGCCTTGGATCATCACGCCTTTGCTGATGCTGGGCGGCGGGTATCTTTGTTTTGAAGGGGCGGAGAAGGTCTATCACCTCTACAAACCGCATCATCACGATGCGGATGAGCCGGAGGATTTAGTCAAGGACCCGGCGCATCTGGAAGAACAAAAAGTGCAGGGTGCGATCAAGACGGATTTCATCCTTTCGGCAGAGATCATGACTATCGCCTTGGCCGAGATTCCCGACAGCAACATTTACATGGAAGCCGCGACCCTGGCAGCTGTTGCAGTCGGGATCACGGTCGCGGTCTATGGCTCAGTCGCGCTGATCGTGAAAGCAGATGATGTCGGGCTGTTTTTGTCGCGCAGTGGCAGGCTCGCCGCGACGCGCGCCTTCGGGCGCGGCATTGTGAAAGCCATGCCCGGGTTCCTGAAAGCGCTGATGGTTGTTGGCACTGCGGCGATGCTCTGGGTCGGAGGCTCGATCGTCATTCACGGGCTCGATGTTCTGGGCGCGCCTTGGCTCTACGATACGATCCACCACATTGCCGAGGGCGTTGCGCATGGTCTCGACACCGCGCAAGGATTTGTCAAATGGGCCGTGACAGCGACATTTGACGGCCTGTTCGGATTGGCTTTGGGCTTGGCGCTGATCCCAGTGGTGAGCAAGGGCATTCTGCCGCTTTGGCGCAGCTTTCGCGGCTAGGTGCTGTCCGTCAGGCGCGCTTCATTGAGCGTGCTTGTATCGCGGCCGGGCAAGTGCAACTCATGCAGCACCGGGGCGGATCTGGCGATCACAACGCCTTTGCGGATCACCGCGAGCCTCTGCGCGCGCAGCCGGATGGCTTCGATCTTGTCCTTGGCCTGCAGCAAAACCAGATTGGCTGCGCAACCTTTTGCGATCCCGTAGCCATCAAGCCCCATGATGCGAGCGGAGGTTTCGGTCACAGCGTCGAAGCACCACGCCATATCCTCCCGACTGGATAGCTGGCCCACATGCAGCCCCATGAAGGCCACGTCCAGCATGTCCGCCTTGCCCAGTGAATACCACGGGTCCATAACGCAATCCGAGCCGAAGCCCACGGTGATCCCAGCATCGCGCAGCTCGCGCACGCGGGTCTGACCGCGGCGCTTGGGATAGCTGTCGTGGCGGCCCTGCAGCATGATGTTGATGAGCGGATTAGGGATCGCATGGACGCCCGCCTCCGCGATCAGCGGTATCAGCTTGGAGACGTAGTAATTGTCCATCGAGTGCATGGAGGTCAGATGCGAGCCTGCGACACGGCCTTCGAGCCCCAGCCTGCGGGTTTCAAAGGCAAGCGTTTCGATGTGACGGCTCAGCGGGTCATCGCTTTCGTCGCAATGCATATCGACCATGAGGCCGCGCTCTGTCGCGAGTTCACAGAGCAGGCGCACGCTTTCCGCGCCATCGGCCATGCTGCGTTCAAAATGCGGGATACCACCCACCACATCGACGCCCATATCGAGTGCGCGCAGGGTGTTCTGCATCGCGGTCGGGTCTCGCAGCACACCGTCTTGCGGGAAAGCTACGAGTTGCAGGTCGATGTAGTCTTTCACCGTTTCGCGGACCTGCAACAGGGCTTGCACGCCGGTCAGCGCGTCATCGCAAGTATCGACATGGCTGCGGATCGCGCCGATGCCTTTGGCCGCCGCAAGATCGCAGTAGCGCAATGCGCGGGCCACGATGTCATCGACAGATTGGATCGGTTTCAGCTCCCCCCAGAGCGCGATCCCTTCAAGAAGCGTGCCCGACACATTCATGCGCGGCGTACCCAGAGACAGCGTCGCATCCATATGGAAATGCGGATCGACAAAGGGCGGCGAAAGGAGGTTGCCATCCGCGTCAATGACCTCGCCAGCTTCAGCGCTGATACCCGCTTCAACAGCGGCGATAGTCCCTCCTTTGCATGCGACATCCATGCCAGTTTGGCCCGTTGTCAGAGTGGCATTCTTGATCAGAAGGTCGAACATATCGGCAGCTCCTAGCGTTGGCCTTTGAACCATGGGGTGAGCAAGGCGCGGGGGTAGTCGGCGCTGCGCGCGGCAATGACCAGCGCGATGATGGAGAGGATATATGGCGCCATCAGGAAAATCTGACCCGGGACAAGCGCGCCCATCTCCGTTTGCAAGCGCACTTGCAACGCATCAAACGCACCAAAGAGCAGAGCGCCCAGAAGCGCTTTGCCGGGCCGCCAACTTGCAAAGATCACCAGCGCGATGCAGACCCAACCGCGCCCATTGACCATGCCGAAGAAGAAGGCGTCAAAGGCGCTCATTGTCAAAAAGGCACCGCCCAATGCCATCAGGGCAGAGCCTGCAACGATGGCGCCCATGCGCAACGCATAGACCGACAGGCCCTGCGCATCGACGCTGTCCGGGTTGTCGCCCACTGCTTTCAGCGCGACGCCGAGGCTGGAGCGGTTCATCACGTACCAGACCAGCGCCACCATCGCGAGCGCCAGCCATGTCAGCGCAGTTTGCTGGAACAGGACTGGCCCGAAGAAGGGCAAGTCTGACAGGATCGGAACATCAAGCGGCTGAAACGGTTCGATCCTTGGAGGAGAAGAGACGTTGGGCAAAGCCGTCCGGTAGGAAAAGTAGCTGACCGAGGTGGCAAAAAGTGTGATGCCGAGCCCGGAGACATGTTGCGACAGGCCAAGCGGAACGGTGAGGATCGCGTGTAGCAGGCCGAAAAACGCGCCCGCCAGAGCCGCGATGAGTACGCCACCCCAGAGCCCCGCGCCCAGCCAGACCGCCATCCAGCCGCACATGGCCCCGACGACGAAAATCCCTTCGATGCCAAGGTTCAACACGCCCGCCCGCTCGCAGATCAGCGCGCCCAGCACGCCAAAGATCAGCGGTGTGGCGATGCGTAGCGATGCAGCCCAGAAGCTCTCTGACAAGAGGATATTGAGGATATCCATCATGAGGTCGCTTGGCCCCGATTGGTGCGGATGATCCGGTATTTGGCGACGAAGCCGCCGACCAGCACGCATAGGAGCGACATGGAAACGACGAGATCCGCGAGGAATGAGGAGACGCCCATGGCGCGGCTCATACTATCCGCGCCGACAAAAACCGAGGCGATGAAGAGCGCGGCGATCACCACGCCTGCAGGTGACAAGCCTGCGAGCATTGCCACGACGATGCCAGTATAGCCAAACCCCGGTGAAAGATCAGCGGTCAGGTAGCCCTTGAGCCCCGCAACCTCGCTGACACCTGCAAGCCCCGCCAACCCACCAGAGATGATTGCAACCCCAAAGAGCGAACGTTTCACGTTGATCCCCGCATGACGCGCGGCCGCCGCGTTTTCACCAACGGCGCGCAGTTTGAAGCCCCAGACCGACCGCGCCAACATGAATTGCGCAATGCCAGCCGCGATCAGCGCGATGATCAGCCCGGAATGCACGCGCATCCGCTCCATCAGCGGCGGCAGCATGCCCTGATCCAGCACCGGCGCCGATTGCGGCCAACCAAGGCCCATTGGGTCTTGCAGCGGCCCTTCGAGCATCATCTGCAGGAAGATCAGGATGACGAAGTTCAGCAGAAGCGTCGTGACGACCTCGTCTGCGCCGAAGCGGGTCTTCAGAAATGTGGGCACGGCCATGCCCGCTGCGCCCGCCGCAGCACCGAGGATGATGATCAGCGGGATCAGCGCCAAGCCAGGAAGATCAAGCACGCCCGAACCGATGGCAACGGCGGCCATCGCGCCCAGATAAAGCTGCCCCTCCGCCCCGATATTCCAGAGCTTTGCGCGGAAAGCTAAGGCGGCGGCGAGGCCCGTGAAGATCAGCGGTGTCGCCCGTGTGAGCATCTCGGAAATCGCGAAGACAGAGCCGAAAACGCCTTTGATCATCTCGCCATAGGCGGTGATCGGGTTGGCCCCCGCCAAGAGCAGCGGGATCGCGGCTAATGCCAAGGCGAGACAGGCGGAGAGGACAGGAATACCGACAGCGTACGCACGTGAGGATGTGTTTCGGGGCTCTATTCGGATCATGCGGCCTCCCCTGCCATCATCAGGCCGATGCGGGCGCGGTCGGGGTCGCCCGCGTCGATCAGGTGGCCGTCACGGATCACGACGATGCGGTCGGCAAGGCTCAGAATTTCGTCCAGATCTTCTGATATCAGCAGAACGCCCGCGCCCCGCGCACGCGCTTCAAGCAGCCTGCGCCCGACCTCAGCAGCCGCTCCCATATCAAGGCCACGCGTCGGCTGATTGGCGAGGATCAGGCGGGGGCCACGCTCAAACACGCGGGCGAGGATCAGCTTCTGGATATTGCCGCCAGAAAGCAGCCGTGCGGGAGCCGTGACGCCAGGCCCACGCACGTCATAGTCTTGCGCCAGTTGATCTGCATGGGCGCTGATCGCGTCGCGCCGCAGCAGGCCGCGCGCCTGAATGGCAGGATCATCCAGCCTTTCGATGACAAGGTTTTCGGCCACACTCATCGCGCCCACAATGCCCTCGTGGTGACGATCTTCTGGGATACGCCCGACACCGGCCGCAACCATTCCCGCAGGTGTCGGGTTGCTCAGCGGCATGCCATCTACGTCGATCTGCCCGGCGCTGGGCTGCGCAAGGCCAGAAACGACACTGGCAAGCGCGCTTTGACCATTGCCGGAGATGCCAGCAACGCCCAGAATTTCATGCGCGCGCAGGTTGAGATCAACCTTGTGCAAGCTGTCGCGCTTTGACCGACCCGCGACAGAGAGTTGTGACAGACGCAAAACTGGCGCGCCGGGCGTCATTGCGGCGCGTTGCGGTTTTGGCGTATCAGCCCCCACCATCATTCGCGCAATTGTGGCTTCATCTGCTTGATCCGTGGGGATTTCACCGACTTTCTCACCATGGCGCAACACTGCGATACGGTCGGAAAAGGCTAGAACTTCGCGCAATTTGTGGGAGATGAAAATCACCGACAGCCCGTCCTGCGTCATAGCTTTGATATTGGCAAAGAGCGTGTCGGCCTCTTGCGGGGTCAAAACGGCGGTGGGTTCATCCAGCACCAAGATGCGCGCATCGCGGTAGAGTGCTTTGAGGATCTCCACCCGCTGCCGCTCCCCGACAGACAGCCGTCCCACAGGGGTGGTCATGGGCGCGGCCAGACCAGATGTTGCGATGATTGCGTCAACCTTCGCTTGCGCGGCCTTGCGATTGCGGCGCAGCGAGAAGAGCGGCTCAGACCCCAATGTGATATTGTCCAGCGCGTTGATATTCTCCGCCAGCGTGAAATGCTGGTGGACCATGCCGACGCCCGCAGAAAGTGCTGCTTGCGGATGCCCCAAGGTGAGCGGGCGCAGTGTGCCATCCGGGCCTGCCACTTCGATGCTGCCCGCATCCGGCAGATAGTGCCCGAAGAGCATGTTCATCAGCGTGGTCTTGCCCGCACCGTTCTCTCCCAGCAGCGCCAAGACCTCACCCCGCTTGAGGGTGAGGCTGACATTCCTGTTGGCGATGACGGTGCCGAATTGCTTGCTAAGCCCGTTCAGGCGGAGGACGATGTCTGACATAGTTTGCCGTGGGCCAGCCTTGCGGCCAGCCCAACAGGATCAATTGTCGGAGACCGGGCGCGCGTCATTGACGTTGACCCGGAACAGCCCTCCCAGAATATCCGCCTCTTTCGCTTTGACCGCCTCGGCCACTTCTGCAGGTACAAGCGTTTCGTCCATCACCAGCGATCCGCCGCCATAAGCCATGAAGCTGTACTGGCCGTAATCAGCCGCTTCAAACGTGCCGTCGGCGACGTTTTTGATGGCACGGTCGATCGTGGCTTCCATGTGCCATAGTGCGGAGGCAAGGATGGTGCCGGGGTAGTCGCCGGATGTATCAATGACGTTGCCAATGGCTTTGACGCCACGCTCAACGGCGGCGTCAGAGACACCGAAGCGTTCCGCGTACATGATGTCTGCACCCGCATCCATCATTGCAAAAGCGCTTTCCTTGGCTTTTGGCGGATCGTACCAGCTGTCGATGAAGTTCACCATGAACTTCACATCAGGATTGGTTTCCCGCGCACCGTCCATGAACGCGTGCATCAGACGGTTCACTTCCGGGATTGCGTAGCCGCCAACCATGCCGATCAGGTTCGACTCGCTGGCTGCCCCTGCGATCATGCCCGAGAGGTAAGATGGCTCATGGATCCAATTGTCAAAGACGGAGAAATTCGGCGCGACCGCCCCGAAGGACGAGCCCATCAGGAAAGCGGTGTCAGGATAATCACCTGCGACTTTCCGGGCCGCACGTTCCAGACCGAAGACCTCTCCCACGATCAACTGCGCGCCTTGTTCGGCATATTCGCGCATGACGCGTTCGTAATCGGTGTTCGCGACATTCTCAGAGAAGCTGTAATCTATATCGCCGCGCTCTGCAGCGGTGTTGAGCGCTTTGTGAATGCGGCTGATCCATTGCTGCTCTACTGGCAGCGTATAGATCGCGGCGACTTTGACCTTCTCCGCAGCAGCCGCTGCGACAGGTCCGAAGGCCGCACCGGCCACGATGGCCGCAAGCAGCGCGCGACGTGTTGTCTTGAATACGTTCATAATCAACCCCCATAGTGATCGCCCTAACAGGTCACGGTTTCGCAGTGCAGTCAACGCTTTAGAAAGAGCAGCATGGGCGCCATTCGAGCACGGAAGAAAGGAACGGCATCCTGACAGAAACCACACGGTTTTCTGGCCATTTGAAAATCGCTGAATTTCCTAGGTGATCTTGCCTAATTGCCTCGCTATAGTTGCCGGAAATGCCCCGACTTAACGAGGACAGAACATGAGCGAGCAGGCCGCAGTGCTGGATGCACTCCGTCAGAAGATCTTGGATGAACCAGAGGTTATCCTTGAAGATCAAAGCCTTATGAAAGCATTGATCGACGCAAACGAGCGGACGCTGGGTGGCAATATCGTGGATTTGCGCGGGATTGCGATGGAACGGCTGGAGAGCCGTCTGGACCGGCTGGAAGACACGCACCGCTCCGTGATCGCGGCAGCCTACGAGAATTTGGCCGGCACCAACCTGATCCACAATGCGATTTTGAAAGTGCTTGAACCCACGGATTTCCCCGCGTTCCTGAAACTGCTGTCAGGCGAATTGGTGGAAGCGATGCGCGTGTCGCGCATGCGGTTGATCCTTGAGAGCCGGGAAGCAGATGGCCCCTCCATCGGGTTCGAGGATGTTCTGTCCATCGTTGAGCCTAGCGTGGTTGATTATTACATCACTGGCGGCCGCAACATGACCGTACGCCCTGTTACCCTGCGACAGGTTTCGCCTGCGTCAACAGATGTCTATGGTGACAACGCCGCCTATATAAAATCCGAAGCGCTTCTGAAACTTGACCTCGGACGTGGCCGTTTACCAGGCCTGTTGATCATGGGCTCGGAAGACCCACATCAGTTCCGCCCCAATCAGGGCACGGACCTTCTGATCTTCTTCGGTGGCGTGTTTGAGCGCGCCATGCGCCGATGGTTGGGCTGATCTCACCTGCTGCCCGGGACCTCACAGAACTTTGGTTAAAACATCTCTCTGCACTGGGCGGGGTGGCTGAGAACACGATTGAGGCCTATCGCCATGATGTGTTCGGCTTTCTGGCCTTCATGACACAGCATTTTGGGGAGGCGACGGGGCTTGGCCCGTTAAAGCGGCTCAAGCCGATGGATATGCGGGCGTGGATGGCGCATGAGCGCGGGCGTCGTATCTCTGCCCGGTCTTTGGCGCGGGAATTGTCCGCCGTGAAATCTTTCTACCGCTGGTTTTCTGAACGTGACGGGTTTGATCCGACAGCAGTCCTGGCCACGCGCTCCCCTAAATTTCAAAAGAAATTGCCGCGACCATTGGCGAAAGATGCCGCGATTGCCGTGCTGGAAACCGTGGAGATACAATCGCGCACCGGCTGGATTGCAGCGCGCGACGTGGCTGTTGTCACGCTGCTTTATGGCTGCGGATTACGGATCTCTGAAGCATTGGGCCTGAAGGCAAAAGACGCCCCCCTGCCCGACGTTCTGCGGATCACGGGGAAAGGCGGCAAAGAACGGATCATACCGGTTCTTGAGGCTGCGCGAAACGCCGTTGCGCGATATGCACGCGCCCTGCCTTTTGAGCTTGAGCCTGACGATCTGCTCTTTCGGGGCGCGCGCGGCGGGCCACTGAACAGCCGCATGATTGCAAAAGTGATGGAAAATGCACGACACCAGCTTGGTCTGCCTGCCACTGCCACGCCTCATGCGATGCGCCACTCCTTCGCGACCCATCTGCTCGAAGCGGGAGGCGATTTGCGCGCTATTCAAGAGTTGCTGGGTCATGCGTCGCTCAGCACGACACAAGCCTATACGGCTGTCGACACAGCCCGGTTGATGGAGATCTACGCCGATGCCCATCCACGGGGGCGCGGCTAACTTAATCGGCGACCAGAAGGCCCGCTTCACGCTCTTGTGTGCGATTGGTGATCTCAGTTTCATAGACCTGTGCGCAGGAAGCTGCGACAGATTGGCTCAGCCACAATACTGGAGCCAAAACAATGAAATCCCCCAAAATTCTCACAGTTGCTTTCGCCGTTCTCGCGTTGAGTTCTGGCGCTTTTGCTGCTGAGTGCAAGACCGATGTCGAAGATGCATTCGATCTCGAAGCTGCTGAAATCAATGACATCTATGCCTGCATCTCAGCAAAGATGCTGGAGGGCTACACGAAAGGAGGCAATGAGATTGCTGCTGCCTATCGGGACTGGTCGCCGACCGCGACCCGCCCGGCAGTCGCGGGTCCGCATGGCAATCGTCTGCTCAACACATTCGCCAATGACATTGCCGCCGAGCAGTATCTGAAGTTCGAAGATGAGGGCGTCGTGATGCCTGCAGGTTCCGTGCTTGCCAAGGAGAGCATCAAGATCAACACGAAGAAAGGCAAAGCCGTGGTTGGCCCGCTCTTTATCATGACGAAGGGCGACGCGGGGGCTGCGCCGGATGCGAATGACTGGATCTATTCAGCCGTGCAGCCAAATGGCAAACCCATGAAGATAAAACAGAGCTTCTGCCACAATTGTCATGAAGCCTATGCGGACCAAGGCGATCTGGGTTACCCGCTGGAAGAGGTTCGGATCACCAACTGATCAGAATTACCGGCATGTCACGCCCCTGTTGCCTGATCAACGGGGGCGTTTTCATTGCATCACCCTCCATATTGCGCCATGACACGGAAATGACTGCGCAACTCAAAGCCCTTTCCGTCCATCTGCTCACCGCCACCGGAGCCGTTTTCGCCATGTTGGCGATGCTTGCGGCGGTAGATGAGAAATGGGCGCTCATGTTTGTCTGGCTCGTCGTGGCCTTCGGTGTGGATGGGATCGACGGGCCACTGGCCAGAAAATACAACGTAAAAGACCACGCGCCGCAATTCGACGGGGTGCTTCTCGATCTGATCATCGACTATCTGACATATGTGTTCATTCCGGCCTTTGCGCTTTTCAAATCTGGCCTGTTTGAGGGCTGGACCGGCTGGTTCGTGATCATCGTCATCACCTTCGCCTCTGCCATGTATTTCTGCGATACGCGCATGAAAACGAAAGACAATTCCTTTTCGGGATTTCCAGGATGCTGGAACATGGTGGCCGTCGTGGTCTTTGCGCTGGAGCCAAATTTCTGGGTGATTCTGGTGCTCGTCGCGGTCCTTGCCGTTGCGATGTTTGTGCCGCTGAAATTTGTCCATCCTGTCCGGACAGAACGCTGGCGGGCAGTCACGCTGCCGATGGCGTTGGGTTGGACATTCTTTGCAGGCTGGGCCGCTTGGGTCGATTTTCATCCGCAAAGCTGGGCGCATTGGGGCTTGGTGATCACCTCTGTTTATCTGCTCTTTGCAGGCATCGCCCAGCAGGTCATCTATGAGCGTAAAGCGGTCTAAATCCGCGTCAACACAACACCAGTGACGATCAATGTGGCAGCGATCGCTTTCTGACGGTCCATACGGTCCCCAAAGATCAACCAGCCGATCAATACGGCGAACAGGATGGATGTTTCACGCAGGGCCGTCACCAATGCGATGGGCGTTAGTGTCATAGCCCAAACAGCCACCGCATAGGCACCATAAGAGGCCGCTGCCGCAACTGAATTCAAACCCCAAACGCGCGGGTCAGTCGTCAAGACCCCGCGGCCCTTCAGCGCCAGGCAAATCGGGCTGAAAAAGACTGCATCCATCACGAAGAGCCAAGCCACATAACTCACTGCATCACCCAGGACCCGCGCACCCAGCCCGTCCACGATGGAATAGCCTGCCGTGGCCATAGCAGAGCCGAGAGCAAAAGGCACCAAACGCGCGGACTCGGAATTGGCAAAAACACCACGCGCCATCATCAAAATGCCGCAGCCAAGCACCACGATGCCGACATATTCCATGCCTGCAATCGGATCAGAGAGCAGCCAGAAGCTCAGCCCCAGCACCATCATCGGCGCCGCCCCGCGTGCAATCGGATAGACGCGACTGAGATCGCCATGCTCATAAGCATAGGCGAGGACCAATTTGTAAGCGGAATGAAAGACCCCAGAGGCCAGCAGCCACCACCAGACCGCCCCCTCGGGAAAGGGACGGGTGGCCGCGATGCACAAGCCAAAGACGCCTTGCACCAGCGTCATGACAAACAGGCCAGTCATCTTGTCGGCGCCGGTCTTGATCAGCGCGTTCCAGAGCGCGTGGAGAAAAGCCGCGCCCAAAACGGCGAAGAAGACAAAGACGCTCAAATCAATAGCCCTGCTGCACCTTCGTGGCGCAGTAGCGCGACTTTCGTCTCTACCCCGCCTCTGCCAGAGAAACCGGTGAGCCCCTTCGCGCCCATGACCCGGTGACAGGGGATCATGATTGGGATTGGGTTGGCGCCACAGGCTTTTCCGATGGCTTGCGCGGGCACGCCAAGCTCCTTTGCGATCTCGCCATAGGTGCGGGTGTAGCCAAATGGGATCGCACTCATCGCAGCACAGACGTCTTTCTGAAACTGGGTGCCCTGTATGTCAAAGGGCAGATCGAATTGCTCACGCGTCCCGTCGAAATAGGCTGCAAGCTGATCTACAGCCTCCTTCAGCAGTTTCGTATCCGGCATGCCGCCCGCATCGGTCCAGTCGAGCCGCGTAAGCGCGTCCCCCTTCTGCCAGATGGTCAAAGGCCCGAGCGGAGAGGCAAATCCCGCCTTCATTTCAGAGCCAGCCGGATTGGGCCCTTGGCGACCAGTGGATCAACGGGTGCGCCTTTCTGGCGTGCTTCGACCTCTGTCATACCCGCCGCGACACGACGGACCTCCGGCATCAGCGGGCGCCAGTCCTCAGCCAGCCCGCGCGCAACTTCTGAGGGACAAAGGCTCTTCTCCCGCCCCCGCTCAAGCGCCAGAGCGAGGATCGCCCCGGCGATATCTGTGTCCTTAACCAACAGCCGCATTGCACCGGGCACATGTGCCCGGATGTTTGTGGCTGCCGACATCGGGCAGGATTTTCCAGCAGCGTTGGCACTTTTCGCCTTCGGCTTTGGCGAAGGTCACTGCCACATCCGCGATATCGTCCAGTTTGAACGCTTCCGCAGGCGCGGCATCGGTCGTGACCGTGATCGCAGAGGTGATACACATGTCGTCAAAGCTGACGGTGTTCAGCACGTCCTGAGCTGCGGCATCGACATAGACAGTAGGGCCTGCCTCAAGCGAAGAGCCGATCACTTTGTTCGTGCGCTCGACCTCCAACGCGCCGGTCACAACGCGGCGGGCTTTGCGCACGGTGGCCCATTTTGCAGCCAGCGCGTCATCACGCCATGCTTTGGGTGTCTCTGGTATGTCTTGCAAATGCACAGAGCTGTCCTCGCCGGGGAAGCGTTCGAGCCAGATTTCCTCGCAAGTGAACACGAGGATTGGGGCGAGCCACGTGGTCAGGCGATGATAGAGGATGTCCAAAACCGTGCGCGCAGCGCGGCGGCGGTCTGTATCGCCATCACAGTACAATGCGTCCTTGCGGATGTCGAAATAGAAGGCGGACAGGTCGACTGTGGCGAAGGTGAAGACCGCTTGGAAGACGCCCTGGAAGTCGAACCGTGCATATCCGTCGCGGACCTGTTCGTCCAGCTCAGACAGGCGATGCAACACCCAGCGTTCCAGTTCGGGCATATCTGCAGGCTCCACGCGGTCGGCTTCGGTGAAATCATTCAGCGAGCCCAGCATGAACCGCATCGTGTTGCGCAAACGGCGGTAGCTGTCAGCCACGCCTTTCAGGATCTCATCGCCGATCCGTTGATCCACGGTGAAATCCGTCTGCGCCACCCACAGGCGCAGGATATCGGCGCCGTATTGCTTGATGACTTTCTCTGGAACAACCGTATTGCCGATAGATTTGGACATCTTCATGCCCTTCTCATCCAGCGTGAACCCGTGCGTCACTACATTGCGATAAGGTGCGCGGCCGGTGGTGCCCACCGATTGCAAAAGGGAGGAATGGAACCAGCCGCGGTGCTGGTCGGTGCCCTCCATATAGACGTCAGCGATGCCGTCCTCCGTGCCGTCCTCGCGGTCGCGCAGGGTGAAAGCATGGGTCGATCCGCTATCGAACCAGACGTCGAGGATGTCCATGACCTGCGTGTAGTCATCCGGGTTGACGATACCGCTCAGGAACCGCTCCTTCGCGCCGTCCTTGTACCACGCATCCGCGCCCTCGGCCTCGAAGGCCTCAAGAATACGCGCATTCACCTCTTCGTTGCGCAAGAGGTAATCATCATCGTTGAACCCCGCGCCGTTCTTGGTGAACACCGTCAGCGGCACGCCCCATGCGCGTTGGCGCGAGAGCACCCAGTCGGGGCGCGCTTCCATCATGGAATAGAGGCGGTTGCGACCGGACTGAGGCGTCCATTTCACATTGTCGATCTCGGTCAAAGCGCGCTGCCGGATCGTGGTGCCGAACTGGTCCTGCCCGTCGCCAACAGCCTTATCGATGGCGGCAAACCATTGCGGACGGTTCAGGCGGATCACTGGCGCTTTGGAGCGCCAGGAATGGGCGTCAGACAGGGTAATACGGCGCGACGCCAGCATCGCGCCCAATTCGATCAGCTTGGCATTGACCACCTTGTTGGCATTGCCGGGCTTGCCGTTGGGCTTGATGATCACCTCCCCCCCAAAGAAAGGCAGATCCGCGCGGTAAGAGCTGTCATCGAGGATGTTATAGGTCATCTCCAGCCCGTGCTTGACGCCGATCGCATAGTCGTCATCACCATGGCTTGGCGCGGTATGGACAAGGCCCGTCCCTGCGTCATCCGTGACGTGATCGCCGGGAAGTAGGGGGATGTCATAGTCCCATTCGCCATCTGCACCTGCAGCGTCGCGTAATGGATGGGCGCAGGTGAGATCAGCTAGTGCATCGGCCGATACATCGCCCAAACGGCGGTACATCTTCTCGTCCAAGCGTGCGAGGCCCAGCACTTCGGAGGCCATGCTATCCGCGATGATCAAGCGTTCGCCGATCTTGGCCCAGCATTCCTCTGGCCGACCTGTAACCTCATAAAGACCGTAGGAGATGTTCGGCCCAAAGCACACCGCCCGGTTTTGCGGAATGGTCCAAGGGGTTGTTGTAAAGATGACGACTGACAGCGCAGTCTGGCCCAAAACCGACAGCACCGCGTTGTCGCCGGTTGCCAGAGCTTCAGGCGCTTTGGTGACAGGGAAGCGGACCCAGATCGCTTCTGTCTGGCGGTCGTGGTACTCGACCTCCGCCTCGGCCAGAGCGGTTTTCTCGACCGGAGACCACATGACGGGTTTGGAGCCTTGATACAAAGTCCCTGTCATCAGGAACTTCTGGAACTCTTCAGCGATGACGCGTTCTGCATGGAAGGCCATCGTCAGATAGGGATCGTCCCAATTGCCGGTGACGCCCAGACGCTTGAATTCTTCGCGCTGGATATCGACCCAGCCGCTTGCAAAATCGCGACATTCCTGACGGAACTCGACCAGATCAACCGCGTCCTTGTCACGGCCTTTCTGGCGGTATTTCTCTTCGATCTTCCACTCGATGGGAAGACCGTGACAGTCCCAACCGGGGATGTAGCGGCTGTCATAACCCATCATCTGATGGGAGCGGACGATGATGTCCTTGATCGTCTTGTTCAGCGCGTGACCAATATGAAGATGCCCGTTCGCATAGGGCGGGCCGTCATGCAGAGTGAAGGGTTTGCGCCCTTCGGCATTTTCGCGCAGCTTGTTATAGACACCGATCTGCGCCCAACGCTCCAGCCAGCCGGGCTCGCGGTTGGGCAAACCGGCGCGCATTGGAAAGTCGGTCTTTGGCAGGTTCAGCGTGTCTTTATAATTTACGTCAGGTGTGTCGGCGCACATTTCGGGCGTCCTTTTTGCGGTCGTGTCTGTGTATATCGAAAGAGGGCGGTGCGCGTAGCTCAAACACCTTGGCCCGGCGTCTCATCTGCTTAGAGCGCCGGGGAAATAATTCGTATGATACGAGGCATATGCGTCATAGCGCGGTGTATAGCCGTGAACATCAGAAGGGTCCAGCCTGCTTAATTCAGCAGCAGAATCATGTTGCGCACGTCCGGCAAACCGCAAGGCGTGATCCCTTGCTTGGCCAATACTCCTTGAAAGCTTTGACAAACTCTAGGCCAAACTCCCGTGTGGACGCGTCGGTCACAGAGCCAACCTCAACAAGTCTGCCACGCAAAGACTTGAGAAATGTCGGCTAGCGCCAGGCAGTGTTCCCGTCATCGAGCAGTTGGAATTTGTCTTTCTATGCTGTTATGCGATCGCGGCTCGGGTTTTTGACAATTGTACCCACTGCCTCAGCGACAACTGCCTGAGAACTGGCCTAACGGCACTGCACGGTTTTAAACATCGTGAACTGTGTAGGCCAACAGGACGCAAGGTCGAATTTAATGGCCTTTTGAATGTTTATTGCAGTTTGGGAGCCACCGCTCTTATGCCTATATTCACGGTAAGCGGCAGGGCTGCTAGACTTGGAACCAGGAATTCACTGCAGGGGTAGGAATCTGGCTCTTTGGTCGCGACGGGTTGAACACGAATGTCGGTCAGGCTGACGGTAGCAACAAAGGCTGTTAACTTGGGCACACCGACGGATCGAAGCACACGAAGGGATTCGTAAGAAAAGGCTCACACATATACAATTGTGCATAGCATAGCGCGGATAACTTAACGAGGGAACCAAGCCAATGTATTATGCCATCAGTGTCGCATTGCACGGCAGGGGCTGACCAGGTCCAATGCAGCACATGAGTATCAGAATCGGTATCGTCGGGGCCGGGATCGGGGGCTTGGCTGCAGGGGCCTTTTTGGCGCAAGAAGGACATAACGTCACTGTATTCGACCAGTTCAAGATGCCGCAACCAGTCGGATCAGGTTTGGTCATTCAGCCGGTAGGATTGGCGGTTCTGGATCGGATCGGCGCAGGCAATCAGGCCCGCAATAGTGGCAACCGCATCCGGCGCATGCTCGGCCATGAAAGCGACACAAAGGCACCGGTGCTTGACGTCTGGTACGACCGTGACGGGACAGGCGAGAGCTTTGGTCTGGGCATCCATCGTTCGGCGCTTTTCGAAGCAGTGTCAGAAGCGGCTGTTGCCGCAGGCGCACATCTCATAGCAGCTCATAAGGCGGCCGGGCTAGCGCGACGGCATATCACCTTTGAAAACCAGGAGCGTCGCGGCCCATTTGATCTTATCGTTGATGCCTCAGGTGCAGGCGGTGGTCTTTCTCCGATGAAAGCGCGCGCCCTGCCCTATGGGGCGATCTGGGGGACTGTGCCTTGGCCCGCCACAGAGTTACCACAGGACCGCCTGACGCAAAGCTACAGGCGCGCAGACCGTATGATAGGTGTTCTGCCTTGCGGCACCTTGCCGGGCTCTGATGTGCCGCAGGCGGCGATCTTCTGGTCCATGCCGCGTGGCGGGCATCGAGATTGGAGACGAAATCCGCTGGAGGATTGGAAAGCGGAAGCAACAGCTCTTTGGCCAGACTTCGCACCGTTTCTGGAGACGATCACACAGCATGACCAAATGACAATGGCGCGCTACAGCCACGGTACTTTGCGCAAGCCATTCGGGGACCATCTGGCGATCATCGGCGACAGCGCGCATAAGGCAAGCCCTCAACTGGGCCAAGGCGCGAATATGGCGCTATTGGATGCAATGGCGCTTTCAGAAGCCTTGCGGTTTGAGCCCGACATCCCGACCGCGCTGCTGCATTACGCGCGGGCGCGCCGCTGGCATGTTTGGATCTATCAGGCGATGTCATGGGCATTCACACCGCAATACCAGTCAGATTCGAAATGGCTGCCGGTGCTACGCGACCGCGTACTGTTTCCTGTGAGCCAAATTCAGCCTTTGCCACGTGTACTGACGCGTCTGGTGTGCGGTAACATGATCCCGCCTCTCGGATCGCTGACGCCCCGCTAATCCTTGCCCGTTGAAAACAGGCCCGTAAGCGCGCGCTTTACAAGTCGGGTGACAGAGGGTTTTTGTGCGGCAGAAAATGGCAGCGGGCGGCAAACCTCCATGGCGGCGATACCGACGCGGGCGGTGAGCGCACCATTCACCACCCCCTCCCCGAAGCGGCGAGAAATGCGGCTGAGCATGCCGCCACCCGCGATAGAGCCGATCAGATCATCGCCAATGGCCACTGCACCAGTCGCAACAAGATGCGTCATCACAGCTTTGGTCAATCGCCAGTTGCCCAGCGCGCCGGAGCGGCCCCCGTAAAGGTCTGCAATCCGCCGGATCATACGCAGGTTCGCGGTCAGTGCCGCGATCAGATCCGCCAAGGCCAAGGGCACAATCGCGGTGACCGTCGCCACTTGGCGGGCTGCGGCCTCGACCTCCCGGCGGGCGGCATCATCGAGGGGCGCGAGCAGGGTCTGCTCCACCACTTCGAACAGGGCATCCGCATCGAAACTGTCTCCATCACGTTGCATGACCACAGCGCGCGCTGCGTCCAGTTCTGGGCGGGATTTGTAGAGCGCGACGATCTTGTCGCGGGCGCGCCGGGCGGCTTTCAAGTCTCCGGTCGAGAGGGCCGCTTCTGCGTCCATTCGCAGCCCGTCGATGCTTTTGAGCCGAACCAGTGCGAGCCACTCGCGCCCAGCCACCAGCAAAAGTGCGACACAGAAGAGCCCCAGTAATGCCAGCGCCACGTAGCCCAGGATCGGGTTGGAGGTGACAAGGTTTGCGACGAACTCCCAAGCCGCGACAGAGGCCATAAACCCCAGAAGCGCAATCAGGGCGGACCAAAAAAAACGCGTCAGCCTGGAGGGGCGGCGGGCCGCCAGTTGCGCCAGTGTCTGCATGGCCTGTCCGGTGGGCAGCGGTTCCTGCGTATCGGGCACCGGCGGCGCTGTGGCCGGTGTCAGCGGTTCAGCATCCGATTTAACTGGTTTGGCGGGCGCGTCGAGGTCGATCAACACCGGACCTTTGGATTTGCTCATGACAGACGATCTCCGATCAGGAATTCGGCAGCTTTATCGAGGCGGATATGAGGCGGCCCATCGCCTGGCTTCAGTTCAATTTCCGCTGGGGCGAAAGCCATGACCGAGTAATCCGCATCCAGCCACTTTTCGTCACCGTCACGGGCCGGGCCAAGCAGTTTCGCTGGGTCAGCGGGCAGATCGCCGGGATAAAACGCGGCCTGTTTTCCGGTTTTCAGAAGCGTGCCGCGCACGACATCGAGCGTGTCGCCCTGATGCTCCATCTGCTGCTCCACCGTGGCGCGCAAGGAGGCGATGGACATGGCGCTCGTCTTGGCCCCGGCAAAGTCCGCGCGGTCCTTTGCCTCTCGCAAGAGCGCCTCCATAATCGCAGTCAGTCGGCTATGTTGGGCGTGATGCAAGTGATCCGCCTTGGTTGCGGCGAAGAGTATCTTTTCAACCCGTTTGCCAAAGAGGATGGAACTGAGCCACGCACTGCGACCGGGCCGGAACGCGCCGAGAATATCGACCATGGATTGCCTGAGCGCATCCAGCGCTTGTGGACCGGAATGAATGGCATCCAAAGCATCTACCAAAACCACTTGGCGGTCGATACGGCTGAAATGGTCACGGAAGAAGGGCTTGATGACATTGGATTTATAGGATTCGTAGCGTCGTTCGAACTCGCGGTAGAGCGCATTGCGCGGCTGACGATCCGGCTTGGGCAACGGTGCAAAGGTCAGGACGGGAGAGCCTTCAAGATCGCCCGGCAACAAAAAACGCCCTGGCGTCGCATCGGAGAACCCCGCCTCTCTGATCGCATGGAGATAGCTGGTATAGGTCGCCGCAAGATTTTGCGCGGTAGGCTCGTGCAGTTTTGCCGTACTGTCGGTCTGGGCCACAAGTTCGAGGTAGTCCTGCGCCGGCGCGCGCATTGCAGCCCGCGCAAGGCTGTCTTCGGACCACTGGGCGAAAGACTTGTCCAAAAGGCCCAGATCCAGCAACCACTCTCCGGGATAGTCGACGATATCTAGATGAACCGTACGCGGCCCGGAGAATGCGCCGATCACCCCGCCCGGCTGGACTTTCAGCGACAGGCGCAGCTCTGAGATCGTGCGGGTCGACTCTGGCCAATGTGGCGCGGGGCCCGTCATGGCGGCCAGATGGGTCTCGTAGTCAAACCGTGCGATCGTGTCGTCGGGCTGAGGGCGCAAATAGGCTGACTTGATGCCGCCATGGGCCGCGGCACGGAGCTGCGGCATGCGACCCCGATCCATCAGATTGGCGATCAGCGAAGTGATGAACACAGTCTTGCCCGCGCGACTCAGCCCCGTCACGCCCAGCCGGATCGTGGGTTCAAACACGCCCGTTATCGAGCTTGTCGCGTCTTCAATACTGCGGGTCACCCCATCGACGATGTCGTTGATAATCAAAACGTCACTTTCCTTAACCGCTCCCTTACATAGGCGCGCACGAAGCGGCTGTGTAGGGGGCTTGGTTTGCGGCTTTCCCCGCTGTAGAGGAAACCCATGCCGAGATATGCGTTGAAAATTGAATATGATGGCGGGCCGTTCAACGGCTGGCAACGTCAGCAAGGCCAGCCGACGGTGCAGGGCGCAATCGAAGACGCGTTGCGTAAATTGCAACCGGGATTTCAAACGCTTGCAGCGGCCGGGCGCACAGATACGGGTGTGCATGCGACTTGTCAGGTCGCGCATTGTGATCTGGACCGTGACTGGCAGCCGTTTCGCTTGTCAGAGGCGTTGAACTACCATCTGAAACCCCTGCCGGTGTCTATTCTTGAGGTCGCTAAGGTGCCTGATGATTGGCACGCAAGGTTCTCAGCACGGGAGCGGCGCTATCTGTTTCGCCTTGTCTATCGTCGTGCGCCATTGACACATGAGCGCGGACAGGTTTGGCAGATCAATTACCCCGTGAACGTGCACGCCATGCAAGAGGCCGCAAACGTCCTGATCGGCAACCATGATTTCACGACGTTCCGGTCAACGCTTTGTCAGGCGGCGTCGCCCGTCAAAACACTGGATGAAGCGCGGGTTGAGTCTTTCGAAGTCCCTTACGGCATGGAATACCAGTTCCATTTCCGCGCGCGGTCGTTCCTGCACAACCAAATCCGCAGCTTTGTCGGATCCTTGGTACAGGTCGGCAGCGGCACTTGGGAGCCTCTCCAGATGCAGCGGGCTTTGGACGCCCGGGATCGTGCGGCATGCGGGCCCGTTTGCCCGCCGCAAGGCCTCTACCTTGCGGGTGTTTCCTATGAAGACATGCCTTTCACTGGTCAGCCGATGGCTCAGGGAAACCCAACGCGGTCTACAGCAGGATCTTGAACTTAGCGCGGATCGCGGCCTCTTGATCCTCGTTCAGATAACCGGGGTCAGGTCGGGCCAGAATGTCTTTTGCCGCTTGATTTGCACGACCCCATGCGTCTTGCTTGCCCTCTTCTTCCCATTTTGATGGCGCGTCACGGTCCGCAAGCTCAGGATAAAGATAATCACGTTCCATTGCTTGAAGGGTTTGATCATGGCCAAGGAAATGACCTTCGCCAAGGATCGCGTCGCAAATGGCGTCATAGCCCAATGTGTCCTCTGAGACCTCGATACCGCGGAGAGCGCGGTAGATTTGGCCTATCATGTCATTGTCGAGGATAAATCCTTCGAATGATGACCCCAGAAGGGAGGCGGTCATGCCGGAGGACTCGTAGATCAGGTTCCCACCAGCAAGGCCAGCCGCGAGGGCTGTGAGGCCCTTTTCCGCACCATATTGCGCGTCGATGGCTTTGGCGTCGGTCATGCAGGAGGCCACGCCGGACGGCAGACCCAGCCAGTTCGACAGCTGTGCAGAGGCGGCGTTCAGCACCGTGATCTCGCCGCCACCGCCGCAAAAGGCGCCGGTTCTCAGATCAATGACGAGCGGCCAGTTGGAGAAGACCATCGGGTGGCCGGGTTTGATGCAATGGACCATCAGCAAACTGCCGAGCGTCTCAGCAAGGGACTGCGCCAGGAAGCCTGCAAGCGTCGCAGGCGCTGTGGCGCCCGATTGGGCAGCGGTTATAGCGGAAATGGGGATGTTGTGTTCGATACAGGCATACGTCACATCGACCGCGTCTTCACCGTAGCGCATGGGTGAGATGACCGGGGAGATATGGGCTTTGACAAAGGGGCGTTTTGAGAACGCCCCCTCCCCGCCCGCCACGATGTCGAGCAGTTGGACGATGGGGTCGACGTATTGCGCAAGCGTGAACGACGTGGCCACAGGTTTCGTGGTGCCGCGCATCAGCGCGTAGACGGTATTGACGTCGAGATCGAAATTATCGGGCACATCAGTCGCGACACAGCAGCGGGTGAACCAGCTCACATTGGGCAGCGTATCTTGCAATCGGGTGAAGTCGTAGAGGTCTTTGAGCGTCGAGGGGCGGTAGCTGGCGGTTGCAAGATCCAGTGTTTGCACGGCTGCGCCGCCGGTGCCGAAATGAACGGTGTCGCCACCCACTTCGATGCTGCGGGCCGGGTCGCGGCCATGCAGCGGGAAGCGTTTGGCAGCGGCATCAATTGCGTCCTCGACCATTGTGCGGGGGAAGCAGGTGCGGCCGTTGTCGTTGAGGGTCGCGCCTTTGCTGAGAAACAGGGTTTCGAGGCGGGCGGGCACCTCCCCCATGCCGAGATCGGAGAGGAGTTTCAGGGCGGTTTCGTAGATGGCACGCAGGTCCGCCTCGCTCAACGGACGGTAGGCGCCGCCCATCTGGCCCGGCGGGGCGGGGTTCACCTTTGGCGGCGCGGCGCGTTGGGCCAGTCGGGCGCTGCGGCCCCCTGTGGATCGTCTGCTCATGAAAAGAGGTGAGCGCTGATAATGCGCAGTGGCAAGAAAAATCTGCATGGGCTTCGGGATGGCTGAAATTGGGTTTTGATAGAGTGAAATGAGAGGCTTGGGGGATTGACCCTTTTTGCAATTTCGACGTGGATGACGCCAAGCATAAAGGAGCGCGCAGATGAAATCCCGAACGAAAGTGGCAGTGATCGGTGGCGGCATTGCGGGCTGCTCGACGCTTTATCATCTGACCGAAGAAGGCTGGTCGGATGTCGTGTTGATCGAGCGGGATGAGCTGACCTCCGGCACAACGTGGCATTCGGCGGCGCAAGTGACGAATTTCGGCATGAACCAGACGATGGTCGGGCTGAAATCGCACTCCATCTCATTGTACAAAAAACTGCGCGATGACCCTGATTATCCAGTGGGATATCATCACGGGGATGGCGGGATCAGATTGGCCAATACAGAGGCCGTGATGGAGGGGTATCGCCATTTCGCCTCCATGGCGGCGGGGATGGGCGTGACCTATGATATCCTCGACGCAGAGGAATGCGCGCGGCGCCATCCCTTGATCTCCACCGAGAACCTGATTGGCGGGCTATGGGACGGCGAAGACGGTGATATTGACCCTGCGCAGCTGTGTCAGGCTTTGGCTTTTCATGCACGCCGCGCGGGCGCTGAGGTCTATCGGCATACGGCCGTGACAGGGCTGGTGCAGCACAAGGATGACACTTGGACAGTGGAGACCACGAAAGGCAGCATTGACGCCGATATTGTCGTCAATGCGGGCGGCTACCGTGTGAATGAGGTGGCCGCGATGATGGGCGTGCAGCATCCTGTGGCCTCCATGGAGCATCAGTATTTTGTCACGGAGGACATCCCCGCGATTGCACAGGCCAGCCACCGGATGCCACTGCTCAGATGTCCGATATCAGATTACTATTCGCGGCAGGAAAAGAACGGTTTGCTCGTTGGCTTTTATGAGCAGGATTGCAGGCCTTGGGGGATGGACGGAATTGATCCGGCTTTTGCCAATGACCTGTGTCCCGACGATCTGGACCGCGTAATGGACGTTCTGGAAGGCGCATTTGCGCGCATGCCTGTGCTGATGGAAGCCGGGATCAAACGGGTCGTCAATGGGCCGATCACCTACACGATTGACGGGGCTCCGCTGGTGGGGCCGATCCCCCATAAACGCAATGCCTATTGCATCATCGGGTTGCGGGCGGGTGTTGGCGAAGGCGGTGGGCATGGCTGGCTGTTGGCGCAACAGATCGTGCATGGGGAGGCCTGCTACGACATGTGGTGTCTCGACCCGCGCAGGTTCACAGCGCATGGCACGGTTGAGCTAACCTCCCTGAAGGCCATCGAAGATTATCAGAACGAATTCCGCTTCCACTTCCCGCATGAGCACCGGCCTGCAGGGCGGCCTGCGAAAACGACGCCGTTAACAGCGGTGCTGGCAGCGGAAGGCGCGGAGTTTGGCGTGGTCAATGGCTGGGAGCGGGTGGCGTATATCCGGCCCACCGACGAATTCACGGAGACGCATAGCTTCCGGTTCAATGAGACATTCGAGGTGGTGAAAGCCGAAGTCGCAGCTGTGCAATCGGGTGTAGGCTTGTGTGAGGTGAACGGGTTCAATCGGTTCGAAATCACCGGCGCGGATGCGCGTGATTGGCTTGATGGCATGTTCTGCGGGCGGGTGTCGCGCAAGGAGGGGCGTGTGGGGTTGGGTTACTTGCTGAACCACCACGGCAATATCAAAGCAGAGGCTACTGTTGCGAACTTGCCCGATGACCGCATCTGGTACGGCTCCGCCGCGGCGGCGGAGTGGCATGATATGGATTGGCTAAGCACGCATATTCCACACGGCGCCGATGTGCAGATACGTTCGCGGACCGATGATATGACGATCCTCGTTCTCGCAGGCCCCAGGGCCCGACAGGTCTTGTCTCAGGTCAGTCGGGCAGATTGGTCGGCAGAGGCATTTCCTTGGCTATCCGTCAGAGAGGCATTCATTGGGATCGCGCCCGCTGTCGTGATGTCGGTCAGTTTCTCAGGCGAGTTGGCTTATGAAATTCACGTCCCGAATGCGCAGCTTTACGCGGCCTATCTCGCCTTGCGTAAAGCGGGGGCAGAATATGACATGGTGTTGTTCGGATCGCATGCAGTGGAGTCGATGCGCCTGGAAAAAGGCTATATGCACTGGAAAGCCGAGCTGATCACTGAGTTCAATCCGTTCGAAGCCGGGCTGGAGCGGTTTGTGCATCTGGAAAAGGAATTTATCGGCAAACCGGCGCTGCAAGAGATGCTGAACGCCGGGCCGCGCAAACAACTGGTTATGCTGGAGATTGACGCGACCCATGCGCCAAGCCATGGTGGTGCCTCCGTGCGCGCAAATGGAAATATCATGGGCACTGTGACCTCTGCCGACTGGGGGCACAGGACGGACAAAAACCTCGCCTTTGCCTATATCTCCCCGAGATTTGAAAACACGGGCACCGCTCTCACTGTCGATGTGATTGGTCAGCCCTGCCCTGCCAGGGTCGTGGACCGGGCGTTGTATGACCCCGAAAATGCACGTGTGAAAGCTTAGAGCGGCGACATCGTGGTGACGTTGCTGCGATCCGCGCCGTTCGACACCTGTTTCTCTGCGTCGCTGCGGCAGCCTGCAATGTATCGATGCAGCAGGCTGATGTAGAAGTTGATTTCATCTTGCCGAACGGACATCCGTTCCAACTGCCGCCGAATCGCGGCCGTGTTGTTGTCTATCACATCAGCCGGTGCATCACGGGAGATCGACAAGATATCGAGGAGCGGATTCACAATGTCTCGCAACACCTCAACCGCGACACGTTCGCGCATACTCGCGCTATCAACGGCAAGGGAAGGATCAAACCTGAAAGCTGATTTGATTGAGCCCACATATTCGCGCACCCGGACCATAATGAGGTCATTCACGCCATCGGCAGCCCGTTTGCACAAGATGCGCAGGCCGCCGAGCACCAGACCGGGCAGCGTCAGATTAAAATCTGGAATAGAGACAATCCCTTTGCCGGGCCCCATTTTATTCAGTGCTTTTGTCAGCGCTGCCGCCAGAGAATCGCTGAACACTTCAGAAAGGCTGCGGCCCTGTTTGAACGTGTAGCGGTTGCGGATATCAGCGTGCGTGAGTTCGACATGAGTGACGGTCACGCTCTCATCCCGTCCCCGCACCAGATGCACGACGAATCTGTCAGTATCAGCCGAATCGAACGCTTCGATTGAAGACATCTGGATACACCACCTTTAAGAATGCGATACTGCATCGCCCATTTACGATTAGGAAAACTTCGTTAACAAAACGTTTACGGTTAGCCGTGTAATTCTACTTTTCGACGAAATGTCTGGTTTGTAGAACATAGTTAACTAGCGTATGTTTATATGCGTGTAATTTTGTTTACGAATGCATTTTTTCCGCCAAGTGATTTGGTCTGAGGTGTCCGAAAAGGTTTTCTATGCCAAAAGATAAAGGGGCAGCGGCATTGCCGCTGGTTGTGGGAATTGGGTCTTCAGCCGGGGGGCTGGAAGCAATCAGGGAATTGGCGTCAAGCCTGCCCATGAACAATGGCTGCGCATATGTGATCGTCCAGCACATGTCGCCTCAGCACAAAAGTCTGATGACAAGCCTGATTGCCAGTGAAACGAAGCTGCGCGTGCAAGACATCACAGACGAAACGGTGCCGGAGCGCGACGTGATTTACGTCACGCCACCACGCGCAGACGTCATAATGGAGAATGGCAAACTGCGGCTGGTCGCGCCGAGCGAGGATATCGGAAAACCCAAACCATCGGTCGACAGGTTTTTGATCTCGCTTGCGCGTGACCGCGGCGACAGGTCCATGGGGATCATCCTCTCTGGCACCGGGTCAGACGGTGCTTACGGCATTCAGGCCTTGCGCGAAGTTGGCGGCATCACGATCGCGCAGGATGAAGAATCGGCCAAATATGACGGCATGCCAAATGCGGCGATCGAGACGGGCTGCATCGACCTTGTCCTTGGCCCCGCAGAGATTGCGACCCATCTCAACAAAATCCTGTCATCGCCCCGCAATCTGGATCAGTTTCGCACGGCGCAGGGGGAAGTATCTCCGATCTCGGATGTTTTGCGGATCGTTCTCGCCCGCACGCGCGTGGATTTCCGCGAATACAAGCAATCTACAGTGTTGCGCCGAATTGACCGGCGGATGACGGTTTTGGGCCTGTCGACCGTTGAGGATTACGTCGTCTATTGCCGCAACGAACCACCGGAAGTCGACGCGCTATTCAAGGACTTGCTGATCTCCGTGACGCGGTTCTTCCGCGACCGGGAAGAGTTTGAGAAGTTAGAGCCGCAAATTCAGGAGCTTGTGGATCACAGCAACAACAGGCCGCTGCGCATTTGGGTCGCGGGCTGCGCAACGGGGGAAGAAGTCTACTCAATCGCCATCATGCTGGCAGAAGCCATGGGTGGCGCGGCGGAGTTGGTGCGCTCCAAGACGCAGATCTTTGCCACCGATATCGACCGGGCTGCACTGGATTATGCGCGGCGTGGCACCTATTCCCAAGGTTCCTTGCTGGATGTGCCCAAAGACTTGGCGGACAAGTATTTTATCCAACAAGCTGAACGCGTCCGCGTAATCGAGGCCTTGCGTTCGGTCATTCAGTTTTCCGATCACAACCTCTGTCAGGACCCGCCTTTCCTAAACATGGATCTGATCTGCTGCCGGAACCTGTTGATCTACTTCTCTGCCAAGCTTCAGGTGAAGGTCTTTGCCCGGCTTCATTATGCGATGAAACAAGGCAGCTATCTGTTTCTGGGCACGGCCGAGAGTGTCACCGGGTCTGATCAGCTGTTCGTAGAAGTCGCTGGCAATCCGCATATCTTCCGCAAGCGGGAGTTACGTCGCAAAGACCGTGTGACCCAGAAAGCATTCCCCAGCAAATGGGTCCCCGCCCCGCCTCGCCAAACCGCGCCGGCCCAAAGCCGGGAGCCGCAAGGGTCACCGTCGGAGCGGATTATGTTCGATGCTTTGGCGCGCTCTCTTGGCGAAAACTCGATCCTCGTCTCGTCAGAGTACAACTTCCTGCGGGTCTATGGCGACATCACACCCTATGTGAACCTGACCGAAGACAGCACGCTGTCTTTGCAATTGAGCCTATTGAAACCGCCCTTCCGCGAAGAAGCTCGGAGCCTTGTGACGCTTGCGCTCAAACATGATGAGCGGCGCATGGGCTCAAAGCATCGGATGATCGAGGATAACGGTCGGATGGTGCGGCTGGAAGCATTGCCGATCCAGGCGCCTGCGATTGACGACCAGCTGGCGCTCGTCGTCATCAATTCCTGGTCGAAAGAGGAGTATGAAAAGCTGGGGATCGAACCGTCCGATCTGCGCCTGAACATGCCAGATGACCAGCTGCGCGATCTTGACCAAGAGCTTGCGAATGCACGCGAGGCGTTGCAACAGACGATCCAACAGCTTGAGACTTCAAACGAGGAACTACAGGCACTTAGCGAGGAATTGCAGTCGACCAACGAGGAGTTGCAAGCCACCAACGAAGAGTTGGAGACCTCGAACGAAGAGCTGCAATCCACCAATGAGGAACTGATCACAGTCAATGAAGAGTTGCAGGTGAACTCTTCCGAATTGATGGGGCTCAACGCAGAGCTCGGCTCTTTGCTTGGCAACGTGCCAATTCCGCTATTGGTGCTCGACAATGCGCTGCAGGTTGCCCGAGCGTCAAATGCTGCGATGCAACTGTTCAATATCGCGCCCCCATTGCGCAATCCGCATCTCAGCCAAATTCATTTGCCGGAAGGCTTCCCCAAACTGGTGGAAATCAGCAACGAAGCGCTGCAGCTTGGCAGCCCTGTGACCCGCGATTTCGAGACCTCGGGCGGGCCGTTCACGCTGCAATGTGCGCCCTTTACCGGAAATGGCGGTCAGATCATCGGGACAACCCTGGTGTTCCTGCAATCTCCGGCGACGCAGTCACTTGCGAATGAACTTCATCAACTTTTGAACAATGCGCCGATCTACATGCTTCAGCATGACGAGACCGGGGATGTCACGCGTGTCAGCAAACGCATGGCAGAGCTGCTCGGGATCAATCAGGGCGAGGCGATCGGGACACCGGTCAGCAAAGTGCTGTCGCAAGCGAAAGTGGGTGATGAAAACGGGTTACGCCAATTGCTTGATGGCGAGCCAACCGATGGCGCGATCCAGTTACAACATCCAAATGGCGGCACGGTTTGGCTCGCTGCGATGCGCCATGCCTATACTGACCCTGCCACGGGACGCGTCATCGTTGTCATCGTCGGGAATGACGTCACAGAGATCATCGAAGCCACGAAAGACGCCGATCAGCGGACCAAGTCACTGGAAATGATGCAGGAAATGTCCGACACTGGATATTGGCGCGTGGACCTGAAATCCAACTCCGTGCACTGGTCCGAAAGAGTGTATGAGATCCACGGTAGAAATTCTGCAGATTATCAGCCGACCCTAGAGGACGGGATCAACCACTATCATGAAGATGATCGCGACACTGTGCGTCAGGCATTGGAGACCTCAATTGAAGACCTGAAACCGTTCGAGTTCAGATGTCGATTGCTGCGCGAAGATGGCGATGTCATTTGGGTACGTTCGATGGGTGCCCCAACCATTGACAACAGTGGAAAGGTGGGCGCGCTTGTCGGATCGTTCCGAGATATCAGCGCGGAATTTTCTACGCAAAAGCACCTGCATGAGGTCGAAGCCATTATCAATGAAGGGGATATCGGGTTCTTCTCCTTCGATGTGCTGACGGGTGATGCGTATTGGAGCGCGAGCACCTATCGGGTTTTGCGGGTGGATACGCAGACGCCGGGATCATTCGAACTCGTGCACAAAATGGTCGACCCTGCTGATCAGGATCGCTTCGCCGCCGCGCGGCAAGACACTGTGGAAAACGGCACGCCATTCGTGGAAGACTTCAAGGCCACCCTTGGAAACGGGGACAAAGCCGTAATCACGATCAACATGTCCGCAACCAAAAGGGACGATGGCCAGGTCACAGATTACTACGGGACACTGACCGTAAATGACAGCAAGGATACATGACGGAGTTTTGACTGCCGTTTGATCAGATCAGACGTTACATGTGGTACATCTTTGAAGGAAATGCCTGCATGAAAAGCTTCGCATTGGCCTGCTTGGCCGCTGTTTTACCCAGCATTTCACTTGCTGCTGATGACAGTGTTGCGCCTTGCATTGAGCAGACGCCCTGTGTTCTTGGCGACAGGTCATATCATGTCAAACCCCCTGATGACTGGGACGGTGTGACCCCCTTGCCCGTTATGCTGCATTTTCACGGTTGGGCCAGACAGGGCACGTTGATCGTGAAGCACGGCCGCATCTCCGGCGCAACCCGCAAACGCGGCGTGCTGTTGCTTGCGCCAAACGGTGTGAACAAGACATGGGATTTCTGGCATGACGGCTCCCCCGACACGGAATTCGCCGCAGCTGTGATCGAGGATGCTGCAACGCGCTATCCGATAGATCGTTCGCAAATTTTTGTCTCTGGATATTCCTATGGTTCCGCAATGGCATGGCGTTATGCCTGTGAAAATGGCTCTCAGGTGCGCGCTTTGCTGGCCGTCTCTGGCACGCTGAACCAAAACGAAGATTGCGCAACAGCCCCACAGGAGGTCCGCCACGTCCATGGGCTTCGTGACACTGTGCTGGACTACCCTTTTGGCCCAGATGGGGATGAGCTTTATCCCGTGGCCCTGTGGCGCGACAGGCTGGGGTGCGACCAGCCGACGGGTACCACGACCTATTCGACCACGAGCAAGGACGTTTTCACACGCACGATTTGGGAGGATTGCACATCCGGCAAAGTCGTATTCGACCAGCACCCCCGCGGCCATTTCATCCCTCGCGGTTGGTTCGCCACCCAGTTGGACGAGCTTCTGGCCGCAGCTCCATCGTAATCAGTTCTTGAGCCGGTATCCGGTTTTGAAGATCCACCAGATGACACCAAGGCAGGCGGCCATGAAAAACATGATTGCTATCAGACTGATGCCAATGGGCACATCCGCCGTTCCGAAGAATGACCACCGAAATCCGGAGATCAAGTAGACAACCGGATTGAACATCGAGATGGATTGCCAGACAGGTGGCAACATCGAAATGCCGTAGAACGCCCCGCCAAGAAACACCAGCGGCGTGATGACGAGCAACGGTATCAGCTGTAGCTGCTCGAAATTCTGCGCCCAGATGCCGATGATAAACCCAAGCAACGAGAAACTCACACACGTCATCAGCAAAAACGCCATCATTGCGCCGGGATGGGCGAATGAGATGTCCACGAAAAACCATGCGGTGCCGAGGATCACACAGCCGATGAACAGCGCCTTGGTGGCCGCGGCACCTACATAGCCGATGACGATCTCGAAAAACGACACCGGCGCAGAGAGCATCTCGTAAATCGTTCCGAGAAATTTGGGGAAGTAAATTCCGAAGGACGCGTTTGCCGTGGCTTGCGTCATCACAGACAGCATCACCAGACCCGGCACGATAAAGGCACCATAGCTGATCCCTTCCACGCTTTCGATCCGGCTGCCAATCGCAGTCCCAAAGACAACGAAATACAGAGAGGTCGAGATCACAGGAGAAATGAAGCTCTGCATCAAAGTGCGGAAAAAACGCGCCATTTCGAACAAGTAGATCGCCTTGACGGCCTGATAGTTCATCGCGCGTCCTCCACCAGACCAACGAAAATATCTTCGAGCGAAGACTGGCTGGTAGAGACGTCCTTCAACACCAAACCTGCCTTCGCCAAATCACCCAGAAGCTGCGTGATGCCGGTACGCTCTGCGCTTGTATCGTAACTGTAGGTGACGCTTTTTCCGTCATCTGCGAGGTGAAGGTGATACGATCCCAAAGCCTCTGGGATCGACGTGACGGGCGACTGCAACTCAATGGACAACTCCTTGCGGCCCATCTGCGCCATCAGCGCAGCCTTCTCTTTGACCAGCAGGATTTCACCGTTGGAGATAACACCGACACGGTCTGCAATCGCTTCCGCCTCTTCGATGTAATGCGTGGTCAGGATAATCGTCACGCCATCCGCTTTTAGACCGCGCACGATCTCCCACATATCTTTGCGTAACTCGACATCGACACCCGCTGTCGGCTCATCCAGAAACAGCACGCGCGGATCATGGCTCAGCGCTTTGGCGATCAAAACGCGGCGTTTCATACCGCCCGAAAGCTCCATGATGCGCGCGTCTTTCTTATCCCAAAGCGAGAGTTGCCGCAGGATTTGCTCCAGCCTTGCGTCATCACGCGGCTTGCCAAACAATCCACGTGAGAAACGCACTGTGTTCAAGACGCGCTCGAACGGCTCGAGATTAATTTCCTGCGGAACCAAGCCGATCAGGCGACGAGAGGCACGATACTCTTCAATGATATCAAACCCGCCCACTGTCACGCGGCCGCTGGTTGGGCTCACCATGCCGCAAATCGTTGAAATCAAGGTTGTTTTTCCGGCTCCGTTCGGTCCGAGCAAAGCCAGGATTTCGCCTTCTTCGATGTCCAGCGACACGGATTTGAGTGCCTCAAATCCGCCTTCATATGTTTTGTTAATCTGATGAACTGAGACGATCGCAGCCATTGCGTTCCTCCTACATGACTGCACAGTAAGCTGCGGCTCAAGCGAGGGAAAGATGTGTTTTCACTGCAAATCCGCAGAGCCTTTGTGCGATTTGCATCAGACTTTCAGGAATGCGTCTGACGACTTATGACACGCTAAATCGCGGCGCGAATGGCCGCCATATTCTCGCCGTAGGGCGCAGGGTTCGACACGCTGCCTCCTTTGAACACGGCAGAACCGGCGACCAGCACATCTGCCCCAGCCTCAGCAACCAATGGTGCGGTCTCTGGTGTCACGCCGCCGTCAATTTCGATATGAATTGGCCGATCTCCGATCATCGCGCGCAACTGACGCACCTTTTCGATCTGGGAGTGAATGAATTTCTGCCCTCCAAACCCGGGGTTCACCGTCATGATGCAAACCAGATCGACCATATCCAGCAGATAATAAATGTCACCCAAATCTGTTCCTGGGTTCAGCGCGACACCTGCCTTGGCCCCTGCCCCACGAATGGCTTGCACCGTGCGGTGGATATGCGGTCCCGCCTCGACATGGGCGGTGATCACGTCCGCTCCAGCCTCGGCAAAGGCCTCAATGTAAGGATCGACCGGCGCCATCATCAGATGCACATCCATGACGGTCTTGATATGGGGCCGGATCGCTTTGCAAGTCGCAGGTCCAAAGGTGATATTGGGCACGAAATGCCCGTCCATCACGTCGACATGGATCCAATCCGCACCTTCCGCTTCGATGGCCTCACATTCCAACCCGAAATTCGCGAAATCAGCTGACAGAATGGACGGTGCGATCTTGATGGAGCGGTCGAAAGCCATGGCGGGTCTCCTTGTGTTTGCTCGCGTTCCTAACGGGCGCAATGAGATTTGGAAACCAGTTTCCGCCGTGATTATCTTGCGCTTGAGGACGCAGCATGAGAGGTTCTGACCTCTCATAACCCAAAGGTGTGATCATGGCCGAGACAGCCACCGACATCGCAACCGCGCAATTGCCGCAAGTTCACCTGCCCCGCAATGAAGGCATTGCGCTGGACCTTGACTGGGTCGCGCGGGTGCAGGCCAATACATCCGCCATAGAACGCCGCGCGGCGAGCTTGCCCGGACGCCGCAGTGTGAAGAAAGACCATCAGGCCGCGTGGTTGTTGAAGGCAGTGACCTGCATTGATCTGACAACACTGTCAGGCGATGATACAGCGAGCCGTGTGAAGCGGCTTTGCGCCAAAGCACGCCAACCGGTGCGCGCGGACATTCTGGATCAACTCGGGGTGAGTGGCATCACAACCGGCGCGATCTGCGTCTATCACGATATGATTTCCACGGCTGTCGATGCGCTGGAAGGGTCCGGCATCCCTGTGGCTGCTGTCTCAACCGGTTTTCCGGCGGGTCTGTCCCCGTTCCATCTGCGCGTCTCGGAGATCGAGGAAAGCGTCAAAGCGGGCGCGAGAGAGATCGACATTGTCATTTCCCGACGCCATGTGCTGACGCAGAACTGGCAGGCGCTCTATGACGAGATGCGCGCCTTCCGCGCGGCCTGCGGCGATGCGCATGTGAAGGCAATCCTTGCGACGGGGGAACTGGGGTCCTTGCGCAACGTGGCCCGCGCCTCGCTGATTTGCATGATGGCGGGCGCCGATTTCATCAAGACATCGACGGGCAAAGAAAGCGTGAATGCGACGCTGCCAGTGTCCTTGGTGATGATCCGTGCGATCCGCGACTATTTTGACGCCACGGGCATCCATGTGGGCTACAAACCGGCGGGTGGCATTTCCAAAGCCAAGGACGCTGTGACCTATCTGGCCCTGATGAAAGACGAGCTGGGCAATCGCTGGCTGCAGCCCGATTTGTTCCGCTTTGGGGCCTCGTCTTTGCTCAATGACATCGAACGCCAGCTAGAGCATCACGTCACCGGCGCTTATTCCGCCTCCTACCGCCATCCGATGGGATAAGGCTATGACAATTTTGCTGACATACCTATTTGGGATCTTAGCGTTTTCTTATGTCGGCTTCTTCGTTTGGTCTTTCTTTGCCCCAATGAAGTGGGATGAAAGTTTTCCACCAGCGAAACGCAAAAGGCGAATTCGCACAGCTTCTACATTGATTGCTGCGTTAGCAATTTTGATAGCGTTTCTTACACTTACTGCGCCAGGGACCTCGTCATGACCGTAAAAAAAATATTCGAGACGATGGAGTACGGCCCTGCGCCTGAAAGCGCGTCTGAGGCATTGGCTTGGCTAAGAGACCGCGGCGGGATTGCCGGGCACTTTATTGGTGGCAAATGGGGGCCTTTGCGCGATGATTTCGCGAGCAAGAATCCGGCAACGGGGGAGAATTTGGCGGGGGTGACCCAAGCCACGGCGGAGGAAGTGACAAGCGCAGTGAAAGCCGCGCGCAAGGCGCAGACGGCTTGGGGCAAGGACCCTCAAAAGCGCGCGCGCGCGCTCTATGCGATTGCGCGGGGGCTGCAGAAACATAGCCGCTTGCTGGCGGTGATTGAGAGCCTCGACAATGGCAAACCGATCCGGGAAGCGCGTGATATCGATGTGCCCTTGGCGATCCGGCATTTCTACCATCACGCGGGCTTTGCGCAGCTGATGGAAAGCGAGCTGCCCGACCGCGAGGCACTGGGCGTGTGCGGGCAGATCATCCCGTGGAATTTCCCGCTGCTGATGCTCTCATGGAAAATTGCGCCAGCCTTGGCGATGGGCAACACGGTGGTGCTGAAACCCGCGGAATACACCTCGCTTTCGGCCATGGTGTTTGCGGAGATTTGCGATGCGGCAGGCGTGCCGCCGGGCGTGATCAACATCGTCACAGGCGACGGCGCCGTGGGTGAGATGATTGTTGCGAGCGATGTCGACAAGATCGCTTTCACCGGCTCGACCTCCGTGGGCCGCAAGATACGCGAAGCGACAGCAGGATCGGGCAAAGCGCTGACCTTGGAGCTGGGCGGCAAGTCGCCTTACATCGTCTTTGACGACGCGGATTTGGACAGCGCCGTTGAAGGGCTCGTCGATGCGATCTGGTTCAATCAGGGTCAGGTCTGCTGCGCAGGCTCGCGCTTGTTGGTGCAGGAAGGCGTCGCAGAGCGGTTCTACGCCAAACTGAAAACCCGCATGGAAGGGCTGCGTATCGGCGATCCGCTCGACAAATGCATTGATGTGGGCGCGGTCGTAGATCCGGCGCAATTGGCAACGATCAAAGGCATGGTAGAGGCAAATTCCGAGGGCGAGACCTTTCAAGCCGGTCCCGCCCCTGCGGGCTGCTTCTATCCACCGACCCTGATCACGGGGCTTAGCACCTCTTCAACCTTGATGCAGGAAGAGATTTTCGGGCCTGTTCTCGTCTCCACCACCTTCCGCACGCCTGTGGAGGCCGTCGCGATAGCCAACGACACACGCTACGGGCTGGCCGCGACGGTCTGGACAGAGAATATCAACCTCGCGCTGGACATCGCGCCGAAGCTCGTAAGCGGGATTGTCTGGGTGAATGCGACCAACCTGTTTGACGCAGCCGCGGGCTTTGGCGGTGTGCGCGAAAGCGGGTTCGGGCGTGAAGGCGGTTGGGAGAGTCTGAGCGCCTATACCAAGCCAAAAACTGCGCCGAAACCGGTCAAACCCGTCGCCGCATTTGAGGGCAAAGGCGGGATGCCTGATCCGATTGACCGCACAGCGAAGCTTTATATCGGCGGGAAACAGGCCCGGCCCGATGGTGGCTATTCACGCATGGTCTATGGGCCGAAAGGTGCCGCTTTGGGTGAGGTCAGCCTCGCCAATCGCAAAGATATCCGCAACGCTGTTGAAGCCGCGCATAGTGCGAAAGCGTGGTCGAAGACAACCGGCCATCTGCGCGCACAAATTCTCTATTATCTGGCGGAGAACCTTGCGGCGCGAGCGGCTGAATTCGCCGACCGTGTCAAAGCCATGACCGGCAAAGGCGGCAAGGCAGAGGTGGAAACTGCTATCAATACGCTCTTCTCTTATGCGGCCTGGGCCGACAAATATGACGGGCAAGTCCACGGGGTCCCGATCCGGGGCGTGGCTTTGGCGATGAAGGAACCAGTTGGTGTCATCGGCGCGTTTTGCCCGGATGCAGCGCCACTGGCAGGCCTTGTCGGCACGCTGGCCCCTGCAATTGCCATGGGCAACCGGATCGTTCTGACCGCATCAGAGCCATTCCCATTGGCCGCTACGGATTTCATTCAGGTATTGGAAACCTCGGATGTGCCGGGAGGCGTGGTCAATATCCTGACTGGGTCGCATGCAGAGCTCGCACCGCATCTGGCGCGGCACATGGATGTGGATGCGGTCTGGAGCTTCTCTTCCACATCGCTAGCACAGGTCATCGAGCGTGCTTCGGCCAGCAATCTCAAGCGCACTCTAATCGCACCAGACCTGCTGTCAGACAAAGACATGCTGGCCGCATCCACCGAGGTGAAAAACATTTGGGTGCCGTATGGCGAGTGAAGGTGCTGCGCATAAGAAGACACCCGACCATTGAGATCGGGCGCCCTCCCACACGTCAGAACTCGTAACTAGGCAGCGTAGGCCGTGGACAACAGGCTCGATTTGGGGTCGAGCGTGCCCTTCATGAAAGCTTTGTCAGCTCTCCAAAGGGTCCTTGGCCTGAATAACTCCCCAACGGAGGCGGATGATGATCCGCGCTCCATAACCAAAACCTAGCAGCCACGGTTTTACCATATAATGGGAGAACAAGGTTCGGTTTCCCCTAAATTTTGGGGTCGGATTACGATAGGGCAGCAATTCTGACTAAATGACAGGTTTAGCTCTCTGACCGCGCCAAAAAATCTTCAAACGCCCCTGCGAGGCCCGTTTGATAGTCTTCGAACTGGCCGATATCGGTGTGGCCCGCCCCATCGATGAGGCGTCTTGTGACGTTTGGAAGCGCAGAGAACGCCACACTGTAGCGTGGTGGGATCAAATTGTCGTCCGACCCGTGCAAAACGTGAATTGGCACCGTGATGCGGCGCGCTTCATCAATGGATGTCCATTTTTGAACGAAAGGCAAATAGCAAGCTGGCAAAAAGGAGCGCTGGCTCAAAAGCCTGCAGAGCCGATCATAAGGGGCCACGAGCACCACGCCGTCCAAAAGGCGGCGCGCCGCCACATATGTCGCGAGCCCACTGCCGAGCGAATATCCCTGCGCCACGACCGGCTTTGATTTGGAAAGTGCATAATCCGCAGCGACAAGAGCGTCGGATTTCAGAACCGCTTCGCTTTGCACACCCGGCCGCCCCGCGCCGCCGCGATATTCCAAAGCGATGACATGACGATCAGCGGCAAGGTGAGGCGTAAAGGCCGTTTCAAAAAACGCAACTGCTCCGGCATTGCCCATGAAATAGAGCACAGCCGGACCCGACCCTTTGCGTTCCTGAACGAAGACCGGCGTCCCATCTGCGCCTGCCAGTTCCACACGTTCGAAACCATCAAGCACAACATCGTCAGGTTGAAACGGGTAGATGAAACGCGGGTGCAACCAGATCATCACCAAAGCATAGGCAACGTAAGTCGCGAGAAGAGCGAGCAGGACCCATTTCATGCGGGCGACCTAATAGCGCTTTTTCTTACCCTTGAAGCTATCCAGCCAGCCGCGGAACCCCGCGCGTTTCTCATCCGCATAGGCATCGACGCCGTCCCATTTCTCTGATGCGCTATCCACAATCGGGTCAATCTTTTCGCGGCGGAACCATTGGGTGAGCCGGTAGAAACCAAGCATCAGGCCTGCAAGTATGATCAGAATGAGGATATTGAAATATGGTATAAGCCGAGTGTTTGGATCTTCAATCGGTCGGACCCCTACAGCATTCGGGAAGATCGACAGGAATTCATTGCGCCAGCCGTAATGGGTCAACACAACCCATTGCGGATCATTTGCAGTGCTTTTGTTATCCGCCATTTCCGTCTGCAAATTTGATGAATCCAATTTGAAATATGGCGGCCAGCCCCAGCCCGTGTCCTCGTTGCGGTAGACCATGGGGCGTTCCCGACCGGTCTGGATCAGGCCGAACAGATAAGTGGTCTTACGGACGGTGTTCACAAACCGAATGTCGCGGTTCACGCCCGTGCCATCTTGGCCCGTATCGGCGCCGGCCCAAAAAATGGAGTTCTCTCCGAAATCGACGCGGCGGACTTCGGTTTCGACGATACGCGCGATATCGCGTTGTGGCAGCGTGTAATGCAGGAAGACGATCAGCAGGACCCAGAACACGGTCCAAAAGGCGCGTTTGATGTAATGCATGGGTCTGCTCCCCTATTGAAAATTCACGACGTAGACCAAAACGCCAATCACCATGTAGGGCACGATGAACACGCCCATGATCAGCTTGCGGCGGAGGGAGCCGTCATAATCTTCCAGCCCCTCTTCGATGAAGGCCTCGCGGTCGCCTGCCTTGATCTCTTCATCCCACTCGATCCCTAGCTTCTTGCGGCGCACGGACCGCGACCACCAGGACAAAACGAAATAGACTAACAGCATGACGAAGAAGGCCACGACCGACAGTCTGATTATGCCAAGGATCATCGCCCTCTCCTCACCGCGCCCCAAGGACCAACCACATCCACGATATCGACCGGCTGCGGTTCTTCCATTGCATCTTCATGTCCAAACAGCGCCTCGCGCGCGCCCGCCTTGTCCACCTGATACTCGCGTTCGAGAAAATTCGCCACGAATTCCTTCTTTTCCTCCGGCCACGTGGCGTAGCGGTCATAGAAGAGCTGTTTGTGACAGATGAAAAGCTGACGCACATCCAGGGGCGCAAGCTCTGCCAGCAGCTGGTTCACAAGGTCACGGTCTTTGTGGTTCGTGGCGCGTAAGGTGTAGAAATAGGCCGGGTCTTTCGAGGTGATCCGCGGCCAGCCACCACCGCCTTCCGCCCAGCGAAGCAGATCGTTGAGCTGGTGAAACTCCTGCGGCAGCAAGCTCGCGTAGCGCCGCGCGAGGCCACGCAGATCAGAACGACGCAGCCCTGTCAGATCTGCATCCATCGTGGCCGCGACATCGACGATGATGAAGTCGAGCTTCTGACGCAGGATATCGATGGAGTTGACGCCCTTTGCTTTGACGATCGGTTCTACCAGATCGTTCTGTTCAAGAAACGCCGCGATCTTGTTGGATTCATCAAAGCCGATGGTCTCCCCCGTGGGCAGAGTGCCAACGGCCTCTTTCTCGCCCACACAGATTGTCGCGGGCGTTTTCACATCGCGGAAGGCGTAGAGCCCGCCAAAATGGGAGGTCCAGAAATTCTGTTGCTCATATTCGGTCTGATCAAGACCAATCGGCACGCGGGTCACATCGCCGGTTTTCTTGGCCAGCGTGATCATATCTGCGATCAGAACGTCGTCCCACCAGGCATCGTCGCGGGTACGGAATTCATCGATCATCGCCCCCAGTTTCTCCGCCTCCCGCACATGGCCGCCCGTGGTGTCAGCTTCGATCCTGATTTTGCGAATATCAAACAGATGCGCCGCTTTCGTGACCGTATAGATCGAATTGACGAGCTCGCCCGCAACCGCATCGCGCGCCGTCAAAGCGAAGAGCTGCGCCTCGTTTTCTTCGATGAACTGCCTCAAAATCCCGCGGCTGGTGGAGAATTTCGCATCCAGAAGCGGCGCTGTCTTTTGCTCGGTCGACAGCAAGATGAACTGCCGGTTGCAGCCCTGCGGGTTGATATAGAGATGATCGCCCAGTTCTTCGCCGACCTCGGGTGCGTAGCCTGCGATATCAATGTGAAAATCCGTGAGGCCCGTGGTCTTGCCGGTCAGGTGCTTGAGCGCGCGATTATAGCGCTCCACCAAAGCCGGTGAGCTGACATGAAACAGGTTGCCATACATCAACCCTTTTTGGATGAGCCGCATCATCAGCGGGACGCCCCGCATGCGGGGATTTTACTAACCATATGATATATATAAGGTTTCAAAATTTCATTTACCAGATGTTAACCCAAGAAACATTGCCTGCCGCCACTGTATCGCCATTCCTGAAGGACTGCCAACCTCATGCTCTGCGCTGTTCGATCATGCGGGCATAAAGCTGGATCAGCATGTACAAATATGGGGACATCACAAGCAAGAAGACAATGCCCCGATTTTCCTGCATGGCTTGCAGGTTTTGCGTCATGTCCGGGTCCGGCGCAAAGGCCCAGGAATACAGGATCGGATAAGCAATCAGAGAGAACCAGAGCATCCCAGACACAAACCCGCCCGCAATGGCCACGGCGATCAAGGTCAACACGCCCTGCCCGATGGCGGCTGGCACAACGGGGATCTGCGGGAACCACGCGCGGGTCGTCATGACATGGACCAGCAGAAACTGGACAACCAAGGTGATCAGAAAAAAGGCGACATGCAGGGTCACAAACCCCGCGCCCCCCGCTTGATCTTCATTGCCCGCCAGATATAGGCGATGACCATCAGCGGGAACCAGATCAGCGCGGTCAGCCAGGACCAATACCACGCCCAGGAGCCCAGCGCAGAAAGCCCCCCCGTCATTTCCATGAACGCGCCAACCCAGACCATGTGAAACATGAAAATCGGCGCTGCGGCCGTCATCAAGGCAATGCCGATATCCTTGGAAAAATCCCCAAGGTTCAACGCCGGCCGCGCCGCGCGCCAGTAGCCGGAAAAGGCACCCCAGGCGGCGGGAATGATCCAGACGATGAGAAATAACGCAGCCATTTACACAAGCTTCCTTCGGTTGAGAGGAGACACAGCACGTGCAGCGATGCCCGCGCATAGTAAAGCCCACTCCACCATCCGCATCAATGCCGCCCTCCGCTTCGCGACCACTGCCAGCAAAGGGTCCAAACCGAGCAGGTGCATGTTAACCCTCTGATCTCATTGGCATGTGCTTTTCCCAGGCCGAGCGCGCCCTCCCCCTGAACTGTTCCGACGGGCGATGAACTCGCAGGACCGAAAAACGGACACTCAAACCGTGCTTTGAGCACAAATCAGCAAAATGCACGCTGACCAAACGATGGCACCGAAGGTTTGAAATGAAAAGACCGCGTCCAGCGACGCATCCGATGCGGAAGACGGCTAAGCGCCTGTCGGGGGTGGATGAAGTGATAGCGTGTTGCAGTCTTGCAAAAACACCGCGCCTCAGAAGGCACGCGCGATTAAGACAAGGATGCGCAGAGCTGCGACTTGCACAGCAATAGGTTAACACTCATGCCAATCTGTAGACCCCAGTAACAGCCAACAACAGCGCATTATTTGAAGTAGCCGCTGCAAAAAAGGCTTAAATCATCAACATGACTGCAACCACAGCAACGACCAAGGCTATGAACTCAGATTTCGGAATGCGTGCGCTTCCAATAAATGTGGCTATGAAGAAACAACAAACGCTTCCCAACGCCAATGGCATCGAAAGAATACCAGCGATCGCTGAGCCCATCGAACCATTTGGCCCAGCAAACAGATTGGCCAGCATAGAAAGGACCAGAGGCAATGCCAGAACTACGGTTCCCAAATAGAGAAAAGTTGCCGTTCCGCGTCGAAAGTACAAATTCAATATGCCCGCAACACTCAGGAACGTAGGAAAACCCAGAAGTAAAATCAGTAATCCGAGCGAATTTTCTGAACTCATCTTTTTCTCAGATAACTCATAGTCAATTTAAAGCGCAATAACGCAACGTGCTTTATGCGCGACCCGTGTGAAGCAGGCAAGACAGGAATTCGCGCAGCCTCTGCTCAGCGCCCAGACCGCGATACAAGATAGCCTTGGCAACGCCCGCGAAAGACTTGTCGTTATTCGCAAGTTTCTGATGTACCAAAAATAGCGCAAGACCCACACCGATCAGCATCTCGACCACTACCGCTGTTCGTACTGACAACGCGTTCGGGCTGTATCGTCGCAATTCAATGCCGAAACAGACGACACAGGTGATCAAGAGCGACATTTGAAAGTAGATTGGAGACTGCTCTTCGCGCCTAAACGCCAGTCGTCCCACGCGCCAACGCCCCAAAAGCGCGCCTTATGCTGCAAGGCACCAGCCGGATGCAAGGAAAAGAGCGGCCATCATGCGGCCCTGCGAAGGTTGAGGGAAGCGACACCCGTCGCCCCCACACCGGCACCAAACAGCGCCCAGCCCATAAGCTGAATCAATCCTGTCTCTCCCTTCACCGCTGATCCGCCGACGAAGAGGACAAAGACCAGCAGATGCACAATGACACGCTGCACGGTGACCCATGTGGCATGTATCTTGGCAAATCCAATCACCACATCGACGCCCCACCAAATCAGGACGGCCATGCCCGGCAAGAAAGCTGACACGCGGGAGGAGGTGGTCATGGCCTCGAAATCCCCTTCGAAGAACCAGAAGGCAGAGACATAGAGGTGGATCACATAGGCGATGTAGCTCGTCGTCCAAAACGCCAACCACGCGGCATCATGCGTGCGCAACCACACGAAGATATAGGCCGGAACCAACAGAACAAGCGCGGCCCAAGCGGTGAAGGCGGATTGATAAAGGCTGAGGATGCGGTCAGGCGTGACGTCAGCGGCTGGGTTCGGATTGAGCTCCGTCGGCGGCGGTATCAAGCTGAAAAGGTCGGAGCTTTGCAGAGTTAAGGCTGCTGCAAAAGCCCCGCCCAAAAGCCCTACCAGCGCCATCAAAGCGATGCGCCAGACGTGTTTCGATGCTCTCATGCGCCCCCCATACTTACAGGCGCGAGCATAGCTTTAACGGAAAGTGTTACGCAAGGAACGTGGCTTAAACCGAAGCCGTTTCCGTTTTTCGCTAACGTCGGCTTTTGGGTCCACTTTGATCGATGCTGCACCGTGCCCCAAAAGTCTGCTTTCCGTGATTTGGGTTTACTTAAAAAACTTCAACACTTCCTTCAGGACTGTTTCCGAAGTTTCGAGTTGGGGCATGTGGCCCGCACCGGGGATGGTGACGAACTGAGCTTTGGGCATGAGCTGATGCAATGCTTTGCCTCTGTCGAGCGGTATCCATGGATCATCTTCACCCCAAACGATTTTCACCGGACAGCGAACATCGCCAAACTGAGCCTCGACCTCTTCTGTATATCTTTCGTCTGCTTGAGCAAATTGGCGATAGAAGCTCGTCGCGCCATCCTCATTGAGCCATGGAGCGACCAAGGCATCAAAATCCTCAACAGGAATGTCATTGACCAATGCACCTTGGATATAGGCCGCAACCACCGCCTTGTGGATATGGGGTGGCAAGCCCTGAAAGGCATCGACATGTCGCCCGACATGATCAAAGAAATCCGATCCCTAGGGACGCATTGCCACTACGTTCATTAGCAGCAGTTGCTCGAACTCGCATCCATGCAAAAGATGCGCCCTGAGCGTCGTTGCACCGCCGAAATCATGCGCGACCACTCTTGGTTTCGACAAACCCCAAAGCGCTAGAAGCTCCGCGAAAACCTTACCTTGGACATCCAGCGACGTCCGTTGGTTTTTTGATTTACTCGATTTGCCGTAGCCAGGCATGTCGTACCAGTAAACGGTAAAGGACTTCGCCAACTCAGGAATAACGCGATGCCAGGAATACGACGACCAAGGCCAGCCATGCGCCAGCACGAGGTCTGGTCCGGCACCTGTGCGACCGGCAGCGACCGATCCAGCCGATGTCAGATGGGTTTCGTCTAGATGCCAACTGGTCATACGAGCTCCTCCACTTCCCATCCCAATCCAGTATAAAAAATGTGGAGCTATATGATAGCGGTCATTCAAGACAGTTGAGCCAAAGGCAGGTTGGTCAGCTATCAACCAGCAGTACATGCCCGATTTTCAGACCGTGGGCATTGCAGACCGCCCGAGAGGACTGGCGATTTGTGTGATCGAAGCACCCTCAGATCGCCGCCCCCCGGTCTGACGCTGTCTTCCGATGCGAAGCGCACAGGGTTGGAAAGATGTTTGGTATCGAAGGTCACTGTCTCACGACCTTCATGTGCAGCCGCTTTGCGCCGAGCAAGCCATGCGCTAGCAGCCATAGCACGACGCTCAAGCCCAACACAGTGAGCACGGTCGCTGCGCTGATAAAGAGATGAAACATGGGCGGTGCAAACGCCATTTCGGGAAACATACAGGCAACATTGACGTCGCATTTGGGAATTGGATCGTAAGTTATGCCGCCCTGATACCGCTCCGCAAAATGGAAGGGTTTTTCATCTGCTTGAGGATAGAAACTCGTCGCGAAGTTGAACCTGTTCACGAACCCTTACTCTCCAGATACCGCTTTTTCGCCTGCTCTGTCAGCCCGTATTCGCGCACCATATTCGCAATCGCGACTTCGTCGCTTTTGTCGGCGTAGCGGAATTCTGAATCGGCGTAGCGGTTGATTTCCTGGATCACCATCTCGACCGTGATGGGCTGGCGCAGCTCCTCGATCATACCCTTTTTCTCGTCATAGGATTTGAACAGAAACAGGTCGGGCTCTTCCATCCATTCATCGGGCAGCTCGAAATCCATGGCGCGGACTTTGACGGCGTCGGTGATGTTCTTGATGGCGCGGCCGGTGAAGCGATGGTCGGCCTCCTGGATGCCTTTGAGATAGGTGCCGAGCTTGTTGATCGTGTTCAGCTCGCCGATCTCGTTTGAGACTTTTTCGTAGACTTTCAGCAGGCCTTCCTCATGCGGTTTACCATGGCTTTCAAAGCTGGCGGCGACGGCTTTCTTGATCTCTTGCGCGGCAAACGGCTCGAAATCGCCCAAGGGGATGTCGTGGTTCTTGCCCATCAGCAGGTTGAGAATATCGACATAGTCGTCGCGGGTTTGCGGCCCGTCGACCAGGAAGCGGGCGCCTGCCCGTTGGCGCAGCGCGTCATCGACATTTTCGGGGTAGTTGGAGAACATGCCGAACGTGCAATTGCCGCGCACAACGGTGTTGGCACCGGCGAAGCTTTCCATGAGTACAGCGGTGATCTCCAACTGACCCGCCGAGGATTGCCGGTCGCCGCGCTTGCCCGCAAGCTGGTCGATATCGTCAATCGTCCCAAACCCGATGACGTTCGGGTCGATGACATTGTTGATGAAGGCCTTGGCGTTCTGGCCGGACTTGCCCTGATAGCTGTCAATATTGTCGGTGGACAGGTTCTGGTAGCGGAAAGCATAGCCAGCCGTCTCGCAATAGCCGGAGATCAGGCCTGCCATCATTTGGATCAGCGTGGTTTTCCCTGTTCCCGGCGCACCGTCGCCCATGAAGGTGAAGATGAAGCCACCGAGTTCGGCAAAGGGGTTGAGCTTGCGGTCGAAATCATAGGCCATCAGCATCTTGGCGAGCTTCATGGCTTGATACTTGGCGATGTGGTTGCCGACGACCTCGTTGGGTTTCTTGAAGGTCATGGTCAGCTTGGAACCCTTGGCGGCGCGCGCCGGGGTGAAGCCGTTGATCGTCAGGTCGTCGGCCTCCACGCGGTAGGAGGCGGTGTTGAACGGCTCTAGCCTGGGCGTGTTGGCAGCGCGCAAAGCGGCTTTCTCCATCAGCTGTTCAGTGAAGGACAGAACAGTCGCGATCATCTTGGCATCGTCATCTGCGAAAAGGGCCAGGTCTTGATCAAGCTCCCACAAAGCGCCGTGCAGGGCGAGTTGGGCATTGTCAGTCAGGACTTCCTCGACCGCACCGATTTCCACCGTGGTTTCTGTGGCTTGGGTGCTGAGCAACAGGGAGGTGGCGTTGGCGAATGTGTGCAGGCTGGCCAGCGCTTCGGCGGCGAGCAGATCGGTGAATTCGGCCTTCTTGGCGTCCGAGAGGCGACCTTCGAGATTCTCTCGCTTCAGTTCGGCCAATCCCGTGGCCTCGGCAAATTGCGCGCCGGTTTCCAGCGCGATGGCCAGCGCGCGGCGCAAGGCTTGCAGGGTCGTGGCTTGCAAAGCGGAGGGCAGCGTGTCCTCGCCAATCCCCTCGATCCGGTCGATCAGCTTGACGCCTTCGGGCCGCGCGGTTGAGCGCGTCACCAGCCCCGGCGTGGTAGAGCGAAACCTGCGCCGTGTTCCGATCCCGCTGGAGCGCTCCTGCGCGGGCGCCTCCTTCGCCTTGGCAATACGCGGCGTGTGATCGACGCCTTCCAGCATGGCTGTGGCGGCAGCGTAATGGCCGCGGATGTCGTCTTCTTTCAATTCCATGAAATCGGCGGATTGGGTCATGTGTTTTTCCTTTGAACGGTGGGCAGATTGCCCACCCTACCTGTAGCTCACGACACGGCCGGCCGGGCTGACGACGAATTTGCGGATATTGGCGAAACCTGCCGGGTTTTTCTCGGCCAGAACCTGATAGGGGCGCGTGGGCATGATGATGGAGCGCTCGGTTGAGGTCGCACCTGTCTCAGCGCCGCGCCCGGCAAAGGGATCGAGCGCGAAGATCTCGCGCTCGACCGAGCCGAACCAGCCTTTCTTCTCCATCTCGACGCGCTCGGATTCCAGCGTCTCGACCGTCCAAGCCAGCGTCCAGTCTTCGCCCTGCGCACCTTGCGCCTCGGCCAGCACGTCGCGGATCGGACCGGACTGATGTGTGAAGGCGTGGCTGTACATCGGGCCCACATGGATACGGCGCAGGCGTTTGGGGTGCAGATCGTCAAAGTCGCGATCAAAACCCTGCGCGATGGTCAACAGCTTCAGCCCGTTCGAGCCTTGTGCGGTCAGATGCGCCTGCACAGAGGGCCAGCGTCGGGCGTCTTTGGGCAGAGCGATGTCGCCGGAATCCTCGATATCCATCAGATAGATGGTCGGCACATTCTGGCGCGAATCGTAAACAGCCCAATGCAGCAGATAGGTGCGGCGATTATCAAGGTTACCAGTCCAAAGCGCTTGCGCATCATTGGTGGCCCAGAACAAATCGCCAAGCTGCAATTGCTCGTAATACATCCGTTGTGACAGTGCGAATTGCAGCTTGGTCGGGATTGTCAGATCGCCGACAATCTGGCGGATCATCTCGTCCTTGATATCTTCCTTGCTGCGCATGCCGCCCAGATGCTTTTCGGCCTGTTGCGCATCATTGGCCATGGTCATGAGTTCCGAGAAAACGGGAAAACCACTTTCCTTCTTGTCGATGGTGAGCGAGCCGAAAAACTGCCCCGTGTCACGGCCCGTCAGCAGATATTTATGGCTGAGCGCGCGGAAGGTATAAGCGATCCGTGCCACATAGCCCGCGATGATATCCACATCGCGCTTGCTGAACGTGCGCTCAATCTCCATCTCAGCCGCCACCCGGGCGAGATGCCCTGTGATCCGCTCGAACTTCGCGAAGTAACGGCGGGCCGCGAGGTCATCCGTGATGCCCGCATGATCGATGGTGAGGTTGAGGTCTTCAGTCATGATTTAACCTTCGAAAAGTACCACACTAAATCGCTTCGCATCAGCTGTGCGCGTTCGACTAGAAAATTGGCGATGCGGGAGGGCGTCACGTCAGCGCTCTTGTGGAACACCAATCCCGCCATGCCCCATATTCCGAAGAACCCCGCCAACACGAAGCGTGACGCGAACCAGAAGAAAAAGATGAAAAGAAATAGCGTTGCGGGCGCCATAATGAACAGTCGGATGGTGTCATTGTCGGTCAGTATCATCGCGAGAATTGCAGATGCGAACCACGGCAGAGCGACCACAAGCATGGTCAAACAATAGATTGCAGACACTGCGATCCACCCCAAAAGCGCACATACAAGCCCACTTATAAAACGCAGCACTAACTTCTCCTTAGAGGGCAATTGCGCCAGGCTTCAAATCCTGACCCTACTACAAAAGTGATGCCCGCGTGATCGACGGTGAGGTTGAGGTCTTCAGTCATTTTTCGTCATATCCAATCGAACGGAGCGCCGAAACGCGATGAAAATCGCGGATGCAATCAACGCGGCACCGCCTGTGGTAAATACTGCCCCCAATAGCAAGGACCAAAATCCGCCATCGTAGAGCTCGAAACCCAGTCGAATGTTAATTGCTCCGACGACTACGCAAACGAAGAGTCTAAATGGGTTCACTTGTTTTGTGGTGCCGCTCATGACAATCCGCTCCCGCCCGGTGTGAAACACCGGGTAGCCCCCGACCGCCCCCATGGGCGGGGGCTTTCAGCCCGACGCCTGCGGTCGAGGGCTGCTCTCAGCGCTTGCGTGCTAGTGTCGGGCTTTGGAACTTCAATAATCCGCAATCTCGGGTTCTTTCTTTTTCAACTTTGCAACACAAAGCGCCACGACTCCGACTGCTAGAAAAACGATGCCCAAGAGCCCTAACACAAATGAAGCGAAGTAAAACACCGCACCGGCAATTCGTTCGACGACTGGCGGAAACCAAATGTCATGGGTTAACGACAGATAAAGGATCAGACCGGGAAGCAAGCTTATCGCAATAAGGACACAACCGATGGTCAGACATTGTTTCGCTTCCCTCGAAAGCACTTACGCCCCGTAGAGGTTCTTGTCGTGCTTCTCTACAATCTTCTCGAAGCGGCGGGCGAAGCGTTCGTCGGCTTTGGCCTTCTGCTCCAACACCTTGCGGGCGAAGACCATTTGGTCTTCATGGGCTTCCATCATCTCGGCCATGCGGGCATTCGTCGCTGAACCGATCCCGGCCATGGCGGCTTGGGCTTCCTGATCCGTCTTGACGCCGATCTCGTTGATCTGGTGGGCCACGTCCTGCTGCTGGGCGGTCTTCAAGGATTTGGTCAGGGCATCATAGAGCACGACGCGTTGCTTGGTGTCCGTCTCCAGCTTGTTGATCAGCACCATCTGCGTCGCGGCTTGGTTCTGCAGGGAGTCGATCCAGGTTTTGCCTTTCTCGATATAGCGCTCCAGCGTTTGGGACTTGGCGAGCTTAACCTGCTCGTCCTGCACCATCGCGTTGTACTTCGTGTTGAGATCAGCCAGCTCGGTCTCAAGCTTCGTACGTGCGGCGGCGTCCTGTTCGACGGAAATTTTATTCTCCAGCTCGATCATCTTCGGGTCCATGCCAAGGATCTCTGCGCGCAGGGTTTCAAGCTCGCCGACCGTCATCTCGCGCTCGTCCAAGGTCTCTGTCAGGTTGCCTTCAACCTTTGTTTTCTGTTCGTTGAGCACGGATAACTGGCCTTGCAACAGCGCCACGATCTGGTCGGATTTGGAGATCAAATCCTGCAGCTTATCGTCGATAGACGCCGTGCGCATACGTTCCTGACGTAAGGATTCGGATTTGCCCTTGGAGAAAATGCCCACAAAGCTTTCCCAGCCGGTCTTGTCGCGCATCGCATTAAAATCTTCGGAAAAGCCGGAGGTCACATCATCGAGCCCCATGATCAACTCAGCGATATTGGCATTCATCAGCTCAGTATGCGCATGCACATCTTCAAGGGAGGCATTTTCGATGTCGATGGAGATATCATCGCCGGTTTTCAGCTTGGCACGGGCCGTTTCAATGCGGCTGGTCAGCTCTGAAATCTTCGCCTGCGCTTCCTCGACCTGTGCCTGCGATTCCCGAACCTGTGCATCAAAAACAGCCATGTAAATCCATCCCTCTTGTTCATGTTATGCCCTATAACATGGGCATGATGTGGCAATTTACGAGAGTTTGCCATGTGAATGGCCTGCAAACCATAGCAAAATGACGAAACCATGACAGCGCGCAGACCCTTGCGGGTCAGCCGCGATCTGGCAAGATGCGCCGGGAAGGAGTGCTGTCGATGAAACCTGTGAATTTGGCCGAGAAGCTGGCGCAATTCAGTTCCCATTGGGACCCGCATGTCGTGGCCGACTACAATGGCAACGACGTGATGGTGGTCAAATTTCAGGGTACATTTCCCTTTCACGACCATCCCGACACGGATGATTTCTTCCTGGTGCTCGATGGGGAGGTCACGCTGGACATCGAAGGGGAGAGCCATGTTTTGGGACCCGGAGAACTCTGCGTGGTACCTGCGGGCGTGCGGCATCGGCCAAGGGCCAGCCGCGAGGCGAAAGTTCTGCTGATCGAGCCCGCAGGCACGCCCAACACAGGGGATCCGGCAACGGCTGCAGGAAAGCCGCGGATATGATGCGTCCGGGGCCGCGCAATCTGATCACCGATGTGCCCGGCTTGACGGTCGGCAATGCGCAGGACGGTGCGCTGAAATCCGGTGTCACAGTGTTGCGCGGGGCCGCGCCGTTTACGGCTGGCATCAACGTGATGGGTGGTGCGCCCGGCACGCGGGAAACGGATTTGCTGGCGCCTGACAAGACCGTGCAACAGGTCAACGCACTGGTGCTGTCTGGCGGCTCCGCTTTCGGGCTGGCAGCAGCCGACGGGGTGGCGGCGACATTGCGCAAGACGGGGATCGGTTTTGCTGTCGGTCCGCATGTTGTTCCGATTGTGCCAGCGGCCATCATCTTCGATCTGGCCAGCGGCGGCGACACGGCCTGGGACGCCAATCCCTACCCCGCACTTGGCGCAAAGGCCGCAGACGCTGCTGTGCCTGATTTTGAAATCGGCAGCCAAGGCGCGGGCACGGGCGCGACAACGGTCAATCTGAAAGGCGGGCTCGGCTCTGCCTCACTGGTTTTGCCTTCGGGCTACACGGTGGGCGCTTTGGTGGTGGTCAATGCGCTGGGATCAGCGACCGTGGAAGACAGCCCGCATTTCCATGCAGCGCCCTGCGAGCTTGACGCAGAATTCGGCGGGCTCGGCCCCAAGATTACCCACAATGCCGCCCTGACGCCACGCATCAAGCTCACCCCCGGCGAAGCCACGACAATTGCCATCGTGGCCACAGATGCGGCGCTCGACAAAGCGGGCTGCACACGGATGGCAACGGCAGCGCAAGACGGCATGGCCCGCGCGCTTTGGCCCAGCCATACACCGATGGATGGCGACCTGATCTTTGGTGTCTCAACGCAAGCCCGGGAGTTGCAAGATGCCGTGATGGATCCGCTCACTATCGGCCATGCCGCGTCCGTCTGCCTCGCCCGCGCCATCGCGCGCGCCGTCTACGAAGCGACGCAGGCACGAGAGGACATATTGCCCACATGGCAAGACAGGTTTGGCGGCTAGGTCTTCTTTCTGCAAAAAATATGCATATCCTAAGCCATCAACCAGCGCATCACCGGCGTATCGCCCGCCGCCAGCCCATCAATGACATCGAAATGATGTCGTCCGGGCAGGATCATCTCTTCAATGCCCCAGGCCTCGGCCAGCCAGCGGTTCTGATCCAAAAATGCCGGACGTTCCTGCGATCCCACTATCGTATTCATCGCGATATGGTCGCGTTTGCCTCCCAGAACCGGGCTTTCTGCCACAGCCTCTGCGGGGTCCAACTGCAATATCTCATTCATTGAAAGATCAAGCAGCGGCCTGAGATCCGACAGAGGGGAGATTGGCATGATCCGGTCCACGCGCCGGGCGACAACCTCGGGCAGCACGCCCGGCATTGCCATGCGCGCCACAAGATGTCCGCCCGCCGAATGACCAGCCAGTCGGATTGGCCCATCGACCTGCGCTGCGGCCACCGTGATGCCTGCACTGATGCATTGTGTGATCTGGGAAATCCGCGCCTCAGGTGCCAGCGGATAACCGATCAGCGCCGCATCAAAGCCATGCTCGATTGCCCCACCCGCGAAATGCGACCAATCGGATTTCGACCGCGCTTTCCAATAGCCGCCATGCACAAAGACGAACAGACCTTTGGCCTCCTGCGCGGGGTAAAACAGGTCATATTGCGCGCGTGCCCCAGCGCCATATGGAATGTCTAACTTGCACGCCACGGCAGCGCGAAACGCCGCTGCATCCGCTTCCCATTTGGGCGGGTAGGTGTCCGCGCGGGGAATGAAACCGCCATTTTCATAAGCATCATCAAGGGCTTTCTGCGCATCAGACATTTTTTCAACTTTTTTCCAAGGATTGACCAAGCCCATCCGTCCTACCATCACTATGCGTATGAAAACCAGTGATGAGGCTTTGGCGCTTGCCGCCGCCAATGGGGACAGCGAGGCCTTCGGCCTGTTGATCCGCCGCCATTACGACCGCATCTACCGGATGGGGTGGCGGCTTTGCGGGACGCAGGCCGATGCCGAGGATCTGGCCCATGATGTCATGGCCGCCCTGCCCGCGAAATTGCGCAACTTTCGCGGGGACGCCAAATTCACGACCTGGCTTTACCGCGTGGTAATGAATGCGGGCACAGACCGCGCCCGCAAAAACCAACGGCGGCTAAAGGCGCGGGAAGGCTGGGGCGAAGACTACAAAATGCGCGCAGCCGCCGATGCGGAAGCAGCCGAAAGCTATGACTGGCTGCATCGGGCCATGTCTTCCCTGCCCGAGGAATTGCGCGAAACTGTTGCGCTGACTCTGGGAGAGGATATGACCCAGAAGGAAGCGGCGGAGGTGATGGGATTGTCGGAAGGCACCATCGCCTGGCGCATGTCGGAGGTCAAAAAACATCTCCGCGCCCTGGCCGAGAAGGAGGCCATGTGATGCAAGAATTCGACGACGATATCGCAAAATTGAAAGCCGCCCTAAAGGGCGCGCCCACTGCTGATGGCCCTGCAAAACAGGCCGCGTTCATCGTGGCCGAAGAAAATTTCAAAGCCCTCCAAGAAAGAGGGGAGCTGACACGTCCCAAAGAAACACCGGCCTCGCGGCCCACGTTTTTGAAAGGACTGAAATCCATGTTTGCCCCCATTTCCATGAAACCCCTGCTGCTCACCACATCTTCCCTTGTCGTCATTGGCGTGGGTGTGGTGCTCGTGCAGCCAAACCTGCAACCCGATCTAGGGAAGGCGAGTGAACAACTGGTCGAGACCGTAGCCACAGATGGCATAGGCGAAACATCAGATGTTCCTACAAGTCGGCTGCTTGATGAAGAGTTGATCGTTGTTATACCCTCTGACGATCCAGTCTCTGCGGATGATATCAAAGAGGATGGCGCTGATCAGGACATCATCGATGGACAATTGATCATTGTAGAGGCGATCACCGAAGAGCCGCTGCAATTCTCTGCACCACAATCCACGGCCCACCGCAACGCCATGAAGCAGGCGCGTGCTGGCTCGGTCTCGGGGCTTGCTGCTGGGTCGCCCGAAATTGCAATCCTGCCGGCACCAACTCCTGCTGACGTAATCCAACAGCCGGGCGCCAGCAGTGACCGCTTCACCAATGAGGCCCCGAACCCGCTGAAGATCGCAGCGGAAGAGCCGGTTTCGACCTTCTCCACCGATGTCGACACGGCCAGTTACACTTGGGTACGTCGGTCTTTGCAAAACGGCCAATTGCCGGATCCCGCGGCGGTGCGGATCGAAGAGATGGTGAATTATTTCCCCTATGCCTATGCCGCGCCTGAGGGCAACGCGCCCTTCGCTACCACCGTCTCTGTCAGCGAAACGCCATGGAACAGCGACACACAGCTGGTTCATATCGGCATCCAAGGCGAAATGCCTGCGGTCGAGGATCGCCCGCCATTGAACCTCGTCTTCCTGATCGACACGTCCGGGTCAATGAACAGCCCCGACAAGCTGCCTCTGCTGATCCAGAGCTTCCGCCTGATGCTGTCGGAACTGCGCCCTGAGGATCAAGTGGCGATTGTGGCCTATGCTGGCTCCTCCGGACTGGTTCTTGAGCCCACATCGGCCAGCGAGACCGCCAAGATCAACGCAGCCCTCACTAACCTGTCTGCCGGTGGTTCAACCGCTGGCGCAGCTGGCCTGCAGCAAGCCTATCAAGTGGCCGAGCAAATGTCTGAAGAGGGCGAGATCGGCCGCGTCATTCTCGCGACTGATGGTGATTTCAATGTCGGACAATCCTCGGACGAGCAGTTGAAAACCCTGATCGAAGCCAAACGTGACAGTGGCACCTACCTGTCAGTTTTGGGTTTTGGTCGAGGCAACCTCAATGACAGCCTGATGCAGACGCTGGCGCAGAATGGCAATGGTCAGGCCGCCTATATCGACACTCTGAGCGAGGCGCGCAAAGTGCTGGTCGATCAACTCACCGGTGTCCTTTTCCCTATAGCGGGGGACGTGAAAGTGCAGGTCGAATTCAATCCCGCTCAAATCGCCGAATACCGCCTGATCGGCTATGAGACTCGTGCCTTGAAGCGCGAGGATTTCAACAATGACAAGGTCGATGCGGGCGATATCGGCGCGGGCCATACTGTTACGGCGCTTTATGAAGTGACGCCTGTCGGCTCTCCTGCGGTGTTAAATGACCCGCTGCGCTACGGCGCGGCTGCGGCCAGTTCTGACAGCGATGAACTGGGCTTCCTGCGGCTGCGCTACAAGGAACCCGGCGCAGACCAAAGCCAGCTGATCGAGACAGTGATTTCCCCCGCTGCGCTCAGCACGTCAACAGAGGCCAAATTCGCAAGTGCAATCGCGGGTTTTGCCCAGTTGCTGCGCGGGTCGAACTATCTTGGCGACTGGAACTACTCAGACGCGATTGCGCTTGCATCCGACGCAAAAGGCGATGATCGGTTTGGCTACCGTGCCGAGGCCATCACGCTGATGCGCTTGGCAGAAAGCCTCGCCAAAAGCCGCTGACGGTGCGGATGTGACTGAGGTCGGATTTGCATATTTCAGGCAGAAAGAAGCCGGAACGTAACATTTTTCTAACCAGACTCAGCGCATTTTTGTGACACGGTACAGGCAGGCATGCCGATGGCCGTGCAGGAAGAAGTCGCCCTGCCACTCCGCCTACCCAAGGATGAGAGAGGCAGGGCGCATCCATTCCGCCGCGACTGATGTCGATACATCTGAACACAGGGCGCTGTAGCGCCGTTTCTTTCTGCTGAAAATATGCAAACCCATCGCCAACAAAGCAAAAATCCGCAACCGCAAGAGGGCTCAGCTATCCAAGAGCGCCCATAGAAAAGAAGAAAAGCCCCGAGGGCCGGCAGGCAAACGGGGCTTTTGCATTTGGATCAAGGCAGTTTAATGAAGCTTTGTTTGCACCTCGGCAATTGCGTCATCGACCAGTTTATTCTGGTCAGCCGCTGAAGTTTTCGAAGCGACTACATCTGCTGCGGCAGCGATGGCAACGCTTACGGCCCGGTCGCGGACTTGCTTCACTGCAGCCGCTTCAGCCGAAGAAATCTGTTCTTCCGCAGCCGCAAGGCGCCGTTCGATGGACAGCTTCAGGTCTTCCTTGGCTTGTTCTGCCGCGGCCTGCGCCTCTTTTTTGGCGTTCGTGATGATGCGCTCGGATTGTTCCGTCACCTCTTTATGCTTGCGCTCATAGGAGGCGAGAATGGTCTGTGCTTCTTCACGCAGGGCCTTGGCCTCATCCAGTTCCGACTTGATCGTCTCTGCACGTTTGTCCAGAAGCCCCATCAGCAGAGCGGGCACTTTGAAATAGACCAGTACGCCGATGAACAGCAGGAAGGCAATGGTGACGACAAAGTCAGTATTGGCCAGTGAGAAGAAGGGCTTGTCACCAGCAGCCAGTGCAGGCGCAGGTACCAAAGCCAAAAGGGCAATTAGCTTTTTCATCGCGCTCATCCCTTCATCTTCGCAGTCACAGCGGATGTGACTGATTTGGCATCAATCTTGCCGGGTGCGACGAGGGCGACAATATCCTTGGCGATATCTTTGGCCACCGTCTCCGCATCGGCCTTAGCGTTCTCGCGAATGCCAGCGATGACTTTCTCACCTTCTGCGGCGCGCGCTGCGATCTCTGCGTCGGCTTCAGCAATGGCCTTGTCCAGGTCTTTTTGGATGTCTGCCTTGGTGTCGGCCACGATTTTGGCCGCCTCGACACGGGCATCCGCAAGGGCCTTGTTATAGGCCTCTTCCGCCTCAACCGCCTTTTGCTTCAGCTCTTCAGCCGCTGCGATGTCATTGGTGATCGTGCCTGAACGCTCGGCAAGAACCGACCCGATGCGGGGCAGTGCAATGCGCGAGAGCACAAAGTAGATCACGATCAGCGTGACGACGAGCCAGAAAATCTGGTTCGGAAATGTCGAGAAGTCGAGCTGCGGCATGCCTGGGGCGTCCGCGACCACTTCTCCTGTTGTTTCTTTTGCCATGATGGCCTCCAAAGAACCGGTTTACTTCGGGCGAAACTGCATAAGCGGTTTCGCCCAAGCGTAAGGAATGGCTTTGAAGTCTTAGACTGCGAACATCAGCAGCAGAGCGACGAGGAACGAGAAGATCCCCAGAGCTTCCGCGAACGCAATACCAATGAACATGGTCGCTGTTTGACCAGCAGCCGCAGATGGGTTGCGCAATGCGCCGGACAGGAAGTTACCTACCACGTGACCCACACCGACAGCAGCGCCGCCCATGCCAGTACATGCCAGACCTGCGCCGATATATGCGCCCATTTGTACGATATCGCCTTCCATGGTGTTTTCTCCTTACGATGGAATTTCGGTGATTGTTGTTCAGACCTTAGTGGTGAGGATCGCTCACCGCGTCTTTCAGATAGACGCAGGTCAGAATTGCGAACACGTATGCCTGAATGAAGGATACGAGAACTTCGAGTGCGTAGATGGCGGTGATCGCCACGATCGCAAAAGGTGAGATCGCCAGCACAGCCGCAAAGGCCGCGAAGACTTTGATCACCGCGTGGCCCGCCATCATATTGCCCGCCAAACGAATGGAGTGGCTGAGCGGGCGCACAAAGTAAGAAATGACTTCGATCAGTGCCAGGATCGGCCGCAGAACCAAAGGTGCGGAACTGATCCAGAAGATGCCGAGGAAGCCCAAGCCGTGCTTGAAGAAGCCCACGAATGTGACCAGCAGGAACACACCCATCGCCATGACCGCAGTGACCGCAATATGCGAGGTCGTTGTGAAGGACATCGGGATCAGACCGAGGAAGTTGGAAAAGACGATGAACAGAAACAGCGTCATGACCAGCGGGAAGAATTTCACCGCTTCTTTGCCAGCCACATCCTCAACCATTTTGAAGATGAAGCCGTAGGCGAGCTCTGCCACGGATTGCGTGCGGGACGGGATAATCGCGCGTTTGCGCGTGCCCAGAACGAGAAGCGCAATGATGCAGAGCACCGTCAGGGCCATCCAGAGCGTCACATTGGTGATGGTAAACATGCCAACCGGGCCATCGCCAAAGAGCGATTTGACCTCAAACTGGTCCATGGGATGAAATACGAGACCGCCTTCTTCGCCTTTAGCTTCGTCTGCCACGTCACTCGTCCTTCTTTTCGCGGGCCACAGGGGCCGCATCTTTCTTCGTCCGGGCCGCATGGGCCAACTGATCGTCTTGGATCTCGTTCGCGGTGCGCATCATCGTCCTGATGCCGGCTGCGAGACCCAACAATATGAACAGCACCAGAAACAGCGGCAATGTGCCAAAGACCCAATCGAGCCCGTATCCGATACCGAAGCCGATCAAGATACCGGCCACCAATTCTATCACCATCCGCCAGCCCAGATGGGCTTGTGAATAATGCTCGTCCGCCCGCGCTTCCGGTTCTTGGGTCTTTTTCAGCGCCTTGATCCGGTCATTGAGCGCATCAAGGCCCTCTTTGTCCGGCTCTGTCGCCACGAAAATACCCCCTGAAAGCGCGCGCGGTCGTCTGCGGGAGTGATAGGTTTTGAGACAGCGAGAGTCAATTGCCATGCATGCACTTCAAGCCATTGATAAAAAACGACTTTAAAGATAGCCACCGGTCTGATTTGAGACAACAGCAGGTCGTTTCGGTCGATCTCAATATTCAACCATTTGGTTGATGTTTGAAACTCAAAGCCCGTTGACCGGCACTTTCAACATCGGGTTGCCCTTCTCATCGGTGGGCACTTCGCCTGCACGCATGTTCACTTGCAAGGACGGAATGATCAGCTTCGGCATGGAGAGTTGCGCGTCGCGCTCCGTGCGGAATTTGATGAATTCCTCGCGGGTTTTGCCGCCACCGACATGGATGTTGTCGGCTTTTTGTTCAGCGACAGAGGTCTCCCACTCGATCGCGCGGCCACCGGGGCCGTAATCGTGGCACATATACAGGCGCATTTCATCAGGCAGGGACAGAACCTTTTGAATGCTGTCGAAAAGCTCGCCTGCATCGCCACCGGGAAAATCGCAACGCGCAGAGCCACCATCAGGCATGAACAATGTGTCGCCTGCGAAGGCTGCGTTGCCGATAACATGGACCATGCAGGCAGGCGTATGACCCGGCGTGTCCATCGCGAAGGCCTGCATATTGCCGATCATGTAGGTGTCGCCATCCTCAAACAGCGCGTCGAACTGCGAGCCGTCTCTTTGGAATTCCGTGCCTTCGTTAAAGACTTTGCCGAAGGTCTCCTGAATGATCATGATTTTCGCGCCGACACCGATTTTGCCGCCGAGCTGTTCTTGCAGGTATGGCGCGGCGCTTAAATGGTCAGCATGCACATGGGTCTCGATAATCCAGTCGAGCGTCAGACCTTCTTCTGTGATCTGCGCGATCAGCTGATCGGCATGGTCATGGGTGATGCGCCCTGCCGCGTAGTCCAGATCCATGACGCTGTCGATGATGGCGCAGTGGTTGCTGGACGGATCGCGCACGATGTAGGTGATCGTGTTCGTCGCCTCATCAAAATGTCCCGTGACCTTGGGCGTGACGTTCATAGTGACCGGATATGACATGGCGTGACCTCCCTGCTGCGCTTGTAACCGGATCTTAGCGCGCCCTTACCTGTCATGGCAAATGTGACAGCCGCGTCAGATCACCGCTTTTTCCAGAAACGCGGTTTGGCTTTCAATCCGCCCGAAGCCAAACGCGGTAAGGTCGATGGAGCGGTATTCCCCGTAGGCGATCCATTCCGCGACGCCGCGTCCCAAGGCGGGCGATTGCTGCAGGCCGTGGCCGGAAAAACCGTTAACGAAGATGAAATTCTCTACTTCCGTATGCGGGCCGATGACGGCGTTCTGATCAAGCGTGTTATAAGCATAATGCCCGACCCAGGAATTGATCAACTTCACCGCTTCGAAGGCCGGAACGCGCGTGGCAATGGCGGGCCAGGCTTTCTGTTGCCAGATCGTATGATCTTCGACGAAATCGGTGTACTCCACGGCGGGGTCTTCATCGGGCGGGCATCCAGCCAGGTAATACTGCCCATCGCTGCGCATATGCACGCCGGAGGGGTCAATTGTCAGCGGCAGGCCGCGGTCCAGCGGGGTCTCTGCATCAAAAATGAACGTGTAGCGCTTGCGCGGCTCAATCGGCACCTCGATGCCCACCATGCGGGAGGTCAGTACGGCGCGCGGGCCGGAGCAATTGACGGAGGTGCTGCATGCGATCACCTCGCCGGTCGACAATGTCACGCTTTCGACGCGCGTGCCGCTTGCGTTGCGCGTCATCGCGATCACTTCGTTGTGGATATACTCCACGCCTTGCGCTTTTGCCCTGCGTTTCCACCAGTCGAAAATCGTGCCACCGTCAAAGTAGCCTTCGTTGATCAGGTTATGATTGCCGCCGATGATGTCTTCGAGATTGTAGAACGGATAGGCCGCTGCGATCTCTGCCCGCGTCATGTATTTGGTCCCGGCCCCGAGGCTCGCTTGGGTTTTCTGCTGGGCCTGAAGGTTGGCCGCAAACGCCTCATTATCCGCGAGATACATGTAGCCGTAGCTGTGCAGCGCGATCTCTGGCGCATCTTCGACGCCCATGAAGTCTTTGAACCCGTGGATGAATTCCGCCCCAAATTGAGAGATCTGGATGTTTACAGCATTGGAGAATTGCTGCCGGATGCAGCTATTGGTGTGGGAGGTAGAGGCGAATTCATAAGTCGGGTCCCGCTCTACAACCAGAATCGAGCCGTCGAAATCCGGGTTACGCGACAGCCACCACGCGACGGAAGAGCCATAGATCGCCCCGCCGACGATGACGACGTCATAGCTGGTTTTGGATGGTGGCTGCATGATGGTCCCCTCTTGCCAAGGGAAACAGAACTAGATGCAACGCCCTCCGTCAACCTCCATGCAGACACCCGTGACCATGGAGGCTTCGTCCGAGCACAGATAGCAGGCCGCGTTGCCCATATCTTCCGCCGTTGAGAAGCGCCCGAGGGGGATGGTGGAGATGAATTTCGCGCGTATCTCCGGCGTGTCTTCCCCCATGAAGGATTTGAGAAGCGGCGTTTCACCAGCCACCGGGTTGATTGCATTGACGCGGATGCCTACTGGCGCAAGTTCCACCGCCATCGCCTTGGTCGCGGTGTTCATCCAGCCTTTCGATGCGTTGTACCAGTTCAACCGCGGACGCGGGCTGACCCCTGCGGTGGAGGCCACGTTCAGGATGGCGCCGCTGCCCTGTTTCTTCATCAGGGGCACGATATGTTTGGCGGTCAAATAGACGGATTTGCAATTCACGGCGAAGACCTTGTCGAAATCCGCCTCGCTCACGTCTTCCATCGCCGTGGGCAAATGCGTGGTGCCTGCATTGTTGATCAGGATGTCGATCTTGCCGAATGCTTCCAGCGTGGCCGCGATCATGGCTTGCACATCCCCGTCATCGGCAACGTTGGTCTGCACCGCTTGTGCGCCCAGCTCTTCCGCGGCCTCGATGTTGAGATCAGCGATCATCACCTCTGCGCCCTCTGCGATGAATTTGCGCGTGATCCCTGCGCCAAACCCCGACGCGCCGCCGGTGACGATGGCTGTTTTTCCCGCTAGACGCATGCGCGTTCTCCTTATCCGTGTAGGGCCGCAACGGTTTTGAGGGTGGAGAAGCCGTAAAGCGCCTCGAACCCTTTTTCGCGGCCGTGGCCTGACAGGCCGGTGCCCCCGAAGGGCAGTTCCACGCCGCCCCCTGCCCCATAATTGTTGATGAAGACTTGCCCCGCGCGCAAGGCCTTCGCCAGCCGCATCTGCCGCGCACCGCTATCGGACCAGACGGAGGCAACGAGGCCGTATTTCGTACCATTCGCAATCGCCAATGCGTCCGCCTCGTCCTCAAAGGGGATGATCGTCTGGACGGGGCCGAAAATCTCGTCCTGTGCGAGGCTGTGATTTGGATCGACTCCAGCAAAGAGCGTCGGCGCAACATACGCACCGTCATCCGGCGCGCCCTGCGTGATCTGGCCTCGTGCCGCGATTTCCAAATCCGCGCCCTGATCCAGAAACCCTTCTACGATGGTCTTCTGCCGGGCGGAAACCAGCGGCCCGACATCCAGATCGTCCATCGCAGGCCCCGCGACCAGCTTGCCGTAACGCGCCGCCATCCCCTCCACCACGCGGTCATAGACGCCGCGTTGCACGAGGATGCGCGAGGAGGCAGAGCAGGTCTGGCCTGCATTCTGGATGCCCGCATTGACGAGGAACGGCAGTGCCGCGTCGATATCAGCGTCGTCAAACACCAGTTGCGGGGATTTGCCGCCCAGCTCAAGCGTCACCGGCACGACATTCGTGCCTGCGGTTTGCTGGATCAGGCGGCCCACGCCGACAGAGCCTGTGAAGGAAAGGTGATGCACGCCCTCATGACCGCTCAGCGCCGCGCCCGCGACAGGCCCTAGCCCCGGCACAGTGTTGAGCGCGCCCGCAGGCAAGCCCGCTTGCCGCGCCAGTTCGGTGAAGGCCAGCGCTGTCAGGCACGCCTCTTCCGCAGGTTTCAACACACAGGCATTGCCCATGGTCAGTGCGGCCCCAACAGAGCGGCCAATGATCTGCATCGGGTAATTCCACGGCACGATATGACCTGTCACGCCATGTGGCTGGCGCAACGTATAGACCGTGTAGCCGTCCATATAGGGAATGGTGCTGCCGTGGATTTTGTCGGCGGCCCCTGCGTAGAACTCCATGTACCGCGCCAGAGCCACGACATCCGCATGCGCCTGCTTTAGCGGTTTGCCGACATCCAGCGCTTCAAGACGGGCCAGCTCATCAGCATTTGCCAGAACCAGCTGGCCCAGCTTTGACAGGATGCGTGACCGCTCCACGGCCGTGGAGCGGCCCCAGTCGCCCGCCATCGCGGCCTCAGCGGCGGCGACGGCACGGTCGATATCCTCTGCCCCGCCCTGCGCAATGTCGCACAGGGTGCTGCCATCAGACGGGTTGGTCAGCGGCAGGGTTTCACCGGAGACCGGGTCACACCAAACACCGCCAATGAAACATTGTGCGGGGTTCAGGCCGAGAGGTTTGATGGACATTGCGCCCTCCGTGATCACATCGCTTAGTTGCCGTAAGCGATAGCAGGCAACCACGTCACGAGCCATGGAAATTCGAACACGATGAACAGGCCGGTCAACTGCAACAGCACGAAGGGGATCACGCCTTTGTAGATATGTGCCAGCGTAACGCCCGGCGGGCAAACGCCTTTGAGATAGAAGAGCGCAAAGCCCACGGGCGGCGTCAGGAAAGAGGTCTGCAAGGTCACGGCCACGAGGATCGCGAACCAGACCACCGCCGGATTATCGACCACGCCGTAGCCATCTACGGCCAGATCAAGGCCAAGGACCACGGGCAGCATCAAAGGCATGATGATCAGCGTTATCTCGATCCAATCGAGCAGGAAGCCCAGCAGGAAGATGATTGTCAGGATGAAGATGACGACAAGATAGGGGTTCTCGAAGGAGCCCAGCACAAGGTTCTTGATGATCTCATCCCCGCCATAAAGCCGCATCACATAGGCGAAGAAATTCGCGGCGATAAAGATACCGACGATGTAACCCGACGTGTTCAGCGTCTGGCGCATCACATCCTTGAAGACCTTGCTGTTGAGCTTGCGGTTTCCCAAGGCCAGCAGCAAAGCTCCCAAGGCGCCGAGGCCGGAGGCCTCTGTCGGGGTCGCATATCCGAAGAAGATGGAGCCAAGGACCAACAGGATCAGGAACATCGGCGGAATGACCGATAGCAACACATCGCCCACGACCTTCATGGTTACAGGTTCGCGGTTCTCCGGCAGGGGCATGGATTTTGGGTTCAGCAGCCCCCAGACGATGATGAATGCAATGTAAAGCCCACCGAGCAAGAGGCCTGGGAACAATGCACCCATGAACAGATCGCCAAGGCTGATCGCCAATTGGTCTGACATGATCACCAACATGATCGAAGGCGGGATCAAGATGCCCAAAGTGCCGGAAGCCGCAATCGTGCCCGTCGCCACGTTTTTGGAGTAATTCTGCGCCATCATCGTGGGCAGGCCCATGACGCCCAAAAGCACAACAGAAGCCCCGACGACCCCGGTAGAGGCCGCAAGGATGATACCGATCAGCATGACCGACAGCGCCAGACCGCCGCGCAGCGCACCAAAGAGGACCTGCATGGATTGCATCATCCGCTGCGCGACACCGGACTGGTCTAGCATCAACCCCATATAGATAAACATCGGCAAAGCTACGAGAACGGGGTTCTGGATCACGCCACCGAAGAAGCGGCCCGCATTGGCGAACATCTTGCGATAGGCGATCCGGGTCTCGTCATATTCGATATATTGCTGGATCGCATCGGCGGCGGGGTCCAGAATGAACTCTGCCAGCACGATGAAGATCAGCGAAACGCCCACCAACGCATAGGCCACCGGAATGCCGCGAAACAGCATTACGATGAAGACGATGAACATCATCAGGACCATCCATTGATTGAGGTCCATGAAGGAAATCAGAGAGAGAAGCTGCATCGGATCAGGCGTCCTTGCGTTTGCGGATCACAAGACCCAACACAATCAGGGCAACGACACTTACAGCCGCGACGCTTAGGGCGTAGTCAAAGAAGGGTTCCCGCGTGATCCGGCGAGGCTTGACCTCGGAATTGGTGAAGAAAATCACCCAATAGGCCGCGTAATGAACCAGCCGCCAGCCCACAAATATCGCAGTGGGCAGCATCCAGATCAGCTGGCTGGCCAGTCCTGTATCCGTGAACTGGCGCATGTTGTGTTTAAAACGCGCCCAGGCCGCGAGACCTGCCAGCAGGAACAAAACCGGCAATGTGGCTTTCAGCAGGTAGACCCGGTGCAAGCCATTGGGGGAGCTTGACCCCTCCCCCGAGACGATGGACTGCCAGGCGTAATGCACCAGAACATCTGTCATGATCGCGATGAAAGGCAAAAGCAGCCAGCCGATGGCGAAAACTTCGATCTTGGCCTTCTTCTGGTCCGAGAAATTCTGGTGAAAGATATCGACCCGCACATGACTGTTTGTGGTGATTGCGTAGCCAAAGGCGGTCAGCATCGCGAAGCCGTAGAGCCACCACTGAAAGTCATCCAGCCAGGCCTGGTTATTGCCAGCACCGCGCAGGAAAACCTGGCTGACAATGGCAAACATCAGGATCGGGAACAGCCACGACGTGACATTGCCGATATTGATCATCAGCCGGTCGAAAAATCCGTGCGTTTCTCGACCCACTTCGCCGGGGTCAGAGATTTTCAAAACCTCTTCGACGTCAGGTATATCTGTGCTCTGTGTCATGGTGCCCCGCCCTCTGGGTGGCGCGCGCGGCGCCTGGATATAAAAGCGGCACCCCGTGTGAGGTGCCGCCAATCGTCTTGTCAGCCTCGCTTAGCGATCGCGTGGCAGGTAGATGTTTTGAACCCAGGTTTTGTACCCGGCACGGTATTCCTGCAGGTCATCCCAAGTCTTTTTGAAATGTGCATCCTCAGCAGCGAGCTCTGCAGCCACTTCATTCCAGGCCGCTTCAAACTGGTCGAGCATCTCTGGTGGCCACTGTTTGATGGTCACGCCGTTCTTCTCTTGGTTTTCGACCATCGCAGCGAAGTTTTTCGCTTCACCTTCCGCAAGGTTGGTTGTCACATTGGCCAGACATGCAGCTTCGATCTGTGCCTGCGCGCGCTCGTCCAGATCTTCCCATACGTCGATATTGACGATCAGTTCGAATAAGGTCGATGGCTGGTGCCAGCCGGGGAAATAGTTGAATTTCGCGATCTTGTGGAAGCCGAGACGCGCATCAATCAAAGGCATAGAAAATTCGGTCGCATCAATCGCGCCGCGCTCAAGCGCAGGGAAGATATCGCCCGCTGCCAGAAGTGATGTCGAGACGCCCAGACGCTGCATCACCTCGGCACCAAGACCAAAGAAGCGCATGTTCAGACCTTCGAGGTCGGATACGGAGTTGATCTCGTTCTTGAACCAGCCGGAGGTTTCCGGCGCGATCACACCGCAGGGCAGAACCTTGACATTGTAACCGGCTTGGTCATACATCTCCTGCCACAGCTCCAGACCGTCATCATAGAGGATCCAGCCCATGAACTCGCCCGCTTCGGGGCCAAAGGGCACAGCGGCGAACAACGAGGCGGACGGGATCTTACCCTGCCAATAACCCGATGTCGCATAGGCCGCGTCGACAGACCCGTTTGACACAGCATCCAGAGCTTCAAGCGTCGGCACCAGTTTGCCGGGATCAAAAATCTCAAACTGGACTTCTCCAGAGATCGCATTGATGCGGTTCGTGAAATCAACACCGGCCGTGCCGAGGATCGGCAGGTTGGCCGGGAATGACGAGGTCATTTCGATAGTTTGCTGCGCCTGCGCGCCCGTTGCCGCAAGAGACGCCGCAAAGGCTGTGGCGATCATTTTGTTTCTCATTCAAATTCCTCCCTGAGAGACCGATTGGTCATTGCTTACACCTGTTCTTCCGTCGCTGGGAAACAACAGCTCCGGAATCAGGTTGCGCAGAATGTGCGGCGGCAGGCTGCGTGACGCAAGGCTCCTGTGAGACGCGTGACGCTACCCAACTGTGGGTAGCGCGCTTGTCGCTGGGTTAGGAAGACATTGCCAATATTGAAGAAAACCGAGCCGAAGCAATGCACTGACCTCATAAATCTGAACGCTTGATCAGATTTTCTGACTATAAATTGGTAAAGTAATTTACCCAATTTTAGGTCGATCAGGCGTTTTCGACGAAATTTTCGCGGATAAATCGCAAAAGCTGTTCTGAATAGCCATGCGTCACGAAGCCTTTTGCGGTCACAATTCCGATGCGCCGGACCGATAGCGGGTCGTTCAAAGGGATCGCCCGAAACTTGGCCGGATCGCCCAGATGCAAGGCCGTTGTCGGCAAAATCGCGATGCCGAGACCGGCCTCCACCAGCGCCAGCGCCGTGGAAGCATTTTGCAATTCATACCGCACATTCAGCGTCACCCCCAGATTGTGGGTGATCCGTCCGACAAGCTGATGCAGCGCTGTCTTGGCATCGAGCAGGATGACGGGGGTCGCTTGCAAATCGGCAAGACTGATCGTCTCGCCACCCGGGTCAAAATCAGGAGGTGCGCAGGCAAGCAACTGATCGTCCATCAAGGGTTCGAAATTGTTCTCCTGCAGGTCCATGATTTCCGGTCCGATATAGAATTCGACCTTCTGCTCCTGTATCAGCCGGATGCCATCCTTGGGCGCCACTTCCCGCACGCTGACAATGCTTTCCGGGTGGCGACGGGCGAAGCCAGCCAGAATATTGCCCATGTGGAACGAGGCCAGTGTCGGCGCGCAGGCAATCGTGACCTGCCCCCGCCGCTGCGCTGCCACCTGCGACAGATACTCAAGGCCTGCATCAATGTCGGCCATCGCGCCATGCGTCCGGTCATAAAGCGCCTGCCCTTCTGGCGTCAGCGAAATGCGTTGCGCGGTCCGCACAAACAGCCGCATCCCGACCTGCGCTTCCAGATCGCGCACCTGCATGGAGATCGCCGAGGGCGCGCGATTAGCAACCTCCGCTGCGCGCCGGAAACTGGCATGGTCTGCGACCAGCACAAAGGTTTGCAACAGCTTGAGATTGACGCCCTGCATCACCCGCTCCGCTTGAGATAGATCTCGAGCTGAGCGTTGATCGCACCGCCAATCAGCACCAGAAATGCAGAGAAATAGAGCCACATCAACAAGGCCACCACCGCCCCGATGGAGCCGTAGACCTCGTTGTAGCGCCCGAAATTCGCCAGATATTCAGAGAACGCCATCGACACACAAGCCCACATGACAACCGCGAACACGGCACCGGGTGTAAGCCAAGGCGCGCGTTTGCCATCGCGCTTGCGTGGCCCGTAGCGATAGATGATCGAAATCCCGCCGGTGATCACAAATATCGCTGCAGTCCAGCGCACGGTGTCAATCCAGTTCACAGTTTCGACCTGCAGGGGCAGAAATGCCACGACAATCGGAGTGACGACGACGGCCATGCCTGCCACAAGCGCCACCATCACCAGAGCGAGTGTCATATTGAAGGCCGCGAAGTAGTGTCTGAGCACGCTGCGATTGGGTGCGCGGTAAATCGTGTTGAGCCCACGCATCATCGCGCCGACGCCCGCCCGCGCGGACCAGAGCGCCAGAAGGATGGAAATCAACGTCGCCAGCCCCAGCGTATCACTGCGCGCCGAGGTGATCCGGGTGAGCTGGCTTTCGATCAGATTGAAAATGTCCGCAGGAATGATGCCGCGCAACAGGTCGATCTGGTCCTGAATGATCACAGGATCCGCCACCAGCCCGAAGATCGCGATGAGCGCCGCAAGCCCCGGAAACATGGCGAGCATGCCAAAGAAGGCCACGCCCGCGGAAATCAGGCTGAGATTCTGTTCGTCAATCTGTTCCCAAACAGCCCGGGCCGCACGAAAGAGCGCAGCCCAGCGTGTTGGCGCTTTCATATCCATCCCTGAGAGCTAGCGCATTTGGCGGGCCTGTGCAGCCCGATTATGCCCCTTGCGCTTCTGACGATGACAGGCGCGGCACCAACGCCTTGACAAGCTCACGCATGTGCAACTCGCCCACAGGTGTGTCCCCGTCCATCACACGGTATTGCAGGTTGGTGTCCCCGCCAGAGCGCGCGATGATCGATTCCAGATTGTCGCGCAGGTCCACATCACCCGCGAACTCCGTCCCTGTCAGCGGTTCCATCACGGTCTTGACGCGCAGGACGCGCGCCCGGTTGATATCACTGACGAAGTCTTCGATGTAGGGGTCTGAAGGGTGCATCAGGATGCCCTGCGGTTCCCCCTGCTGCACGATGGCACCGTCTTTCAGAATGACCAGATGGTCAGCGAGTTTCAGCGCTTCATCCAGATCGTGGGTGATAAAGATGATGGTCTTGTGCAGCTCTTCCTGCAGCTCAAGGAGCAGGTTCTGCATATCCGTCCGGATCAGCGGATCAAGCGCAGAGAAAGCCTCGTCCATCAGCATGATATCCGTATTCGCCGTGAGTGCGCGCGCGATGCCCACGCGCTGCTGCATGCCACCCGAAAGCTGCGCGGGGTAGTGGTTTTCGTATCCGCTCAGCCCCACGCGCCCCAGCCATTTCATCGCTTCCGATTTCTGCGTGGCCTCATCCGCGCCGCGCACCGCCAAAGACATGGCCGCATTCTGCAAGACCGTGCGGTGCGGCAGCAGTGCGAACTTCTGAAACACCATCGACATCTTTTCCTGTCGCAAGCCACGCAGGCCCGTCTCGGACAGGGTCATGACGTCTTTGCCGTCGACAAGAATTTCGCCTGCTGTCGGCTCAATCAAACGGTTGAGGTGCCGGATCAGGGTGGATTTTCCAGAGCCCGACAGGCCCATCACAACCGTGATCTCACCAGCCTGCATATCGACATTGATGTCTTGCAGGCCCAGCACATGAGCGTGCTCCACCAGCAATTCCTCTTTGCCGACGCCGTTTCTGACGTGGCTCAGAACGCCTTTGTCGTTATTGCCGAAAATCTTGTAGAGGCCGCGCAGGCGGACCTTTGGGTCTTGAGACATGGTACTGCGCCCCTCGTTAATGTTTCACACGGGTCATATCGACCCTGGTCAGCGCCGCTTTGGACACGCGGTCCAGGATGACGGCCAAGAGCACGATGCCGATACCCGCGACGATCCCGACACCCAATTCAAGGTTACGGATGCCGCGCAGCACGTTGACGCCCAGACCCGGAGCCGAGACGAGAGAGGCGATCACCACCATGGCGAGGCTCATCATGATCGTTTGGTTGATGCCTGCCATGATGTTGGGCAGAGCCAGTGGCAACTCGACCCCCACAAGTTTTTGGCGGGAATTCATGCCAAAGGCATTGGCGGCCTCGATCACATCCTGATCCACGAGCCGGATGCCCAGATCGGTCAAACGGATCACGGGCACGATGGCGTAAAGGATGATCGCGATCCCGTAGAGTTTGGATTCTGTGACGGAGAACAGGAAGATCAGCGGGATCAGATAGACGAATGTCGGCAGGGTTTGCAGCAGATCGAGTATCGGCACGATACTTTTCTGCAACCGATCAGATTTAGACATGGCAATGCCTATCGGTACGCCCAGCGCCACCGAAATCCCGGTACAAACAAAAATGATGGAGAGCGTTTGCATCGCAACGTCGTAGTGATCGACAAGCCCGAGCAGCATGATCGAAAACGCAACGAACACCGTTACCGCGATGGAGCGGGATGCGAACCATGAGATGGCGATCAGAATGGGGATCATGATGAACCACGGCACGCTGGCGAAGGTCCATAGCGCGCCATCCAGCAACCAACTCAAAGGTTGGGTGATCGGGTCAAGAACGGTCTTCAGCGCCGGCTTGGCTGCCAAAAACCCTTCCTCGATGCCTTTGGTCACATCGCGCGACTGGATGATGCCTGAACAGCTTTCATTCAGATTGTCGAGCGACGGGAAGGGAAAGACCGGGCCTTCCGCTTCTGTGCCACTGTTTTGTGCCAATAAGTCCGCCATGGACATCGGCGCGGCCGAAGCCCCGCCTTCGCACCATTCGCTCAAGCCAAGTGCCTTAAACAGCCCGTCATAAAAGGCCATAATTCCCTCTCCCCGTCGTCAAAAAACCCCTCCGACCAGTTGGGCGGAGGGGTTCTTGTCTTTTACTTACTTCAGCAATGCGGCCAATTTACCTTTGGCTTCGTCATTCAGCCAGCTCCCCCAGACATCCTTGTAGGTTGTCAGGAAGTACACGGCGGCTTCATCGTAAGAGGCGTTGTTGTCCAGACGCCATGCCAGCACCTCACCCATCTGGGCGTTGGTGAAAGAGACATTGGACAGCAATTCAACCAGATCAGGGTTTTCTTTTGCAAATGTGCCAGACACGGCAGTTGCAACTTTCGAAGATGGATACGCGGAGAACTTTGGTTCTGCGCAGTCTACATCACCGTTGCACGCATGTGCGTCTGCATCATAGTCGCCGACCTTGACCTGAACCATGGGGTATTTGCCCAAGACAGCCGTTGGTGCCCAGTAATAGCCAAACCACGGTTTCTTCTCGTCATAGGCCGCCGCGATGGAGGTCTGCAGCGTCTCGCCGGACCCGTGCTGGAACCGCTCAAGACCGCCTGCTTCAGCTTCAAGCGCTTTGAGGTTATTGTTGTTGATGATGTCGCAGGCCCAACCCGATGGGCAGTCATGGAACTTGCCGCCGACAGCAGCCGGGTTGGCCATGATGCCTTCCCATGTGGTCAGCTCAGGGTTGGATTCAGCCAGATAGGCCGGGATCCACCACGCTTCAACGCCGCCATCAGACAGCACGTTTGCGACTTCGACCAGTTTGCCTTCGTCAACCAGCGGCTGGTAGGACGGGGTCGAGTTGGCCCAGACTTCGGTCAGAATATCAGGCTCGCCGGTTTCGGCCAAAGACGTCAAAGCAGGCACGGTGGAGGACGGGACTTTCTGTACGTCACAGCCATAGCCTTGTTCCATCAGGAAGGACGCGACCGCTGTCACAACAGCTGAAGATGCCCAGTCCATTTCCGTGATCGAAACTTCACCGCATTCAGCTTGTGCTGCGGTTGCACTGATGGATGCAGCAGCCGCGAAGGCTGTGCCAATCATAATTCTTTTCATGTTTTTCTCCCAGTTGTGCCGCCGCTTTTCCCTTGACGCAGCGGGCTCGCGAAAAGGAGCATGAATCCTCGCGACATGCGAGTGGAAAACGACATCTGAGGCCAAAAAACGGCACATTCTCAAAGTTGATCTAGGGTCAACTTGGATGGAGCGCCAATTTCACGGATCTCCGCCAAATAGATCGGCTGATTTTTGCCTGCGCGGACTTTAGCGCAGGCGCGCCGTCTAAGGGCGGTATCTTTGAAGGTTCATCCACCTTTTGTCCGACCTGAGGCCCGGTCGGCTCTGCTTCATGGTGCTGGTCGTGCATCCTGTTTGACGGAGACGAAATCAGCCCTTTGCCCTGCGCTCTAGATAATGAACCGTGTTATCCGCCACGCGCACCAGAGGATGAAGTCGAGCAGTCCCTCGCTGCGCAAGACAAGCCAAATGGGCAGGATCGCGATGCAGGTCCAGATCACATAGAACAGGCCAAATCGAAACGAGACGAGGACGCCGACAGAGGTATCATATATGTTTTGCTTTTGTGCTTGTTGCAGCCTGTTGATCGCCGGTCTTTCGATCAGAGACTGCACCAACCTGCCCGCAGCCAAAGGCGCCACAACCAATGCAAAATGAAGCCATGTCCAGATTGTTGTCGAAATCACCATGAGCGTCAGCCAAAGGCCAGCTGCCCAGGGGTCATCTGCGCCGGCCTTTAAAAACGCTTGGGCCTGCGTGTCGACCCCAAGTGTCCAGCTTACGCCATGCAAGGCCAGCCCGACGACGATTGCTGTCCCGATCATCAGGCCGAATGCGCAGATGACATCTAGGATGAAGATGAAAAGAACCGATAAGGGTCGAGCGCGCGACGTTGCAACATGTTGCCCAAGCCGGTGGCTGATACCCAGCGAGACATAATCATTGAAGGCATTTGCAATCGGCAGCGCGATCCACGACACAGCAAACAGCCCGAGCGTTCCACCTGACATTGCGCCATAAAGACTCGCAATCACGACAGCAACCAATGACAGCAGGGCGCCAAGCCCCAATCCGCCTCCGACCCCGGCCAGCTGACCGGCGCGAAAATGGGGGATCTTTCTCAATGTGAGGCTGGCGGTCAAACCCGCACTGAGGCCCACGACAGCCCCAATGACGAAGCCTTCGATGAGAGAAAGGATAAAGGCGAATGTGGTTTCATCGGTCAAAGCGGAACTGACCGATGCGACAAAGCCGAACAGGATGCCCCCCAAGGCGCCGGTCAACGCAGCAACACTGGGCCTGAAGGTCGCGATGGCGGCCACGCTGGGGACAGCGAAGACTGCGGCGGCCGTCAGGGTCGCCGTGCCGACATAATCGGCCACACCGCAAGCGACGCCAGCACAACAGGCGATGCCACCAAGCCTTAGAGTCGCCTCACGTGTCGAAAGAGGCCGTCTGCCGAACGGGCGAGTGAGTTGCCAACACATGTAAAGGCCGGACGCGAGAAAGGTGATCGACAGATAGGGCAGTACCGTCCGGAACGTGTCGCCTGTCCATTCATGCCCTCGAAATATCCGCACCTCGCCCACGGCAACTTCACCGAAGAAGAAGCTGCACAAACCGGTGATCACGACATACAGCATGCTGACGGCGAAGCAGAACAGCAGGCTTTGCAGACCCAAGGGCCGACCCGTCCACGTCTTGAGAAGATCGAGCCCATGGTGAAGCCGTTCAAAGTAATAGGCGCGGAGGTTTTGGTTCAGCGTTGCTGCAAGCTGCGCGTTCAGGTATCGCGCGATTTTTTGCTCGGAAGCCGTGCTCGTCTCGGGGCGATGAGTTGCGTCGGCATCATCCGTCTGACCACCGACCGGGCCGGCACTGTCACGCAGCGGCCACCGCAATGAGGCCGGGATTTCTTCACGTGCGAGGTTGAGTGGCCCGCAGAGTTTCGCCGCAGTGTTTGGGGTCACTTTGGCGAGCCGGTCATTCTCCACGGCCGAGATGAATGACTTGCGGTCGGGGTTCCCCAAAGCCTCTATCGCCAGTGCTTCTTGACTTAATCCTAACGCCTGCCGCCGATTTCGAACAAGTTGTCCAAACAGTTTTTTATCTTCAATATCAAAAGACTGCACCAATTTAATCTCACAAAATCAAACAGTTATAAAAAATAGTAACTTTTAAGTAACCCCCAGAAAATCATCGGCTTGGTAAATTAAAGCCATTGAACAACGAAGCATTTTTCCAGGTTTCCATGGCGCGAAAACATGCGCCGCATTTTTGAAACAACAGAAGCATCGCCGTCCGTTTGAGGGTGGCTTGCGCATGTAATGAGTATGCGAAAGCGATTTTAAAGGTAGATTGACGTGAAAAGCTATTTAAAAGATGGGTCCCTCGGACACAAAAGCCTCAACGCAACCAGCCTCCAGCAGATTACCCCCCTCAAGGCGCGGCTCACTGGGCCCGGTGCGCTTTACAATCTCGGCAACGTTTTGGCGCTTGCGGCTGGCCTTTTTATCAGCCTCCGGAATGCACCGGAACACGCAGGCGCTGCCACCGTGATTTATGCGCATCTGATCGGAAGTCCAGACGCGCTGTGGCTCAGCGTGTCCATGCTTCTGTTCATCATTTCCGGTGAGTTTTATCACCGCGCCTTTCAATCCGGCCAGCGGCCCAATTTGGTCGCATGGGGGGATTTCATCTCTGGTGTGGCCGCAATTGCACTCACAGTCGCGCTCGTCCTTTTAGGCAATACAGTCCTCGCGCTTCTAGGCGGGGTTTTGTTGACAATGGGAAAGCTTGGTACGGCTTTCATCTCATTTTTCTCACCAAATCCCATGCCTCGGCTTGACCAAACGCTGCGGTTGACGGTCGTCGCCAGCAGAGCCCCGTCGATTGTTGCATTGGGACTGACCGTTTTGCCGGCGATACTTGGAGATTTACCAGTTTCAGAAGTGGCGATAGCATGCGTCATGATCGTTTGTTTCCTGCTGTGGCTATGGGCTGACTTGCTCTTGCTGAGGCCCGACTGAATCACGAGGAGCAAACGATCATCAACAAGTGTTAACCAATAAAAGAATTAACGAGGAGACAATTATGACGACCAATGCACAATCTATTGTTGCGCAATGGAATGAATTCGCGCTTGAAGCCATTCGTGAGGGCGCCGCAAAACCAACCGCCACGACCTATCAACTCCATGTCAACAGCGCCGCGGTCTACGATGCCTGGGCCGTCTTCGATGAGGATGCCTATGGCTATTACTCCGAAATTTCGACGGAACTGACCAACAGTCTGAGCAATAAGGCCGAAGCGGTGAGCTTTGCGGCCTTCACCTCTTTGAGCGCCTTGTTTCCTGATCAAGTGGACAAGTTTGAAACCTTTCTGATCGAGCTTGGCTATGATCCCGCCGATGCCGTGGCATCGACGGATACAGCGGCGGGTATCGGCACTTTGGCGACCCAAAATGTCTTTGAAGCGCGGCAGAATGACGGCTCAAATTACGAGAATGATTTCGCCGATACGAATGGATATGCGCCCGTCAATTCGGCTGATCCGGGCACGGGCGCCGCGCCGGGTGGTCCGAATTTTGATCCCAATCACTGGCAACCTCTCAGGGTGCCGACAGGCACGGTCACCGATGAAAACGGGGTTCCGATCATCGACGACAATGATCCGACAAGCTATGTTGACCAAGTGGCACTGACGCCTCACTGGGGCGGTGTCGAGAGCTTTGCCCTTGAAAGCAACGATCAGTTTCGCCCCGATGCCCCGCCCCAGCTGGGGGATTTTTCACCCTATGTGGACGGGGCTGGCACAGTCACCACGAATGATCAGGCCTACCGCGATCAGGTGACGGAAGTTCTCAACATCTCTGCCGGGCTGACAACGGAACAAAAGGTCATTGCCGAGCTTTGGGCAGATGGTCCGCGCACTGAATCCCCTCCCGGTCACTGGAACCAGATCGCGCAAGACATCGCCCTGCGCGAGGGGCATGGGATTGATCAGGACGTCAAACTGTTCTTCGCGCTTAACGCGGCCATTTTCGATGCGGGCATCGCCACATGGGAGGCCAAATACACCTATGACTATGTGCGCCCACAATCCGCCATTCGCGATTTGTATTACGATGAAACGGTCGAAGCCTGGGGCGGTGTCAATCAGGGAACGCAGGAGATCCTCGGTCAGGAATGGCAGCCCTATCAGAACGTAACCTTCGTCACGCCGCCCTTCCCGGAATATGTCTCGGGTCACTCCACATTCTCCATGGCCGCCGCAAAGACGATTGCCAGCTTTGTGGGCTCTGACCAGTTTTACGACGGTACATCGCTCAGCAATTATGATCTGGACGAGGTGGAAGGCATCGACCTGCTGGGCCAATACGAGACCAGCGAATTGGCCTTTGAAGACTTTGGCGACGGCCCGCCTGTGGTGTTGCAGTGGGAAACCCTGACAGAGGCTGCGCTGGAAGCCGGGGCCTCGCGCATCTATGGCGGGATTCACATTCAGGACGGCAACCTCAACGGCCTCAAGGTCGGCGAACAGGTAGCCGCGAATGCAGAACTGCATTGGCAGGCGCTGTTTACGCGCGGCGGCGATGACACCATCAAAGTGGCCCCCTCTGACGGGTTGGTCCGTGCAGGGGCCGGTGATGATACCGTCAAAGGCAGCAAAGCTGACGACAAGATCGACGCGGGCTCTGGCAATGATGACGTCAAAGGGCGCAAGGGCGATGATTTCATAGATCTCGGCACCGGAGACGATTTCGGCAAGGGCGGACGCGGCAACGATGTGATCCTCGGGGGCGACGGCAGCGACAACCTTCAGGGCAACCGCGGACAAGACCTGCTGGAAGGCGGTGACGGCAATGACGAAGCCCACGGCGGACGCGGCGACGACATGGTGTTTGGCAATGACGGGGATGATCATCTGACGGGCGGACGCGGCAATGACATCATCTCCGGCGGAAATGGCTTTGACATGCTGGCGGGCGGCCGTGGCGAGGATGTCTTTGTGTTCCACATCGACGATAGTGGCGTTGATCAGGTGAAGGATTTCAAGGCGAACGCCGATATCGTTCTGATTGAAGGGGTCTCAGATGAGAGCCAAGCGAGTTTTGAAAAACAAGGCAATTCCCTCGTTCTTTCCGTAGAGGGTAAAGAGCTTGCGGTGTTCAATAAACTTGACCTTGGAGAGCTTGAGCAGGGCGTGAACCTCTTCTTTGACGAATTGGCTCTGGCCTAGGGCTTCGCCCAACCACATCGCAAAACAGATGCGCCGCGTGATCATCGCGCGGCGCAAAGGCCCGTTGGATCAACTCCGCTTGCGGTTTGGAGATGCCGCTGCGGGTGGCGCTGGTTCACAGGATGGATCAGGAGGCACATCGCACATAGCAGCTCAACCAATGCGATCCGACTATTCGCTTTGCAGCATCTTTTGAGCAGTAAATTCATCCGTGATAAAGACAGTGGGTTTCACAAGACGGACACAGCCCAGCAGCACCTTGACCTTCTCCGCCCCGCCGGAAATCAACACCCTTTCTTTGGCACGTTTCAGCCGGTCCAGACCGATGGAGATACCGCGCGTGTTGACGTTGTGGTCCACGAGCGTGCCGTCTTCGGAAATGAAATTATAGAGCAGATCGCCCACTGCCCCCGCTTCCACCAGACTTAACCGCTCTGCTTCCGACAGATGGCCCAGCCTGTAGGATGTGGTGATCCCTTCAATCCCACCGGCGCTCAGGAAGGCGACATCCAGTTTGTCTGCCTGTTCAAAGATCTGATTGATGCCGCACCGCTCAAGAAGCGCGTGCTTGGTCTCCTCGCTATCGACCAATGCAGGCGCAGGGACCAAATACCCTTCACCCTGAAAGAGCTCTGCAAATTGCCAGGCGAACTCTGCCGGATTGAACCGTTTTGCCTGTGAAATGCCACCCAGAAGGGAAATGACGCGGACGCTGTTGAGGTCACGCCCCCGAATATGCGGAAGCGCGGAATAGAGCGTCCTGCCCCAGCCGACACCGATTGTCATGTCTGATTGCACAAAGTCGGAGATAAACTGGCCGCCCAGTGTTGCGATTGCTTTCGTGGGATCCGTGTCCTCGGCAGACAGTGGCGCGACGATGACCTGCCCGATGTCGAATTTTGTCTCAAGCCCGCGCTCCAGCTCTAGGATCGACGAAATCTCAGCGTTTATCCGGATGTCGACTTCGCCGCGCTTTTTCGCATCTGCAATCAGGCGCGTCACCTGAACGCGATTGAGACCCAGTTGCTCTGCCGTTTCCTGCTGGGTTTTGCCTTCGACGAAGTAAAGCCAGGCCGCGCGAATTCTGACATCCCGGCTGGGGTCGGATTTTCGTTTGTTGCGCACCAATTCCTGATGGTCTGCTTCATGCCCCATATATGCGTCAGTCTTCTCCATGAGCCTCTCATTACCAGCGCGACTGTTTCGGTGCGAGCTTCACTGTACGAAGCCACCAGCCATGACCGGAGCCTATGACACCATTGACGCCAAGGCGCACCTTTTTTGTTCAGCGCAACAGCATCGAGGCAGGATTTTCGACAAGCGCCTTGAATTTCTGCAACCACATTGCACCAAGCGCGCCGTCCACGACGCGGTGATCGCAGGACAGACTGACGCTCATCACAGTGGCAACTTTGGGATCGCCTGTTGTATCAGGCACAAATTGCCGTGTGCCCTGCCCGACCGCCAGGATCATGCTTTCGGGGGGATTGATTATCGCGTTGAACGATTTCACGCCAAACATGCCAAGATTGGAGAGGGAGAAAGACCCGCCCTGATAGGCGCTGCTTGGCAGTTTCCCTGCTTTCGCCCGCGCGGCAAGATCGGCGATCTCAGCAGAAATCGTCTGGATGTCCTTGTTTTGCGCCGAACGCACAACTGGCGTGACCAACCCGCCTTCAATCGAAACGGCGACCGAGATATGAGCCTCCCCATATTTGACAATCCTTTCGCCATCCCATGACGCATTGGCTTCCGGCACCGCCTTCAGTGCTGCCGCGCAGGCTTTTATCAGAAGGTCATTCACCGAAATTTTCTTCGCATCTGTCTCGCTCAACACCGCATTCATTTGCGCCCGCATGGTCAGGAGCGCATCAATCTCAACATCCGCATTCAAGTAGAAATGCGGAACCGTGTTCTTGGCCTCGGTCAAACGTGTCGCGATCACAGAACGCATCTTGCTGACCGGGACGGTGGTGTAGGAGAGGCCCAGATCTTTTGCTATCTGCTCCGCCCCGGTCTTCCTGCCCGCAGCGTGCGCGCCGGCGTTTGACGTCACCGCAGGGGCCGCTTGGGAGGCGGTTTTAATGTCGAGCCGGGTGATGCGCCCCCTTGGCCCGGACCCGACCACATCTGACAGCGCTATACCCAGTGATTTGGCGAGGCGACGGGCAAGCGGTGTTGCGCGTGTGCCATTTGAAACAGTCTTATCCTCGGTCCGTGCCGTCTCAACAGCATTGGGCGGGGACGAAAGCGGCTCTGGCGCAGGGTCTTTAAGTTGCGCATTGGCCGACCCGTTGGGCGCGACCACGTCTTCACCCTCGGAAAAAATCCACGCGATGACCTGCCCTATTGGAATTTCATCCCCCTGTTTCGCGCTTACGAAATGAAGGATGCCGCTCGCCGGGCTTTCGACCTCCATCGTGGCTTTGTCCGTCTCAATGTCAAAAAGCGCGTCGCCCGCTTCCACGGCCTCGCCTTCGGTTTTGTGCCAGTCCGCAATTGTGCCGGACGCCATATCCATATCGACTTTTGGCAGGATGACTTCGGTCGGCATGATCACACCCTGCCCTTCACAAGATCGCTCACTTTGGACACGATATCTTCGATCTGCGGCACGGATGCTTTTTCCAGCTCTGGGTTGTACGGGATCGGATTGTCCGTCCCGCCAAGACGAAGGATCGGCGCATCGAGAAAGTCAAAAGCCGGGCTTTCAGCAACCATGGCACTGATTTCTGCGCCGATGCCCAGCGTCTTTACACCTTCATAGACGCAAACCAGTCGCGAAGTCTTTTCGACGCTCGACAGGACCGTTTCCCGGTCAATCGGGCGGATTGTTCTGAGATCAATCACCTCAGCAGAGATGCCGACCTTTTCAAGCTCCTCCGCAGCGGACAGTGATTTATGCACCATGATGGAGGTCGCCACGATGGTCACATCCGTGCCTTCGCGCCTGACCTCGGCTTTGCCAATCGGAACGGTGTAGTGTCCCTGAGGCACGTCGCCTTTCATCTTGTAGAGCAGCTTGTGTTCAAAAATCATCACCGGGTCCGGATCTTCCAAGGCCGCCAGAAGCAGACCTTTCACATCATGGGGCGTAGTTGGCTGAACCACTTTCAATCCCGGCACATGCGCCAGCCAGGCCTCAAGGCTTTGACTATGCTGTGCGGCAGCCCCCGTGCCCGATCCTGCTGGAAAGCGCATCACCAAAGGAACTGAGACTTCGCCGCCAAGCATATAGCGCAGTTTCGCAGCCTGATTGACGATCTGCTCCATCGCCAGCGTTGCAAAATCCGAGAACTGGAATTCAAAAATTGGCCGCAAGCCAGTCAGGGCCGCACCGACAGCGACCCCCGCCCCGCCAAGCTCGGAGATCGGCGTGTCCATCACCCGCTCTTCACCGTATTTATGCACAAGATCGCCGGTAACCTGAAAGGCCCCGCCATACACTCCAATGTCCTCTCCCATGAGAATCACCCGCTCATCGCTGCCAAGCGCGATATCCATCGCGTCCTTGATGGCCTCCGAATAGGACATTTCTACCGTTTCAAGATCGGTTTTGGTGACCGGTGCGTTCATGCGGGCACCTCCGTGTAGACATCGCGCGATACGTCGCTGATCACAGGGTCGGGGCTGTTTTGCGCAAACTCGATGGCCGCTGCGATCTCTTGCACAACATCATTTTCTATCGCTGCGGCTTCATCTTCCGTCAGCACCGCGTGTTCGACCAGAAATGCCGTGAATCGCAGGATCGGATCCTTCGACATCCAGTCATTGATCTCATCCTTGGTGCGGTAGCGATTGCGGTCTGATTTCGAATGCCCACGCCAGCGATAGGTCAAGGACTCCACCAAGCTCGGGCCGTCACCGGCGCGTGCGCGCGCGACAGCGCTATCAACGGCTTCGGTGATCGCGTTAAAATCATTGCCATCGACCGTGACACCCGGCATCGCATATCCGGCTGCACGTTTCGAAATCGTATCAACCGCGGTCGACCGCTCGATGGATGTGGACATGCCGTATTTGTTGTTCTCACACACGAAGACGACGGGCAGTTTCCAGACCGAGGCCATGTTGAGTGCCTCGTGAAACGCGCCTTCGTTATTGGCACCATCCCCAAAGAAGCACAGCACCACTTTGCCTGTCTTGAGCCGTTTCGAGGTCAGCGCTGCGCCGACAGCGATCGGGATGCCACCCGCGACGATGCCATTCGCACCAAGATTGCCCTTTTCGACATCCGCGATATGCATCGAGCCGCCGCGCCCTTTGCAATAGCCTGTCTCTTTGCCGAAGAACTCGGCAAACATGCGGGCCACTTCCGCACCTTTCGCCACGCAATGCCCGTGGCCGCGATGCGTCGATGTGATCTGATCATCGGGCGCAAGCGGCATGCAGCTGCCAACCGCGCTGCATTCTTGCCCGATGGACAGGTGCATCGTGCCGTGGATCAGGCCGCGCATGTAGCTGTCCTCCGCCCCTTCCTCAAACTTGCGAATGAGGTGCATCTTTCGCAGCGCGTCCTTTAACTGATCCGGTGAATATTTCATCAGCGCAAAGGGTTCGTTCTTGGTCTTTTGTTTTGCCATGGAAGGGGTCCGGTTCCTTATGCGCCAAAGATCATTTGATCTTGCAGGGCACGCAATTGCACGATCTTGGAGTCAGCGGGCGGGGTGGTGTTGGCGTAGGTGATAAGCTCACCTTTGCGAATGGGCTGCGTGACCACAGCGCCCGCCAACACGCCACATGGCACGGCAGAGGCAACGCGCGCCTCCTGGGTCTCCATGATCCACGCGCGGTAGCAATACTCGCCAATCTGGTCGAGCGTTTCACCCACAGACAGGTCTTTCTTTGCCACAGCGCAGACTTCCGCCACGGGCTTAGCCAGCGGCACCATATCCGCCTTGCCGTGCAAGACAGCCTTCGCGCAGGTCAGCGGCACCTCAAGCGAGGTCAGGTGATAGGGTCGGATAAACGAAAAATAGGGACCGTCACCCATCTTCAGGTCTTTCATCCGCTCCCAGACCCTCGGGTGTTCGGCCTCCACAACCACGAAGACGCCGGGGGCCAGCCCCTGCCCCACAGAGAAATCGACGCGCCCCGCAGCACTCAGCACGCCACCGTCACTTTGGGGAATGAGGGTCGTTGCAAGCGCCTTCGGCCCGGCAGCAGGCCCATGCATTCCCGGCTTGTCGGGGATCAGCCCGGTGGCGTTCGAGATGGCAGCCATTTCAACCATGGTTTTCGAGCCATCGACAAATTCAACCAACATGCGCGGATTCATATGTCGTGACGCGGCTTCGGCTTGATAGGCGTCTGGCGTCGCATCGATGTTGAGGGGATTATTCTTGCCTTTGCCCGCACAAATCACCTTGTGTCCCATGGCAGATGCAAACTCGATGAGCTCCATGCAGGAGGAGGGCTCATCCCCCGCACCCAGCGAATATACCACGCCCAGCCTATCGGCTTGCGCCTTCAGATAAGCGCCGATTGTGATATCCGCCTCGACATTCATCATGATCAGATGTTTGCCGCGCTCCATCGCTTTGATGCCCAACTCCGCGCCGACACCGGGAAGGCCTGTGGCTTCGATCACGACGTCGATCAGACCGCTTTCAAGAAGCAGATGCGCATCTTCGACCACGCCAACCTTACCGCGTTCAATCGCTGCATTCATGTCATCGGTAGAGGACACTACGGAGGCATGACCACTTTCCTGACAGGCAATATCGACGGCTTTTACGGCGTTTTCGGTCCGAATGTCTGCGATTGCGGCAACGGTAATGCCCGACATCATGCCCGCGCGGGTGACAATATCGGTGCCCATTTCACCCGAGCCGATCAAGCCTATTCTGATGGGAGATCCAGACTCTGCGCGTTCTTGCAGCTCTCTGGCAAGGCCGGTCAAAGCGACGTTCGATGGCATAGAATTTCCTCCCATAGGCGCCACCATTTGACAGATCATTTGTAACATCGTCAATGCAGATGTTCTCATTACAGTCACAAAATATGTCATTAATATGTTGACAGCTCACCCACAATGCACATTAGCTACGTACATCGTACCTTTGTTCAGTTTGCTGGGTGCGTAAGGGAGGAAAAGATGAACAGCCCGATATGTGTCGTCATTCTCGGCGCCGTGACAAAAGTCATGGGCCTGAACAACACAGGTTTTGCGGCACAAGCTTCCCTTCAAACGCATAAACATGGAGGAGAGTTTGATGACTAAACTCATGAAGCCATCGCGGAGATCGTTCCTGAAGGGCTCTGCGGCACTTGGCGCGACTGCAGCCACATCCGGCCTGGCGATCCCCGCCTTTGCCGACGGACACCTACCCGATCCCGCATCCGTTCTCGACGATATCTCTGTCGCGAAATACGTCCGGGAGGACTATCAAAAGCTCTACAACATGAGCGGCGCGCCGCTTTGGGACCCCAACAAGGACTGGATCCGTACGGTCGACTGGGACAAGGTTCGCAGCGAATTGGCAGGCACAACTGTCCGCTTTGCCATTGGCGCGGCTGATGCTGAATCAGCAGCCGAAGGTCTTGTACCGTTCGAGCAATTGTCCGGTATAAAGGTCGAACTTGTGCCGATCCCGGATGACAGCTTCTATGACAAGGCGCTGGCAGAATTCATCTCCGGCAATGCCAGCTTCGACGCGTTGCAATTCTTCTCACCGTGGCTTGGGGATTTCGCAGCACCGGGCTTCCTGTATGAACTGGACGACTTCGCCGACAAATGGGGCCTGCCGCTTGATGATTTCTACGACACCTATCGCCTGAACTACGGCTTCTTCAACGGCAAAATGTATGGCATCCCGTTTGATTGCGACATTCAGATGGTCCACCTGCGCAAGAGCTTCGTTGAGGAAGTACTAGGCGGTCCAATCGACCGGGCGGAATCCGTCCCGACATATGACGAGCTGATCCGCCTGTCGGCAGAACTTAACAATGTTCAGGCCGGAGTATCGGGCGTTGGACTGATGGCGGCACCGGGCTTCTGGTCCACCTACACGTGGGAGCACATCTCAGCGCAGGCGGGCATGATGCTCTTTGACGAAAACTGGGAGCCCATCTTCAACGGGGACGCTGGCAATAAAGGGCTCGACATCATTCTCGAACTCGCCAAGAACGCCAATGAAGGCCATGCCGGTGCAGGCTGGCCGGAGAACCGCGCCGCGTGGCTCGGCGGTCAGGTGGCGACCAATATCAGCTGGCAGGATTCCGGCACACAAGCCATGCGTCCTGACCAATCGCAAATTGTCGATGACTTTGTCACGATTTACGAGCCGCGCATATCCGGTGGCCGTTTCGCACCGCCAAACATCGCAGGCTCAACCTCCTGCGTTGCGGCCTCTGCTCAAAACCCAGAGGGCGCGTTCCTCATGCTGGGCTTCCTGACCACGGCGTCAATCATGGCGATGAACGAGGCGAATGCCAATGGCGTGGCTCCCGGTTACAAATCGGTTCTGGAAAATGCCGAACTTCAGTCGGTGTCGCAGCCTGCGAAAGTGTGGGGCGACTCGCTGCATCACGCGTGGTGCTCCCCGCGCCTGCCCGGCGCCTTCCCGATCGAGCAAGCCATCGGCAACGAGATAAACCGCGCTGTTGTCGGGCAAATCTCGGGCAAGGAAGCGTTGGACAACGCAGCCGCTGCCGTCAAACAGATCATGACCGAAAATGGCTTCTACACGGGCAATGATCCGGTTGAATATGCGGCCGCGGAACCCGGTCTCTACGTTGGCGAAGGCAAAGCTCTCCCCTTCTAATTCGCCAATTCCACCAAGGTCCTGGCCCCTCCTCCCTTGGGGCCAGGACATCGAACCAGACAAGAAAGAGCCTGACGGTCTGTACCGAAACTGAGCTGCATGTCACCCGTCTTGGGCTTTTGCAGTCAGGCACGGCGCGGATTACGATGCATCCAAGAACACCTTCCGTTCCTTGAGTTGGGCCAGCAGATGCGCCGACTTCTGAGACAGAAAGAGAAAGAACGAACAGGACACGTATTCAGATGCCAGACTCCCCCTTGTCGGACATGGCGGCCGCCCCAGTGACCCCTGCTATGACGAAGAGACCGATCCGACGCAGGAGCAAACGGCTGAAGGCGTGGTTCCCTTACCTGCTGGTCGCACCCGCCGTAATCTATCTACTCGGGATCACACTTTATCCCGGCGTCTATGCCATCGTTCAGAGCTTTTACGCTGTGAAATTCGGCCCGTGGAACCCGGTTGGTTTCGCCAATTATGTGAAGCTCTGGAACGATTATCAATTCTGGGGCGCTCTGTGGAACACGCTGCTGATGGGCGCGATTTCACTGACCTTGCAATGCGTTATCGCTTTGACGCTGGCATTCTATGCATACCGGGATCCATGGGTGCGGGGCTGGCGCATCATCTTTCTGGTGCCGATGCTGTTCATGCCATCCGCCGTGGCCTTCCTTTACAAACTGATGTTCCTCGACGCGCGGGTGTTCGCGGATGTCCTGATCCGGATCGGGCTGATTGACGGCAACCTTGCGATTCAATCGTCCATTTGGGGAAGCCGCGCGCTGCTGATCCTGACGGATGTCTGGCAATGGACGCCCTTCCTTTTTATCATCTTCGTGGCGGGACTTCAGGGGCAGGATGAAGAGATCGAGGAAGCCGCCCGCCTTGATGGCGCGACATGGGGTCAGATTTTCTGGAACGTCTCATTGCCGCTGATGCGGCCGATCATTGCGGTCGCTCTTGTCATCCGCGGGATCGACATAACGACCATGTTTGCAAATGTCTTCATCGTGACCAAAGGCGGTCCCGCTTTCGGGACAGAGACGATCAGCTATTTCATCTACCGCACGGGCTTTAAATTCTTCAACTTCGGCTACGCCTCTGCGGCTTCAGTGATCATGCTGATCATCACAATCATTGTCGCGCAGGTCGTGGTCAAACGCGCCTTCAGATCGGGGAAGGAATAAATCATGGCTTCAGTGCGCCGTACGAAAGGTGAGAACCTTTTTATCCGTTACCTGATCCTCGGTGCGTGGGGGCTATTCTGTCTGATGCCGGTTTTGTGGTTCCTGTCTATCGGGTTTCGTCCAAGAACAGAGATCATCACACCGCAACCGATTTACTTCCCAACCCTGTCGCTCGACGCGTGGCACATGATCTGGTCCGACTGGCCGATGGCCAAGTACCTTCGCAATTCCGTTGCCGCGATCTTCGGCTCGGTGGTGATTGATTTGGTTCTTGCCATTCCTGCGGCCTATTCCCTGTCGCGCTACGAATATAGGGGCCGCGAAGACATCGGTTTCTACATCTTGTCTACGCGGATGATGGCGCCTGCCATTGTCGCGATCCCGATCTTCTTTCTGTTCCGCAACATGGGGCTGCTCGATACGATCTGGGCTTTGATGCTGGTATATGCTGCGGTCAATCTGTCCATCGTGACCTGGATCATCCGGTCCTACATGACCGACATTCCGAAAGAGCTTGAGGATGCCGCGCGCACCGATGGGGCGAGTGACCTACGCATCCTGTGGGAGATCATCATCCCCGCCGTTCTGCCCGGGATCATCACCGCCGCTGTCATCGCGATGATCTTTGCCATCAATGAGTTTCTTTTCACGCTGCTCATCGCCTCCACACCAGACGCCTATACGATGTCAGTCGCATTGGCGAATTTCACCGGCGGCTCTGACGGTCTGATCTACAACGCGATTGCGCTGGTCGCCTTCCTTGCCTTCGTGCCGGTCTTTCTGGTGGTCGTGGCAATTCAAAAACACCTCTCCCGTGGTCTGACCATGGGCGCTGTCAAAGGATAAAAGAACAATGGCCAGAATCCAGCTCAGCGGAATCCAGAAACGATGGGGAGCGGTTTGGGGCGTTAGAGATGTCGATATCGACATCGCGGATGAAGAATTCCTTGTCCTGCTTGGGCCATCTGGCTGCGGCAAGACCACGACCATGCGCATGATCGCAGGGCTCGAGGACCCGTCAGAGGGTGAGATCCTCGTCGACGGCGAAGTGATGAATGAGGTCGATGCGCGCGACCGCGACGTGGCCATGGTCTTTCAGGGCTACGCGCTTTACCCAAATATGACGATCTACGAAAATATCCGCTTCCCGCTGCGCATGCGGAATGTACCGAAAGGGGAGCATGACGCCTTGGTCCGCCGCGCAGCCGAAATGGTCGAGCTGACAGGCTTTCTGGATCGCAAACCCGGCGCGCTGTCCGGTGGCCAACGTCAGCGCGCGGCACTGGCCCGCGCCATTGTGCGCCAGCCGCAAGTCTTCTTGATGGATGAACCGCTATCCAATCTCGACGCGAAGCTGCGTCAGGCCATGCGCGTGCAGATCAAACATATTCAGCGCGAGCTCAGGATCACCACGGTCTATGTCACCCATGACCAGATCGAAGCCATGACACTCGCGGATCGGATCGTGATCATGCAAAACGGTGCGATCCAGCAGATTGGCACGCCTGACGAAATTTACACCGACCCCGCGAACACATTCGTCGCGTCATTCATCGGCGCCCCGCCGATGAACCTGATCGACGGGGAGGTCCGGAATGGGACGTTCCGCGCCGAAGGCGTTGAGGTTGCTAACATAAACATCGCACGGGACGGCCCGATCAAGCTCGGCATCAGGCCGGAGGATTGCTTGGTCGTCACTTCGGACGCAGCCCACCATCTCTCTGGCGAGGTGTATGGCGTCGAACCAACCGGCGACATGACCTTTCTGACACTGCGCCTCGGTGAGGCGAACATGGAAATCAAAGCGGACCGCGACTATCGCGCTGAACTTGGCAACCCCGAGAAAGTGGCGTTCGATACCACGCGGCTCTATTTCTTTGATGCAGAAACCGGACAGCGGGTACGTTCCTCATGACATTCGACTACACATCTGTTGGCTTTTACACCTTCGATTGCCTCGGCAGACCGGTGAATTCCATCCCACCCGGCGGCGACACATTCTTCATCGACGAAATGGCGCTGGCTGTTTCAGGCGCCGCAGGCAGTGCGGCAATTGTCGCCGCGAAACACGGGCTTTCCGTGCAAGCTGTCGGCGGCGTTGGACAGGATGACATGGGCGATTGGGTGATCCAATGCCTCGGAAAATACGGGGTCGACAGCAAAAACATGGAGCGTGTCGAGGGGTTTGCAACCTCATCTTCAATCGTCACCACACGGCCCAATGGCGCGCGCCCAGCGCTGCACAGAAAAGGGGCCACGGGCGGATTTTATGTCACTGACGACCAGATCGACACCGTGCTCGATACGAAAATCCTCCATATCGGCGGCGTCGGGCTGATGGATGCGATGGACAAAGGCCGCACCGCAGAGCTGATGCAGGAGGCAAAAGCGCGCAGATGCATCACGACTTTGGACGTTTTCGCAGCCACGCAAGACGACTTTGGGCTGGTCGAACCGCTGCTGCCCTACACCGACTACTTCATGCCGTCGGAAGAAGAAGCCATGGCCCTGTCCGGCCTGACGAATTTCGACAGTGTAAGCGACCTGTTCCTACAGAAAGGGGCGGAAGCCGTGATCCTGACGCTCGGCGCGGAAGGTGCAATGTATCGCGATCAAACCGGTCTTTCCTTTGAATTGCCCGCCTATGAAATCGAGGTCGTATGCACATGCGGCTGCGGCGACTGTTTTAACGCTGGATTTGCAACCGGGCTGCACCTTGGGATGTCACCGCAGGACTGTGTCAGCATGGCGCAGGCCTCTTCCGCACAGAACGCCATGGGTCTTGGCTCTCAGGCGGTGGTCAAATCGCTCGACGCGACACAGGCCTTCATGGCAACAACACCGAAGAAAAACTGACACCTCGCTGCATCAGCTCTCCTCCTCCAGCGGTTCAATCAGTTGAGGTCCATCAGCCCGGCTCGAATTGACGGCTGTATCGATGCGAAAGAATTCCAACTGCTCTTCCGGGGCCGCGCGCATCAAAAGCGCAGCGCCTTTGCCCTCTTCCCCCAACCATTTGCCATAGTCGCCCGCTTCCAAAGTGACCGGCTCGCGGTGGTGAATGGATGACATGGCTTTGCCCGCAGGGGTCGTCACAATCGCGCAGGTGGTGAAGGCCTCGCCATCCCGCTCCCACCGCTGCCAGACGCCGGCAAAGACAATCGGGGCGCCATCTGTGCGACTGATATACCAAGGCAGCCGGTTTTCCTCAGCGTCCTTGGTCCATTCATAAAACCCGGTTGCGGGGATCAAACAGCGCCGTTCGCGCACGGCCGCCTTGAAGGCAGGCTTCTCGGCAATCGTCTCCCCGCGCGCATTGATCAGAAGCGGACCGCCAGAGGGTTTCTTGTACCAATGCGGAATAAATCCCCAACGCATCGACGTGACATGTCGCACGCCCGCATCAGACGTCACGGTGCAAACCTGATTGGTCGGGCAGATGTTGTAATTGGGCAAGCTGGGCAGATCATTGGCCAGCGTTGCCTCAAACATCTGGGTCATCGCCTCATGCGGCAGGGTCAAAGCGTAGCGTCCACACATCGCGTCACTTGGCCCGAATTCAAGCCGCTTGGCAAGCCAGGCCGAACAGCCAGCCTTGCAACCGGTTGCAATAATTCTTCCGCAGCGCAGCATTCGCGTTGACTCTGCCTGCTTTGTCTGACCAAACTCCCGCAGTTTTTCTGACCATTCGGGGATCAATCGACATGAAAAAGGTCTACAATTCCGCAGCGGAGGCGCTTGACGGCCTCCTGCATGACGGCATGTTCATCGCCGCCGGGGGCTTCGGCCTCTGCGGCATTCCGGAACTGCTGCTGGACGCGATCAAAGAGGCAGGCACCAAGGATTTGACCTTCGCGTCGAACAATGCCGGCGTTGATGATTTCGGCATCGGTATCCTGCTACAGACCAAGCAGGTCAAGAAAATGATCTCCTCATATGTGGGCGAGAACGCAGAGTTTATGCGCCAATATCTCTCAGGCGAGCTGGAGCTGGAGTTCAATCCGCAAGGCACGCTGGCCGAGCGCATGCGCTCCGGCGGGTGCGGCATTCCGGGCTTTTACACGAAGACAGGCGTCGGCACCGTTATCGCTGAAGGCAAGGAACATAAAGACTTCCCGACCGGCCCTGATGGCGCCCCAGAGACCTATATCATGGAAAGTGGCATCTTCGCCGATCTCTCCATCGTCAAAGCGTGGAAGGCCGATCCGACCGGAAACCTCGTCTTCCGCAAAACCGCCCGCAACTTCAATCCGCCCGCTGCCATGTGCGGCAAAACCTGCGTTGTCGAGGTGGAAGAGATCGTGGAGACAGGCTCGCTGGACCCTGACAGCATCCACCTGCCCGGCATCTATGTGCACCGCATCATCCAAGGCGCGCATGAAAAACGCATCGAACAACGTACAGTGAGGGCAGCATAATGTGGGATCGCAATCAAATGGCCGCCCGTGCGGCGCAAGAGCTGCAAGATGGTTGGTATGTGAATCTTGGCATCGGTATCCCGACGCTTGTGTCGAACTACATCCCGGAAGGTGTTGAAGTCACACTGCAATCTGAAAACGGCATGCTCGGAATGGGGCCTTTCCCCACGGAAGATGAGATCGACGCAGACCTGATCAATGCAGGCAAACAGACAATCACGGAACTGCCCCAGACGGCCTATTTCGATAGCGCGCAAAGCTTCGGCATGATCCGCGGCGGCAAGATCGCCATGGCGATCCTCGGCGCCATGGAAGTGGCCGAGAATGGCGATCTGGCCAACTGGATGATCCCCGGCAAGCTGGTCAAAGGCATGGGCGGCGCAATGGACCTGGTTGCCGGCGTCGGCCGCGTGGTCGTGGTGATGGATCACACGAACAAGCACGGCGACAGCAAGCTCTTGAAAGAATGCAGCCTGCCGCTCACAGGCCAAAAGGTCGTGGATCGGATCATCACCAACCTGGGTGTCTTGGACGTCGTCGAAGGCGGCTTGAAGATCGTCGAATGCGCCGATGGCGTCACAGAAGACGAGTTGCGGGCAGCCACAGAAGCCAAGATCGTTTAAGCCATACACATCAACACGAAAAAGGGGCCACCACGGCCCCTTTTTTTGTGCGCAGGCCTCAACTCCGCCACACTCGTTCCCTAGAACGCATTTCATGATCTGGACTATTTTCAAAAGCATCCTGGCCGCGCTCAGTCTGACGATGATGATGCTCGCCGCCGTCTACACCGTTCAAGCGCGCGATGCCAAATCAGCTGAGCCGCGCTGGATCGGTGACAGTTACGAGGAAAAGCCATTCCTGTTGGATTATGCGGAAACCCGCAAAGAGCTGTTGATGGCTCTGCTACGGGAGCGTTTCCCCAGCCTCAACCTGCCAGAACCGGAAGCTGAACCGATCAACCCGCTCAGCCTTGAAGCCTTGAAATCCAGACAGGGCTCATAGTGCCAAAATCAGGCACAGGATCGACGTCACAATCAGTAAAACGCCCAAAATCTCCCGCCCGGATGAGCGTTCTTTGAAAACAAAATACGATCCAATGAAGGTGAAAAGCAGCTCAATCTGACCCAGAGCTTTCACATATGCCGCATTTTGCAGCGTGAAAGCCACAAACCACCCCAGCGAGCCCAGCATCGACGTCAAACCTGTCCAGACCGATACGCGCCAGGTCGCTGCGACCCGCAAAATCTCGCCCCGGTCGCGCCAGAGGAGCCAGAGCGTCATCACCAAAACCTGCCACGTGATCGCCACGCAGAGCGTCAGCATCGCGCGCAGAAACGGATCGTCTGAAGCCACCTCCAGCGTCGCACCGCGATAGCCTACTGCGGAAATACCAAAGATGAAGCCCGCGCTCAACCCATAGCCCGATGCCTTGTTGAACAGCCGCTTCGACCATGGCAGCGCCACCTCGCCCTTGGGTGGGTCAGACAGAAGGATGACGCCCGCAAATCCAATCACAATTGCTACGACACCGCCCCATGTGATCGCCTCCCCCAAAACGATCAGGCCGAGCACCGCTGTCAGGATCACCTCAGACTTCTTCAAGGCGATGCCGACGGTAAAATTGCGCTCTGCGAACAACGCCACGACGCATGCCGTTGCCACGATCTGCGCGACACCACCGATCAGGATGTAGGGCCAGAAAGCGCCTCCTACCTCTGGTATCTGCACGTCAGTGACGCCCAGATAAGCCGCCACCAGCAACGCGACCAATGGCAGAGAAAACAGAAAACGTGAGAACGTCGCGCCCGCCGTCGTCAGCTTGGTCGTCTTCAAATGCCGCTGCAGCATGAACCGCAGGTTCTGCATGAAAGCGGCGAAGATTGTGACGAAGATCCAAAGGCTCATTGCGCCTGTCTGACACGGGGCGGGTCCTGATGCCAGAGCGGATAGACCAGCGCGACGCGTCTGATCTCTTGCACCAAGCTTACATGGTCTTTCGCGGCGGATCGCAGGATTTCGACACGCGTCGCAAGCAGATCAAGCATTGAGCGAACCGGCCTTTCCCGCTACGCTCATCCGATAACAAGTAAAACAGCAGGCAAGCCGCGGGCAATGACGGCGCTTAAAGCATATGACAGGCTCGAAACCACCGGCATCTGGCGCGAAAGCACGGATGCCCAGCGTCGTGACGTGGTCGTCAGTTTCGGCGACGCCTCCCTGATCATCAAGGACAAGACCGATACAGCGCTCGCGCATTGGTCCCTGCCCGCCATCCACCGCGAGAACCCGGGTAAACGGCCCGCGCTCTACAAGCCCGCGCAGGATGCGGATGAAGAGCTGGAGCTTGATGACGCAGAGGTCATCGACGCGATCGAGAAGATCCGCCGCATGATTGAGCGGCGCAGGCCCCGATCCGGGCGGTTGCGGCTGCTGATCAGTGGCAGCATCGTGGCGGCAATCATTGCTGTGGGGGTCTTCTGGCTGCCGCAAGCACTCGTGCGCAATACTGTCGCTGTGCTGCCCGAAAGCACGCGCCTTGCTATCGGCACGACGCTGCAAGGTCACTTGAGCCGACTGACCGGTGACGCCTGCCGCGGTACGCTTGGCGCCACAGCACTGACACGGCTGAAAACGCGTGCGCTGCAAAGCAAGTTCCGCAGAGCCTTCATCGTGCCGGATCTATCGCAGCGCGAGACGCTGGTCCTGCCGGGCCGGATGATGCTGCTTGACGCCACACTGGTGGAGGATCACGACAGCCCAGACGTGGCAGCGGGTTTCATGCTGAAAGCGCTGACCGACCGGCTGGCGCAGGATCCGATGACCCCGCTTTTGGAACATGCCGGTTTCGCCTCCACCTTCCGCCTGCTCACCACTGGTCAGATCGATGATGCCGCGCTGCGCAATTATGCTGAGCATTTGATCGCCAGCCGTGAGCCTGCACTTGAGATGGAGACACTGCTGTCACAGTTCGAAGCGGCCCGTGTCAGCTCCACCCCGTTTGCCTTCGCAGTCGATGTCACGGGGGAGCGCACCATCGCGTTGATCGAAGCCGATCCCTACCGCGATTCTGATGCGCCGCAGCTTTTGTCTGACGGAGATTGGATCAGCCTGCAGGCGATTTGTACGGAATGATCAGTCAACCGGTTTGCCGGTGCGCGGATCAATCAGGCGCCGCGGCACTGTATCAGACCAGACGAGTTTCATCTGCGCCCTGCCAGAGGTCGTGCCCACAGCACGTTGCGGGTTCAACCGGCCATCTTTCCACGCGGCCCTGTAGCCTTTGGGTGGCTTGATCTTGCGCGCCAGTTCAATGTTAAGCGGCGCTGATTTTGGACCGATCCTCGTGTTATTGTTGCTTTGGGGCGTGAAATCCTGCGTGGGCCGCGCTTTTTGCGGGCCGCAGCGTGCGCCTTTGTTGATGAATTGCTGGCTGAACGTACTTGCATTCGCGCAATTTCCACCCTGCCTGCGAATGACGCGCTGCATTTGCGGCTGTTGTGCCTGACGGACCACACGTGTGGTCGCCTTGGGTTGGGCCTGAACCCTCCGGATGACTTTCTTCGGCTGGGCCTGACGGACCACGCGCTTAGGCTGCGCCTGCCGCACGACACGCGTCTGTGCCTTTGGCTGGGCTTGCCGGACCACCTGTGTTTGCGCTTTGGGCTGGACCTGACGCACCACACGCGTCTGGGTCTTCGGCTGCGCTTGACGCACGACGCGTGTCGTGCGCGTCGCTTTTGTGCTGCGCCCCGCATCTGGCCCACCGATAACCGGTGCGCCCGCTAACGGGTCAACAACGCGGCTTTGCGTGGTTGTGCGGGCCGTGCGCGTCTGCGTGGTCGCGCGCGGTGTTGAGGCGCGTGCGCCGCAGACCTGTTTGCGGCTGCGCGTCACCCGCGGCACCCAGCGCACCTGTCCACCAAACCCCGCCCGGATAAAAACGCAGCCACGGCTGTCGACATATTGCTTGCCCTTGAAGGACGCAGGCGGTGTTTCAGCTGGGCCGTTGAAGCCCTGCGCCTGAAGCTCTGCAAAGCTGACACCAAACGACAATGTCGCGACGACAAGGAATTTCAGGCAGCGCATATTAGTCCCCACTAAATGTTGTGGAAACATGCCCGATAGACGCAATTTAGTAAAGCGCGGATATACCTTATTTTGTGCCGAACATGCGGTCCCCCGCATCCCCTAGCCCGGGAACAATATATCCATTGTCATTCAAGTGACTATCTACCGAAGCTGTCACGATCGGTACATCTGGATGGGCCTCTTTCATCCGCGCGATGCCTTCCGGAGCGGCCAGAAGACATAAGAATCGGATGTTGGTCGCGCCTGATTTCTTGAGCAAATCAATCGCAGCGACAGAGGAATTGCCAGTGGCCAGCATCGGATCCACAGCGATCACCATGCGGTCCTCCATGTGATCGGGCACTTTGAAATAATACTGCACCGGCTGCAGCGTCTCCTCGTCACGGTAGAGCCCCACGAACCCCACGCGCGCGCTTGGGATAAGTTCAAGCATACCGTCGAGCAGGCCATTACCCGCCCGCAGAATGGAGATCAGCGCAAGCTTGCGCCCGGCCAAAGCGGGCGCGTCCATCGCTTCCATCGGGGTCTCGATCCGGCGCGTCGTCATCTCAAGCCCGCGTGTCACCTCATAGGCCAAAAACTGCGAAATCTCCCGCAGCAGCTGCCGAAACACAGCGGTCGAGGTCTCCTTCTCCCGCATCAACGACAGTTTATGTTGCACAAGCGGGTGATCCACGACGGTCAGATGCTCAGACATCGGCAGGCTCCAGTTTCTTCAATAGGGTTTCGCGTGTCGCATCATCGCAAAACGCAGCATTCGCGGCGGTGACATTGACCTGCCGCACGACCTCTTCATCCCAGCCGAAGGTCTCGGCCAGCATCTCATATTCGCGCTTGAGTTCAGTATGAAAGAAGGGCGGATCATCGGTCGAGACCGTCACCTGCACCCCCCGCTCGCGCAACTTTTCAATCGGATGGCTGCGCCAATCCGGCGCCACACCCAGCGCCACGTTCGAGCCCGGACAGACCTCCAGCACGATGCCATGCTCTGCCAGATGTTCGACCAGCGCAGGATCTTCGATTGCTTGGACACCATGGCCGATCCGTTCCACCCGCAGATCGCGCAAGGCCTGCCAAACGGAGGCCGCACCGCCCCATTCGCCCGCATGGGTGGTCAACCGCAATCCAGCTTCCCGGGCCATGTCGAAGCTATAGGCGAAATCACCCTGCGTCCCGATCCGCTCATCCCCGCCCATGCCGAAACCCGTTATGAAATCACCCGTGGTCTCCGCCGCGCAGAGCGCATCTGGCTTGGCCGCCTCCGGTCCTTCATGGCGAATGCAGGTCACAATGCCGCGCATCACAATGCCCGCCTGACGCTCCATTTGATCCGCAGCCTCTTTCATCGCGGCTACGTACTCACGCCACGCGCCCAAATCACCGCCACCGCAGAAATTCGGACTCACAAACGCCTCTGTATAGATCACCCCTTGCGCTGCGGATTGCTCCAGGACTGCCAAGGTCAGCCGTCGAAACTCCTCCGGCCCGGTTAGGACAGCCGTCGCCGCCTCATAGGTCCGCAGAAAGCTCACAAAGTCCTTGAAGCGGTAGCTGCCATCGTCGTTGAACACGCCCTCCAGATTGACGCCTTTTTCCTGCGCAAGTCCGCGAATGAAGGCAGGGGGCGCGGCCCCTTCCAGATGCAAATGCAGTTCAACAAGCGGTACATCCGTCACAAAAAGCTCCTCCCCGGGCCGCGTTCAGACAGGCCCAGATGGTCCGCGACGGAGGCCGCGACATCCACGAAATTCACCTGCCCGATATCGCGCGCGCCCACACCTGCGCCAATCACCGGCACCTGTTCACGCGTGTGTTCCGTACCGCGCCACGTCGGGTCGTTGCCGTGATCTGCAGTGAAGATCATCAGATCTCCCTCCCGCAGATCGGCCAGCACCGGCCCAATGGCCGCGTCAAACCATTCCAGATGCCCCGCATAACCTTCGGGATCGCGGCGATGGCCGAAATTCGTATCGAATTCCACAAAATTGGCGAAGGTGAAACTGCCCGGTTCCGCCTCGCGCACCAGATCATGCAGATGCGTCATCAACTCTGCATCCGGGCCTTTGCGAGTTTCATCTATGCCGCGGCCGGAGAAGATATCACCAATCTTTCCAACAGCATAGGTCGCGCGCCCATCCGCCTTGGCCCAATCCAGAAGCGTCGGCGCAGGCGTCTCAATCGCAAAATCACGTCGATGCGGTGTCCGCATAAAATTGCTGGCGTCACTGCCGAGAAACGGCCGCGCGATGACGCGTCCCACTTTCATCTCATGCAGCATCGGCGCCATGTGGCGGCACAGATCGAGCAAGCGCTCCAGCCCGAAATGCGCCTCATGTGCGGCGATCTGAAAGACGGAGTCCACAGATGTATAACAGATCGGTTTGCCGGTGCGGATATGCGCCTCCCCCAACCGTTCGATCACCTCTGTGCCTGAGGCATGGCTGTCGCCCAAAATACCATCTGTGCCGCAAAAATCAGCCACCGCCTGAGAGATTTCAGCCGGAAAGGCGGGCGTGGTCTCGGGAAAGTAATGCCACGTCCACGGCACTGGCACACCCGCCAGTTCCCAGTGCCCCGTCGGCGTGTCCTTGCCCGGCGAATGCTCCCGCGCGACGCCGTGGAGCCCCTCTGCCGACCCAGCCATGCCATCAACGACACGGCCCAGCCCGAGCCGGGTCAGGTTCGGCATCTTCAATCCGACCTGCGCATGAATATGTCCAAGCGTATCAGAGCCCTCGTCACCGAAATCAGCGGCATCGGGCGCATGGCCGCACCCCACAGAATCCATCACGATCAGAAACGCCCTCATGCAGGCACCCGCGCATGGATGAGCGGCACGCCTTCGGGTGCCTCATCTGCCAATTGAAATGCCTTGCGCACCGCTTTCACCGCGCGGTCCGCTTTTGCATCATCAGAGGCATGCACCATAGCGACCGGTGTTTTTGCATCCACTTTGTCGCCCAAGCGCGCAATGCCGGACAGGCCCACCGCCGGGTCGATCCGGTCGTTGGCCTGCACGCGCCCGCCGCCAAGGTGCACGACCACTTCGCCCAAGGCGCGCGTGTCGATGGCGCTGATAAACCCGTCGCCGCCCAATGTGACCTCCCGGACGACATCAGCTTCAGGCAGCACATGGCGCCACGTCTCGGAAAAGCTTTCTGGGCCGCCTATCGCGCGCACCATCTTCGCAAAAACCTCCGCCGCGCGACCGGAAGAGAGCGCTTGTGCGATCATCACTGCCCCGGCCTCCACATCGTCGGCCAGTTTCGCATCCGCCAGGACGACGCCGCCTAGCGCGATCGTCACGTCACGCAGAGGTTTTTCGGCTTTTGCATCGCTCAATGCCGCCATCACCGTCCGAATTTCGACCGCATTCCCCGCCGCGCTTGCCAATGGTTGCGACATGTCTGTGATCAAGGCCGAGCAGGCACAACCCGCACCATTGGCCACGCTCACCAAGCTTTCCGCCAACGCTTGCGCATCCTCCTGTCGCGCCATGAATGCGCCCGATCCGGTCTTCACATCCAGCACCAGCCCATCCAAACCGGCAGCCAATTTTTTGCTGAGAATAGAGGCGGTTATCAGATCAATACTCTCCACCGTGGAGGTCACATCGCGGATCGCGTAAAGCCGCTTATCCGAGGGCGCGACCCTGCCCGTGGCGCCAACAATCGCGCAGCCCACGGAATTCACGACACGCTCCAGCCGCGAGGGGCCCAGTTCGCAGACATAGCCTGGGATGGCCTCCAGCTTATCCAATGTGCCGCCGGTATGGCCCAATCCGCGCCCCGAAATCATTGGAACATAGGCCCCGCAAGCCGCCAAGGCAGGCGCGAGGATCAGTGACACCGGATCGCCCACACCACCCGTCGAATGCTTGTCCAGAACCGGCCCGCCAAGGTCCCAAGACAGAACGTCACCGGAATCGCGCATCCCTTCGGTCAGGGCGACGCGCGCGGCCTCTCCCAAGCCGTTGAGGCAGACCGCCATGGCAAAGGCGCCCGCCTGCGCATCGCTGACCGCAGCGGAGTTCAGCGCCTCACCGAACCAACGCGCCTCGGAGGCGGACAATTCCCGCCCGCCGCGCACCGCCGCAATGATCGCGCGCGCTTCCATCAGGACATGTGGCTCGCATCAAACGCACCCGGCAACAGCGCCGCGACGGAGGTGACGGAACTCTCCCCGCCCATCGTCGCCAAGGTCACCGGCACCGCCGCATTGGCAAATTCCGCGATTTTCTGGCGACAGCCGCCACAGGGTGGCACGGGCGTCGGGCTGTCGGCGATCACGGCAAGTTCCACGATCTCATATTCGCCCGCCGCGCACATCGCAGCAATCGCGCCAGCTTCCGCGCAGGTGCCTTCAGGATAGGCGACATTCTCGACATTGCACCCCACGAACACCGCACCAGATGCCGTGCGCAATGCTGCCCCGACCTTGAAGTCAGAATAGGGCGCGTGGGCGTTCTCGCGCACCGCGCGGGCGTGATCGATCAGGTCCATCAGGGACTCCTTACAAACGTCCAGCCATACTGATCAACGGCGCGCCAAGGTTCAATGGCGCGCATTCAGTATTTTTGGCGAAATGAAGCTTAAGCCTGTGGATAACCCAGTGTTTTCAAGGCGCCGGTCAATTCATCCAAGATCGCCGGATCGTCAATCGTCGCAGGCATCTTATAGTCTCGTCCATCGGCAATCGACGCCATCGTGCCACGCAAAATCTTGCCGGAGCGGGTCTTGGGCAGCCGGTCGACCACACAGGCCAGTTTGAACGCCGCCACCGGTCCGATGGTCTCCCGCACGCGAGCGACAAGTTCTTTAACGATGTCCTCATGCGGGCGATCCACACCGTTGCTGAGGAAGACAAATCCCATCGGCAACTGGCCTTTCAGTTCATCCGCCACGCCGATCACGGCGCATTCCGCGACATCCGGGTGGCCTGCCAGAACCTCTTCCATGCCGCCCGTGGACAGGCGGTGCCCTGCCACATTAATCACGTCATCCGTGCGCGCCATGATATAGAGGTAGCCGTCCTCATCAATCATGCCCGCATCCCCGGTCTCATAGTAGCCCGGAAACTGATTGAGATAGCTTTTCTTGAACCGCTCTTCCGCGTTCCAAAGCGTGGGCAGCGTGCCGGGAGGCAGCGGCAGCTTGATGGCAATCGCGCCTAATTCACCAGCCCCGACCGGATGGCCGCCCTCGTCCAAGATTTGTACGTCGTAACCCGGCATCGCCACAGTGGGGGAGCCGATCTTGACCGGCATCTTTTCGATCCCCCACGGGTTGCCCGCGATAGTGTACCCCGTCTCCGTCTGCCACCAGTGATCGAGCACCGGCTTGCCAAGTTTCTGCTGCATCCATTCGATCGTGTCGGGATCCGCACGCTCGCCTGCCAGATAGATCGTGTTCAGCTCAGACAGGTCATATTTCTGAATGAAGTCCCCGTCCGGATCGACGCGTTTGACGGCGCGAAAGGCCGTCGGTGCGGTGAAGAAGCTTTTGACCTTGTGGTCCTGAATAACGCGCCAGAACGTGCCCGCATCAGGCGTGCCCACGGGTTTGCCCTCGAACACCACTGTCGTGTTGCCCGCGATCAGCGGCGCGTAGCAAATATAGCTGTGGCCCACGACCCAGCCCACATCCGAGGCCGCCCAGAACACTTCGCCGGGATCAACATCATAGATGTTTTTCATCGTCCAGTTCAGCGCCACGAGATGCCCCGCTGTCGGGCGCACGACCCCCTTAGGTGCACCGGTCGTCCCGGACGTATAGAGGATATAAGCCGGGTGATCGCCCGACACGGGCACGCAATCGACTGGCTCAGCCGCGGCCGTTACCTTCGTCCAGTCGAAGTCATATCCGGGCTTCAACTCGGCAAGCCCCTGATCTCGCTGGAGAATCACCGTAAATTCGGGCTTATGCGTGGCCAGCTCAATCGCGCCATCCAAGAGCGGTTTATATTCGACAATCCGCCCCGGCTCGATCCCGCACGACCCCGCAATGATCGCTTTCGGCGTTGCGTCATCAATCCGCACGGCCAACTCGTTGGAGGCAAAGCCGCCAAACACAACCGAATGGATCGCACCGATCCGCGCGCAAGCCAGCATCGCGACCAGCGCTTCCGGCACCATCGGCATATAGATGATCACGCGATCGCCCTTGATCACGCCTTTGGCTGCCAAGGCCCCTGCGAGCGCCGCAACCTGATCTTTCAACTCTTGATAAGAGATGTGGCGCACTGTCTCTGTAACGGGGCTGTCATAGATGATGGCCGTCTGCGCCCCGCGTCCCGCCTCAACATGGCGGTCCACTGCGTTCCAGCAGGTATTGACCTCGGCATCCCTGAACCATTCATAAAGCGGGGCCTTGTCCGCAAACAGCGCTGTCGACGGGGGTTTCACCCAATCAATCGCCTCGGCCTGCGCCATCCAGAACCCTTCGGGATTATCCTTCCAGTTTTGATAAACCTCAGCATATGTCACAGCGCGTCCCCCCACATTCTATCGGAAGGTGTTGTGCCGCGCGGGTGCGGGCAGTGCAAGAGGTTAACGCTAACCATAGGTCGCAACCGGCGTGCCAGCGATGGCCGAGACGTTCAGCAGGCCGCGCGAGGTGATCGAGGGCGTCACGATATGCGCCTTGTTGCCCATCCCCATCAGGATCGGCCCGACCTCCAGACCGCCCGCCTTCATTTTCAGGATGTTGCGCACACCGGACGCGCCATCCGTATTGGCAAACACGAGCACATTCGCAGCCCCCTCAAACCGCGCCTCGGGGAAAATCCGCGCGCGCAATTCAGCATCCAGCGCCGCGTCCGCATGCATTTCCCCCTCATAGGCAAAATCGCGTGGCGCCTGATCCAGGATCTCCAGCGCGCCCCGCATCCGCCGCCCTGTCGGCGAGTCGAGATTGCCAAACTGTGAATTCGAACAGAGTGCAATTTTCGGCTCAACTCCGAACCGGCGCACATGGCGGGCCGCTGCGATCACTGTCTCGGAAATCTGCTCCGAAGACGGCGCGTAATGCACATGTGTATCGGCAATGAACAGCGGGCCATCTTCCAAGATCATCAGTGAAAGCGCCCCAATGGGATGCAATTTGGCTTCACCGCCGCCCAGAATTTGGGTCAGGTAGTTCAGATGCCAGAGATACTGCCCGAAGGTGCCGCAAATCAGCGAATCCGCCTCATCGCGCTGCACCATCACTGCGCCAATCGCAGTTGTATTTGTGCGCATGATCGCTTTGGCCAAATCTGGCGTGACGCCACGTCGTGCCATAAGCCCATGATATGTCTGCCAATAATCGCGATATCTGTCATCTCGCTCCGGATTGACCAATTCAAAATCAATACCGTGCTTCATGCTCAGTCCCAGCTTCTCCGCCCGCGCCTCAATCACCTGAGGGCGCCCGATCAGGATCGGCTTATCCGTCGTCTCCTCCAGCATCGCATTGGCCGCGCGCATCACCCGCTCGCTCTCCCCCTCGGTGAACACGATCCGGCGCGATTGCGTCGCTGCCGCCTCAAAGACGGGCCGCATGATCAGCGCAGATTTAAAGACCGACGCATCCAGCCCCTCCTTATAAGCCTCCAAATCCTCAATCGGGCGCGTCGCAACGCCGCTGTCGCAGGCGGCCCTTGCCACGGCAGAGGCCACAACGCCCATCAGACGCGGGTCGAACGGTTTCGGGATCAGGTATTCTGGTCCAAACAGCATCTCTTCGCCCCGATAGGCAGCGGCGGCTTCCGCGCTGGTGGTCGCCCGTGCCAAGGCCGCAATGCCTTCGACGCAGCCTATCTTCATCGCATCATTGATGTCGGTCGCTCCCACATCCAGCGCACCACGAAAAATGAAGGGGAAACACAGCACATTATTGACCTGATTGGGGAAATCGCTGCGCCCGGTGGCAATGATCGCACCCGGCGCCACCTCCCGCACGAGATCAGGCAGGATCTCTGGTGTCGGATTGGCCAATGCAAAGACTATCGGTTTCTCCGCCATCTTCTTCACATGGTCCTGCGTCAGAACCCCCGGCCCTGACAGGCCAAGAAACAGGTCTGCCCCTTCGATCACCTCATCCAGCTTCCGCAAGTCGGAGGCCTGCGCGTATTCCGCTTTTTGCTCCGTCATCTCCTCCGTCCGCCCTTCATAGACCAGCCCGGCAATGTCACACAGCCAGACGTTTTCGCGCTTCACACCCATTTTCAAAAGCATGTTCAGGCAGGCGATCCCCGCCGCCCCACCACCGGTGGAGACCACCTTGATGTCGTCAAACGATTTCCCGCACAGCCTCAACGCATTGGTTGCGGCAGCGGATACGACAATCGCCGTGCCGTGCTGGTCATCGTGAAAGACGGGGATATTCATCCGCTCCCGGCACAGTTTCTCCACGACAAAACAATCCGGTGACTTGATGTCTTCGAGGTTGATTGCCCCAAAGGTCGGCTCCAGCGCGCAGACAATATCGGCCAGTTTCTCGGGATCGGTCTCGTTCAATTCGATGTCAAAGCAGTCGATGTTTGCGAACTTCTTGAACAGGACCGCCTTACCCTCCATCACCGGTTTCGAGGCCAATGCTCCGATATTGCCAAGCCCCAGCACCGCAGACCCATTTGACACGACGGCCACCAGATTGCCCCGCGCGGTGTAGTCGCGTGCCGTGGAGGCGTCTGCCTTGATCTCCATACAGGCCTCGGCCACGCCAGGGCTATAGGCCCGCGCCAGATCACGGCCATTGGCAAGCGGCTTGGTCGCGCGGATCTCAAGCTTTCCCGGTTTTGGGAATTTATGGTAGTCGAGGGCAGACTGCCTTTGCGGTTCTTTCGTACTGTCCACCATCTGACTCTCCCGTATTCAAACCCAAATTCAAAAGTAGTTTAACATTAAACTATCTGCTTTCACGCACAAGCTGCGCCTTGTCTAAAGCAGCATCAAAAAACTCAAGCGAACTGCTCCCGGATCAATCGCTCTTCCAAGCCATGACCGGGATCAAACAGGATACGATGGGTCACGGACGGGTCAGACGTGATCTCCACGGACAAGACAGACCCGGCAGAGCGCCCATCCGCATCCGCCATAACGGGGCGCTTTTTGGGTTGCAGCACTTCGAACCGTACCCTCGCCGCCTTCGGCAGCAAGGCCCCGCGCCAACGTCGCGGGCGAAAGGCAGACATCGCTGTCAGTGCCAGAACATCGGAGCCGATTGGAAGGATCGGCCCATGCGCGCTGTAATTATACGCAGTCGACCCGGCAGGCGTTGCCACAAGAGCACCATCACAGACCAACTCATCCATGCGTTCACGACCGTCGACATATATCTTCAATCGCGCCGCTTGCGACCCGGCCCGAAGCAGGGAGACCTCGTTGATCGCCAGCGCCTCAAACCGCGAGCCATCGGCCCGCGCAGCCACCATGCGCAACGGGTTAACCGCTTCTTCGACGGCAGCGTCAAGCCGTGCGGACAACCCTTCGAGCGCATATTCATTCATCAAGAAACCGACCGTGCCGCAATTCATGCCGTAGACGGGCGTGTCAGACGCTTGCGTCGCGTGCAAAGTCTGCAGCATAAAACCGTCGCCCCCCAAGGCGACGATCACATCCGCTGTCGCCAAATCCGCTTGACCATAGCGCTCCTTCAAAGCCCGCAGCGCATCTTCGGCAACATGGGTTTCCGATGCCATGAAGGCAATTTTTCCAGTATTTGGCATAGGTTAGAAAACTCCCAACCAATTGATTGCGTCCCAGCAAGCAAAACACAAGCCCTACCATATGCATGGATTTCATAATCTCCCGCCGTATTTCCCATGTTTCCTGTCGCAATATCGGCTTTCCACACTACCTAAATGCCCGTATTGCAAGCGCCAGGAATACGCGCACCCAACAGGAGTCTGCCTCATGAACGCCTCACACCGCGACACCGGTTTTTTCACTCAGGACCTATCCGACCGCGACCCGGATCTTTTCGCCTCGATCACATCGGAGCTTGGTCGGCAGCGCGATGAGATTGAGTTGATCGCGTCGGAGAACATCGTCTCAAAAGCGGTGATGCAGGCGCAGGGCAGCGTGATGACCAATAAATACGCCGAGGG